>JBBSTE010000020.1:0-49655 GCA_038236185.1 Sphingomonadales bacterium | reverse complement strand
TGGGGGTCGAGGAAATGGTGCTGCTGACCAACACGCATCATGCGCTTGTCGGGCTGGAAGGCTACGGCCTGTCGATCGTCGACGAACGCAAGATTCCCGGGACGGGCGGGGAGTAATTCCCTTATTCCTCTCCCGCTTGCGGGAGAGGAGCGAGACTTGGTCCGCATACTTCATGCGGGCCTAATCGCAGCGGTGAGGGTCTTCTTCCTTTTACGAGCGCGGAAAAGAAGAAGACCCTCACCCGACCCTCTCCCGCAAGCGGGAGAGGGCTAAGAAGAAGGCGAGAGACACCATGCCCAACATCCTGATCGTCGAAGCCCGCTTCTACGACCATCTCAACGACATGCTGATCGCGGGTGCGCGCGCCGCGATCGAGGCGGCGGGCCATATCGCCGAGGTCGTCACCGTCCCCGGCGCGCTCGAAGTCCCCGCCGCGATCGCGATGGCCGCCGAGAGCGGCCGTTACGACGCGTTCGTCGCGCTCGGCGTCGTGATCCGTGGCGAGACGTATCATTTCGAGATCGTCGCGGGCGAAAGCGCGCGCGGAATCATGGCGCTGACGATGGACGGCCTCGCGATCGGCAACGGCATCCTCACCACCGAAAACGAGGCGCAGGCGATCGCGCGCGCCGATCCCGCCCAGCTCGACAAGGGGGGCGGCGCGGCGAAGGCGGGGCTCGCGATGCTGGCGCTGAAAGAGCGGTTCGGCTGACCGCGGCCTATGACACGATCGGGCGCGGCTATGCCGCGCACCGTCGCGCCGACCCACGCATCGCGGCGACGATCGACCGCGCGCTCGGGGATGCGGTGAGCGTGGTCAATGTCGGCGCGGGCACTGGCTCATACGAACCCGTGGGTCGCAACGTGCTCGCGATCGAGCCTTCGGCGGTGATGCGCGCGCAACGCCCCGCCGATGCCGCGCCGTGCATCGAAGGTGTGGCGGAAGCACTGCCGCTCGCCGATGCGTCGCAGGACGCGGCGACGGCGGTGCTGACGATCCATCACTGGACGGACCAGGCCGCCGGGCTTCGCGAACTGCGACGCGTCGCCCGGCATCGCGTCGTGATTCTGACCTGGGTTCCCGATTTCGAGGAGTTTTGGCTCACGCGCGATTACTTCCCCGAGATCGCGGAGCATGACCGCGACTTGTTTCCGCCAACCGAACGCCTGCACGCGTTGGTCGAAGAAACGATCGGACCGGCGTCGATCGAGGCAATCCCGATCCCCGCCGACTGCGTGGACGGCTTTCTCGCGGCCTATTGGCGGCGCCCGAGCGTCTATCTCGATCCGGATGCGCGCGCCGCGATTTCGAGCTTCTCGTATTTCGATCCGGCAGAGGGTGTAGCGAAACTGGCGCGCGATTTGACAAGCGGACGGTGGTCGGCCCGCAATGCCGCGCTTCTCGACCGCGGATCGCTCGATCTCGGCTATCGCCTGATCCGATGCGAGCTGGACCATGCCGATAGCCTCTAGCGCGCGACCCGCGGCTTACTTATACTGATGTAAGTAACGCCCGGAGCTCGCCCATGCCCTACGCCCATACGATCGAAGGCAATCCGCACTGGCTGCCGCTCAATCCGCGTCGCGCGATCGGAAAAATTCCCGGCGAAAGCGGCTGGCCGGTCGTCGGCAACACCTTCGAGGTGCTGCGCGATCCGCTCGCCTTCACCCGGCGGATGTCGGCGAAATATGGCCGGGTCTATCGCAACAATTCGTTCGGCGGGCATTCGGTGGTGCTGCTCGGCCCAGACGCCAACGAACTCGTGCTGTTCGACAAGGACAAGAATTTCTCGTCCGAACAGGGCTGGGGACCGGTGCTCAACCTCGTCTTCCCGCGCGGGCTGATGCTGATGGATTTCGAGAAGCACCGCGCCGACCGCAAGGCGCTGTCGGTCGCGTTCAAGCCCGAGCCGATGAAACATTATGCCGAGCAGCTCGACGCGGGTATCGCCGCGCAGGTCGGTGCATGGGCGAATACGCCGATGCGCTTCTACGACCGCGTCAAAGCGCTGAGCCTCGATCTCGCCGCGACGAGCTTCCTCGGGGTGCCGCTCGGGCCCGAAGCCGCGACGATCAACCGTGCCTTCGTCGATGAGGTCGCGGCGTCGATCTCGCCGATCCGCACGCCGCTACCCGGCACGTCGATGCGCCGCGGGGTCAAGGCGCGCGAATATCTCGTCGATTTCTTCACTCGCGAAGTGCCGGCCCGGCGCACCGGAGACGGCCAGGATTTCTTCTCGCAATTCTGCCGCGCGACCGACGAGGACGGCGAACCGCTCGCGGCAGACGCGATCGTCGATCACATGAACTTCCTGATGATGGCGGCGCACGACACGATCACCTCGTCGGCGACGAGCATGGTCATGTTGCTCGGTCGCAACGTCGAATGGCAGGATAGGCTGCGCGAGGAAGTGCTCTCGCTCGGCAGCAACGACGGCAGCGTGCCGCACGGCCAGCTCGATCGGCTGGTTCTGACCGAATACGCCTTCAAGGAGGCGCTGCGGATGATGCCGCCGGTCCCGTCGATCCCGCGCCGGGCGCTGCGCGATTTCGATTTCGGCGGGTATCATATACCCGCGGGCAGCTTCATCGGGGTCAACACCGCTTACACCCACAAGATGGCCGAGCATTGGCCGGATGCCGAGACGTTCGATCCGATGCGCTTCTCGCCCGAGGTGTCGAAGGGCCGCCACCGTTTCGCTTGGGTGCCGTTCGGCGGCGGCGCGCATATGTGCATCGGGCTGCACTTCGCGACGATGCAGATCCGCATCCTGATGGCACATCTGCTGAGCCGCTACCGGATCGAGCTCGACGACGGTGCGGGGGAGGAGTGGAATATCTTCCCGATTCCGAAGCCGAAGGACGGCTTGCCGTTGAAGTTCGTACCGATTTCCTGAACCGTCATTCCCGCGAAAGCGGGAACCCATCTCCTGCGATCGAAACTTGGCAGGCCGCGGAAGGTGGATCCCCGCTTTCACGGGGATGACGGTTATGGCTAAGCCGCCGCGGTCTCCAACGCCGGATAATCGACGTACCCTTCCGGCCCCGGCACGTAGAAGGTCTTCGGGTTGGGCACGTTCAACTCCGCCCCCAGCCGGAAGCGCTCGACCAGATCGGGGTTGGCGATGAACAGCCGGCCCCAGGCGATCGCATCGGCGACGCCTGAATCGAGATCCGCCTGCCCCGCGTCCTGCGAATAATCCTGATTGAGCACCAGCGGTCCGGTGAAAGCCTTGCGGATCGCCGGGCTGAGTTTCGGCACGTCGGTCGACCCGAACGTCCCGTTCTGCGAAATTTCGCGCAGCTCGAGGAACGCGATCCCCATGTCGCCCAGCATCTTCGCTGCGGGCACGAACACGCTCTCCGGATCGCTGTCGTCGGCGCCCTGCGATTCGCCGTTGGGCGACAGGCGGATCGAGGCGCGGTCGGCGCCGACCTCGGCGATCACCCGCTCCATCACCTCGCGCATCAGGCGGATGCGGTTTTCTGGGGAGCCGCCGTACTCGTCGTCGCGGTGGTTGACGCCGTTCCGCGTGAACTGGTCGATCAGATAGCCGTTGGCGCCGTGGACCTGAACGCCGTCGAACCCGGCGGACAGCGCGTTGCGCGTCGCCGAGGCATAATCGTCGAGCGTCTGCTTGATGTCGTCGAGCGTCGCGGCACGCGGCGTGCCGTAAGGGTTCTTCTCGGGGTTGTGATACGGCGCGCGTGTCGGCGACGACGAGATCGACTCCAGCCCGGTCGTGTCGGGACGCGCGAGGCGACCCATGTGCCAGAGTTGCGCGATGATCCGCCCGCCCGCTTCGTGCACCGCGGCGGTCACTGGTTTCCACGCCTCGACCTGCGCATCGGTCCACAAGCCCGGCGCGCTCGGCCAGCCGAGACCCTGGCGGCTGATCCCGGTCGCTTCGCTGATGATCAGCCCCGCGCCCGCGCGCTGGCGGTAATATTCGATCATCAGGTCGGTCGGGACGTGATCCTCGGTCGCGCGCTGGCGCGTGAGCGGCGCCATGAGGATGCGGTTGGGCGCGTGGATCGCGCCGAGCGTGATCGGATCGAAGAGGCTGGGCATAGGCTCGCTTTCGGTTTCGTATGAAGACCTGACTTCGCGGAGATAGAGCGTTAGGGGGCGGCATGCACGGGTCCGCCGACACAAGAAAAGCTACGCCCGCCTCAAGCCCGGCCGCGTTCGCCGCGCTGATCGTCGCGAATGTCGCGCTCGCCTTTGGGCCGTGGTTCGTCAGGATGGCCGACGTCGGTCCGGTCGCTGCGGGATTCTGGCGCGTCGCGCTGGCGGTGCCGTTGCTCGCCGCGATGGCCTGGGCGGGTGGGGCGCGGCCGGTGCGGCTGAGCGGCGTGCTCTGGGCGATGATCGGGGTCGCGGGGGTTTCGTTCGCCGCTGATCTCGGCAGTTGGCACGTCGGCATCCTCCACACCAGCCTCGCCAACGCGACCCTGTTCGGCAATTCCGCGACCCTGATCTACCCCGTCTACGGCTTCGTGATCGCGCGGCTGTGGCCGACGCGGACGCAGGGGTTCGCGCTGGCGCTTGCCGCCGCGGGTGCGGCGCTGTTGATGGGGCGGTCGATGCAGATCAGCGCGGACCATGTCCTCGGCGATCTGCTCTGCCTGCTCGCAGGCGTGCTCTACACGGCGTACTTCATCTTCATGGCGCGGGTGCGCGAAACGATGGCGCCGCTCTCCGCGCTGGTGCTCTCGACGATCGCCGGGGTGCTGCCGCTGCTGGTGTTCGCGCTGGCGCTCGGCGAGACGATCTGGCCGCGCGACTGGACCCCGCTGATCCTGCTCGCGCTGGTCAGCCAGGTGATCGGCCAGGGGCTGATGATCTACGCACTCGGCAAGCTCTCGCCGCTCGTCGTCGGCCTCGCGTTGCTGACGCAGCCGGTGGTGGCGGGCGCAATCGGCTGGATCGTCTATGGCGAGACGCTGGGCGCGCCCGATTTTCTCGGCGCGGCGATGGTCGCGGTCGCGTTGGTCCTCGTCCGCAAGGGACAGGTGGACAAATCCGTGCCGGCAGCCAATCTTGCGCCCGAGGAGGTGCGATGACCGAAGACCTGACGCTCGCAGAAATCCGCGAGAAGATCGCGTCCGAGATCGCCGCCAATGCCGCGTTCGACGGCTGGGGCGACGCCGCGCGCGACATGGCGGCGGATGCGGCGGGCGTCGATCGCGATGTCGCGGCGCTGGCGTATGACGGCGGCGCGATCGCGATGATCGACGCGTGGTTCGCGCATGTCGATGCGGCGATGCTTGCCGCGCTGCCGCCAGAACGCCTCGCCACGACGAAGATTCGCGAGAAGATCGCCGCGCTCGTCGAGGCGCGGCTGGAGGCGGTCGCGGCAAACCGCGAATCGCTCCGCCGCGCGCTTGCGATCCTGGCGATGCCGCAGAACGCGCTGCGCGCCGCGCGACTCGGCTGGCGCAGCGTCGATCTGATGTGGCGCGCCGCGGGCGACACCGCGACCGACTACAATCACTACACCAAGCGCGCGATCCTGCTCGGCGTCTACGCCGCCACGATCACCGTCTTCCTCGACGACGAGAGCGAAGGGCTCGGGGACACCCGCGCGTTTCTCGCGCGCCGGATCGAGGGGATCATGCGCTTCGAAAAGGCCAAGGCCGGCGTCCTCCGCCGCGCCGCCCGCCGCCCGAGTCTCACGCGCTTCGTCAGTCGGTTGCGCTATCCGGTGGTTTAGCGCGAAACCCAGCGTTATCCCGGGCTGGACCCGGGATCCAGAGTCGCAGGACGTGGCGCTTTTGATTCTGGATCCCGGATCAAGTCCGGGATGACGGAGTGGGTGAACCCACTGACCGCAACAACAGTAATTGATAATCAATCGCAGCACGGATATGGCGGTTGCGATGATCGCGCCCTCAAGCCTCGAATCGCTCCCCCGCCGCCAGGCCGCGACGGTCGCGACGATCGACTGGGCGCGGCTTGCCGAACCCGAGGCGCGGCGGTTGCGTGAGCTCGGTTTCGACGAGGGGGTCTCGGTCGAGGTGCTCCACCGTGCGTTGCTCGGGCGCGGGCCGATCGCGTGCCGGATCGGGCGGATGACGGTGGCGCTCAGGCGCGCGGTCGCCGCCGCGGTGCACGTCTCGGTCGAAGCCCTTCCGGCCGAATAGCGCCCGCCGAATAACATGAATCCCGCCCCGCTGGTCGCGCTGGTCGGCAATCCCAACGCCGGCAAATCGGCGCTGTTCAACGCGCTGACCGGCGCGCGGCAGAAGGTCGCCAATTATCCGGGCGTCACGGTCGAGCGGCATTCGGGGCGCCTCACGCTCGACGACGGGCGTCCGGTCGAACTGGTCGATCTGCCCGGCGCGTACAGCCTCGAACCGTCCTCGCCCGACGAGCGCGTCACGCGCGACGTCGTCACCGGCGCGCAAGCGGGCGAGCGGCTGCCCGATGCGCTGATCGTCGTCGTCGATGCCGCCAATCTCGACAATCACCTGCGTTTCACGCTCCAGTTGATCGCGCTCGGCCTGCCGGTGGTCGTCGCGCTCAACATGGTCGATCTCGCCGAGCGCGACGGGCTGACGCTCGATGCTTCGGTGCTCGAACGCGAACTCGGGGTGCCGGTGGTGCCGACCGTTGCGGTCCGCAAGCGCGGGCTCGACGATCTGCGCGACCGGCTGACGCTGGCGATCGGCCGCGGCGCGCCGAAGCTGCGCGCGTCGGACGGCAGCGTCCAGGCCGATATCGCGACGCTCCAGCGCCGCGCACGTGCGCTTTCCGCCGCCGCGACGGTGCGCGAGACGCCGGTCAGGCGATGGACGAACGCGCTCGACGCGGTCGCGCTCCATCCGGTGGCGGGGCCGGTCCTGCTCGTCGCGTTGCTCTTCATCATGTTCCAGGCGGTGTTCAACTGGTCCGAAGCGCCGATCGGCTGGATCGAGGGTGCGTTCGCGGCATTGGACGACGCGGTAAAGGCGACGATGCCCGACGGCGTGTTCCGATCGCTGATCACCGACGGCGTCATCGCCGGGGTCGGCGCGGTCATCGTCTTCCTGCCGCAGATCGTGATCCTGTTCCTGTTCATCCTCGTCCTCGAAGCGACCGGCTATATGGTCCGCGCCGCGTTCCTGATGGACCGGCTGATGGCGAGCGTCGGGCTGTCGGGGCGCGCGTTCATCCCTTTGCTCTCGAGCTTCGCCTGCGCGGTGCCGGGGATCATGGCGACGCGGACGATCGACGACGAAAAGGACCGCCTCACGACGATCCTGATCGCGCCGCTGATGACCTGCTCGGCGCGGCTGCCTGTCTATACGATCATCATCGGCGCGTTCATTCCGGCGCGGCAGGTGCTGCCCGGTGTCGGGTTGCAAGGACTGGTACTGCTCGGGCTGTATCTGATGGGGATCGCGGGCGCGTTCGTCGCGGCGCTGGTTCTCAGGCGAACGGTGACCAAGGGCAGTTCCTCGGGCTTCATGATGGAGATGCCGAAATATCAATGGCCGCAGGTCCGAGACGTTATCCTCGGGCTGTGGCAACGGACGATGATCTTTTTGAAGCGCGCGGGCACGATCATCGCGCTGACGACGGTGATCCTCTGGGCGCTGCTGAGCTTTCCCAAGGCACCCGTCGGCGGCCCGGTCAGCCAGGTCGATTATTCGATCGCGGGGCGGATCGCGAGCGGGCTCGAGGTTCTCGTCAAACCGATCGGCTTCAACCGCGATATAGCGCTGGCGCTGATTCCGGCGATGGCGGCGCGCGAGGTCGCGGTCGCGGCGATCGGCACGGTTTATGCGATCGACGACACCGAAGGCGCGTCGGGCAAGCAGTCGATGGTCGAAAAGCTGCGCGCGCGCTGGACGCTGCCGACCGCGCTCGCGTTCCTGATGTGGTTCGTGTTCGCGCCGCAATGCATCTCGACGATCGCGGTGACGCGGCGGGAGACCAACGGCTGGAAATGGCCCGCGTTCATGGTTGGCTATTTGTTCGCCGCCGCCTACATAATGGCCGGAATCACATACTGGCTGGCGGTCCTCGCCGGCTTGTAGGTTTTCGCGGCACCAGCCCGCTCCCCCACCCGGCCTCCCATAGGGTAGACTGTCTGGGAAGCCGGGTGGAGGAGCGGGCTGGTGCCGCCTCCCGGCGTGAGCCGGGCAGATAACAAAGGGTAGGCAATGGCAGGCAGCGTCAACAAGGTCATTCTCATCGGCAATCTCGGGCGCGATCCGGAAAGCCGCTCGTTCCAGAACGGCGGCAAGGTGGTGAATCTGCGGATCGCGACGAGCGAATCGTGGAAGGACAAGATGTCCGGCGAGCGCAAGGAGAAGACCGAATGGCATTCGGTCGCGATCTTCAACGAAGGCCTCGCCAACGTCGCCGAGAAATATCTGCGTAAAGGTTCGAAGGTCTATATCGAAGGCGCGCTCCAGACGCGGAAGTGGCAGGACCAGTCGGGCAACGACAAATATTCGACGGAGATCGTGCTGCAGGGCTTCAACAGCGTCCTAACGATGCTCGATGGCGCACCCGGCGGCGGTAGCGGTAGCAGCGGCGGCGGTGTCCGTGACGATTTCGGTGGGGGCGACGATTTCGGCGGGCCGTCCTCGGGCGGCGCGCGCGGCGGCGGCGCGGGCGCGAAACAGCAGCGCGGCAGCTTCGCCGACGATCTCGACGACGACGTGCCGTTCTAGGGTTGGCGGACGATCCCGCCTCGATGAGTACGATTGAACGCTTACCGCCGAAGGCGCGCGGCTGGAAGATCGACGAAACCGCGCGCGCCGCTGTGATCGCGGCGTACGATCTTGATACGCTGCGCAATTCCGCGGATTTGAAGCAGATCACCGATTTCGCGGCGGCGCTGTGCGGAACGCCGGTTGCGCTCGTAAGCCTGGTCGAGGAAACGCGGCAGAGCTTTGTCTCGCGCACCGGGGTCGATATCGACGAAACGCCGCGCGAGGTTTCGTTCTGCGCGCACGCGATGCTCAAGGACGACATCATGGTCGTTCCCGATGCGAAGATGGACGCGCGTTTCGCGAACAATCCGCTCGTCACCGGCGACCCGAACATCCGCTTTTACGCCGGCGCGCCGCTGGTTACCGATGACGGGATGCCGCTGGGATCGCTCTGCGTCATCGATACCGAGCCCCGCGACGGCCTGACCCCGCTCCAACGGCAGGGGTTGGAGATGCTGGCCGCCAACGTGATGGCGCGGTTCCGTGATAGCCGCGACGGCGCGGCGTGGCGCGGCGCCGAGAACGAGGCGCGCCGGGCGGTGCTCGACAGCGAAACACGCTTCCGCACGCTTGCCGACACAATGCCGCAGATGGTCTGGGCGACACTCCCCGACGGTTATCACGATTATTACAATGCGCGCTGGTACGATTTCACCGGCACGCCCAAAGGCTCGACCGACGGCGAGGCGTGGAACGGGATGTTCCACCCCGACGACCAGGAACGCTCCCGGGCGACATGGCGGCACTCGCTGACCACCGGCGACGCCTACGAGATAGAGTACCGGCTGCGGCACCACGATGGCACCTATCGCTGGGTGCTCGGCCGTGCGCTGCCGATCCGCGATGACGAGGGCAAGATCACGCGCTGGTTCGGCACCTGCACCGACGTCCATGAACAAAAACTCGCCGCCGTCGAGCGCGAGGTGATCAGCCAGGAATTGTCGCACCGGATCAAGAATATCTTCGCGGTGATCGCCGGGCTCGTCGGCTTTTCCGCGCGTGGGCGGCCCGAGTTTTCGGGAATCGCGGCCGATTTGCGCGACCGAATCACCGCGCTCGGCCGCGCGCACGATTTCGTCCGGCCACACAGCCCGAACTCGCGACCGTCGAACCAGCAGGACAGCCTGCACGGCCTGCTCGACGATCTGTTCGCGCCGTATCAGCCCAAGGCCGGCGACCGGATTGCGGTGACCGGCGAGGACATTTTGATCGACGATCGCTCGGCGACGCCGCTCGCCTTGCTGTTCCACGAACTCGCCACCAACGCGACGAAATATGGCGCACTGTCCGCTAATGACGGGCGCGTCGCGGTCGAGCTGTCTCCCGACCCCGAGACGATCACGATTCGCTGGCGCGAGGAGAACGGACCGCCGGTCGAAGCGCCGGTGACCGGGGGCGGTTTTGGCAGCCAGTTGATGGAAATGAGCGCAGTGCGTCAGCTCGGCGGGACGGTGACACGCGACTGGCGGCGCGACGGGCTGGTTGTGACGATCGAAATCCCGCGCGCGGCGTTCAGCCGAGCGGTGCCCGAGGCGCGAAGCTGACGACATCCTGGTTCGCGGCGTCGCAAGCGCACGAGACCGACCGCGCCGCCGCGAGAATCGCGGCCTCGCAGAACGGTTTGCGGATATACCCCATGCCCCCCGACGGCGGATCGATCTGCCCGGGATTGGCGGTTACGAAGACGACCTTCACGCCGTGTTCGGTCGCCAGCCGCATCGCGATCGCGGGGCCGGTCGGGCCGTCGCGAAGGTTCACATCGACGAAGGCGAAGCCGCAACCCGGCGCCGCTGCCATGGCGCTCGCGCTGTCCGCGGCGATCGCCACGACATCATAACCCGCGTCAAGCAGGATGCGTTCGAGGTCGAGCGCAACGAAAATCTCGTCTTCGACGATAAGGGCGGTATTCATCACGGTTGCGTATTGATCTGGATTAATTGTCAAGGTGAGACAGCGAACAGAGCCTGTGCATCAAAGTTCCGGTATTTAAACGGTTAACCGCGCGCTGTGTCCTCTGCGCAACAGAAACACCGCATGCTCGGCGCGGAAATTCGCCGCCGCCGCGCTGGTCGGGGCGCCGCGCGAGAGGAACCACGCACCCTCTATCGTCACACCGCGTGCGCGCAGATGCGCGCGGAAATCGTCGATCGTGACGTGGTGGATGTTTGGCGTGTCGTACCAGCTTTCGGGGAGCAGCTTCGTCACGGGCATCCGCCCGCCCCAGAGCAGCGACACGCGCACCCGCCAATGCGCGAAATTGGGGAAACTGACGAAGGCGCGGGTGCCGATCCGCAGAAGGTGATCAAGCACGACATCGGGCGCGCGCGCGGTCTGCAAGGTCTGGCTGAGGATCGCGTAGTCGAAACTATCGTCGGGATAATCGGCGAGATCGACATCGGCATCGCCCTGGATCACCGAAAGCCCGCGAGCGACCGCCGCCGCGACATTGGCGGCATCGATCTCCAGCCCGCGCGCATCGACCCGCTTGTCATCGCGGAGCGCCGCCATCAGCGCGCCATCGCCGCAGCCGACATCGAGGATGCGGCTGCCGGGCGCAACGCGATCGGCGATGATCGCGAGATCGGGGCGGAGCGTCACGGCAGCGCCCTGAGCCGCGCTGCGGTGTCGGGATGGAGCCGCTCCATGTAGCGCTCTGGCCGGATCGGCGCATGAAAACCCAGCGCGGCATAGACGCCGTGCGCGTCGCCGGTGACGAGGTTGAACCGCCGGATGCCGGCGAAATCTGGATGATCGAGAAACCAGCGGACCATTTGCCGCCCGATGCCTTGGCCGCGCCGCGCCTCGTCCACCCAGACGTCGGCAAGCCAGGCGAAGGTGGCATGATCGGTGATCGCGCGCGAGAAGCCGACCTGCCCGTCGCCGTCGTATGCGCCGAGGCAATGCGATCCCGCGATCGCGCGCTCGATCGTCTCGCGCGCGATGCCTGGCGACCAGTAGCTCGACGCCAGCCACGCGTGGACGCGATCGACCTGAAGCCGCGCCTTGTTGTCGCAAAGCTCGATCATCGCTCCGCTCCCAGAAATCCTGCGACGACCCGGTTCAATTCGGGCGAATCGAGCAGGAACGCGTCGTGGCCGTACGGGCTGGTCAGTTCGATGAAACTCACCGCCGCTCCCGCCGCGTTGAGCGCGTGGACGATCGCACGCGATTCGGGCGTCGGGTACAGCCAGTCGGTGTCGAAACTGACGAGGCAGAAGCGCGCCTTCGTGCCCTTGAAGGCGTCGGCCAGCCGCCCGCCGTGTTCTTCGGCGAGATCGAAATAATCCATGGCTCGCGTAATATAGAGGTAGGAATTGGCATCGAAGCGATCGACGAACGCGATTCCCTGATGGCGCAGATAGCTTTCGACCTGAAAGTCGGCGTCGAACCCGAAAGTCTTGGCGTCCCTCGCCTGCAGCTTGCGGCCGAATTTCTCGGTGAGCCCAGCCTCCGACAGATAGGTGATATGCGCCGCCATCCGCGCCACCGCGAGCCCCGCGGCGGGCGCATCGCCGCCATAATAGGCGCCGTCGCGCCAGTTCGGATCGGCCATCACCGCCTGCCGCCCGACCTCGTGGAAGGCGATGTTCTGCGCGGTATGGCGCGCGGTCGCGGCGATCACCACCGCCGCCTCGACGCGGTCGGGGAAGGTCGCGGGCCAGCTCAGCGCCTGCATCCCGCCCATCGACCCGCCGACCACCGCCTTCAGCCGCGCGACGCCGAGATGGTCGAGCAGCAACGCCTGCGCGCGCACCATATCGCGGATCGTGATGACCGGGAACGCCATCGCATATTCGCGCGCCGTCGCGGGATCGATCGTCGCGGGGCCCGAAGAGCCCATGCAGGAACCGAGCACGTTGGCGCAGATCACCAGATGGGTATCGGTGTCGATCGGCCGTCCGGGGCCGACCATCTGCGTCCACCAGCCGGGCTTGCCGGTGCGGGGATGCTCGCTTGCGACATATTGGTCCATCGTCAGCGCGTGGCAGATCAGGATCGCATTGCCGCGGTCTTCGGCGAGCGTGCCATAGGTTTCGTACGCGATCTCGACCGGCGCGAGAATTGCGCCGCCGTCGAGCCTGAGCGGCCCGGGCAACGTGACGTGGCGCGCGAGGCCGAAACGGGCGTCGTCGGACATTGCGTTGCCGATACGCCAAGTCCTTCAAACCACAACCCCGCGCATTGCCGGGAACTGCCGTACTCCTGCGCAGGCAGGAGCGCTGGATGAGGAGCGGAACGTCTGCGACCCAAGGATCCTGCTTTCGCAGGAGTACGGCCTACCGGCGGGCAATCGCTGGACCCCCTCCACCGCCCCCGCTACACGCCGCCGCCATGACCGCTCCCGTCCCCAAGCCGTACATCATGGCGATCGCGCCCTATGTCCCGGGCCGTTCGACCACCGACGACGGGCGCCTGGTCGCCAAGCTGTCGTCGAACGAGAACCCGCTCGGCACCTCGCCGCTGGCGCGCGCCGCGTTCGAGAGCGCGAGCGGCCGCCTCGAACGCTATCCCGACGCGAGCGGCGCCGATTTGCGCGAGGCGCTCGCCGCGAGGCACGGCCTCGATCCCGCCCGCATCATCTACGGCAACGGCTCGGACGAGATCCTCCACCTCGCCGCGGGCGCGTTCGCGGGGGCGGGCGACGAGGTGATCTTCGTCCATTACGGCTTCGCGGTGTACGAGATCGCGGCGCGGCGCGTCGGCGCGGTCCCGGTGGTCGCGCCCGACAAGGATTACGCGACCGACATCGATGCGATCCTTGCGTGCGTCACCGACCGCACCCGCATCGTCTATATCGCCAACCCCAACAACCCGACCGGCACCTATGCGACGAAGGACGAGATCGCGCGCCTCCACGCCGGGTTGCGCGCCGACATCCTGCTCGTCATCGACCACGCCTACGCCGAATATATCGAGGGCGACCAGGACGACGGCGCGATGGACCTCGCCCGCAATGCATCCAACGTACTCGTCACGCGGACCTTTTCGAAGATGTACGGCCTCGCCGCCGAGCGGATCGGCTGGGGCTACGCCTCGGCCGAGATCGTCGCCGCGATGCATCGCATCCGCCTGCCGTTCTCGATCACCATCGCGGGCACCGCCGCCGCGATCGCCGCGCTCGGCGACGAGGATTTCGTCGCGCACACCCGCGCGCACAATGCGCAGTGGCGCGCGTGGTTCTCGGACGAGATCGCGAAACTCGGCAACGCCGGCCTTCGTGCGGTGCCGAGCCAAACGAATTTCGTGCTGGTGCTGTTCGAGGCCTGTCCTGAGCAACTGCCGCAGGCAGGCAGTCGAAGGGGCGCGCTGACCGCGGAGCATGCGTACAAGGGCCTGATGGACGCGGGCTATATCGTCCGCTGGCTCCCCGGCCAGGGCCTGCCGCATGGCCTTCGCATCACCATCGGCACCGAAGACGAGACGCGCGGCGTCGCCGCGGCATTGCGCGCGATGGTCGAAGGCTGATGCTCCCCTTTTCCCGCGTCACCATCATCGGCCTCGGCCTGATCGGCTCGTCGATCGCGCGCGCGGTGCGTGAGACGATGCCGACCGTCCGACAGACCGGCCACGATGCCGACCCCGAGGTGCGCGCCACCGTCGATCGCCTCGATATCGTCGATGACATGGCCGACACCATCGGCGCGAGCGTCACCGACGCCGATCTCGTCATCCTGTGCGTGCCCGTAGGCGCGATGGGCGCGGTCGCGCGCGAAATGGCGGCGGACCTCCCCGCCGACGCGATCGTGAGCGATGTCGGCTCCTGCAAGGCCGAAGTCGCCAAGGCGCTGACCGAGGCGCTGCCGGGCGCGATCATCATTCCCGCGCACCCCGTCGCGGGCACCGAGCAGAGCGGCCCCGAGGCGGGCTTCGCCTCACTGTTCCACGGCCGCTGGTGCATCGTCACGCCCCCCGATGGCGCCGACCCCGCCGCGGTCGAGCGCGTCACCGAATTCTGGCGCCGCCTCGGCAGCCAGATCGAGACGATGGCCCCCGAGCACCACGACCGCGTCCTCGCGGTGACGAGCCATCTGCCGCACCTCATCGCCTATACGATCGTCGGCACCGCCAACGACCTCGCCGAGGTGACGCAGAGCGAGGTCATCAAATTCTCCGCGGGCGGTTTCCGCGACTTCACCCGCATCGCCGCGAGCGACCCGACGATGTGGCGCGACGTCTTCCTGACCAACAAGGAAGCGGTGCTCGAAATGCTCCAGCGCTTCAGCGAGGATTTGAGCCAGTTGCAGCGCGCGATCCGCTGGGGCGACGGCGACGCCTTGTTCGACCGCTTCACCCAAACCCGCGCGATCCGCCGCGGCATCGTCGAACAGGGCCAGGACGACGCGGCCGCCGATTTCGGGCGACGGCATGGGTGAGGGGTGCGACTTCGGTTTTCGCGGACCAAGCCAATCATTGGAGCATTGTGGGAAAGGGTATATGCTGCGCGCAATTTAGGACGAAGATGGCGGATGTAACGGCAAAATCAGACGTTCAAAAAGAGGGCGAAGCAAGGGTCGATGCGTTCCGCCAGGATCTCGGCCCTTTCGTCGTGGCGGCCGAAAAGACCCGTATGCCGATGGTGTTCACCGACGAGGAACCCGGTCATCCCATTATTTTCGCAAACGACGCCTTTCTGGAGCTGACGGGCTACGCGCGCGAGGAGGTGCTCGCCAAGAGCTTTCGGTCGTTGCTCGCCGCGGGTGTCGATGCGGAAACCATGCCGATTGTCGAAGCGGCGTTCCGAGGTGAGTGCGACACCGATCCCGAGATTCATTACAAACGCAAGGATGGCAGTGAATTCTGGGCGTCGATGTTCGTCAGCCCGGTTTGCGAAGAGGACGGCACGGTCGTCCAGCAATTCGCTTCGTTTGTCGACCGAACCAAGCATCGGCAAGACAACGCGCGGTGCAAGATGCTGATCGACGAGCTCAATCACCGAGTGAAAAATACGCTGGCAACGGTCCAGTCGATCATCACCCAGGCCCTGCGCCGTCCGGCCGAGCCGGCCGCGATCCGGGAGGCGATCGAGTCGCGACTTATGGCTCTATCGCGGTCGCACGACCTGCTCACCAGCGGCAATTGGGAGGGAGCGGGCCTGCGCGACTTGGTCGACACTGCCCTGCATCCGTTCGAGGTGGTCGCGGGCCGCGACGAGCGCTTCGCGATTGTCGGCGACAATGTGCACCTACCACCCAGGACCACGCTATCACTGGCGATCGCCTTTCATGAGCTTGCCACCAACGCAGTCAAATATGGCGCCTTTTCGAACGACGCGGGAACAATTCGGATCGACTGGACGGTGGTCGCGGAAGAATCTGGAAACCGAGTCATTATTCGGTGGCTGGAGCGCGACGGACCGAAGGTGACACCGCCGACAGGAAAAGGGTTCGGATCCTGGGTTCTTGAGCGTGGAATAGCGCACGAACTTGGCGGCAAAGTAACGCTCGAGTATTTGACCGAAGGCGTCGCCTGCACGATCGACATCCCCATCGCCGCGAAGTTGGACGAATGACCGGGCTTCTCACTGGCCGCCGGATTCTTGTCGTCGAGGACGAGATGCTCGTCCTGATGAACATCGAGATGGCGCTTGAGGATCTCGGTTGCACCGCGGTCTCTGCCGCTGGCAGCATCGCGGAAGCGCTCTCGCTGCTCGCGCAACAGAACTTCGATGCGGCGATGATCGACGTCAATCTGGGTGGGAACAAAAGCTACCCGATTGCCGATAAATTGACGGAACGCGGCATTCCGTTCGCGTTCTCGACCGGATATGGCGACCACGGCGATCGCAGCGACCTTGACGATCAGCCGGTGCTCAAAAAACCTTATTTAATAGCAGATTTGATCGCTGTGTTTGAGCAACTGATAGCAGACAAGCCTTTGCCGGTCGCAGTATAGCGCGTTCCCAACCGGGAATCGCGCGACCAGAACTCGGGAATTGTCATTCCGTTACTGGCGGCGCAGACTGAAGATGAGACGCCGCGACTACCTCTGAACGGACGGCAACATCGGACTCTCGCTCGTTGGCCCGGGTAATACCAAATCTCGTTAAGGTCGACTCATTATGGTGCGTCATTCCAGCGAAAGCCGGAATTCACGCAATAAGATTCACTATAAGTCTGAAATGAGAGCGAAACCGTGACGATCCGGGTCATTTGAATGACCGGTTTTAGGGCAGCATCAATCGTCTTGAAACGGCGTAGATTGGGCGACAAAACGGCCATTCGCCTCTGTCCTACAAATGCCGACTCGTGCTATTTCCGATGATCGCTCTTTCCAACCGTTGATTTGCCTCGCCCCACGCGCCGTCCGGCGCGAGAAATCTCATTCGCATATTGGAGCGGCTTTTCTCACTGTCGTTGGTTTGACCTTAGTGTGACCTTTAACGCTTCGGGTCGTCCGCTGTGCCGCGTTCCAGCACATTGATCGCAGCATGAACCCGCGCCTCGATCTCCTTGCGGGGCAACCCCGCGGGAATCACTCCGCCGAACCGGAACGTGATCACCCCCGGATGCTTGGCCCCGGTCTTCGGCAACAGCCGCCCGCTGTCGAGCGCGATCGGGACGACCGGCAGGCCTATCGCCTTGTACAGCCCGGCGAAGCCCGATCGCAGCGGCGGCTGTTCGCCCGGCGGGACGCGCGTACCCTCGGCGTAGACGATCACCGATCGCCCCGCCGCGCGCGCCGCCGCGCCTTCTCGCATCAGCCGCCTGAGCGCCTTGGTCGAGGCCTCGCGATCGACCACCAAACCGCCGTATTTCTGCGTCGCCCAGCCCCAGATCGGGACGCGCATCAGCTCGCGTTTGATCACCATCGCGGGGCTGCCGAGGATCAGTTGCAGTTCGAGCGTCTCGTACATCGCCTGATGCTTGGCGACGAAGAAATACTGGCCTTCGGGGATCTCGCCTTCGACGCGCGAGGTGATGCCGAGGATGTGGCGCATCGCCCAGCCGTGAAACCGCGACCAGGTATCCGCATGCGCGATCACCGCGCGCTGGCCGAACAGCGCCGAGATCGGCACCGTCGCGACGATCGGCACCGATCCGGTATAGAACACCGCCCGGAACAGGATCGTCCGCAGCCAGTCGCTCGCGCTGCCCATCATCGGCCGATCCCGAGCCACAAAGCGACACGGCGCAACAGCAGCTTGTTATATTCGTTGACGAGCAGCCCGAGCCGCGGCTCGGTCGGCACGCCGTCGCCGATGACGGTGACATTATCGTCGAGCGCCGCGCCAAGCTCCATCCGCGCGCGTGCCATGTGCCAGTCGCTGGTCACCAGCCGCACCGAACGATAGCCACGATCGTGCATCCAGCGCGCGGTCTCCGCCGCGTTCGACCGCGTATCGACCGCGTCGGTTCCAAGATCGACGCAGCACGCGAAGATAGCGGGCGAAGCGCTGTTCGCGCGGGCGAGATCGACCGGACGGACGCCGGGTCCGACGCCCGTCACCAGCATCCGTTTGGCCGCGTGCGCCCGGAGCAGCGCCAGCCCGCGATCGATCCGCCCCGCGCCCCCGGTCGGCACGACGATCGCGTCGGTCCGGATATTGCCCGCGGGTTCGCCGAGCAACAGCATGAACAGCGCGAAGCCAAGCGTCCACGCCAGCGCGATGACCGCGACGATGCGGCGGATCACAGCGTCCGCCTCATCGTCGCGGTCACCGCCATCCGCGCCGCGAGCGCGGCGAGCGCGATGAAAGCGAGCGGCAGTGCGGCGAGCGCGATCCAGCCGCCCGCGCCGAACGTGACGCCACCGAGCAGATCGGACCCGAGCGCCGCGATCCGCGTGCCGAGAAACGCGACGACCGCCAGCGCCGCGACGCCGCCGATCAGCCCGCCGATCGCGGCGTCGCGCGCGATCCGCCGTTGGAACAGCCGCGCGACCTGCACGTCGGTCGAGCCGAGCATGTGCATCACCTCGATCGTCGGGCGGTGTGCGTCGAGCCCCGCGCGCGCGGCTAGCACCACCACCGCCGCGGTCGCCCCCGCCATCAGCGCGACGAGCGTCAGCGCGAGCAAGGTGATCGCGCGCAGTACGCCGCTGACCGGCGACATCCACGCCGCCTGCCGGTCGATCCGCGCGTTCGGCGCGACGCGGCGCACCGCCGCCGCGACTCGCGCCGCGACCGAGGCGTCGGGGCCGGTCAGATCGACATCGATCAGCGCGGGCATCGGCAGATCGGGATCGGCGCCGTCCGCGCCGAGCCAAGGCGACAGCAGCTTCGCGAGTTCGGCGCGCGAGACCGGCGCGACGCGCCGCACCTCGGGTTGCGCGCGCAGCGCCGCCGTCACCCGCGCCGCCGCTGCTTCGTCGCCCACGATCTGGATCGTCAGCCGCCCGGAAAGCTGACGTTCGAGCGCCATCGCCGCGTTGCGCGTCGCGATGCCGAGCGCCGCTGCCAGCACCGTCAGGAACAGCATGATCGCGATGACCCAGATCATCGCGCGGACGCCGCGCGCTTCGTCGAGTACACCCCGCGCGCGCTTTGCGCTCACGTCTGGCGTCCCGGCGGAAAGCGCAGGGCACCGGTCGGATCGAGCAGCCGCCCACCGTCGAGCCGCATCATCTGCGCCCCCGGAACCTGGCTCAGCAGATGCAAATCGTGCGTCGCGACGACCACCGTCGTGCCGAGCCGGTTGAGCGAATCGAACAGCAGCAGCAGCCGATCCGCCATAGCCGGATCGACGTTGCCGGTCGGCTCGTCGGCGACGAGGATTTCCGGCCGCCCGATCACAGCGCGCGCGATCGCGACGCGCTGCTGTTCGCCGCCCGACAATGTCGCCGGGCGCGCCTCGCCTCGATCACCCAATCCGACCCAGGCAAGCATCTCGCGCACCGGACCCGCGATGTCGCGCTCGGGGATTCCGGCGACACGCATCGGCAGCGCGATATTGTCCGCGATCGACAGATGCGGGACGAGCCGGAAATCCTGAAAGACGACGCCGATGCGGCGGCGGAAGCCGGGCAGGCGCTTGCGCGGCAGCATCACCGCATCCTCGCCGAACAGCCGGATGATGCCGCGGCTCGGCCGCTGCGCGAGATAGAGCAGCTTCAGCAACGAGGTCTTGCCCGCGCCGCTCGCCCCGGTCAGGAAGTAGAAGGCGCCGCTGGCGAGGGTGAAGGTGACGTCGGACAGCGTTTCGGCGCCCGTCCCATAGCGCAGCCCCACATTCTCGAACTGCACGATGTTCGCCATGCCGCCTCCGCCATCGCACGGGATGGTGGCGCGCTCAAGCAGTGGGGTTTGATCGCCCCGTCGCAACGGTTTGGCGGACCCGGCTCAACACCTTCCCGCTTCCCCGCTTGCCAGCACCGGGGCGCGCGTGTTTAGATTCGTGGTTACAGTCTGGTTGCACGAGTCCCGTGAGCCAGCGACAAGTGAAGCGTCGCGCATGATCCTCGAATGTCCCAAATGCCATAGCCGCTATCTCGTTCCCGATCGCGCGATCGGCGTGAGCGGACGCACGGTGCGGTGCGCGAGCTGCCGGCACAGCTGGTTCCAGGATGGCGGCGCGCCGGCGCCTCCGCCGGTCATCACCGAACCCGATCCGGTCGCGACCGCGCCGGACGTCCCGTCCGCGATTGAGCCTTTCCCGTATGCCGACGAGGGCCGCTACGATCCGGTCACGGCTGGCGTGCCGCCCCGCCCGCGGCGCAATCCGGCGCGGCGCTGGACCGTGGCGGCGGTGGCGGCGGGGCTGCTGATGATTGTCGGCGTCGGTATCATCCTGTGGAGTAGCGCGCCGGGCATCCTCCAGCGGATCGGACTGCCGATCGGCCCGCAGGAATCGCCGCTCCGGCTGATCGACAACCCGATCGAGCGCCGCGATCTCACTAACGGCAGCGAATTGTTCGCGGTCAGCGGCAAGGTTCTCAACCCTTCGGGGACGCTCCAGCGCGTCCCCGACATCCGCGCCGACCTGCGCGACGCCTCGGGCCGGATCGTCTTTTCGTGGACGATCACGCCGCAGCAGCGGACGCTCGGCCCCAAGAGCGTGATCGATTTCAATTCGGCGAAGCTGGACGTACCGGTCACATCGAAGCGGCTGGAGCTGAGCTTTGTCGGTGAAGCGGGGGGATAAGAGTCTTTTGACGAGCACACGCGCGTCAAAAGCTCCTCACCGTCCCTGCAACCGCCATTTCTGGATCGTGCGGTGGATGATCGAATCCTCGTCGCCGACGTCGGTCCACAATTGCGAAAACAACGGATCGGCCGAAGCGGGCCGCTTCGATTCCTCCAGCCCGTCGAACGACACGCGGATCGGGATCGCGACGCCTTCGCCGCAGATGATGCATTCGCGGTTGCGGAGTGCGGGAATCGAATCGAGGAAGCCGCGCGCGCCTTCGGGCATCGCGGCGCGGACGAAGGCCTGATCGCGATCATTGTTCAATCGCATCGCGATGATCGTGCCGCATTGCGACAGCACGCCCTCGGCGAGATCCGACGGGCGCTGGGTGATGAGGCCCAGCGAAACACCGTATTTGCGGCCTTCCTTGGCGATCCGGCCGAGGATCCGTCCGACCGAGGAAGTGTTCTCGTTCCCCGAGGGGATATAGCGGTGCGCTTCCTCGCAGACGAGCAGGATCGGTCGCTGCGGCTCGTTGCGCGACCAGATCGCGAAGTCAAACACCATCCGGCTCAGCATCGCGACGACCACCGACGTGATCTCGCTCGGCACCCCCGAGACGTCGATGATCGAGATCGGCCGTCCGTCTCCCGGCAGGCGAAAGATGCGCGCGATGAACGTCGCCATCGTGTCGGCGACGAGCATGCCTGAGAACATGAAGCCGAAGCGCGGATCGGCCTTCACTTCCTCGATCTTGGATTTGAGCCGGAGGTAGGGCGCGGTGTTCGACGCCTTGTCCATCTTGCCCATTTCCAGGCTGATCAAATTGGTCAAGTCGCTCAGCAAATAGGGCACCGGCGCATCGACCGTGAGCTTGGGGATTTCCGCCCCCGCCCGGCTCTTGCCGCGCGCCTGGAGCAGGCATTTCGACAGAATGTCGGCATCGACCTGACGCTCCGCGCCGGTCGTCGTCAGGAACACCTCGCAATGTTCCTCGAAATTCATCAGCCAATACGGCATCGCGAGGTTGGACACGTCAAAAATCGCGCCGTTGCCCTTGAACGCGGCGGAATATTCGCCGTGCGGATCGATCATCACGATATGGCCCTGCGGCGCCAGTTCGCAGATCCGGTGGAGGATCAGCGCGGCGCTGGTCGATTTGCCCGTGCCGGTCGAGCCGAGCAGCGCGAAATGCTTGCCGAGCATCGCATCGACGTAGAGCGTCGCGCGGATATCGCGCGTCGGATAGACCGTGCCGACCGAGATGCTGGCACGGACGTCGGCGGCATAGACCTGCTTCAGATCCGCATTCGAAACCGCATAGACCGCAGTGCCGGGCGATGGATAGCGTGTGACGCCACGGCGGAATCTGTAGAGCTTGCCGGTCAGTTTCTCCTCGTCGCCCTCGCCGAGGAAGTCGACCTGCGCGGAAATGCGGTCGCCGTGCCCATCGGCGAGCGTGAGCGCGCGGACGTTGGCGATCAGCCACGATTGGCCGACCCGCACCTTGATCTGGCTGCCGACCTGGCCCGCATAGGCCATCGTCGGGTCTGGATGCGAAGCGAGCGTATCGAGCGCGGCCATGTCGAGCACGATCCGGCTCGACGATCCCGAAACTTCGAGAACGATGCCGATCGGCGCTTCCGACGCGGACGCAAGTGCGCCAGCGGCGGAGGCCGTTGTGAACGCATGCATCCCCGGCATTTCGGTCATCGTGGGTGGTTCCCCGGCAATTCCCGAGGACACGTACGCGAGCTTTGGTAAAGATTGCGTGAGGGAGTTTTTTGAGCGCGTCAAATACGCCTAGCGATCCAGCCCGCACCCCAGCCGAGCAGCACCGACAGAGCCACCGTCACCAATCCGTACAGCACCGACGATTTCTGCGCCGCGATCGCGATAAACCTCTCGAACCCTGATTTGCGGATGTCGATGTCGCGCGTCGCCGCCGCGATCACGCGACCGTCCTGGATCAGGAAGGTCTCGGCGGTGAAGCGCCCGACGGGCACACGTGCCGGAATCGCGACGTGCCCGCGGTATAATACGCCGTCGGTGATCTCGACCGCGCCGGGCGCTTCGTAATAAAGACCGGCCTTGCGTTTCAGCTCGACCAGCCCTTGCGCGAAACGATCCTGGACCGCCGGCGGTGCCGACGACGACGGCGAGAGCTGGAGACTGCCGAGGCCAAGTTCGTAGATCGCGCGCGTGCGATCATCGACCAGCGCGTCGATCGGCCGGGACGAGGCGATCGCGTAGAACGACGGCGCGGATTGATAGGGTAGCCGATCGGCGTTGACCCAGATCCCCGCGACCTTCGCCTTCTCGCGCACCAGGATCGATTCGACCGGCCCCTTTACGACGACGACGACGTCGGTCACTTTCTTTTCACTCGGCAGCCGGCCCCCGGGATAGAGAATCGCGCCGAACAGCAGCAGCTCGGCCCCGGTGAAGCTGTAGACGATCTCGATATTACGCTGCGACACATCGGGCACGAGCACCGGCTTGGCCTGCGCCAGCAACAAGGGTGCCGCGATCACGAGCAGGAGTCTTTTGCCCCCTCGCGCGTGGAAACGGCGCCGGCCCGCTCCCCCACCCCGCCTCCCATCCAGGATATTCTGTGGGAGGCGGGGTGGGGGAGCGGGCCGGCGCCGCAACCTTGCCGACGCAAACCTCTTCACGACAGTTCGACCGAATAGAGTGCGCCCGGCCGCCAGCCGAGCCCGAGCGCGATGCGGGCGCAGACCAGCAGGACGATGATCGCCAGCGCGAGGCGGAGATATTCAGGCTTCGCGCGATTGGCGAAGCGCGCGCCGACCTGCGCGCCGACGACCGATCCGACGAGCAGCAGCGCCGCCAGCACGATATCGACAGCCTTGGTCGTCGTCGCATGGACCATCGTCGCGGCGGCGGTGACAAACAGGATCTGGAACAGCGACGTTCCGACGACCACCGCGGTCGCCATGCCGAGCAGATAGATCATCGCGGGTACCAGCACGAAACCGCCGCCGACGCCGAGCAGGATCGTCAATATGCCCGTGAAGAACCCGAGGATCAGCGGCGCCAGCGGCGAGATATAGAGCCCCGATTTGTAGAATCGCATCCGCAGGGGGAGGGCCGCGACCAGCGGATGGTGGCGGCGTTTGCGCGGCTTGGCGGTGCGCCGGCCCTTCGCGACCGCGATCGCCTGCACCGATTCGCGCAGCATCAGTCCACCGATCGAGCCGAGCATCACGACATAGGTGATGCCGATCACGGTATCGATCTGCCCGCTCGCCTGGAGCAGCCGGAACAGCCACGCGCCGAACAACGAGCCGACCACGCCTCCCGCGACGAGCACCATCCCCATCCGGATATCCACCGCGTCGCGGCGCAGATAGGCGAACACGCCCGAGACGCTCGCGCCGGTGACCTGGCTCGCCGCGGAGGCCGCCGCGACGGTCGGCGGGATGCCGTAGACGATCAGCAGCGGCGTCGTGAGGAACCCGCCGCCGACCCCGAACATCCCCGACAACAACCCCACCCCGCCGCCGAGCAGGATGATGACGAGCGCGTTGACCGACAGATTCGCGATCGGGAGGTAGAGATGCATGCGGGTGGGGATATGCGGTTATGCAGCGCGGCGGAAGCGGTAGCGAGACCGCAATTTAACGCGACTATATCGTTGCGAACCCCAACGCGAAGGTCTGGAAGTAAGGACAGGAGACTGGCAGTTTTCGGCTCACCATCCCGGCATAGCTGCCGTTCCTCAGGACGATTTTGGATTGCAGTCAGTGATCACCATAGCGCCGAGCTATGCGCTCGGGGGTGCTGTCAGTTTAGGGTCCGGACTCATTGCAGCCACCAGATGACGGTAGCGGCGATGGCGATGGCTGCCATGAAGTTTTTGATATTGCGATCGAAGCGGGTGGCGATGCGTCGCCAGTCCTTGATGCGGCAGACAGCCGTTCGACGATGTTGCGCTGCTTGTAGATGGCCTTGTCATAATCGTACTGGATTTTGCGGTTGCGGCGCGGCGGGATGACCGCCTGGGTGCCGCGCTCGGCAAGCCATTCGCGCAAGGCCTGGCTGTCATAGCCTTTGTCCGCGACCAGTTCGGCGGACGGCGGCATCGCTTCGATACACCGCTGTGCGACCTTGCAGTCATGCACGTTTCCCGGCGTCAGGAGCAGAACGCAGGGGCGCCCCTTCGCGTCACAGACCGCGTGGAGCTTGGTGTTGCGGCCGCCGCGTGTGATGCCGATACCATCGGCCAAGGCCCCCCTTTTGCGCCGCCCGCACAGCGGTGTACCTTGATGCAACTGCTATCGATGAACAGCCGGTCGGGCGCATCCTCGGCTCCTGCCAGCGCGCTGAAGATACGCTCCCAGATGCCGCGATCCGCCCAGCGCACGAACCGGTTGTAAAGCGTCTTCTTCGGCCCGTAGACGTCGGCGCAATCGGCCCAGCGGCCACCGCATTTGAGCGCATGGACGATCCCGCTCAACACCCGGCGATCGTCCACTCGCTTCATGCCGCGAACGTCGGTCGGTAAAAGCGGCGCGATCCGCGTCCACTGCTCATCCGAAAACCAAAAGAAATCAGACATATCACCGCCTCCTCATCAAGGCAGTGAATCACATTCCCGGCGCGATGGGAATCCAGTTATTGGATCCGGACCCTAGTTGCGCTGGAGCTTGTCCCTAAGCCCGGCCAGCGCCCCGAACGCCCCCGCCTCGTCCTCGCCGACCACGCCCGCGGCGCGCAACGCTGCCGCCGCATTAAGCCCGCGCGGGAAGCGATCGAGCGCCAGCGCCATCGTCTCCGCCGCGACTTCGCCCAGGTCGATCGCGCCGCCTTCGATTTCGATCGCATCGATCGCATCGTCGGTCAGTTCCCCTTCCTCGCCGCTCGCCATCGTTTCGACGAAGCGCAGCGCGACCGGCTCATCGACCGTGGCCTCGATCGGGTCGCCCGTCACCGAGCAGGCCTGGGTCACCGCCGCCTCGACCGATCCTTCCGCCACCAACCTCGCCGCATCGCGCCGGAGCGTGAAACGTGCCGCCAGCCGGTCGACCGCGACGAGCCCGAACCGCCCCGCAAGCCGTCGCCGCTCGTCCGCATCCGCCTCGATCGCGATGGTGCGCGGCTCGCTTCCGAACGCATCGACTCGCTCGATCCGAGAGAATTCGGGGGTCACGGCATCTGCCCCGCCATCAGCGCGTCGAGCGGCACCGTGTCGAGCCGCGCACGCAACGCGGTCAGCGAATCGCGGACATGCGCCACCGCCTCCGGCGCGGGAGCGTCGCCACGGTAGAGATTGCGGACCAACGCCGCATCAAGCGTGCCGGCCGCCAGCCCCTCGCGATACGCGCCGAGCCGCCCGCCGAGCATCGTCATCATCCGCCCGATATGCTTGCCGACGACCATGTCGCCGAAGCCGATTTGGCGGACCTGTGCATCCATGTCATCGACGAATCGCTCGGTCATCTGGACCCCCGGCTCCTTGCCCTCGGGCTCGTCCTCGAGCCGCAGCAACACCATCGCCAGAACCGCGGCGACCATGTCGAAGCGACCGTCGAGCGTATCGGGCACCGCACCCGCGAGATACCAATGCTCGGCGCGCGCTTGTACGACCACCGCATTGTAGAGCGGCAAGGCGGCGTCGCGGTCGCGCCTGCGGAACCGGTCGAAAAAGCCCAAAATCGGTCGTCCCATCTGCGGCGTGTTGTCTCGCGCGCTCCGGCGGCATATTGAGGCGAAAGGTCGCGGGCGCAACGTCTGCGTCCGCCCGAGCGGAGTTCCCATGCGTCACCTTATCCTCGCCGCGTCGATCGCGATCGCCGCCAGTGCTTGCGCGCCGCTCCGTTCGCACCAGGGCTATATCGTCGATGCCGATCTCGTGAATTCGATCCAGCCCGGGGTCGACAACCGCCAGTCGGTGCTTGCGACGCTCGGCCACCCGAGTTTCGCGAGCCAGTTCAATCAGGGCGACTGGTATTATATCGCGCGCGACAGCCGCAATTACGCGTACAACAGCCCTAAGGTGCGCGAACAACTGACGATGCAGATCAGCTTCGATGCGAAGGGCAACGTCAGCACGATCCGCAAATCGGGCGTCGAGCAGATCGCCTCGATCGACCCGACCGGCAAGGCGACCCCGACGCTGGGGCGCAAGCGCGGCTTCTTCCAGGATCTGTTCGGCAATATCGGGACGGTGGGCGCGCCGGGGACGGGCGATGCCGGCGGAGCGGGCCGCAATACGCCTTAGTTTGAGTGTTTTGACGGCCTCTCGGCCGTAAGTCGTGAGCGGATCAAACAAACGGCTGGCGTCGCCGCGCGCGCCGACAACCCTCTCACCCCGCGTTTCCACCTTTCTCCCGCCTGACCGGACCGTTCCCGAAACATTCAGCGGGGGTTTGGCATTTATCCATCCGTGACGAGGCGCCACACCGGCGAATCGTCCCGGAAATGGAGATACGATCATGCGTAAGATTTTGACCATGATGCTGCTGGCGGCGACGGCGATGCCGGCGATGGCCAGCGCACAGTCGCAGCGCGAGCTGCAACGCGACCGCCAGGACATCCGCAAGGAGCAGCGCCAACTACAGCACGCGCGCCAGACCGGCGACCGTCGCGATGTCCGCGAACAGCGTAGCGATGTCCGCGACGCGCGCCGCGAGTATCGCGAGGACTATAACGACCGCAATCACCGTTGGGGCAGCAACGACTGGCAGAGGTATCGCGGCGTCAACCGTAACCTGTACGCCCGCGGCAACTGGCGCGCGCCGTTCCGCTATCGCAGCTTTGCGGTCGGCGGCCGGATCGCGCCGGCATATTTCGGGTCGGCCTATTGGATCCGCGATCCGTGGCGGTATCGCCTGCCGGTCGCCCCGCGCTACGCGCGCTGGATCCGGCACTATAACGACGTTTTGCTCGTGAACTATCGCACCGGCCGCGTCATTCGCGTCCTGCGCAACTTCTACTATTAAAACGAGAAGTTCGTCACGGGAGCCCCGGTCGGCAGCAGTCGGCCGGGGCTTTCGCGCATTTGATCCGCTCTCGCGGATATGGCGGTGCCAGAAAGTCGTTGTTTGATCGCCTCTCGGCGATGGGCGCGCGTGAGCGCGTCAAAAAAGACTCTACCGCTCCCCGACTCGCCTTGCGAGCTCCAGTGCCGCCTGATCGGCGCGGACGTTGCCCGCAGTCGCCGTCGCCATCACCGCACGCTCCGCCGCGCGTAGCCGGGCGTGCGCGGTTGCCAGCATCGCCGGGGACCAGCGCGACAGTGCGTGTCTGGTCGCGGCCTCCTCGCGAAAGAACACGCGATGGCGCTTCATCACCGCACCGATATCCTCGCCGCCATCGAGATCGGCACGCATTTCGGCGAGGCTCGACAGCCGCCGCGCGACCTGGCGCAACCAGACGATCGGCGACACCCCCGCCTCGCCGAGCCGCGACAATTCGTCGCCAAGCTCGTCGGCGCGCCCCGCGACCAGCGCCGCGACCGCGCGGTTCATCTCCGCCTCGCCGAGATCGGCGCCGACCGCATCGAGCGCGGCGTCGCCCAATTCCTGCGGGCGATCGGGCGCGGCGTCGAGATAGAGCGCCAGCTTCTCGATCTCGCGCGCGATCACCGCGCGGTCGCCGCCGCTCGCCTGCGACAACCGCCGCGCGACATTGCCCGCGGCGCGCAGGCCGTGTTCGCGCGCGAGGTTGGTCACCATCGCTTCGGCATCGCGGCCGGTCGGCACGTAACAGGCGCAGGCCATCGCGTTCGGCGAGGCAAGCGCGAGCTTGACCAATGCGTTGGTCGCCTTGAGCGTAGGCGCGATCAGCACCGCGGGGTTTCCGGCACGATCGGCGTCGAGCAGCGTCGTCGCGGCGGTGACGCTCTCGTCCACCACACCCGTTGCGCGGATATGCCGCGCAGCCCCGAACAGCGACAGCGACGCGGCCTCGTCGGCGAGGCGCGCGGGGTCGGACTTCAGCGTCGCCGACTCGAGATCGACGCGTTCCGCCTCCGGCCCCATCGCGCGCGCCAGCCGGTCGGCGAGCGCCATCGCGCCCGCCTCGTCGGGGCCGTACAGCAGGTAAAGGCGGATATCGGGCGAGGGGCGGTCGAGCGCGGCGCGAGCCTGCGCCTCGCTGGCCTTCACGGCGTGGCGCCCGAAGGCTTGCCCTCGCGTCGCGCGTAGAGCGCGACCCGCGCGACGATCTGGTCGGCGACGATGTCCGACAGACGTTCGAGCGCGGTGCTTTCCGCCGCGATCGTCGCATATTCGGAAGAGACGACGTCGATCCCGGCATCGGAGCCCGCGGTCGCGTCGAGGACGGTGGTGCCGCGGCCGATTTCGACCAACTGATAGCGCGCGCGCACCGTCCGTCGTTCGCGCGTCACGCTGTCGTCACGGCGGATGCCGAGGCCGGTGATCTGGTCGTCGAGCTTGATCTCGAGCCGATAGCGCGGCGTCAATGTGCCGCCCGCCGCCAGCCGATCCTTCAGCGCATTGGCGAGGAGCCAGCCCCCGCGCCCCTCGATCGGCGCGACTTCGACCGCGCCGAGTGCCTCGGCGACCGGACCCGAGCTACCGTTCGAATAGAGCGGGTGGAGACCGCATGCGGAGAGCGGGCTCAGTGCGAGGAGGAGCGCGACCCGCCTCACGCGACGAGGTTCACGAGGCGGTCGGGGACGACGATGACCTTCCGCGGCGGCTTGCCGTCGAGGATGCGGACGACGTTCTCCGAGGCGAGCGCCGCCGCCTCGACGTCCTCGCGCGGCGCGCCCTTGGGGAGCGTCAGCGTGTCGCGCAGCTTGCCGTTGACCTGGATCGCGATCGTCACTTCGTCGTCGACGAGGCAATCGGGATCGACCTCGGGCCAGGCGGCGTCGGCGACCAAACCGGAGTTGCCCGCCGCAGCCCAGGCCTCCTCGGCGACGTGCGGCACCATCGGCGCGACGAGGCGGAGCAGGGTAGCGAGCGCGGCGTCGCGGTCGGCGGACGGCCCTGCCTTCTCGATCGCGGTCGCCAGCGTGTAGATTCGCGCGACCGCCTTGTTGAACTGCAGCGCCTCGATGTCGCCCGCGATCCAGTCGGTCGTGCGGTGCGCGAGCTTGCGTAGCGCGATGTCCTCGCCGGTCGCGGCATCGTCGTTGGTGCCGACGAGCTTCCACAAGCGCTGGACGAAGCGCCACGCGCCCTCGATCCCAGCCTCGCTCCACGGCAGGTCGCGCTCGGGCGGGCTGTCGGACAGCATGAACCAGCGCACCGCATCCGCGCCGTAGCGATCGACGATCGGCTCGGGATCGACGGTGTTCTTCTTCGATTTCGACATTTTTTCGATGCGGCCGACTTTGACGGGTTGGCCGTCCGCCTTGAGCGTCGCGCCTTCGCTGTCCTTCTCAATCTCTGTCGGGGAATAGAATGAGTCCAGCAGCACCGCTTCCTGACCTTTGGCGTCACCTTGCTTGCGAACGGTAGAGGTCTTCGTCCGGTAGTACGTCTCGTGCGTCACCATCCCCTGCGTGAACAGTCCGGCGAACGGCTCGGCCACGTCGAGCATCCCGATGTGCCGGAGCGCGCGCGTCCAGAAGCGCGCGTAGAGCAAATGGAGGATCGCATGCTCGACCCCGCCGATATATTGCCCGACCGGCAGCCATTGCTCGGCGACCGCGCGGTCGAACGGTTGGTCTTTCGGCTGGCTGGCGAAGCGGATGAAATACCACGACGAATCGACGAACGTGTCGAGCGTGTCGGTCTCGCGCACCGCCTCGCCCCCGCACGACGGGCAGGCGACGTGCTTCCATGTCGGATGGTGGCCGAGCGGGTTGCCGGGAACATCGAACGTGACGTCCTCGGGCAGCACGACCGGTAGCTGGTCCTTCGGCACCGGCACCGCGCCGCACTCGGCGCAGTGGACGATCGGGATCGGCGTACCCCAATAGCGCTGGCGGCTGACGCCCCAGTCGCGCAGGCGATAGACCGTCGAGCCCTCGCCCCAGCCGCCCGCCTCGGCGCGGCGGATGACCTCGCGCTTGGCGTCCTCGACTTGCATCCCGTCGAGGAAGTGCGAATTCACCAGAGTGCCCGGCCCGGTATAGGCCTCGTCGCCCTCGAATACCGGATCGGAGAGATCGCCCCCCGCCTCCGCGGGGGCAGGCTGAGAAACCACGCGCCGCACCGGCAGGCCGTATTTGCGCGCGAAATCATTGTCGCGCTGGTCGTGCGCGGGGACGCCGAACACCGCGCCCGCGCCGTAATCCATCAACACTAAATTGGCGATATAGACCGGCAGCTCCCACGCATCGTCGAACGGGTGCCGCGCGCGCAGGCCGGTGTCGAAACCGAGCTTTTCCTGCGTCTCGATCTCCGCGGCTGTCGTCCCTCCCTGTTTGCACAGGTCGATGAACGCCGCGGCTTCGGGGTTATCCGCCGCCAGCCCTTGCGCGATCGGATGGTCCGCCGCGACCGCGATGAAGCTCGCGCCGAAGATCGTGTCGGGGCGCGTCGTGAACACCTCAACCACGCCCTGCTCATGCGCCAGCGCCCAGCGGAAGGTCAGCCCCGCGCTTCTGCCGATCCAGTTTTCCTGCATCAGCCGGACCTTGTCGGGCCAGTCCTTCAATTCGGCGAGACCGGCGAGCAATTCGTCGGCGAAATCGGTGATCTTGAGGAACCACTGGCTGAGCTTGCGCTTCTCGACCAGCGCACCCGAACGCCAACCGCGCCCGTCGATCACTTGCTCGTTGGCGAGCACGGTCATGTCGACCGGATCCCAATTGACCGCCGATTCCTTGCGATAGACCAGGCCCGCCGCAAACAGATCGAGAAACAGCGCCTGTTCGTGACCGTAATAATCGGGTTCGCAGGTCGCGAGTTCCCTGGACCAGTCGAGCGCGAAGCCGAGGCGCTTCAGCTGTGCCCTCATCGTCGCGATATTCTGACGCGTCCAGCCGCCGGGATGGACGTGCTTTTCCATCGCGGCGTTTTCGGCGGGCATGCCGAACGCGTCCCAGCCCATCGGATGGAGCACCTCCATCCCCTTCATCCGGCGATAGCGCGCCAGCACGTCGCCCATCGTGTAATTGCGGACGTGCCCCATGTGGATCCGCCCCGACGGGTACGGAAACATTTCGAGCACATAGCTTTTGGGCTTGGGGCTGTCGTCGCGCGCGGCGAAGGTCTGGCGTTCGTCCCACACCGCCTGCCAGCGCGCGTCCGCCGCTTGGGCGTCGAAGCGCGCGGTCACAGGCGGATCAGCTTGCCAAAGACGCGCGGCGCAAATCTCTCGCCCGCGTGAGGATGATATCCTCCAGCTTCTGGATCGTTGCTGCCTGCACCGGTGCCGCGACCCATTGCCCACCCTGATTGACCTGACGGATCGCGGCGACGCGGACCGCATCGGCACGCAGATCCTGATCGAGAATCGTGACGGTCACCTTGATCCGCTCGCTCGGGGTCTGCGGGTTGGCGTACCAGTCGGTGACGATGACGCCGCCGTTCGAATCGGTCTGGACCAAAGGCATAAAGCTCAGCGTGTCGAGGCTGGCGCGCCACAGATAGCTATTGACCCCGATCGTCGTGATCTTCGACGCCGCGAGATCGGACTTGGCGACCTTGCGCCCGCCGCCGCACGCGGCAAGGCTGGCGAGGGCGGCTAACGCGAGCATCGAGCGCGAAGGGCGGAACATGAGCGGATCGTCCTGAATACGGGGAATGGCCCGCCTCACCTACAGCCGGTACCCGGCCGTCGCAAGCGCGCCCGACGTGCGGCAGCGATGCAACAGTTCCGGATAAATCGGACTCGCGCGATGGTGACCGGCGTCCGAAGCGTGATAGGCGCGTTGTGGAGAAAGCCCGAAGAGGATTTTCGAGTCGTGGTCGCTGTGCGTTTGATCCTTGGCGGAATGTTGACAACCGGCCTGTTGGCCGGGGTCATTGTCGCGCCCGCGATCGGCGCGACCGAAGACAATGCTCGCGTCGCCCGCAAACCGACCGCCGCGGCGCGCGCCTTGACCGGCTTCACGCCAGCCGCCGCCGACCCTCGCCTCGCCGCGGTGTTCGCGCGCGGTGGACTCGACGCCGGCGACTTCCGCTTCACGCCGTCCGAGTCGCGCACCAGCACGAAGGCGGTGACCGTCGCGGTCCGCGCCCGCTCCAACCGCAGCGTCGACGATGCCGAGCGGCTGGCCGCGATCCCGGCGCCGACCGTCGGGCTGGCGCCGATCGCGTACAACCTTGGCGTCGCGGTCGGCTGGAAGCGATTCGCGCTGTCGGGCGATCTCGCCAAGGTCGATCTCGCGGGCGCGCCCGGCGGCCGCGATGCGGCGGATGTCGCGATCAGCTATGCTGGCAACCGTTTCGCGGGCCAGGTCCGCGCCTCGACCGACAAGCCCGCCGCTAATGGCCCGCAACTGGTCGAAAGCCCGCCGAGCTATGCGCTCGACGTCGGCGGCTCCTATTCGCTGTCGCGTCACATCGATCTGACCGCAGGCGTCCGCTACAAGAGCGAGCGCGACCGCCTCGCCCGTTTCAACGACGACCGCCGCGACAGCCAGGCGGTTTACGTGGGAACCGCCTTTAGATTCTGATTCGGCGCGGCAAACGCATCGATCGCTGCCCAACCATCGAACCCTGATCGCCTGATCGCCCTATAGCGCCGCGCATCCATCCCGCCGAGCGCGACGAGCCGAACTTGTAGCTCGCGCCCAATATCCGCGGCTCGGATTAATCCAAGCGACCTCGCGCCCGAATGCGACCGCGTCGCGAACACCGGCGACACGAACAGCGCATCTGCCCCCGCACGAACCCCCGCCACCGCTTCGATCCGCGAATGCGCCGGCCACGTCCGCACCCCTGGCCGGACCATCTTCGCGGCCCCATGCACCCCCATCTCGCCGCGCATCGCGACATCGCCGGCGCGCACCAGCACCAGCCCGCGCCGTCTCGCGACACGCAATAATCGTGCGAAAAGCCGCCGCCGCTCCTTCAGCGGCGTCGCGTAATGCCGGAACACGATCCCGTCGCCGCGCCGTAACCGCGCCACCGTCGCGTCGAGATCGACGATCCGCTCGTCGGTCATCAGCCAGCGAGTCGGGAGCTTGGGGTGGCGGGGGCGCATAGCGCCGCCTATAGCCCGCCCGCGATGACGCCCCTAGCCGAGATCACCGACCGTATCGCGCGCGCCGCCAAGCTCGCCGGACGTGAGCCTGCCGAGGTGATGCTCGTCGCGATCTCCAAGACGCATTCCTCGGATGCGATCGAACCGTTGCTCGCCGCGGGCCAGCGCGTGTTCGGCGAGAATCGCGTCCAGGAAGCGCAGGACAAATGGCCCGCGCTGCGCGAGCGCTACCCCGATACCGAACTCCACCTCGTCGGCCAGCTCCAGTCGAACAAGGTGGCCGAGGCGGTCGCGACCTTCGACGCGATCCATTCGGTCGATCGCCCCTCGCTCGTCACCGCGCTCGCCAAGGGGATGGATGCTGCCGACAAGCGCCCCGCGTGCTTCGCACAGGTCAACATCGGCGACGAGCCGCAGAAAGGCGGCTGCCCGATCGCCGAAGTCCCCGCGCTGCTGGAGGCGATCCGCGCCGCTGGTCTGCCGCTCGCTGGGCTGATGTGCCTGCCCCCGGCGGACACCGAGGCGGCGCCGTATTTCGCTTTGCTCGCCAAGATCGCGCGCGACGAGGGCGTCGCGGGCTTGAGCATGGGAATGTCCGACGATTTCGAGACCGCGGTGATGCTCGGCGCCACCCACGTCCGCGTCGGCAGCGCCCTATTCGGCGCGCGCGGATGAGGTTCGCCGCGATATTGTTCGATTTCGACGGGGTGCTGATCGAGAGCGAATATGCCGGCAACGCCCAGATCGCCGACTATCTGACCTCAATCGGCCACCCGACCACGCCCGAGCAATCGATGGCGCATTTCATGGGCTATTCGGGGAAGGATTTTCGCGACCGGCTCGAACGCTACATGGGTCGCGCACTCACCCCGGACTTCGACATCGCCCGGCTCGCCGAGGACGATCGGGTGATGCGCGACGGGATCGACGCGGTCGCGGGCGCGGTCGAGTTCGTCCGCTCGCTCCCCGCGGGTCTGCCCAAAGCGGTGGTGTCGTCGAGCTCGACACGCTGGATCCGCCGCCATCTCGATCATATCGGGCTGGCGGACGCGTTCGGCGGCCATCTCTACAGCGGCGCCGAGCATGTCGCGCGCGGCAAGCCCGCGCCGGACCTCTATATCTTCGCGGCGGATGCGCTCGGCGTGCCGATCGCAAACTGCGCCATCTTGGAGGACTCACCCGTCGGCGCGGCCGGCGCGGTGGCGAGCGGCGGCTATGTCATGGGCCTGTGCGCGGGGACGCATTGCGCCGCGGGGCATGCCGAACGGCTGAAGATGATCGGCGTGAATGCGGTGGCGACCGACTTCGATGAGGTGACGCGGCTGCTCGCCCAGGACTGATCGAAACTTAATGCCTCCCGTCATCCCCGCGAAGGCGGGGAGCCATAGACTCAACGCTTTTGAGCTTCACCAACACCAGCCAATATGGATTCCCGCCTTCGCGGGAATGACGAAAGAGGGATTGGCCGAATCTCGACTAGCTCTGGCGTCAATCCTCGTCCGGCCCGAGCGTAGGATCGAGATCGCGCGGACGGACGAACCGCGCCAGCGCCGCACCGCCCGGCTCCAGCGACCGCCAATCGCCGTCGAAGCTGAGTTCGGCGATCGTCGCGGTCGGGTATTTTTCCTCGACCATCTCACGCCGCTCGGCGCCTGCGGGCACCAGCCACAGCACCAGATCCTCCAGTCCCGGATTGTGGCCAACCAGCAACGCCGTCGTCGCGTCGTCGGGCAAAGCGTGGATCACGTCGAGCAGGGTCGAGGCGGAGGCGAGATAGATGCGCTTGTCTTCGTGCACGTCGAACGACCGGCCATAGCCATCGGCCAGCGCCGCGATCGTCTCCGCGACCCGCGTCGCGGGCGAGGCGATTATGTGATCGAAGCTGATCCCTTCGCGGCGCAGATGCTGGCCGACGAGCCCGGCGGCGCGCTCGCCCTTGGCGTTGAGCGGCCGATCGAAATCGCGCGCGATTGGATCGTCCCAGCCCGATTTGGCGTGGCGCAGCAGCGTCAGCGACTTCACGTGGGGGTCTCCGTCAGCGGGCGGGAAGTGCCTCATGCCCCACTCGCGCGCCCGTGGAAAGCCGATCCCGCACCCGCGCGACCGCTTCGTCGAGCGGGACACGCGCGACCGGGACTCCGCCGGGGAATGCATCGAGCAATCGTGACGGCATCGCCGCCGACAGCAATACGAACGCCCCGCGATCGTCGGCGCGGCGAATCAGCCGCCCGAACGCCTGCGCCAGCCGCGCGCGGACAATGCGGTCGTCGTAAGCCGACCCACCCCCCGCCAGCCGCCGCGCCGCGTGGAGAACAGTTGGCTTGGGCCATGGCACCCCCTCCATCACCACCAGCCGCAGCGAATGCCCCGGCACATCGACTCCGTCGCGCAACGCATCGGTGCCGAGCAGCGACGCGTGGTGATCGTCGCGGAAGATATCGACCAGCGTGCCGGTATCGATCGGATCGACATGCTGCGCGTGGAGCGGCAGCCCGTCGCGCGCGAGCCGGTCGGCGATCCGCGCATGGACGCCGCGCAACCGCCGGATCGCGGTGAACAGCCCCAATGTGCCACCCCCCGCCGCCGCGATCAGCCGGGCATAGGCATTGGCGAGCGCGGGAATGTCGCCGCGCTTCACATCGGTGACGATCAGCACCTCGGAATGAGCGGCGTAATCGAACGGGCTTTCGACCTCGAACCGGTCGGGTGCGCGGAGCAGATGCGGCGCCCCGGCGCGCGCCTCCGCCCCTTCCCAGTCGCCACCGCCCTTGAGCGTGGCCGAAGTGACGAGCGCGCCGTGCGCGGGTTTTAGCACAACCTCGGCGAACGGCCGGGTCGGATCGAGCCAGTGGCGATGAAGCCCGATGTCGAACTCCCGCCCCTCGATCCGATCGACCGCGAGCCAGTCGACGAAATCAGGGTCCGCCGGGCCGCCGACCCGCGCGAGCAACGACAGCCACGCCGCCACCGTTTCGGCGCGCCAGCCGAGCGAGGCGACCGCGCCCTCGATTCGCGCGCGCGCCGGGCCGTCCATCCAGTCGGGCGCTTCGGCGAGCACCGCCTCCATCCGCTTGCCGAGCGTGACGAGCGGGCGGACCAAAGCATCGAGCGCGGCGGCGGCGGGCGCCGCGGCCTCGATCAGTTCGGGGGACGGCTCGGCAAGTTCGGTTTCGAGTCCGTAGCCCGCGTCGCCCGGCTGTTCGGCACGCGCGTAGGTGAGGCCGCGCACCGCCGCGAGCAAAGCCTCGATCGCGCCGAACGGCTGCCCCTCCGCCAGTCGTTGCAGCCAGCCGTCGGAAGCGAGCGCCTGTGCCGCGCTCACCGCATCTGCAATCGCGCGGCCGCCCTGCTCGTCATAGCTCGCGACGTCGCTCAACCGCGCCGCGAGGCCGCGCCGCCGTCCGCGCGAGGCAGACTCGGGGCCGACGATCCAGCGCCGGAGTTCGATCGTCTCCTGCCCGGTCAGCGCGGTCGCGAACATCGAATCGGCGGCGTCGAATAGGTGATGGCCTTCGTCGAAGACATAGCGTGTCGGCCGCGTCGCCATCTCGCGCCCGCGCGCGGCGTTGACCATCACCAGCGCATGGTTGGCGATAACGATGTCCGCTTCGGCGGAGGCGCGGGCGGCACGCTCGATGAAGCATTTCCGGTAATGCGGGCAACCGGCATAGACGCATTCGCCGCGCCGGTCGGTCAGCGCCGCCGGGCCGTTGCGCCGGAACAGCGTGGTCAGCCAGCCGGGCAAATCCCCGCCGACCATATCGCCGTCCGCCGAATACGCCGCCCAGCGCGCCACGAGTTGCGCCAGCACCGCCGCGCGACCCGCGAACCCGCCCTGCAACGCATCCTCCAGGTTGAGCAGGCACAGGTAATTCTCGCGGCCCTTGCGGGTCACGACCTTGGCCTTGCGCACCGCTTCGTCGGGGAAGAGGCGGACCGTCTCGTGCGCCAATTGCCGCTGGAGCGCCTTGGTAAAGGTGCTCACCCACACCGCCCCGCCTGCGCGTTCGGCCCAGAGCGATGCCGGGGCGAGATAACCCAAGGTCTTGCCGATCCCCGTCCCCGCTTCGGCGAGCACGTAATTCGGCGAGTCGCGCATGTTTCGCGGCGCGAACGCTCCCGTCGCGGCATCGGCGAACGCCCGCTGTCCGACGCGCATTTCCGCGTTGGCGCCGGTCAGTGTGGCAAGTCGAGCCTGTGTCGCTTCCGCCTCGATCGTCACCGTGCGGGGCGCGGGGCGCGGCGCGGCTTCGCTCCATTCGGGGAGCTTCGAGAACAGCCAACGCTCGGCTTGGGCGGGTTTCTTGACTCGATCGACCAACGCCGGCGCCCAGGCCCAGCGCAGCCGGAACAGCGACTGCGCGGCATTCCACGCCCCTTCGCGTTCGGGCCAGTCGCCATCGGGAATCGCGAGCAACCGCGCCGCCGCCGCGAGCAAGAATGGCGCAACCGCCGCCTCGTTTTCCGGCACATCGAGGCCCGCTGCCGCTGCCAGACCCTTCGGCGTCGGCACCATGAACCGCGCGGGGCGGAGGAACGCGAACAGTTCGAGCAGATCGAGCCCCGAAAGTTCGGCATAGCCCAGCCGCTGCCCGACCAGCGGCGCGTTCAGAAGGATCACCGGCGTGTCGGCCGCGATCCGGATCGCCTCGCCACGCCCGACCGCGCGGGTTTCCTCGCCCGTGGCGATCCAGATGCCCGAATGGCTGGCGTGGAGCGCGGGATAGGGGAGGATGGTCACGCGCTCGTACTGCGCGAGGTGGAACAGATTGGCAACTCTCAGTCATGCCGGACTTGTTCCGGCATCCTCGGCGGCGCAAGAGCATCGGCCTCGTTGCCGGCGGAGCGGTGGATGCCGGAACAAGTCCGGCATGACGGTTGGGCGAGGGCTGGATTCACCTCCCCCGCTGTGCTTTAGGCCAGCATAACTTCCGTCATCCCGAAGGCCCTTCATGAACATCCACGAATATCAGGCCAAGGAACTGCTCGCGAAATTCGGTGTCCCCGTCCCCGCGGGCTATGCCGCGATGAGCGTCGACGAGGCGGTCGAAGTCTCGAACAACCTCCCCGGCCCGCTCTACGTCGTAAAGGCGCAGATCCACGCCGGCGGGCGCGGCAAGGGCAAGTTCAAGGAACTCGGCGCGGACGCCAAGGGCGGCGTCCGCCTCGCCAAGACCGCCGACGAGGTCCGCGCCGCCGCGACGGACATGCTCGGCAACACGCTCGTCACGGTGCAGACCGGCGAGCACGGCAAGCAGGTCAACCGCCTCTACATCACCGACGGCGTCGATATCGCCAAGGAATTCTACCTCGCCTTGCTCGTCAATCGCGCGACCAGCCGCATCTCGATGGTCGTCTCGACCGAGGGCGGGATGGATATCGAAACCGTCGCGCACGACACGCCCGAGAAGATCCACAGCATCGATATCGATCCCGCGACCGGCTTCATGCCGCATCACGGCCGCGCGGTCGCGAACGCCTTGGGTCTCGACGGCGATCTCGCCAAGCAGGCGGCGAGCACCGCGTCGAAACTGTACGACGCTTTTCTCGGCACCGACGCCGAGCAGATCGAGATCAACCCGCTCGCGGTGACCGAGGATGGCAGACTGATGGTGCTCGACGCCAAGGTCGCTTTCGACGGCAATGCGATGTTCCGCCACAAGGATCTGATGGAGTTGCGCGACGAGAGCGAGGAGGATCCGGCCGAGCTCGAAGCGTCGAAATACGATCTCGCCTATATCAAGCTCGACGGCGACATCGGCTGCATGGTCAACGGCGCCGGCCTGGCGATGGCGACGATGGACATCATCAAGCTGAACGGCATGTTCCCCGCCAACTTTCTCGACGTCGGCGGCGGCGCCTCGAAGGAAAAGGTGACTGCGGCGTTCAAGATCATCCTCGCCGACCCCAACGTGAAGGGCATCCTCGTCAACATTTTCGGCGGGATCATGAAGTGCGACATCATCGCCGACGGCATCGTCGCCGCGGCGAAGGAAGTGAACCTTTCGGTGCCGCTGGTGGTTCGCCTCGAAGGGACAAACGTCGAGAAGGGCAAGGAAATCCTGTCCAATTCGGGGCTGGCGATCGTTCCCGCGAACGACCTGGGTGATGCCGCGAAGAAGATCGTCGCCGAGGTGAAGAGGGCGGCCTAGTCAAAACAAAGCCGTCACCCCGGACTTGATCCGGGGTCCAGGGTCGCAGGCGACATCGCTCGTTACTCTGGATGCCGGATCAGGGCCGGCATGACGAAGTGGAGGATGTTCGAATGAAGGTACTCGTCCCCGTCAAGCGCGTGCTTGATTACAATGTGAAGCCCCGCGTCAAATCGGACGGGAGCGGAGTCGATCTCGCCAACGTTAAGATGAGCATGAACCCGTTCGACGAAATCGCGGTCGAGGAAGCCATTCGCCTCAAGGAAAAGGGCGCCGTGACCGAGATCGTCGCGGTGTCGATCGGCGAGCAGAAAAGCCAGGAAACGCTGCGCACCGCGCTGGCGATGGGCGCCGACCGCGCGATCCTCGTCGTGTCGGAAGAAAAGGCCGAGCCGCTCGCGGTCGCCAAGATCCTCGCCAAGATCGCCGAGGAAGAACAGCCGGGGCTGATCATCCTCGGCAAGCAGGCGATCGACGACGACAACAATCAGACCGGGCAGATGCTCGCCGGGCTGCTTGGCTGGGGCCAGGGGACGTTCGCGTCGAAGGTCGAGATTTCCGGCGAGACCGCCAAGGTGACGCGCGAGATCGACGGCGGTTCGGAAACCGACGACCTCAAGCTCCCCGCGATCGTCACCACCGATCTGCGCCTCAACGAGCCGCGCTACGCGAGCCTGCCCAATATCATGAAGGCGAAGAACAAGCCGATGGCGCAGAAGACGCCCGCCGATTACGGCGTCGATGTGACGCCGCGGCTGAAGACGCTGAAGGTCGTCGAGCCCGCCAAGCGCACCGCCGGCGTCAAGGTCGCCGACGTCGATGAACTGGTCGCGAAACTCAAGGCGATGGGAGTTGCCAAGTGAAGACGCTGGTTTGGGTCGAACATGACGGCAGCACCGTCAAGGACGCCACGCTCACGGTGGTCACCGCCGCGTCGAAGCTCGGCGAGGTGCACTTGCTCGTCGCTGGCAAGGGCGTCGATGGTGTCGCACAGGAAGCCGCGAAGATCGCGGGCGTCGGCAAAGTCCATGTCGCCGATGATGCCGCCTACGAACACGCGCTCGCCGAGAATGTCGCGCCGCTGATCGTCGAGCTGATGGGGCATCACGACGCTGTCCTGTTCCCCGCGACCAGCACCGGCAAGAACATCGCGCCGCGCGTCGCCGCCTTGCTCGACGTGATGCAGATCAGCGATATCCTTTCGGTCGAGAGCGACGACACCTTCACCCGCCCGATCTACGCCGGGAATGCGATCGCGACGGTCCAGTCGTCCGACGCGAAGAAGGTCATCACCGTCCGCGGCACCGCCTTCGAAAAGGCCGCGACCGAGGGCGGTTCGGCGACGATCGAGGCGGTCGCGTCCACCGGCGACAAGGGGCTGTCGGCCTTCGCGGGCTCGGAGATCGCCAAGCTCGAACGCCCCGAACTGACCAGCGCCAAGATCATCGTCTCGGGCGGCCGCGCGCTCCAGAATGCCGAGAATTTCCACTCGATCATCGAGCCGCTCGCCGACAAGCTCGGCGCGGGCGTCGGCGCATCGCGTGCGGCGGTCGATGCGGGCTATGTCCCGAACGATTACCAGGTCGGCCAGACCGGCAAGATCGTCGCTCCGCAAGTCTATATCGCGATCGGCATTTCCGGCGCGATCCAGCACCTCGCGGGGATGAAGGATTCCAAGACGATCATCGCGATCAACAAGGACGAGGACGCCCCGATCTTCCAGGTTGCGGACATCGGCCTGGTCGGGGATCTGTTTAAAATCGTCCCTGAGCTTACCGAAAAGCTCTGATCGGTCGGTCGCCATGCGCGACCTCGATTTCGGTACCGACGGGGCTGCGCTGCATGCAGGCGCGCCCTTTCGATTCTCGGCGATGCCGAGGCAGCGCTTGCTGGCGTACCGCCCGACCGAGCGGGTACGCGCCTTCAAGGCATTCCGGCGCTTACTGCGCTACTGACCTCCGGCGCGATCTTCGAAGTCGCCGCCGCTCGGCTCGGCGAAGCCGCCCGTCCGGTCCGCGCTATCCTGTTCGACAAGACGCCCGCAACGAACTGGGCGCTGGGCTGGCATCAGGATCGCACGATCGTCGTCCGCGAAAGATACGACGCGCCTGGCTTCGGCCCTTGGACGACGAAGGCGGGCCTCCAGCATGTCGAGCCGCCGTTTGCGATCATCGAAGCGATGGTGACGCTTCGCATCCATCTCGACGACGTTCCTGCCGACAATGCCCCGCTGCTGATCGCGCCCTGCTCACACCGCCGTGGCAAGATCGCCGAGCCTGAGATCAAAAATGCGGTAGGTCGGTGCGGCAAGCGAACCTGTCTCGCCAGCCGAGGCGACGTCTGGGCCTATGCGCCGCCGATCCTCCACGCCTCCGCCGCATCGACCGGCTCGACGCATCGACGCGTCGTTCAGGTGGACTTCAGCGCAACGACGTTACCCGACGGCCTTGACTGGCTCGGTATCTGACGAGACCTTCGTCAATCCTCGAATGGGAAGCATCGCCATGACATCATCGTTCCTTACGCGCGCGCTTGCCCTTCTTGCCATCGCCCCGATCGCGTTCGCGAGCGCCGCATCGGGCCAAAGTTCATGGCGTGGCGGGCAGGCTCCCGACACGCCGATCCGCACCACCGATCTGCCGCCGAGCGGCGCTGCGGCCGCCTCCGAGATCGCGGACCGCTATCTCGAACGTGTCCGGACCGATCGCGAGAACGCCGATCTCTGGGTCTATTGCGCCGCCGCCGCGCTGAAGCGCGGCACCGCGGACGAGGCTGAGGCGGAGGCCTATGCGCGCGATATCGCCGCGACGATGCGAGCGACGCTCGATCGCTCCGCCACGTCGCCGTGCGAGGATGCTATACCGGCGGCGGTCTGGGGCGGTGCGTCGCCATCGACAGCGGCGCGACCTGCCGGCGGCGGTGTCCTCGTCCCGCCGGACGATGCGGTTGCCGTGCCCGATGCGGGAGCGCTCACCCCTGCCGAGGAGGAAAGGTTGCGCCGCGCCAATGCCGAGGCGGATGCGCAGGAACGCGCACGGGTCGCGGCGCAAGCGGCGGCACAGCAGCGCCAGAGCGACGCGCAGGCGCGCTACGACCGTGAGCGTGCGCAATATGAGGCGGACCGCGCCGCCGCCAGTGCCGCCGATGCCGAATATCAGCGCCAGCTTGCCGAGCGTCGCCGGGCGATCGACTCGGGACAATATCGCGAACCGCAATGATTGCCGGAAGTTGCGCGCTTGCGATCCGGCCCACCGCTGGGTAGCTGCGCGACCGATGCGATTTTCCCTTCTTGCCGCGGCGATGCTCGCGTTCGCCTTTGCCCCCGCCGCTGCGCAACGTGCCGACCGCGCGACGCCCGGATACGTCCGTGTCCGTCTCGAAACCGCCGCCGGGCCGATCGTGCTCGCGCTGAACGCCCGACGCGCGCCCAAGACCACCGCGAATTTCCTCGAATATGTCGATGACGGTCGGTTCGACGGCGTCAGTTTCTATCGCTCGGCGCGCGCGAAAAATTCGCCGCAATTCGGTTTCATCCAGTCGGGCATCCGCACCGACGCGCGGCGCTTCCTCGATCCGGTCGCGCACGAATCGACCGCGAAAACCGGCATCAAGCATCTCGACATGACGATCTCGATGGCCCGGATGGGCAATCCCGGATCGGCGAACGGCAATTTCTTCATCACCGTCGGCGCGATCGCGTCGATGGACGCGCGGCCCGGTTTCCCCGGTTACGCGGCGTTCGGGCGCGTCGTCGGCGGGCAGGCGACGGTGAAACGAATCCTCGCAATGCCGACCGGGCAGAGCATGCGCGGCACGTTGTTGCTCCGCCCGATCTCCGTGAAGCGTGCGGTCCGGCTCGACGGGACGCCGAAGCCGACCGGCGAGCCGCGTCCGTGGATCGCCGAGAAGCGCAAGGACGGGTAGAGCGGAACGATTTAGCGCGCCTGACGCGCGATTTTTTGCTTTGATGCAGCAATGATCCTGATCGCCCTGCTCGCGGCGCAAGCCACTCCGGCAACGCCCGCTCCCGCCATCCCCGCCCGCATCGATAGACTCCTCGAACGCGCGCCGATCGTCGACGGCCACAACGACCTCGCCTGGGAAATCCGCGACAAGCACGAAGCGAAGCCCGAGGCGGTCGATCTGTCGAAAGACACCTCGCACCTGCCCAATCCGCTCCAGACCGATATCCCGCGGCTGCGCGCGGGTCATGTCGGCGGGCAATTCTGGTCGGTGTGGATCCCGCCCGAGACGACCGGCCCGCGTGCTGTCGAGCTTACGCTCGAGGAGATCGACATCGTCCGCCGGTTCGTCGCGGCGAATCCGACGACATTCGAACTCGCGACGACCGCCGCCGACATCCGCCGCATCCAGAAATCGGGCAGGATCGCCTCGCTCATCGGGGTCGAGGGCGGGCATCAGATCGACGGACGGCTGTCGGTGCTGCGCCAGTACAAGGCGCTCGGCGTCGGCTATATGACGCTGACGCACACCAAGAGCCTCGACTGGGCCGACGCCTCGACCGACACCCCCCGCGCCAACGGACTCAGCGAATTCGGCAAGCAGGTCGTCGCCGAGATGAACCGCATCGGCATGACGATCGACATCAGCCACGTCTCCGACGCGACGATGGCGGCGGCGTTGGCGGTCACCAAGGCGCCGGTGATCGCCTCGCATTCGTCGGCGCGGGTGTTCAACGATGCGCCGCGCAACATCCCCGACGATCTGCTCGCGAAGATCGGCGCGAACGGCGGCGTCGTGATGGTCAATTTCTATCCCGGCTTCCTGTCGCAGGCGTGGCGCGACTGGGACAAGGCGCGCACCGATTACGCGAAATCGATCGGCCTCCCCGCCGATGCTTACGGCGAAAAGGCGCCCGCGCCGCTCGTGGCGTGGGACGGGGCGCACGCGCAGCCGAGCGTCACCGCGGCGACGATCGCGGATCACATCGAACACATCGCCAAGGTCGCTGGGCACGAGCATGTCGGGATCGGCAGCGATTACGACGGGATCGGCGGCGCGGGCCCCGATGGCATGAAGGGCGTCGACGGCTATCCGCAGGTTTTCGCCGAACTGGCGCGGCGCGGCTGGAGCGACGCCGATCTCGCGGCGCTGGCGCAGGGCAATGTGCTCCGCGTGATGGAAAAGGTCGAGGCGGTCTCGAAGGGAATGGCTGCGACGCCGCCAGTGGACGCGATCGAGCCCGATTGAGAACGCGACCGGTTAGCCTTTCGGCGATTTTGCTGGCACGTGGGGTCGCATGATCGCCGCGCTCGTTCTCATCTTCATCCTCGCCTACGCCGCGATCGCGCTCGAAGAGCCGCTCAAGGTCAACAAATCGGCCTCGGCGCTAATCGGCGCGGGGCTGTTGTGGACGGTCTATGCGATGTCGGGGATCGACGCGCATGTCCTCGACGAGAATCTCGGCGAATCGCTGCTCGGCACCGCGCAGATCGCCTTCTTCCTGATGGGCGCGATGACGATCGTCGAGGTCGTCGATACGCACGACGGCTTCCGCGTCATCACCGCGCGGATCGGCACCGCGAAACTCGTCTCGCTGGTGTGGATCATCGCCTTCGTCACCTTTTTCCTCAGCGCGATTCTCGACAATCTGACGACGACGATCGTTATGGTCTCGCTGATGCGGAAATTGCTCGGCGAGCGCGACGATCGGCTATTGCTCGCGGGCGTCATCGTCATCTCGGCGAACGCGGGCGGCGCCTGGACGCCGATCGGCGACGTGACGACGACGCTGCTGTGGATCGGCGGGCAGGTGACCACCGCGGCGATCACCACCAACCTGATCCTCCCCTCGCTCGCCAATATGATCGTGCCGGTGGCGATCGTCGGGTTCGGCGTGCGCGGTCGCGCCGTCGTCTCGCCGGGACGAGTGAGCGATCGCGAAGACCCGAACACCAGCATGTTCGAGCGCAATCTGATGTTCGCGCTCGGCCTCGCGATTCTCGTCGCGGTGCCGGTGTTCAAGGCGGTGACGCATCTGCCGCCGTTCCTCGGCATCCTCTTCGGGCTGGGCATATTGTGGGCGACGGGCGACCTGATCCACCGTAGGAAGGAAGCGCCGACGCGCCACCGCATGCTGATCGCGCGCGCGCTGACGCGGATCGACATGAGCGCGGTGGTGTTCTTCATCGGCATCTTGCTCGCGGTCGCGACGCTCGAACATGCGGGTATCCTCGCGGCGCTGGCGCAATGGCTCGACCGCACGATCGGGCGGCAGGACGCGATCGTCATGGCGATCGGCCTCGCCAGCGCGGTGGTCGATAACGTGCCGATGGTCGCCGCGGCGATGGGGATGTACAGTCTGCAGGATTACCCCACCGACAGTTTCCTGTGGGAATTCATGGCCTATTGCGCGGGGACAGGCGGATCGATCCTGATCATCGGCTCCGCCGCGGGCGTCGCGGCGATGGGGATCGAGAAGATCGATTTCCTCTGGTATGCGAAGAAGTTCGGGCCGCTGGCGCTGATCGGCTACGTGGCGGGCGCGCTGGTCTATCTGGGACAGAAGGCGCTGGGGTTTTAGAGCGGGATGACATTAGCTTGCGGCGTATCCGGAGTTGACGAGGTATGCGGCGCATTCGCCGGGCGGGAAGTCGTCGCGGAGTGATCCGATGGGTGCTGTCAGTCTAATGCGAACCCGTCTCCACACGATGGAGCTTGCGCTACGGGTGCGACGCCTCAGGCGGCGATTTGGCGCCATTCTGCAAGCGCCGCGGTGCGGCGCTCTTTGTATGTTTGGCGATCAACGAGATGGCGTTCGAGGTTGAAATGGTTGTGGACGTTGGCATGGACCGAGGCGAACTTCTGTAGCGTCTTCATGCGTCGGAATCGGAGCATCGCGCGCTCTCGTCTTCGGAATGGCAAGTGGCTATTCTCGACCCGGTTGTTCGCCCAGCGGCCGATCTCCTGCTTGTCGGCATTGCCGAGCTCGTTCATCGCTGCCCGATAGGAACGCAGTCCGTCGGTGGTGACTGCCGCGGGCGAGCCGTGCCGCTTCAGCGCCTTCTTCATGAAGGTGAGCGCTGCCTCCTTGTCGCGTGTTCTGGTGATGTAGCTCTCGAGGATCTCGCCCTCGTGACCAACCGCCCGCCAGAGATACACCATCTCCCCGTTCATCTTGACGTACATCTCGTCAAGATGCCAACGCCAGTGTCGGAAGCCGCGCATCCGCGATACCCGCTGGCGGCGTATGTCACCCGCAAACATCGGGCCGAACTTGCTCCACCAGAACCGCACCGTCTCATGGCAGACGTCGATCCCGCGCTGGAACAGCAAGTCCTCCACGTTTCGAAGCGACAGCGGGAACCGCACGTACATCAGCACTACCACGCGGATCACCTCTGGCGAGAAGTTAAAACGGCGGAACGGGCTAGGCGGAAGCGCCCTGGATTTGCGGCTCATTTCCGCCGGCTAGCAGCGCGCCGCGGGCGGTGCCACATTCGTCTGACAGCACCCTTTCTTTTGATGCGCGCTCAGTCCGACGAGGCGTATGCAGGGCAATTCCTTCAGGCCAGCGAGCAGCGCGGCCTTGAGGCGGCCGTTGCCGGCGATGACGCCGTTCCATTCGTCGATCAGAGGGGGATTAGTGTATCCGAATTCCATCATCGAGGCCACCATGCCCCTGACCTGTTTCTTGCTGTGCTTGCGAGCGTTCGTCGGATCGGGTACGAGATCCTCGATGCGTACCATCTCGATCGCCAAATTCTGGGCTATAAGCCTCAAGGGTTGCTGCTCTTTAGATTGAGTCATTGCGCGTACTCCAAAGTCAGCCGAAAATGTGCTGACCTATTACGTGCTTACTGGTTCTGTAACAGGCGGCCTGAAATCCCCACCGGCTCACGAGTTTTCACTCCGGGCGCCTTGCGTGCCGAGCCGTGGCAAACCTCTTCCTTGCTCGCCGGGTCAATTTTGCGTGCACCCTCCGAAATAATACCCTGCACATTCATTTAGGGAATTGTGGGCTCTTTAGCCCGTCGGCTCGCGATGCGGGGCAGCGATCCGTCACGCGACTCCCTGCTCGCTTGACGATTTCTGTGCAGATTACCGTGCACGAACGGACTTTGGCTAACTGCCGCGGCCATAAACCCTGAAAATGAGGAACCGTACCGCCCAGCTGAGGCGCGGAGAATCGCGGCTAGATTGCAGGTGAAAACGCGCCTGGTAGGTTCTCCGCGGTACGGTTGACGGCGCGAATGACGCGGAATTGCGGGATTTTTGAGTCCTGCCGAGCAGTTTTCTCTGATCTGCAGACTAGGTGGCGGAGCGGGAGGGATTCGAACCCTCGATACGCTTTTGACGTATACTCACTTTCCAGGCGAGCGCCTTCGACCACTCGGCCACCGCTCCGCGTTGCACTGGAGGCGACGCCTGTAGCAGGCCGGCAGCGTGGCGCAACCTTATGGCCAGCCCGGCGCAAGCGGCCTTGCGGCGGCGCCGGGATCGGGCATGATGCGCGCATGACGATCGCCCGCTTGCTCGCCGCCGCCGCGCTGCTCGTCGCCGCGGCCCACGCCCCGCCCTCTACGGCTCCCACTCCCGCGCCCGCGCCCGCGCCAAGCGAGATCGTCGCGGCCGCGCCCGCCACCGATTGGGTCACGATCGCGCCGACCGATCTGCTGGTGATGACGCTGGCGCCCGACGTCGAAGGTCGCCCACGCCGCGTCGTCATCCAGTTGATGCCGCCACCGTTCTCGCAGGGCTGGATCGGCAACATCCGCAAGCTCGCCGCGGCGCATTGGTGGGACGGGACCAGCGTCAACCGCGTGCAAGACAATTACGTCGTCCAATGGGGCGATGCGAACGCGGAGGACAAGGCGAAAGCGAAGGCGTTGCCCGGCGGTTTGGTGACGGCGCCGGAGAGCGATTACGAAACCAATATTGACGTGATCGCCAAATCAGAGGCGATCACTGTTGATGTAAGTGGCCCGGACGGTCTTGCTGCGTCAATTCAGTCAATCGGGTCAGAACTCAATCGTCGTGACGAGGCCGGCAAGACCGCGCTGCGGGGCACAGTTACTCCGCAAGCGCCTAACGGGTGGCACGAGCGCGACTCTTACACTAAGTGGGTTGAAATCCATCGTGGCTGGCCGCTTGCATCGGCGGACGAGAAGATGTGGGCCATCCATTGCTATGCTATGGTGGGCGTTGGGCGAGACCTGTCGCCGAACACGGGCAGCGGCGCCGAACTCTATACCGTCATCGGCCAAGCCCCGCGGCATCTCGATCGCAATATCGCGCTCGTCGGGCGGGTAATCGAGGGGATCGAGCATTTGTCCAGCCTGCCGCGCGGAACCGAGGCGCTCGGATTCTACAAGACTCCGGAGGAGCGCACCCCGATCGTCTCGATCCGGCTGGCGAGCGAATTGCCCGTCGCCAGGCAGCCGCGGTTCGAATATCTCTCGACCGAAAGCGCGAGCTTCGCGCGTTACGCCGATGCTCGCGCGAACCGGCGCGACGCGTTCTTCATCCGGCCCACGGGGGGCGCGGATATCTGCAATATCCCGGTGCCGGTGCGGCGGGCGAAGAGGTAGCCTACACCCTTCGTGGTGGGCCCCGCGGGGGGACCCCCGGGTTTGGGCCGCCGGCCGGGGGACCCCGGGGGGCCGGCCGGCCG
>JBBSTE010000019.1:0-51401 GCA_038236185.1 Sphingomonadales bacterium | reverse complement strand
GTCCACTCCGTGAAGCTGAAAAACCGACTTCGCCAGGTCCAACCCAATCGTAACCACGCGTTCCATGTCCTCTCTCCTCCTGATCGACTCGCAGATTATCCTGCGAAGAATGGAGAGCCGTCCACGACATCAATAGCAGACCTTTCCTGTAAATGTGATGCTACGGCGATGAGCGAGACAAAGCCCCCGAAAAAGATACGCTGGTTTGAAACGGCCCAACTAGCATCGGTGCTCGTCGGGCTTATTCACCAGTTCTCTACATCGGCCATTGGCGTTCTCGATGCAATTCTTGTGGCCGTTCTTACCGCAGCCCTGACTTTGGCTGTATCGCGTGGCCGACAGAACTGGGCGCGCTGGGTCCTACTCGCGTCTTACAGCTTCGGAGCAATCCTGCTGGTCTGGCTGGCGCCCCTTGTTATTGCGAACGGAGTTCCGGTCCTTTCGCTCGCATTGGTGCTGCTACAGGGGTTCGCAATCTGCCTTCTGTTTACGAGGCGGTCCTCGAGCTGGCTTCGGCATCGGTCTATGCCAGCTAAGGCGCAATGATCGCTGTCCACCAAAACCTCCCACCCCTCCCAAACCCTCGCTGTCCTACATCCCCATTCCCTGCCATAATCCGCGAATGCCCCAGCGCCACCCAAGTCTCACACCCGCCCCCCTGACGCGACACCTTCGCCACGCTATCTCGCACCCAAGGGCAGTCCTCCAGAGTCTCAACATTCGCGGCTCCCGCGCCCCCCGCCGATGACCGACTCGTTCGATCTCGGCGAACCCCCGCAGCCGCAAAAGACCGAGGCGTACCGCGTCCTCGCGCGCAAATACCGGCCGCAGACCTTTGCCGAGCTCATCGGCCAGGACGCGATGGTCACCACGCTCGGCAACGCCATCAAGCGCGATCGGCTGGCGCACGCCTTCCTTCTCACCGGCGTCCGCGGGGTCGGCAAGACGAGTACCGCGCGGCTGATCGCCAAGGCGCTCAACTGCATCGGCCCCGACGGCAACGGCGGCCCGACGATCGATCCGTGTGGGCAATGCGAACCGTGCCACGCGATCGCCGAGGGGCGGCATATCGACGTGATCGAGATGGACGCCGCCAGCCATACCGGCATCGGCGACGTCCGCGAGATCATCGAGGCGGTGCGCTATTCCTCGGTCTCGGCGCGCTACAAAATCTACATCATCGACGAAGTCCACATGCTGTCGCCGCAGGCGTTCAATGGCTTTCTAAAGACCTTGGAAGAACCCCCGGCACACGTGAAATTCATCTTCGCCACGACCGAGGTCAAGAAGGTTCCCGTGACCATTCTGTCGCGCTGCCAGCGCTTCGACCTCCGCCGCATCCCCGCCGAATCTCTCGCGGCGCATTTCGGCGCGGTCGCGGCGCAGGAGAATGTCGCCGCCGAGCCCGAGGCGCTGGCGCTGATCGCGCGCGCGGCGGAAGGGTCCGCGCGCGACGGCCTTTCGATTCTCGATCAGGCGATCGCACACGGCGACCTTGAAGGGCAGGGGGTCACCGCCGATGCGGTGCGCGAGATGCTCGGCCTGTCGGATCGCGGCGCGATTCGCGATCTGCTGGGGATGCTGCTCGCCGCCGACGCGCCGGACGCGCTCGCGTCTTTACGCAACCAATACGACCACGGCGTGGATCCGCAGGCGGTGTTCCGCGCTTTGCTCGAGGCGGTGCACGGCGTGACGCTCGTCAAGGTCGGCGCGACCGTCGATGCCGCGCAGCCCGCCGAGGAACGCGCCGCCTATCTCGACTGGTCCGCGAAACTCTCCTTCGCCGCGCTCCACCGCTTGTGGCAGTTGCTGCTCAAGGGGCATGAGGAAGTTGCGCGCGCCGCGCTGCCGATCGAGGCGGCGGAAATGGCGCTGCTGCGCGTCATCCACGCCTCCACGCTGCCCGATCCCGGCGAACTCGCCCGCCAATTCGCGAGCGGGCAGGGGAATGCGCCCGCCGCCGCGCCGATGCCCCCCTCCGTACGCCCGACGGTGCCGACCGAATTCGCCGAACTCGTCGCGATGCTCGACGACAAGGGCCACCACGCCATCGCCGCGCGTCTGACGCATAGCGCTAGCGTCGTCCGCTACGCCGTGCCAGACCTAGTGCTGAGTGCGACGCGCCCGATCGCCGCCGAATTGCTCCGCGACGTCGCCGACGCGCTGAAGCAGGCGACGGGCCAGACGTGGCGCGTCACCACCGAGGATACGCCCGGCGCGCCGACCCTGCGCGACGACGCCAAATCCGCCGAAGAGGCGGAGCGGCGCGCGATCCTTGAAACCCCGGTGGTGCGCGCGGCGTTGGAGGCATTCCCCGACGCCGAACTCGAAGACTGGACCCCACGGGCTAAACGGAGCGTATCGTGAAAGATTTGGATGACATCATGGCTATGGCGCAGTCCATGCAAACGCAACTCGCCGACGCGCAGGCGAACCTCGACACGATCGAGGTGGAGGGCGCCGCGGGCGGCGGCCTCGTCAAGGTGAAGGCCTCCGCCAAGGGCCGGATCATCGCCGTGACGATCGACGAATCCTTACTCCAGCCGTCCGAAAAACAGATGGTCGAGGATCTCGTCACGGCGGCGTTCAACGACGCGCGCGCCAAGGCCGACGCGGTCTCCAACGCCGAAATGTCGAAGATGACCGCGGGCATGCCAATGCCGCCGGGGTTCAAATTGCCGTTCTGACTCGCAGCGCGCATGCCGCTGTGCCAGCGGCAAGACGCGCCAGAGCGGCCGGCGGCGCGCAGCGCCGTCCGACGACGCGGCTTTGCCGCGGCGCTTTGACTGTTACGGATAAGGAACAATCTTGGCCGGCCTGACGTTTCCGGCTCCAGTTCAACAGGAGTAGAGTCATGGCCGAGGATCCCTATACGACCACCACGACGACCTCGAACGTCCCGCCCGCCGCGCCGCAAACGACGGTTATCGAGCGCCGCGGCGGTGGCGGTGGATTGCTGATCGGCCTGGCGGTGCTGATCCTCGTCGCGGTCGGCGCGTATTTCCTCTTCAACCAGTCGAAGAACGACAATCTTAAGACCGACGCGGTCACCTCCGCGGCGCAGAGCGTCGGCGACACCGCCGACAAGGCGGGCAAGGCGATCGACAAGACCGTTCAGTAACTACCGCAGGCAGGCGTCGAGCGCATCGTTGCGCACGACGCCGACCCGCCGCGCCAGCGCGTTTCCATGGCGGCGGGTAAAGCCATGCGGCGCGATCGCCGCACGCTTCTTGGGGAGCGGCAGCACCGCCGCGACCCGCCCCGCCTCGCTCGGGCTGAGATGGTCGGCGGAATGGTTGAAGTAACGGATCGCCCCCGCCTCGACGCCGTAGGTGCCGATCCCCGTCTCCGCGACGTTGAGATAGACCTCCATGATTCGCCGTTTGCCCCAGATCGTCTCGATCAGGACGGTGAAATACGCCTCGAACGCCTTGCGGACATAGCCGCCGCTTTGGATCAGGAACACGTTCTTCGCGGTCTGCTGGCTGATCGTCGATCCACCGCGAATCCGTCCGCCCGCCGCGTTGCGGAGCGCCGCCCCCGCGATCGCCTCGAAATCGAATCCGTGATGCGTGCAGAACCGCGCATCCTCGCCGGCGATCGCGGCGCGCGGCATGTTCGGATCGATCCGGATCAGCGGGGTCCATTTCTTGGTCACCGAATGACCGCCTAGCAAGTCGCCGGTCATCGTGAAGGTGATCGGCGGCGGCACGAACTTGTACGCAGTCACCCACAGGATCGAGCCGAGGACGAACCACAGCACTGCCTTCAGCGCGAACTTCGAGACACGCCATAGAATCGAGCGACGGGCGGGGCGGGCGGTCATCGGTCGCGCTTAATGCGGCGCGACCCGGCGCTCAACCACAGCTTCAGGCAGGCAGCATTTGCCGGCTGCCCGCCAGCCGCATCATCGCCTTTTGCAATTTCTCGAACGCGCGCACCTCGATCTGGCGGACGCGCTCGCGCGACACGCCATAGACCTGGCTTAACTCCTCGAGCGTCTTGGGATCGTCGGTCAGCCGCCGCTCGGTCAGGATGTGCTTCTCGCGGTCGTTGAGGTCGTCCATCGCCGAGGTCAGCATGTCGTGACGGACGTCGGCCTCCTGCTGGTCGGCGACGATCGTGTCCTGCAAGGGCGCGTCGTCCTGCAGCCAATCCTGCCATTGGCCCTCGCCATCCTCGCGCATCGGCACGTTGAGCGAGGTGTCGCCGCCCATCGCCATCCGGCGGTTCATGCTGGTGACTTCGGCCTCGGTCACGCCGAGGTCGGTGGCGATCTTGGCGACATGCTCGGGGCGCAGATCGCCGTCCTCGAACGCGTCGAGCTTCGACTTCATCCGGCGCAGGTTGAAGAACAATTTCTTCTGCGCCGCGGTGGTCCCCATCTTCACGAGGGACCAGCTACGTAGGATATATTCCTGAATCGACGCGCGGATCCACCACATCGCATAGGTCGCGAGGCGGAAACCCCGATCGGGCTCGAACTTCTTCACGCCCTGCATCAGGCCGATGTTTCCTTCGGAAATCAGTTCCGACGTCGGCAGGCCATAGCCGCGATAGCCCATCGCGATCTTCGCGACGAGCCGCAGGTGCGAGGTCACGAGTTGCGCCGCCGCATCGGTATCGCCATGTTCTTGAAAACGCTTGGCGAGCATATATTCCTGCTCGGGCTGCAGGATCGGGAATTTCTTGATCTCGGCGAGATAGCGGTTGAGGCTCTGCTCGCCACCGAGCGCGGGGATGGTCGCGGGAACGTTGCTGCGGCCTTGCATGGTGATTTCCCTTTCCGGAGCCGTCGATGCCGCACTGCGGCAGACGCTCGCTTTCTATACGTTGAGGTGACTGAACAGTTCCTGCATGTCAGCAGGTATTGCGCTTTCAAACGATAAAGCGAGGCTTGTTACCGGATGAATGAAGCCCAGAAGTGCGGCGTGCAAGGCCTGGCGTCTGAAACCCAGCGTTTCCAGCAGCGCTTTCTGATTGCCCTTCGTTCTACCATAAACCGGGTCGCCCAGCAACGAATGCCCGATCGAGGCCATGTGGACGCGGACCTGATGCGTCCGCCCCGTCTCGAGCCGGCATTCGACCAAGGCCGCGCCCTTCAGCGTCGCGAGCGTCGCATAATGCGTTACCGCTCGCTTGCCTGTAGATACGATGGCGATCTTCTTGCGGTTACTCGGACTCCGCGCGAGCGGCGCGTCGATCGTGCCCGCAGCTGGCTTCGGCCGTCCGGTCGTGATCGCCTTGTAGCGCCGGTCGATCGAATGCGCCGCGAATTGCTTCGCCAGCCCCTCGTGCGCGCGATCGGTCTTCGCCGCCACCATCAGGCCACTGGTATCCTTGTCGATCCTGTGAACGATCCCCGGCCGCGCCACCCCGCCGATCCCCGACAGCGATCCGCCGCAATGGTGGAGCAACGCGTTGACCAAAGTCCCGTCGAGATTGCCTGCGGCCGGGTGGACGACGAGGCCGGCAGGCTTGTCGATCACGATCAGATGCTCGTCCTCGAACGCGACGACGAGCGGGATGTCTTGCGCTTCGTTGTGCGGCGCGGCGGGGACGGGAATCGTCACGCTGTACGTGTCACCGGCAACGGCTTTTCGGGCCGGTTCGCGGACCGGGACATCGTCGCTGGAAACCCGCCCCGAATTGATCAGCACCTTCAGCCGCTCGCGCGACAGCGTCGGCACCGCCTCGGCCAACGCGCGATCGAGCCGCCAGCCATTCGCTGCGGTCGCGATCGTCGCTTGAATTATCGAAACCCCCCGGTCCATTACAGTGTCATAGATGGATACGACGGTCGAGATATCAAGCGCGCTGCTGCTTCGGATGATGCGGATGGTCTGTATCTCTACGCTTTGTGAGGATGGCGAGTATCGTCTGTTGGAACATTGCGGAATTCTACGAGGCCATGCCGACACGATTACGGACCTGACGATGGCGCGGAACGTGGCGAACGATCCGGAACGCGCGTTCGAGATTGATCCGAAAACACTGATTGCGGCGTATCGCCGCCAGCGTCGCGCGGGCGGTCTCCGAGTGTTGGGCTGGTTTCACACGCACCCCTCCGGTTCGATCGCACCGTCTCCTCGAGATGCACAGCACGCCGTACCTGACGGCAGCATCTGGGCAATTGCCTCGAACGAAGGGGTGATGCTTTGGCGGGCAGTCCCGAACGGCGCGCTGCACGGGCGCTTCGACCATATCCTGTTTGATCTTCGGACCGGCTCCAAGCTAAAGCGCGGCTGCCCGTCCGTTTCCTGGCGCGGTATGGAGCTTGAAAGGCTCGTGAAAATGACTCTCGAAGCAAAGGGCGAAATTTGACCATCAGTCCGGTCGATTTCGCGAGTCTGCTTTGCTCGCGCCTGTGCCACGACCTGCTCTCTCCCGTCGGCGCGCTCAACAACGGACTCGAGCTGCTCGCCGACGAGACCGATCCGGCGATGCGCGAGCGTTGCATGGAGCTTCTCGCCGAAAGCGCGCGCGTCTCCGCCAACAAGCTCAAGTTCTTCCGGCTCGCGTTCGGCGCGGCGGGCGGGTTCGGCGAGATGGTCGACACGCGCGAGGCGCAGGTCGCGATCGAGGGCTTGTTCGGCGAGAACCGGCGCCTGACGATTGGCTGGCAGGTCGCCGAGCCGCAGCTTCCCAAGGCCGCGATCAAGGTGCTGCTCAACCTGGCGATGATCGCGGGCGATGCGCTGGTCCGAGGCGGTGAACTCGACATCGGTGGCGAGAGCGAGGCCGGAACGGTCGAGATCGTCCTGCGCGCGCACGGCCCGCGCGTCGTTCTCGACGAAGAACTGCGCTCGACGTTGACGGACGGTGCGAACGGCGAGGCCGTGTCGGCGCGCGCCGCGGCGGCGTATCTCGCGCACGCAATCGTCGCCGAGGCCGGTGGCAGCATCCGGGTCGACGATGTCGACGGTACCACGCTGTTGTTCGGCGCCACGATGCGCGCGGGGTAAACGGTGCCTTAACCAACCAGGGTGCATCGCTCGGGCAGGAACCGACCGGGGCATCATGGACGACCTGCTGCAGGAATTCATCGCTGAGACACGCGAGACGCTCGAAGGCATTTCGGGCGAGATCGTCGCGTGGGAGGCCAACCCGGCGGACCGCGGTCGGCTCGACTCGATCTTTCGTTTCGTCCACACCGTGAAGGGCAGCTGCGGCTTCCTCGATCTCCCCCGCCTCGAACGCCTCAGCCACGCCGCCGAAGACGTGCTCGCCGCTGTCCGCAGCGGCAAGCGCGATCCCGACAAGGCGCTGGTCGATGCGGTGCTCGCGATCATCGACCGGATCGGCGAGATCGTCGAGGCGATCGACGCCGGCGCGTCGTTCCCCGATTCGGGCGAGGACATGCTCGTTGCAGCGCTCGATGCCGAAGTTGTTGCGCCCGCCCGAGTTTCCGCCGAAGCACCGATCGCTCCGGCAATCGTTCCGCGCGCGCCCACGCCGACGCGCAGCGTCCGCCTGTCGGTCGATCTGCTCGACCGGATGATGAGCGGCATGTCGGACATGGTGCTCGCGCGCAATGATCTCGCGCGCCGCATGCGCGAGGACGCCGACCCGACGCTGGAGGCGGCGCTGGAGCGCCTGTCCTCGACCGTCGCGGACATGCGCGACACCGTTACGCGGACGCGGATGCAGAAGATCGAGGCGCTGTTCACGCCGTTGCCGCGGATGGTGCGCGACACCGCCGCCGCGGTCGGCAAGCAGGTGATGCTGTCGGTCGAGGGGTCGGATGTCGAACTCGATCGCGAGATGATCGAGATGATGCGCGATCCGCTCGTCCACATGGTCCGCAACGCGATCGACCACGGCATCGAAACCCCGGACGAGCGCCGCGCCGCGGGCAAGCGCGCCACCGGGCGGCTCACGATTTCCGCGCGACAGTCGGGCAACCGGATCATCATCGAGATCGCCGACGACGGCCGCGGCATCGACGCCGATCGCCTCGTCGCCAAGAAAATCGCGCAGGAACCGACACGCGAGGCCGCGCTCCGCAATCTCACCGCGCGCGGCAAGCTCGATCTGGTCTTCGAACCCGGTCTTTCCAGCCGCGACCAGGTCACCGCGCTCTCGGGTCGGGGCGTCGGCATGGACGTGGTCCGCGCCAATGTCGAACAGATCGGCGGCCGCATCGAACTCGCGAGCGCGCCCGGGCAGGGACTTGTCGTCACGATCGAGGTTCCGCTGACCCTCGCGATTCTGTCCGCGGTCGTCGTGTCGGTCGGCGACCAGCGTTTCGCGGTGCCGCGCCAGGCGATCGAGGAGATCGTCGCGACGCGAGGCGACGCGATCCGTGTCGATGCGCTTGGCGGTTCGGCGATCACGACGGTCCGCGACCGACGTCTCGCTTTGGTCGATCTCGGCGCCATCCTCGCCTTGCCCGATCGCACGACGCCGCCGATGCTGGTGCTCGTCGACGTTCCCGGCGGCGCGTATGCGCTGGGCGTCGATGCGGTGTTCGACACCGCGGAGCTGGTGGTGAAGCCTGCCGCACCGGCGGTGATGTCGGCGGGCGTCTATGCCGGCCAGACACTCCCCGACACCGGCGTGCCGATGTTGTTGCTCGACTGCGCCGGCATCGCGGCGATGGCCGGCCTCGTCTTCGAGCGAGAGACAGAGGAAGAAGATGTTGCGCTCGTCGTGGTCGATGCGGGCATCCCCGCGATGCTGTTCGAGGATCTGGACGGGCATCGCCGTATGATCGCGCTGGGGGCGATCGACCGCGTCGAATATGTCGCGGTCGAGGCGGTCTCGGTCACCGCTGGACGTTTGCGGATCGTCGCCGGCGATCGGATGATTCCGCTGGTTGCGACGGGCGCGTTGCCGGCATCGGGTCAGTTCCAGGTCATGCGTCTCCACGACCGAAATGAGGTCGGCTATGCGATAGCCTCGGCGATCGACATCGTCCGGATCGACGCGCCGATCTCGCCCGCCGCGAGCGCGGGTCCGATCTCCGGAGTGACGGTGATCCAGGGCGAGCCGGTCGAGATCATCGATCCCCTGTGGGTGCTCGATCAGGCCGATCGCAACACGGCCGAGCGCCGTCCGACGTTGCTTCTGCAAGGCGGCGAGACAGGCTGGATGGCGACGTTCCTGACGCCCGCGCTCGAGGCGGCTGGTTATACCGTCGTCGCGTCGCTGGCGCCGGACGGCCGGGCGGACATCGCGCTGGCGATGGAGCACGATTGCGTTCCCACCGACGGCGGCGCGCCCGTCCTGCGCCTCAGCCGCGATCGCGGCGCGGGAGTCTATTGCTACGATCGCGCCGCGCTGGTCGCCGCGATCGCCGAGCGGCTGGCGGAGGCGGGATGATGGCCGAATCGCTCTACCTGATCGCGCACATCGCGGGCCGCGGCATCGCCATCCATGCCGACGAAGTCGATTCGGTCGTCGATATCGACGGGATCGTGCCGGTTCCGCGGTCGGGACGCGGGATACGCGGCGTGGCGGCGCTCCGCAGCCGGGTGGTGACCGTCGTCGATACCTGGACGATGCTCGGCCTCGACGCCGCGACCGGACCCGTCGGACGCGCGGTGATCACGTGCATCGACGGCCACGATTATGCGATCCTCGTCGACACCGTCGAGGACGTCGCATCGTTCGCGCTCGCGCCGCTCTCGTCGGGTATTGCCCTCGAAGCCGGGTGGCGTCGAGCCGCGCGCGGAATCGTCGAACGCGACGGCGAACCGATGCTCGCGGTGAGCCTCGCCGCGCTCATCCCGCTCGCCGCATGATTCCCGCGGTTAACCCGCCGCTTACCTCTCCTGACGCACAGTGAATTCCTAGTCGTATCAAGGATGCCCGTATGAAGACCTGTCTAGTCGTCGACGATTCGAAGGTGATCCGAAAGGTCGCCCGGCATATCCTCGAGGCACTCGGTTTCCAGGTCGATGAGGCCGCCGACGGCGCCGAGGCGCTCGATGCGTGCCGCGCCGCGGCGCCCGACGTCGTCCTGCTCGACTGGAACATGCCGGTGATGAACGGCATCGATTTCCTGCGCGCGCTCGGCACCGCCGGGCTGGCGCGCCGTCCGAAGGTGGTGTTCTGCACCACCGAGAACGGCATGGCCTATATCCGCACCGCGATCGAGGCCGGGGCCGACGAATATGTGATGAAGCCGTTCGATCGCGAAACGCTCGAAAGCAAGCTCCAGATCGTCGGCGTCGCCTGAGCGTAACTGAGCGTGGCAACTTCCAACCTCCAGCCGGCCGAGATGCCGGACCAGACGCGCATCCTGATCGTCGATGATTCGGCGGTCGCGCGCGCTGTGTTCGCGCGAATCATCGCGGACGATGCGCGGTTCGACATCGTCGCCGCGGTTGCGGACACGCATCGCGCGATGGCCGTGCTCGCCGACACCTCGGTCGACGTGATGCTGCTCGATCTCGAAATGCCGGGCACCGACGGGTTGACCGCGTTGCCCGATCTTCTTGCCGCGGGCGGCGACGCGCGCATTCTTGTCGTGTCTTCATCCTGCGGCGAGGGTGCCGCGGCGACGCTTCAGGCCTTGTCGCTCGGCGCGGCCGATACGCTGGTGAAGCCCGCTGCGGGGGCGATGTCGGGCCGGTTCGGCGCCGCGCTCGTCGAAAAACTCGCCCGGCTCGCCGAGCGATCGGCCGATGTCGCGCATATGGTTACGACGCCCGCCGCGGCCTCGCCCGATTTCGAGGTCGTCGCGATCGGCGCATCGACCGGCGGAATTCACGCGCTCGGTCAGGTGCTCCGCGCGCTTCCCGGCGATTTCCGCCGCCCCATCCTCATCACCCAGCACCTTCCCGCGTCGTTCACCCCCTATTTCGCCGCGCAGGTCGCGGTGTTGGCGAACCGGCCCTGCGACATCGCGACCGACCGATCGAGGCTGCGCCCCGGCCGGGTCGTCGTCGCGCCGGGCGACGCGCATCTCACTTGCGCATCGCTCGGCGGCGGCGGCGCCTCGATCCGTCTGTCGCAGGCGCGCGCCGCCAGCGGCTGCCTGCCGTCGGTCGATCCGATGTTCGAATCGCTTGCGGCGGTCTTCGGATCGCGCGCGCTCGGCATCATCCTCAGCGGCATGGGGCGCGACGGCGCCGAGGGCGCCCGCGCGTTGCGCGACGCCGGCGGCACGATTGTTGTCCAGGATCAGGCGACATCGGTAGTGTGGGGAATGCCCGGCGCGGCGGTCGCCGCCGGCTGCGCCGACATGGTGATGACCCCCGCCGCGATCGGTCAATATGTCGCCAACATCCGGAGCGCGTCATGAGTCTGCTGCCTGTGGCGTCCGCCGATGCGAGTACGGGCGCGGGCAACGTGCTCGCGGCGTTGCTCGAGGCGCGCACCGGCCAGCAGATCGCGTCGAATCGCGCCTGGCGGATCGATACCGCGCTTCGCCCTCTGCTCGCCGCGCAAGGCGCTGACACGGTCGAGGCTCTCGTCTCACAGCTCCTCGCGAGCGATGGAAACGAACTGGGCGATCGCATCGTCGATGCCCTGCTCAATCAGGAAACCTCGTTCTTCCGCGACGCCGGAGTGGTCGAGGCGGCCACCGCCGCGATCGCCGAAGTCGCGGCCGAGCGCGGCGGCGGTCGCGCGCGGATATGGTCGGCGGGATGCTCGACCGGGCAGGAACCGCTGTCGCTGGCGATGCATTTCGCGGAAAGCGCCGAAGCGGGCGCGGCGATGCCGGAGATTGTCGCGACCGACGTGTCGGAGGCGGCGCTCGCGCGCGGCCGCGCCGGGCGCTATTCGCAATTCGAAATCCAGCGCGGTCTGCCGGTGCGGCGGATGATGCGCTGGTTCGACAGCAATGGCGGCGACTGGGTCGCCAAGCCCGACCTCGTCCGCATGGTCTCGTTCCGACGCCAGAACATCGTCGCCGATATTCCGCCGATCGGCCCGTTCGACGCGGTTTTTTGCCGCAACATCCTGTTTTATTTGATTCCATCGCTGCGCGCGAAGGTGCTCGATCGCATCGCCGAGGTGCTTCGCCCCGGCGGGTTGCTGATCCTCGGCGCGGGCGAAACGGTGATCGGCCAGACCGATCGCTTCCGCCCGAGCAAGCGGTATCGCGGGCTCTACGAAACCGTGACTCCCGAGCGAAAGGCGAGCGCCGCCGCTCGCTGAGCGCGTGCGATCGCTTGGTTTGCTCCGCCGCCCGGAGTAGCGTCGCCGCCATGAACTTCATCGACGCGCCCTCGCCCAATTTCGACGAGCGTTCCTCGGCCGTAACGATGATCGTGCTGCACTATACCGGCATGCGCGACGCCGAATCGGCGATCGCGCGACTGCGCGATCCCGAGGCGAAAGTGTCGAGCCATTATGTCATCGCCGAGGACGGCACCGCGCTCCGCCTCGTCGCCGACGATAAGCGCGCTTGGCACGCGGGCAAGTCGCATTGGCGCGACGTGCGGGACGTCAACAGCGCGTCGATCGGCATCGAGATCGTCAATCCGGGCCACGAATTCGGCTATCGCCCGTTTCCCGAGGAACAGATCGACGTCGTCGTTCGCCTCGTAGCCGAATTGAAAGACCGCTACGAAGTCACCCGTGGCAATGTCGTCGGCCATTCCGACATCGCGCCCGCGCGCAAACGCGATCCCGGCGAGCTATTCCCCTGGCATAAGCTCGCTCGCCTGCGCCTCGCACTGCCGCGTCCGACCAAAAATCTGATGGACCCGCAATGGACCGAAGCCGGCTTTCTCCTCGCGCTCGAACGATTCGGATACGATGTGACCGACCGAATGGCCGCGATCATGGCGTTCCAGCGGCGCTTCCGCCCCGAACTGATCGACGGCGAGATCGACGCCGAATGCCGCATGATCCTGCTCGCGCTCCTGCTTCCCAAACCGACCGGAGAAGCATGACCCGGTTTCGATGATTTTCCCGCTCTTTCCTGTGAGAGCGGGAGGGCGGCAATGGCGATCATCAACGGCGACGGCAGGAACAACAAGCTGACCGGCAAGGATGAGAACGACTTCATCTACGGCTTCGGCGGCAACGATCGGCTGATCGGCGCGGGCGGCGACGACAAGCTCTATGGCGGCACCGGCGCGGACACGCTGCTGGGCGAGACTGGTTCCGACTATCTCGACGGGGGCGATGGCAACGATTTCCTCGATGGCGGCGTCGGCAACGACGGGCAGGTCACGATCAACCACGATCCGTTGCGCGGTACTATCGGCTTTGGATTCACCGTCAGCTCCGTCGTCGGCGGGCTCCTCGGCTATGCCGGGGATGATCGCATTCTGGGCGGCGACGGCAACGACGCCGCGCTGGGCGGTTACGGGCACGACATTATCGACGGCGAGAGTGGCGACGACGTGCTGTTCGGCGGTGCGGGTTCCGACGAACTCATGGGCGGGGACGGCAATGACGTGATCGCCGGAGACACCACGATCGGCGCAAACTTCGCCGACGCGACCATTACCGGTGGCCCCGGCGGCGACGATCTGATCGACGGCGGGGCGGGCGACGACCTGATCTTCGGCGGAGAGGGCGGCGACACGATCTTCGGCGGTGACGGTATCGACACGATCTACGGATCGATGAACAACGACAGCAACACTCCGGCGGGCTACATCGATGGCGCCGATACCATTTCCGGCGGCGACGGCCCCGACGTGCTGCGCGGTGGCGACGGCGACGACAAGCTGTCCGGCGACGACGGCGACGACAATCTGCGCGGCGACCTGGGCAATGACGCCATCGACGGCGGCGACGGCATCGATCTGGTCTCCTACCGTTTCGACGATCTCGGGCTGACCAGCGGCGCGACCTTCAGCGCCGCCTTGATCGAACCCGGCGGCGGTCCGGTGCTGATCGACGACGGGCGGGGCGGCATCGATCGGGTCCAGAACGTCGAGCGCGTCCAGGCGACCGGCTCGGCCTATGGCGACAATTTCAAGGGGAGCCAGGGCGACGATTCGCTGTTCGGCAACGGCGGCGACGACATTTTCGATGGGCAGCGCGGCAACGATAGGCTGGACGGCGGCGCGGGCAATGACACGCTGATCGGCGGGCTGGGCGACGACGAGTTGATCGGCGGCGACGGCTTCGACACCGTTCGCTACCGGTTCTACGAGATGAATCTCACCAGCGGCGTCACGTTTGATGCAAGCGCGTTCGCCGGCCCGGCGCAAACCGTGATCACCAGCGACCTGACCGGCAGCGATACGCTGGTGGGCGTCGAATCGCTTTCGATCGGGGGCACCGATTTCAACGACTTCCTCGTTGCGACCGGAGTGGGCGACAGCGTCTCGGGGTATGATGGGGCCGATCGCATTCGCGGCGGCGGCGGCGATGACGAGCTCTACGGCGGCTTGGGCATCGACCAATTGTTCGGCGACGACGGAAATGATCAACTGTTCGGCGGCGAAGACGGCGATGTGCTGACCGGCGGGGACGGCGATGACGTGCTGAACGGCGGGGTCGGCGGGGATACGATGAATGGCGGTCGCGGCAACGATACTTATTACGTCGACGATGATTCGGATCTTGTGATCGAAGGGCGGAATCACGGCAGCGATATCGTCTATTCCTCCGCGATCAGCTACGTTCTGCCGGAAAACGTCGAAACGTTGATCCTCGAAGAAGAGGAGTTCGTGATCGAGGGGCGCGGCAATTCGCTCGACAATGCGATCAATGGCAACATGTTCGATAACGCCCTCTACGGCGGGGCCGGTGACGATGCGATATCGGGGAACGGAGGGGCGGACAGCCTCGATGGCGGCAAGGGTCGTGACAAGATGTCGGGAGGAACCGGCGATGACAGTTACTTTGTCGACAATATCGGGGATGTCGTTGAGGAAGAGGCGGACGAGGGGACTGACAGCGTCAGTTCGCGCATCAACTTCGTACTACCGGACAATGTCGAGAATCTGAGCTTGCTGGGACGCGCCAGGGAGGGGACCGGCAACGATCTCGACAATCTCATCACCGGTAACCGATACGATAACGTCCTGCGCGGCGGCGACGGCGACGACACGTTGGTCGGCGGCGATGGCGCCGACATCCTGGACGGCGGTTTCGGACGTACGACGATCGAGATCGATCTGGCGCAGGAATCGTCGAGTTCGACTTTCGACGTGGTCAGATACAGCGGGATTCAGGGCCTGGTGTTCGATCTGGGGGCGGTGCCGGAGGACGTCTCCACCGTTATCGGGGGTCCGCTGCGCTCGGATCGCTTCGATCAGGATTTGCAGGCCGCGATCGGCGCGGACGAAATGCCGGCAGGCTCCGCCGCGTTTTTCTATCCCTCGCGCGGCGACTATCTGGGGTCTGGCAATTTCTTCGTGATCGTCGATGCGAACGGGGTGGGCGGCTATCAGGCAGGGTTCGATTACGTAATCCGTGTCGAGGGCATGAGCGGGGCGCCGGACATCACTTTCATCTAGCCGGCACACGCCACATTGCGCTAAGGTAGCTCTCGCCAGAGGGCCGGGCGGCCGCGGGTGCTTCATGCACGCGAGGAAAGTCCGGGCTCCGCGGAACGACGGTGCCGGGTAACCCCCGGCGGGGGCGACCCCAGGGAAAGTGCCACAGAGAGCAGACCGCCAACGTCTTTCGGGACACGGCAAGGGTGAAAGGGTGCGGCAAGAGCGCACCGCGGGCCTGGCGACAGGCGCGGCACGGCAAACCCCACCGGGAGCAAGATCGAATAGGGACGGCATATTGGCTTCGTTCCAGCCAGTCGTCCGGGTTGATTGCTTGAGGCGGCGCGCGAGCGTCGTCCTAGAGGAATGGTCGCTCATCCAGCGCAAGCTGGTGGACAGAACCCGGCTTACAGGCCCTCTGGCGCTCAAGCGAGGCGCGTAGCGAAGCTACAAGCCGGTGCCGCAGGCACGCTTGAGCGCGGCCGGCCTCGCGTAAGCGAGGACCGACGGCGGGCGATTACTCGCCCGCCGCCCCTTCCCGATTCCGTATTCACTCTCTACCTGCGAGGCCAGATGGCGCGATCTTCGACCCGAAACGACTGGGGCTTCCCCCGCTGGCGCGGCTATGGCTCGGGGCGCGAGGCCGTCACCGTGCGACTGTGCGACCGCCACGGCTGCGCGCAGCCGGGCGACTGCCCTGCGCCGAAATCGCCCAACAGTCCGGATCGCTGGTATTTCTGTCAGGCGCACGCGGGCGAATACAATCGCGGCTGGAACTATTTCGAGGGGCTGACCGCCGAAGAAGCGGCGGAGCGCGAGGCCGACGAGCGCCGCGACACCTCTGGGTATACCGAATCGCGTCATAACAGCTGGGCCGGACCGGGCGACGGCACGCGCAGCCGTGACGAAATGCGCGCGCTCGACGTGCTGGAAGTCGAGGCGGACGCCGATTTCGAGACGATCCGCGCGGCCTGGCGGCGGCTCGCCAAGGTCAACCATCCCGACGTCAAGCCGGGCGACGCCGAAGCGGCGGTACGGTTTCAGGCGATCCAGGCTGCGTACGACGTCCTGCGCTCGGCTGAGGAAGTGCGGAGCTGGAAGCCGGCGTGACGCGCGCGCTTCTTAGCCCTCTCCCGCTCTTCGCGGGAGAGGGTTGGGTGAGGGTCTTCTTCTTGTTCCGCTGCCCGAAAGAAGAAGACCCTCACCGCTGCGACTCGGCCCGCGCGAAAGTGCGCGGACCAAGTCTCGCTCCTCTCCCGCGAGCGGGAGAGGGAACGGCTGCACCTTAGGCATAACGCGCCGCGGTATCGCGGATCAGCGCGATCATGTTGGGGATGCCCTGCGTACGGTTCGAGCTGAGCTGGTTCTTCAGGTCGAACGGCGCGAGTTCGGCTTCGATGTCGGTCGCGGTGATCGCTTCGGGCGGTCGGTCCTGCACCGTCTGAAGCACCAGCGCGATGATCCCCTTGGTGATCGCGGCGTTGCTGTCGGCGAGGAAATGGAGTTTCCCGTCGTCGGCGACGGTGGGATAGACCCAGACCGAGGCGGAACAGCCGCGCACCAAAGTCGCATCGGTCTTCAGCGCCTCGGGCATCGGCTCGAGCGCGCGACCGAGCTCGATCAGCAGGCGATAGCGATCGTCGGCGTCGAGGAAGTCGTATTCATCGTGGATTTCGGCGAGGTCGGGCATAGGGTGGCGTTATCGCGCGAGAGCCAGCCTAACAACCACCACGTCATCCCGGGCTTGACCCGGGATCCAGGGTCACGGACGACACCGTTCTTGGCTCTGGATGCCGGATCAAGTCCGGCATGACGAGACTACTGACTCTGTCGCCGGCGCCTTGCTCAAAGCTCCACCCCGGCCGCGATCGCTTCCAGTTTGCGGATGCGCTCCTTCAGATCGGCGATCTCGATCCGCGCACCCGCGGCAGGCGCCGCGGGCGAGCGCGTGTCGTGGTCGCGCGCCAATTGCTGCTGCTTCAACGCCAGCCAGCTGCGCCAGCCGGTCAGCCCGGCGAAGACCAGCATCGCCAGCCCGGCCAGCGCCGCCGCCGCCATCGTCATATAGAAATTCGAATCGGCCATGTCGGGAGCCTCCTCAATGATCACGCAGCCGCTCGATCTCGCGGTCGAGATCGATGCTCTTGCGATCGTCGGTGATGACGCGCTCCAGCACCTGGACGCGTTCCTTGAGTGTGCGGACGTCTTCGCGGAGCCGCAGGGTTTCGGCGCTGTCGGCCGGCGCTTCGCTCGATGGAGCATGGCGCTGACGATGCATGATGATGCGGGCGACCATGACGATCGCGACGATCGCGATGACCATTTCGAAGGGATTCATTTAGAAGAACTCCTTGGATTCAGTTTGATCAGTTGAGCTGTTCGATCGCCGGCGTATCGCGCAGCCGCTCGATTTCGTCGGACAGATCGGCGCCCCTGTCGGTCGCGATCCGCTCCAGCACCCGGACACGTTGTTCGAGGCGTTCGGTCTGCGCGGCATATTGCGCCGCTTTTTCCGCGACCATCGAAGCTTCCAGCTCCATCCGCCGTTCGCGATAGGCGAACCAGGGCTTGACGAAGACGCCGCCGATGATCGCCATCAGGCCGCAGGACACTCCGATAATCGGGATCAGCAGGGCGAGGTAATTCCACATTGTCCGGTCTCCTCAGTGACGGTCGCGAAGCGCGTCGATCTCGCGGGCGGTGCGCTCCGCCGGGTCGGTCGCGATCCGTTCGAGCACCGCGATCCGCGCCTCGAGCCGGCCGACCTGCCCCGTCAGGCGCTCGTTCTCGGATGTCAGGAGCTGCATCTTGCGGCCGTCGCCCATGTCGTCGCGTCGCACCGTGCCACCCCAGTCGTCGGAGATCGGGTATCCGTGCTTCGCGCGGATCGCGGTCGTTATCACCCAGCCTATCATGCTCATCGCGATGATCGCGATGACGAAACCCGGTCCACCCCAACTCATCTCGTGTCTCCTTCTCAATCCTCCCCGGGACGGGGAGGTGGCGCGCAGCGCCGGAGGGGGCTCTCCACCAGCGGTGCGCTCGCGGCCCGCCCCCTCCATCGCTTCGCGGTCCCCCTCCCCGCCAGCGGGGACGAACTTACCTTAGCGCAGGCTCTCGATTTCGCTCGCCAGCGCGGTGTTGCGGCTGGTGTAATGCGTCTCGATGTCGGCGAGGCGCCGGTCGAGCTCACGGAACTTGCTGCGGACTTCGGTGGTCGAACGCTTCGGGTTCGATCGCACACCCTGCCAGAACTTCGCGTCCTCGGGGGTGTTGTAGAGCCCAATCGGCTTGGCGGTTCCCATCCAGGCGATGAGCGCGTAAGCGATGAGCGTCCACGGGAACCCGCCGGCGAGGGTCAAAAGGATCATCGCGATCCGGACCCACATCACCTCGACCCCGGTATAGTCGGCGATCCCCGCGCAGACGCCCTTCCATTTCGCGTGCTGTTTATCGAGATAGAATTTGGTGCGGCTGTCGGACATCAGTTCCTCCTGTCGGTCCGGCTTTCGAGCCGGTAATCGGGATCGGACCGGTAATCGGCTATCCCCGGTCGGAAATCGGGATTGTCGGCGGCGACGATCCGCTCGACGGTATTGACGCGGTCTTCGAGGCGCCGTGCGAGATTGAACATCTCGTCGAGCAGATTCTCGTCTTCCTGCGTGATTTTGGGGGCCTGTTTCCACTTCGTGACGTAGTGGAGGATCACCCAGGGCAAGCCGATGAAAAGGATGCCGACGACGAAAATCGGGATCAGGTCGCCCATCTCAAGCCTCCTTGCTGCTGAGCCGCGCCTTCATGGCGGCCAATTCGGCATCGACCTTCTCGGCCCCGCGCAATTCGGCGATTTCCTCGTCGAGCGACTTGGGCAGCGCGCCCAGGCCCATCGCCTCGGCGCGGCCCTCGGCCTCGTCGACGCGGCGTTCGAGGATGTCGAAGCGGCTGAACGCCTCGTGCGTCTTCGGGCCGTTCCACATCTCGCGCAGCCGCGCCTTGTTGTTGGCGCTCTCGAAGCGCGTCGCGATCGCGTTCTGCTTGGTGCGCGCCTCGCGCAGCTTCGACTGCAGCTTGGCGATGTCCTCTTCCGACGCGCGGAGCGCATCGTCGAGCACCTGCACCTCGGCCTTCAGCTGATCGGCCATGTCGGCCGCCTTCTGGCGCTCGACGAGCGCGGCCTTGGCGAGATCCTCGCGGTCCTTCGACAGCGCGAGTTCGGCCTTTTCGGTCCAGTTCGACTGGAGCCCGTCGAGCTTGGCGACGTGGCGGCGCATTTCCTTGCTGTCCGCTATGGTGCGGGCGGCGGATGCGCGGACCTCGACGAGCGTCTCCTCCATCTCGAGGATGATCATCCGGACCATCTTCGCCGGGTCTTCCGCCTTGTCGAGCAGTTCGGAAAAGTTGGCGGCGACGATGTCGCGGGTTCGGGAGAAAATGCCCATCAATTCACTCCTTGAAGGCAGGATGTCGGCCCAGATCTGGGCCGGGTTTAGCGCCGGGCCGCGGCGGGGGGAATGGTCCACCCGGGCCAGTGCGTTCATACGATCCGGCTGATCGCGCTGGGCGCGAGGCTCGAAGAACCGATCATCGCCGGGCCGACCGCGCCGACGATCATCGTGGCGCTGAGCATCAGGGTGCAGGCGACGGCGGCGAATTTGGCGCTGATCGCTTCGATCTTAAACATGGTGTGTCTCCCTTGAGTTTTGATTTCACGACCGCCCGGAAGCGGTATGCCAGGAGCGTTGCAGGGGCCGTGCCAGTTTCCGTTTCGCGCCCCCACACCCGTCATCCCCGCGCAGGCGGGGATCCATAAACGGAACAATAGTAATGGTTTACCACCGTTGAGGATATGGATTCCCGCCTTCGCGGGAATGACGAGATCGGGGTGAAATCGAACCCGTACGACCTGCCCCTTGCCAAGCGTTGGGAATCTGCGCCAAGGGTTGGCAATGGAACGGCAGACTCAGGTTCTGGGCCAGTCCGGGGTATTCCTCGATGCGCTCGAGCGCGCCAGCCGCGCCGCCGCGCTCGATCGCCCGGTGCTGGTGATCGGCGAGCGCGGCACGGGCAAGGAACTCGTCGCCGAACGCCTCCACCGTCTCAGCCCGCGCTGGGAGCATCCGCTTGTCGTGATGAATTGCGCCGCTCTGCCGGAGACGCTGATCGAGGCAGAATTGTTCGGGCACGAGGCGGGGGCCTTCACCGGCGCGACCAAGGCGCGTGTCGGGCGGTTCGAGGAGGCGGACCGTGGCACCTTGTTCCTGGACGAACTCGGTACCCTGTCGATGGGCGCGCAGGAACGCCTGCTCCGCGCGGTCGAATATGGCGAGATCACCCGGATCGGCTCGTCGCGTCCGATCCACGTCGATGTCCGCATCGTCGCCGCGACCAACGAGCACCTCCCCGACAAGGTCGATCGCCACGAGTTCCGTGCCGACCTGCTCGACCGGCTGAGTTTCGAGGTCGTCACCTTGCCGCCGTTACGGTCGCGTCGCGGCGACGTGACGGTCCTCGCCGATCATTTCGGACGGCGGATGGCGGCAGAGATGGGCTGGGACCATTGGCACGGCTTTTCGCCCGAGGCGGTGGATGCGCTCGTCGAGTACAAATGGCCCGGCAATGTCCGCGAACTCCGCAACGTCGTCGAGCGCGCGGTTTATCGCTGGGATCGCGAAGGGCCGATCGAGACGATCGAATTCGACCCGTTCAAGTCGCCGCACAGCCCCAAATCGCGCACGCGGTCGGTCGCTCCGGCGGAGGAAGCCGCGGCAGCCGCGGAGGATCACGAAGAGGAGGACGAAGTCGCCGCCTGCGAAGTCGGCCCGTCCGATTTCAAGTCGCGTGTCTCGCGGTTCGAGCGCGAACTCTTGACCAAGGCGCTCGCCGAACACCGCTTCAACCAGCGCCAAACCGCGGAGGCGCTGGGGCTGTCCTACGACCAGCTTCGGCACGCGCTTCGCCGCCACGATTTGATCGGAACGGTTGCGTAACAAACTGTTTGCTCCGATATGCGTTCTAGGCGTAACTTTCGTTACTTTTGGAGGACACGATGGCTTTTGAACTCCCCCCGCTCCCTTACGCTTACGACGCGCTGGAACCGACAATCTCGAAGGAGACGATGACGTTCCACCACGACAAGCATCACGCCGCGTACACCGCCAAGCTCAACGAGGGTGTCGACAAGGACCCGAAGCTCCAGGGCAAGTCGATCGAGCAGATCCTCGGCATGATTTCCTCGCAGCCCCCGCTCGTCCGCAACAACGGCGGCGGATACTGGAACCACGATTTCTTCTGGAAGATCATGAAGCCCGGCGGCGGCAAGCCCTCGGGCAAGCTTGCCGAGGCGATCGAGGCCTACGGCGGACTCGACAAGCTGAAAGAGGATTTCAACACCAAGGGCGCGGGCCAGTTCGGATCGGGCTGGGCCTGGGTGATCAAGGATTCGGGAGGCGCGCTCAAGGTCGTCTCGACGCCGAACCAGGACAATCCCCTGATGGACGACGCCAAGGACAAGGGTACGCCGATCCTCGGCAACGACGTGTGGGAGCACGCGTATTACCTGACCTACAAGAACGACCGCCCCGGCTATCTCAAGGCGTGGTGGGACGTCGTGAACTGGGACGAAGCGGGCAAGCGTTTCGACGCGGCCTGATTCTTATTCCGTTGGCGGCACGGTATCCGGCGCATCCTGCGTCTGGAGGCCGTGCCGCATCAGCATCGGCACATTGGCGATCGCGAACAGGAACGTCAGCGGGATCGCGCCCCAGATTTTATAGCCGACCCAGAAATTCCACGATGTCGAGCGCCAGACGATCTCGTTGAGCAATGCCATCGCGACGAAGAACAGCGCCCAGTTGCGCGTCAGCTTGCGCCATCCCGCAGCGCTCAGCCCCGGATAGGCGCTTCCCAACAATCCTTCGAGCAACGGCCGCTTCGTAGCGAGGCCGAAGGCGAGGATCGCGGCGAGCATGACGTAGACGATCGTGGGCTTCATCTGGAGGAAGCGCGGATCGCGGAAATAGAGCGTCAGCGCGCCGAACACGACGACCAGCCCCCCGGTGATCCACAACATAGGCGAGATGCGGCCGAGCTTCAGCTTGCTCGCGACCATCGCGACGACGGTCGCGACCATGAATACGCTCGTCGCCAGCAGGACGCGCGCGATTGTCTTCGCCTGTTCGGGCGGGAGCGTCGCCAGCATATCGGTGAACGCCGATACCAGCCGGATAGTCAGCGCGGCGGGGGCGAGGAAATTGACCGCGAAGAATAGCGCCAGCGGGCCGTAATCGATCGCCGCGCGCAAGGCGGGGGAGGGGGCGGGTCTGGTCACTTCGCATCCACCCCGGCGATGATCCGGCTTACCTCGTTGGCGTCGAACGGCCGCAGGTCGCCAACCCCTTCGCCGACCCCGATCGCATGGATCGGCAGCGCGTATTTCTCCGCCGCCGCGACGAGCACACCGCCGCGCGCGGTGCCGTCAAGCTTGGTCATCACCATGCCGGTCACTCCCGCGACCTCCTTGAACACCGCGATCTGCGACAGCGCGTTCTGCCCCGTCGTGGCATCGAGCACGAGTACGACATCGTGCGGGCTCGCCGGGTTGATCCGCCCGAGCACGCGGCGGATTTTCGCCAGCTCGTCCATCAACTCGCGCTTGTTCTGGAGCCGCCCGGCGGTATCGACGATCAGCACGTCGATCCCCGTCTCGGTCGCCTTCTTCACCGCATCCCATACGACCCCCGCCGCATCGCCGCCCTCAGGCCCGGTGACGATCGGCACGCCGACGCGCTCGGCCCACGTGCGGAGCTGCCCGATCGCGGCGGCGCGGAAGGTATCGCCCGCGGCGAGCATCACGCCGTAATCCTGTTCCATGAACAGATGCGCGAGTTTGGCGATCGTCGTCGTCTTGCCGGAACCGTTGACGCCGATGACGAGAATGACCTGCGGCCGTGGGAATGCATCGATCGCGATCGGCGTCGCGACCCTGGTGAGCACCTTTTCGACCTCATCGGCGACCACGAGGCGGATGCCGAGTTCCTCCATGTTGCGCTCGAAACTGCCCTCGGCAAGCCGCGCGCGGATGCGCCCCGCGGTTTCCGGCCCGAGATCGGACGCGATCAGCGCCTCCTCGATATCGTCGAGCGTCGCTTCATCGAGCCGCGCCCCGCCGAGCCCGGCGAGATTGCCCACGAGCCGGTCCGAGGTCCGGCGAAACCCGCCGAGGAGCTTGTCGTGCCACGCGGCGCGCTTGTCGGTCATGCCGGAGTGCCGATTAGGTGCGTGTCGATAGTGGCGGTGATCCTGACCCGAGAAACGGCACCGACGGAAGCCGAGACTTCTCTTGATCCGTTCGCTTCGAGCGAAGTCGAGAAGCGTGCAGCGGTCGGTGCGCGGCGTTTCTTGACTTCGCTCGAAACGAACGGGGGGGGGCCGAGGCTAACCTCCGCAAACCCCGGCGTATGCCCGCGATCCCCCGGCTTTTCGACCAACACGTCTTGCACCGTCCCCACCATCCCGGTTAGCCACCCCAGCTTCCGCCGCGCCGCCGCCTCGCGCAACGCTTGCGCCCGCGCACGCCGCACCCCACCCGCTACCTGGGGCATCCGCGCGGCGGGCGTGCCTTCGCGCGCCGAATAGGGAAACACATGCGCATGAACGATGTCGCAATCGTCGATCAGCGCCAGCGTGTTCGCGAACATCGCGTCGTTTTCGGTCGGGAACCCCGCGATCAGATCCGCGCCGACCGCGATGTCGCGGCGCGCCTTCAACCGCGCGACGATCCGCACCGCATCGCCCCGCAAATGCCGACGCTTCATCCGCTTGAGCACCAGATCGTCACCCGCCTGAAACGACAGATGGACGTGCGGCATCATCCGCGGCTCGCTCGCGAGCAGATCGAACAGCGCATCGTCGACCTCGATCGAATCGAGCGACGACAGGCGTACCCGCGCGATCGTCGTTTCACGAAGGATCGCCTCGACCAGCACGCCCAAAGCGGGAGCGCCGGGCAAATCGTGGCCGTAGCTCGTCAGGTCCACCCCGGTCAGCACCGCCTCCTGATGCCCCGGCGCAACCAGCGCAGCGATCCCCGCGACGACATCGCCGATCGGCGTCGAACGGCTCGCGCCGCGCCCTGCCGGAATCGCGCAGAAGGTGCAGGCGTGATCGCAGCCGTTCTGCACCGCGACGAACGCGCGCGAGTGGCGATGCGGCAGCGGCGCGCCATTGCCCCAATGCCGCGGCGCGAGCTTGTCGAGATTGCCGACGACGCGATCGACCTCGGCCATCGCGGCGAACCCGGTCGGGTCGATTTCGGCGGCGCATCCGGTCACGACCAGTTCCGCGCCGGGTCGCGCTCGCCGCGCCCGCCGGATCGCGGCGCGGGTTTGCTTCACCGCGGCGTTGGTCACCGCGCAACTGTTGACCACGATCATGTCGCGCCCCGCGGCCAGCGCGCGGATCGTTTCGCTTTCGGCGATGTTGAGGCGGCAGCCGAGCGTGACGACCTCGGGCGCGGGAACAGGCGACATGGCGGACGATCTAGGGATGACCGGCAACGAAGTCCACGTGCGGGCGAGGGAAGTACTCGACTTCTGGTTCGGCCTTGATCCCGGGAAGCATTTTGCCAGGGACGCTGCGCTTGACCGCGAGATCGCGGAGCGTTTCGGTGGGCTCCGCAATGCCGTCTACACTCAGGCGGCGCGCGACTGGCGCGGCGACCCCGATGCGCTCTTGGCGGCGATCGTCCTGCTCGATCAATTCTCGCGCAATCTTTATCGCGGCACCGCGCGGGCGTACGAGGCGGACGATATCGCCCTTGCGTTGACGCTCCATGCAATCACGAACGGCTGGGATGCAGCTTATGCGCCCGACGCGCGCGCCTTCGCATACATGCCCTTGATGCATGCAGAGGATGCGTCCCTGCAGAGGCTCAGCATCGCGAAATTCACGGCGTTGGGAGATGGGAACAACCTGCAATTCGCGCGCGATCACGCCGACATCATCGCGCGCTTCGGTCGATTTCCGTCGCGCAACGTCGCGCTCGGGCGCAAATCGATGCCGACCGAGATGGTTTATCTCAGTCGGCCAGACGCCGGTTGGCAATCGGCGGATGCAAGCCTTCACGTTATCCCAAGTCGTTGATAGCCTTGAACCGCTCGAGTTCGACGATCGGTAGCTCCATCCCATTGTGGCGGCGGTGCGTGTGGAATGGCATTGGATCAAAGCCTTGCTTTAAACGGCACGTTGGACTAATAGCCGCCGCAGTTCCGACGTGAACGTGATCGATGACGCGCCCCGGCCCCGGCCCGGCGCCCGCTGGCCGGCGAGGTTTCGCCCGCCGGCGCTTTTGCGTTTGGCGGCGACAAGGGCGTCACCCCAGCGGAAGCTGGGGTCTCCCTGTTACGAAGAGACGCCGGCCTTCGCTGGCAATGACGGAGAAGCAATGTTCGATAGTCTCAGCGATCGTCTTGGCGGTGTGTTCGATCGGTTGCGCGGCCGCGGCGCGCTGACCGAGGCGGACGTGCGCGCGGCGATGCGCGAGGTGCGGATCGCGCTGCTCGAGGCCGATGTCGCGCTGCCCGTCGCGCGCGACTTCGTCGACAAGGCGACCGAGCAGGCGATCGGCCAGAACGTGCTGCGCTCGATCACGCCGGGGCAGCAGGTCGTCAAGATCGTCAACGACGCGCTCGTCGCGATGCTCGGCGCGGACGCGAGCGAGCTGGAGCTCGGCGTCACCCCGCCCGCGGTGATCATGATGGTCGGGCTGCAAGGCTCGGGCAAGACGACGACGACCGCCAAGATCGCCAAGCGGCTCGCGGGTCGTGACGGCAAGAAGGTGCTGATGGCGTCGCTCGACGTCAATCGCCCGAACGCACAGGAGCAGTTGGCGACGCTCGGCACGCAGGTCGAGGTCGCGACCCTGCCGATCGTGCAGGGTCAGCAGCCGGTCGAGATCGCCCGCCGCGCGCTGCAAGCCGCCAAGCTCCAGGGTTATGACGTCCTGATGCTCGACACCGCCGGGCGGCTCCACGTCGATCAGGCGTTGATGGACGAGATGAAGGCGGTCGCCGATGTCAGCCGTCCGCAGGAAATCCTCCTCGTCGTCGATGCGCTGACCGGGCAGGATGCGGTCAACGTCGCGCAGAACTTCTCGGACCAGGTCCCGCTGACCGGCGTTGTCCTCACCCGGATGGACGGCGATGCGCGCGGCGGCGCTGCGCTGTCGATGCGCGCGGTGACCGGCAAGCCGATCAAGTTCGCCGGGACCGGGGAGAAGCTCGACGCGCTCGAGGCGTTTCACCCGGAACGCGTTGCGGGCCGCATCCTCGGCATGGGCGACGTCGTCAGCCTCGTCGAGCGCGCTGCTGAAAGCATCCAGCAGGAAGACGCCGAGCGGATGGCCGCGAAGATGGCCAAGGGCCTCTTCGACCTGGACGATCTGCGCGCGCAACTCGCGCAGATGCGTCGGATGGGCGGTCTCGGCGCGCTCGCCGGCATGATCCCCGGTATGAAAAAGGCGCAGGCGGCGATGGCGTCCGGCGCGGTCGACGAGAGGATCCTGCTCCGCATGGACGCGATGATTACCTCGATGACGCAGAAGGAGCGGTCGAAGCCCGAGATCATCAACGCCAAGCGCAAGATCCGCGTCGCCAAGGGCAGTGGCACGACCGTGCAGGACGTCAACAAGCTCCTCAAGATGCACCAGGAAATGTCTTCCGCCATGAAGAAGATCAAGAAGATGGGCGGGCTGAAGGGCATGATGGCGATGCTCGGCAAGGGCGGCCCAGGAGGCGGCATGGGCGGTCTGGGCAACGCGCTCGGCGGGCCCGATCTCGGCGAGATGATGGGCAAGGCCGGCGGTGGTCTGCCCGGCCTGCCCGGCGGGCAAAATTTGCCACCGGGCTTCGGAAATTTCGGCAAGAAATAACGCAACTACAGATAAGAAGAAGGAAGAATTACCAATGTCACTCAGCATTCGCCTGTCGCGCGGCGGCTCCAATAAGCGCCCGTACTACCGCATCGTCGTCGCCGACGCGCGGTCCCCTCGCGATGGCAAGTTCATCGAGAAGATCGGCAATTACAATCCGCTGCTCGCCAAGGACGACGAGAAGCGCATTCAGCTCGACGGTGACCGCGCAAAGCATTGGCTGAGCGTCGGCGCGCAACCGACCGACCGCGTCGCCCGCTTCCTCGACGTCGCGGGCGTCCGCGAGCGGCCTGCGCGCAACAACCCCAACAAAGCCAAGCCCGGCGAAAAGGCGAACGAACGCGCCGAGGAACGCGCGACCAAGGCCGCCGCCGCCGAGGAGGCCGCCGCCGAGGCGAAGAACGCACCCGCTCCCGAGCCCGTCGCCGAAGAAGCGCCCGCCGCCGACAGCAACGAGGAAGCCGAGGCGGTGATCGCCGCCGAAGTCGAAGCCGCGACCGAAGAACCGACCCCCGAGGCCGAAAAGGTCGCCGAGGCGGTCGCTGAGGAGACTCCGCCGGTCGATACCGTCGAGGAAGCTCCCGCCGCCGAGGTCAATGACTCGACCCCCGACAGCGACGCCGGCGACACTTCCGACGACATCGAGGGCAAGAGCGCCCAGGCTCCGGCCGAGGGCTGATGCCCGCTGACGCCCCCGTCACGCTCGCCCCAATCACTCTTGCGGTGATCGTTGGCGCGCACGGCGTGGCGGGGGAGGTCCGTCTGAAGGTCTTCGCGGAGGATTTCGCGGCGCACCGCAGCTTCAACGACGGCGCGCTGACCCTCACGTCGGCGCGCGGCGGATCGAACGGCACGATCGCGCGCTTCGCCGAAGTCGCGGACCGCAACGCTGCCGAAGCTATGCGCGGCACCGAGTTGACCGTCCCGCGCTCGACGCTCCCCGCGCTCGCCGAGGGCGAATATTACCATGCCGACCTGATCGGGCTCGCCGCGGTATCGACCGATGGCGACGCGCTCGGCCATGTCGTAGCGATCGAGAATTTCGGTGCGGGTGATGTGATCGAAGTGGAGCGTGAAAATGGCAAGCGCTTCATGGCGCCGATGTCCGCGGTTCCCGAATGGAACGCGCAACGGCTGGTGATCGACGCCGCTTTTGTCGAGTGAGTCGATGACGCCAACCGAGAAGCGAGTTGCGGCCATCATGAGCCATTACGGTTACGAACTGGACGTCGAAGCCATAACACCCGAAACCGCGATGGCGCAGGACGCCCATATCGACGGTATCGACGTGGACGATTTCGTGATGCAATTGCGTGAAGAGTTCGGATCAACGATCAACGACATCCCTTGGCTGCTATTCTCCGATCAGCGCGATTCTGCGCGGGGCTGCATGGCGGTGATGGGAGTTCCGTTCTGGCTATTGTGGCGGTGGCTGACACGCCCCAAAGGGACGTCAATTCTGTCGCGCCCGGGCACGTTTGCGCATCCGCGGCTAACCGTGGCGCATATCGCACGGGTCATTGACCAAGGACGTTGGGAAGAGCCGAAAGACATGGCACCTTATACTCCCACACCTCCACGGTCTACCGCCTGAGCTGCCGCCGCTCATCCAGAAGGTTGCGGATCGTCGTCGCCGCCACCCCCGCCTGGCCCATCGCCTGGCTGATCTGGTCGAGCCCGAGCACGACATCGCCCGCCGCGAACAGGCCCGGCACCGACGTCCGCTGATGCTGATCGACCTCCAGACAGCCGTTCTCGGTCGCATCCGCGCCGACAGCGACTGCGAGTTCGGACCGGATCCGTGAGCCGAGCGCCGGATAGACGCTGTCGAACCGCCGCTCACCATCGGCTGTCTCGACGACGATCTCGTCGCCGTCGCATCGGATCGGCGTGCACGGCCCGTCGACATGCGCGACCCCGCCAGCGTCGAGCTTCGCACGACACGCATCGTCGAGATCGTGCGCCGCGCCCGGCGCGATCAGCGTCACGTCGCTGGTATAGCCGCGCAGGAATAACGCCTCCTCCAACCCGTGCTCGCCGGTGCCGATCACCCCGACGCGCTTGTCGGTCACCTCATAGGCGTCGCAGACCGGGCAGTACCGCAAAAGGCCCGCCGCCAGCGCGCGATCATGTTCGTCGTCTGGCATTTCGGGGCGATGGTTCACCACGCCCGTCGCGAGCAACACCGTACGAGCGCGACAACGCCGGTCACCAGCCGACACGACGAAATCCTCACCGTCACGTTCGATCGCGGTCACCTCGACGGGTTCGCACCGCGCGCCATATTTCTCCGCCTGCGCCAGCATCCGCGCGAGCAGATCCTTCCCCGTGATTCCGTCCGGAAACCCGGCGTGGTTGCGCGTACACGGGATTAACGCCGCCCGGCTCGATCCGCTATCGAACAGCCGGATCGAAAGATGAAACCGCGCGAGATAGATCGCCGCGGTCAGCCCCGCCGGTCCCGCGCCGATGATGATGCAATCGTCCATCGCCGGGTTACGCGACGCGAGCACGATCGTTCCCATGCGCGGACTGATTGACGCGACTGCGCAGAATGTATATACGGTCCGGATATACGGAGTGTGTCATGGGCGACGAATATCACGGCAAGACCTTCAAGTCCGGAAACTCGGTCGCGCTGCGGCTTCCCAAAGGCATGGGCATCCCCGAGGGCACCGAAGTCCGCATGGTGCAGGAGGCCCCGATGTCGTTCCGCGTCGAACCGGTCGATGCGCCGAAACGCAAGATCGATATCAGCGGCTTCGCGGGCAAGGCGCCCGGTGCCAGACTGATCCCGCACGGGGATTTCGACGAACGGCCAAGCACCATCGCACGGCGGCTTGCAGCGTTGGATAAGTGACGCGGTATCTGATCGATGCCGACATGGCGATTTACGCGATGTCCGATCGATATTCGCGGCTGAACGATCGCTTGTCGGATTGCTTTCCGGGCGAAGTGGCGATTTCCGCGATCAGTTTCGCGGAAATCGCCGTTGGCACCTATGCTGGAAGACCGCCGCGCCCTGAGGTGCTGGACGCATTCGTCGATATCATCCCGATCCTGCCATTCGACGAGGTGGCCGCGCGAGCATATGCCCGCTTGCCCTTCAAGCGCGCGCGCTTCGATCGCCTGCTGGCTGCGCATGCGCTCAGTCTCGATACGACGATCGTCACCAACAACGAGGCCGATTTCGCCGACGTTCCCGGGTTGAAGATTGAGAACTGGACGCAGTGACCTTCGCCGCCACGATCCTGACCCTCTACCCCGAGATGTTCCCCGGACCGCTCGGCGCCTCGCTCGCCGGGCGTGCGATGGCTGAGGGAAAATGGTCGCTCGACGCGGTCAACATCCGCGATTTCGCGACCGACAAGCATCGCTCGGTCGATGACACGCCGGCGGGTGGCGGCGCGGGGATGGTGCTCCGCGCCGATGTCGTCGCGGCGGCACTCGACGCGCAGCCCGCGGGCCGCCCGATCCTCGCGATGACCCCGCGCGGCAAACCCCTCATCCAGGCCCGCATCCGCAACCTTGCCGCCGGCCCCGGCGCCACCATCCTGTGCGGTCGCTTCGAAGGCTTCGACGAACGCCTCTTCGCCGCGCGCGCCATCGAGGAAGTGTCGATCGGCGACTATGTCCTGTCGGGCGGCGAGATCGCCGCGCTCGTCCTGCTCGATGCTTGCGTTCGGCTGCTTCCCGGCGTAATGGGCGCGGCTTCCAGCGGGGACGAGGAAAGCTTCGAAAGCGGCCTCCTCGAATATCCCCATTATACCCGACCTTATGAATGGGAAGGGCGCACGATCCCCGAAGTGCTGCGATCGGGGGATCATGCGAGGATCGCGGCCTGGCGCAAGTCCAGGTCCGAGACCGATACTCGGCTAAGGCGGCCGGACCTTTGGGAGCGCCATGAGGGCGCTCGGGTCGGGTCGCCCTCTGGTGCGCGGCGCGAAGACGAGAGTTGAAGACGATGAACCTGATCCAGACGCTCGAAGCCGAGCAGATCGAAAAGCTGAGCGCCAAGCGCGCCATCCCCGAATTCCGCCCCGGCGACACGCTGAAGGTCGGCGTCCGCGTCGTCGAAGGCGAACGCACCCGCGTCCAGAATTACGAAGGCGTCTGCATCGCCCGCGCCAACCGCGGCATGGGCAGCAGCTTCACCGTGCGCAAGATGAGCTTCGGCGAAGGCGTCGAGCGCGTCTTCCCGCTCTATTCGCCCAACATCGATTCGATCGAAGTCGTCCGCAAGGGCGCCGTGCGTCGCGCGAAACTCTATTACCTGCGCGGCCGCACCGGCAAATCGGCCCGCATCGCCGAGCGCCGCGACACGCGGCCAGCAAAGGGAACGGTCGCCGCCGCGGAGTGATCCTCGCGCGACAGTGCTGAAATACGCGAAGGCGTGGAGCCGATGGTCGAAGCCCCGGCTTTCGGTGACCGGGATCGGCTGTCTTGCCTTCCTGCAGGAACCTATTTGTCCTCCTGCGGTTTGAAGCCTCGATCAGTCGCGCCGCTATCGAATTTCACCTAGCTCAGGGAGCCTTCAGCATGGCCAGTAAGTCCGACACCGACGCCACGCACATCCTTACCGCCGATCATCGCAAGGTGGAGGAGTTGTTCTCGAAATATGAAGGCGCGAGCGGTACCGAGCGCAAGCGCGCGATCGCCGAGCAGATTTGCACTGAGCTCAAAATCCACGCCCAGATCGAGGAAGAGATTTTCTACCCGGCGCTCAAAGGCAAGATCGACGATGGCGACCTCAAAGAAGCCTATGTTGAGCATGACGGGGCCAAAGTGCTGATCAACGAGATCGCCGAAGGCAGCCCCGACGAGAAATTCTACGACGCCAAGGTAACCGTGCTCAAGGAAGAGATCGAGCACCACGTCAAGGAAGAGGAAAAGGAACAGGGCAATATGTTCCAGCAGGCGCGCGCAGCCGATGTCGATCTCGATGCGCTGGGCGAACGGCTGCTCGCGCGTAAGCAGGAACTGATGGCGCAGGCAAAGTCCGGAGGCCTGCCCCCCGCCAAGCTCACTACGATGTAAGGTGCCGCGGTGGCCGAGAGAGTCCTGTTCGACCCAGCCACCGCCCGCGACTGCAAGCGCGGCAAACTTCCGCGCGGGTCGCTGGGACTTGCCCTGCTCGCAATCCTTATGGCGACGGCGATGGCCGGTCTGCTGGGTGGTGCTCCTTCGCCGCGCTTCCATGCGCGAGCGGCGCAGGCGATCCTTTCGGTCAAGACCCCCGTCCGGTTGCGCAGCGGCCTGTTCTTCGAACAGACTGTAGAGGTGCGTGCGCGAAAACCCATTGACGATGCAGTCATCGGGATCGGCGCGCCGTTGTGGCAGGACATCACGATCAACTCTATGATTCCCGCCGCCCGGCGACGAGGGTTTTGAGAAAGGTCTGTACCGGCTGCATTATGGTCCGCTGAAAACAGGCGACATCTTGCGCATCAAGATAGACGGCCAGATCAATCCGCCCCTCACTGCGGGCACGCGCGGCGCGATCACGCTGCTCGACGGGGATCGGGAAATCGCCACGGTCCCGCTCAAGATCACGGTGCTTCCCTGATGGACGTCGTGCTGCGCGCGACCGTGATGTTCGCGGTGGTTTATGTCCTGCTACGATTGCTCGGGAAACGCGAACTGGGGCAGATGACGCCGTTCGATTTCGTGACCGTGGTGGTGATCGGCGACCTGATCCAGCAGGGCATCACGCACAATGATTTCAGCCTTACCGGCGCGACGCTGGCGATTTCCACCTTTGCATTCTGGAGCCTGGTGCTGGGCTGGGCGAGCTATCTCTTCCCGCGCGCACGCAAGTTCCTGGACGGCGAACCCAGGCTGATCGTCCGCGACGGGGTGATCCTCAAACGCGCGATGCGGCATGATCGCCTGACCCGCGAGGAGGTGGAGAGCGAGATGCGGCTGGCGGGCATCGCGCGCATCGAAGACGTGGCTTATGCGGTGCTCGAACCGGTCGGCAAGATCAGCTTCGTGAAGGCATCGGACGGAGACTCTGCCGCGCAAGCGGATTTCGACAGCTCGGACTAAGTTGCTGTGGCGAAAGCCGGGCCGGGTAACGGGATCAAGAGGGTATAATAAATCGGAACAAGGCCCTGTGGCGGCGGCGTTGTTCGAGGCTATCCGTGATGGTCCGTCGGTGGTTTCCAGATCATCCACGGGTCGCGCTCATAGACATAGGCATGCGCCGTCCGGCCGAGGATCGCGGGCGGGACCCGGCCCTCGGCGTTCTCGCAAGCACCCTTGGGTATCAGAACCCGGCGTCGGACTGGCCGGTTTCGGGAGTCGAATCGGAGATCTGTATGATCAGATCCGCGGCGAAAGTTGTAATTTGCCCCTGTCCTACAAGCATCGACTCATGGTACCTGCACACACGCTCTTTCAAATCGTTGATCCCATCACCAGACCCTGCGTATGATCGCAGGGGTACCGCGAATCTCGTCGCTTTCCCGGAAACTTCGGAACTTTCGACAGCGGGCGCGAACACCAGCGCAGTCCTCAACATTCTCAACATTCGCGCATGCACCGACCTCGCCCTTCCCCCGACATCTCGGCGAGCCCAAAGTATCGCGTCTTGACCCTGCACCATCCGTCATTGCGAGCGCAGCGAAGCAATCCAGTAACGCGGAGCTGGATTGCTTCGCTGCGCTCGCAATGAAAATTCATGTTTTACGCTTCCCGATCCAGGAAAACCGCGTCTTGGTGTTACTTTCGTTACTTTTGGCCTGACCGAATGATCCGGGCACTCCCATCACCGCCCTTTACGCAGACCCGCACCCCCGCGATAACGCCGGTGGCTCGAACGGGGCCGCGGACGGAGTGGGAATGGATGCGGATGTGGGTGCTGGCGCTGGCCGCGATCGGAATGCCGGCGATGGCCGCTGATACCCCGCCCGCGCCGGCCACGCTGACGCTCGAGCGTGTCTTCGCCAGCCCCGATCTCAGCGGCGCGCAGCCGCAGTCGTTGAAGCTCTCGCCCGACGGTACGCTGCTCACCTCGGTCCGCAACCGCGCCGACGAGCGCGAGCGGTTCGATCTGTGGGCGCTCGACACGCGCACCGGCAAGGAGCGGATGCTGGTCGATTCAAAGACGGTCGGCAGCGGCGCCGAGCTCTCCGAGGCCGAGAAGATGCAACGCGAGCGCAACCGCACGCTGACGGGCAAGCGCGGCATCGTGAGCTATGACTGGTCGCCCGACGGCCAGTCGCTGCTCGTGCCGCTCGACGGCGATCTCTATCTCGCGTCGCTCGACGGCAATGTCCGCAACCTCGGCATCAAGGGCGGCCTCAACCCGCTCGTCTCGCCGCGTGCGAGCTATGTCAGCTTCGTCCGCGACCAGAATCTGTGGGTTCAGCTGCTCTCGGGCGGCGAAGCGGGCCAAGTCACGCAGGGCGGCGGCGGGACGGTCCACTGGGGCGAGGCGGAGTTCGTCGCGCAGGAGGAAATGGACCGCTTTACGGGCTATTGGTGGTCCCCCGACGAGCAATATCTCGCGGTCGAGCGGTTCGACGAGGCGCCGGTCCATGTCGCGACGCGCGCCGCGATCGGTGCGACGGGCACGCGCGTGTATGAGCAGCGCTATCCGGCGGCGGGCACCCCGAACGCGCTGGTCGATCTCTATGTCCTCAAGCCCGACGGCGGCGCGCGGGTGAAGGTCGATCTCGGCACCGACCGCGACATCTATCTGGCGCGGGTGAACTGGGCGCCCGACGGCAAGACACTCTACGTCCAGCGCGAGAATCGGGCGCAGACGACGCTCGACCTGCTCCGCGTCGATCCGGTTACTGGCGCGGCGACCGTGGTGTTCACCGAAAAGGCGGCGGCGAAAAGCTGGATCAACCTGTCGAACGCGTTTCGCTCGATGCGCGACGGCGGTCTGATCTGGTGGTCCGAACGCGACGGCCACGGCCATCTCTACCGCTGGCAAAAAGGCAAATGGACGCAACTGACCAGCGGCGACTGGGAGGTCGCGGGGCTGGTCGGCGTCAACGAGGATGCCGGTCGGTTGTTCTTCACCGGTAACAAGGACGGCATTCTCGAACGTCATGTCTATTCGGTCGATCTGGCGCATCCCGGCGCCGTCACGCGCCTAACCGAGCCGGGCTGGTGGAACACCGCGGTGCTGGACGGGGCGGCGACGCGGATGATCGTCACGCGGTCGAACCGCAGCCAGCCCGCGCAGACCTATCTCGCCGACGCGAAGGGCAAGCGCACCGAATGGGTCAACGAGAATGCGATCGCCGGCGACCACCCTTATGCCCCATATCTCGCGAGCCACGAGCCGACGACCTATGGCGAGACCAGGGCCGACGACGGCACGATCCTCCACTGGGAGATGATCACCCCGAAGCTGGAACCGGGCAAACGCTATCCGGTGTTCTTCCAGCATTATGGCGGGCCGCACAGCCAGACGGTCGACATGCAGTGGAACGGCGAGCCGATCGAGCAGGCGATCGTCGATCGCGGCTGGATCTTCTTCCAAATCGACAACCGCGGCGCGGCCAATCGCGGCACCGCGTTCGAGGATCATCTGTGGCGCGCGCTGGGATCGGTCGAGGTCGCGGATCAGCGCGCTGGCGCGAACTATCTCCGGACTCTTCCGTTCGTCGATCCGGACAAGATCGCGACCTACGGCTGGTCCTATGGCGGTTACATGACGCTGAAGATGCTGGAGGCCGATCCCGGGCTGTACGCCGCCGGCATCGCGGGGGCGCCGGTCACTGACTGGTCGCTCTACGATACGCATTACACCGAACGCTACATGGGCGATCCGACCCGCGACGCGAAGGGCTATGCCGCATCGGGCGCGATCGCCGACGCAGGCAAGATCGCCGATCCGCTGCTGGTGCTGCACGGCATGGCCGACGACAACGTCTTCCTTGACAACACCACCGCGCTCGCCGCGAAACTGCAGGAGACGAACACGAAGTTCGAGATGATGCTCTACCCCGGCAAGACCCACGGCGTGGTGCGCGAGGTGCATCCGTGGACGACGATGTTCGATTTCCTCGACCGGCGGGTGAAGGACGCGCCAAAGCCGTAAAGGTCTCTGGCACTCGCGTTGGCGTCCCTATATGCGCAGCCGCGAGATACGAAGGACAAGACGATGGGATATCGGATAGTGGTCGCGGGCGCGACGGGCAGCGTCGGGCGCGAGATGGTCAACATTCTCGCCGAGCGCGAATTTCCCGCCGACGAGATCGCGCTGCTGGCGTCGTCGCGCAGCCAGGGCGAGCAGGTCGAATACGGCGACACGGGCAAGATGCTTAAGGTCCAGAACATCGAGCATTTCGATCCCGCGGGCTGGGACATGGCGCTGTTCGCGATCGGCAGCGAAGCGACCAAACTCTATGCGCCGAAATTCGCCACTGCCGGCTGCACCGTGATCGACAATTCGTCGCTCTACCGGATGGATCCCGACGTGCCGCTGATCGTGCCCGAGGTGAACCCCGAGGCGATCTCGGGCTACGCGCGCAAGAATATCATCGCCAATCCCAATTGCTCGACCGCGCAGATGGTCGTCGCGCTGAAGCCGCTGCACGATTACGCGAAGATCAAGCGCGTCGTCGTCGCGACCTATCAGTCGGTCTCGGGCGCGGGGAAGGCGGGGATGGACGAATTGTTCGAGCAGAGCCGCAACATCTTCGTCGGCGATCCCGCCGTGCCGAACAAATTCACCAAACAGATCGCGTTCAACGTGATCCCACATATCGACAGCTTCCTCGAGGATGGATCGACCAAGGAAGAATGGAAGATGGTGGTCGAGACTAAGAAGATCCTCGATTCGAAGATTAAGGTGTCGGCGACATGCGTGCGCGTGCCGGTGTTCGTCGGCCATTCGGAGGCGATCAACATCGAGTTCGAGCGCGAGATTTCCGCCGCCAAGGCCAAGAGCATCCTGCGCGAATCGCCCGGCGTGATGCTGGTCGATAGCCACGAGGACGGCGGCTACGTCACCCCGATCGAATGCGTCGGCGATTTCGCGACCTATGTCAGCCGGGTGCGCGAGGATCCGACGGTGGATAGCGGGCTGTCGCTGTGGTGCGTCAGCGACAACCTCCGCAAGGGTGCGGGGCTGAATGCCGTGCAGATCGCGGAATTGCTCGGGCGGCGGCATCTCAAGAAGGCGGCTTGATCGGATGATAGCGGAGTGATATCATTCTTCTGTGGGACAGGTATTGATCCGAAATCTCGATGACGGACTGTTGACCGAGTATCGCCGCGCGGCGAAGGACAATGCTCGCTCGCTCGAGGCCGAACTGCGAGACGCGCTTGCCCGGGCACGCCCCAAGACGCGGCTGTCCCGAGACGAACTCATGTCTTTGTCGCAGCGGTTGTGGGCAATGACCCCAGAGAGCGCGGCCGGTATCGACAGCACGCCGTACATCCGGGCCACGCGCGACGCGCGATGATCGTCGTCGATGCCACGGTCGTCGTAAAGCTCGTTACGCGTGAACCGGGGGCGGAACGGGCGTTGGCTCGGATCTTGAAAGACGATGATCGGTTGGCGCCCGATTGGATCCGCATCGAGGTCGGCAACGCGCTGGCGAAGAAGATGCGCCAGGACGGTCTGCCGGAGGTCGCCTGTCGCGCCGGGCTAGCGGCGATAGACGGGTTCGTCACCGAGACGACCGACGCGCTCGATCTGTTCGAAGAAGCGTTCGACTTGGCGATCAGATTGAAGCATGCAGTATATGACTGTTTGTATCTGGCGTTGGCGGTTCGCCACGACGTCATCGTGGTAACGCACGACGACAAATTCGTGCGTGCGGCGGCGCGCGCGGGATTGGGCGATCGCATGGAACTTCTGGCATGACGATCACCGGCGGCTGCCGTTGCGGCGCGTGTCGCTACGAGATCGTGAGCGACGCGATGCCGCCGGTCTATTGCTGCCATTGCCGCGATTGCCAGACCTGGTCGGGAAGCGCGTTCACGCAGCAAGCGGTGATCCGCGAGGACGCGATTTCGGCGACCGGGCCGATTGTTGAGTACAACTTCCAGAGCCCGAGCGGATCGACCTCGACGCAGCATCTGTGCGGCATTTGCCATGCGCGGTTGTGGAACACGAATACCGCGCGGTCGGGGATCGCGGTCGTGCGCGCTGGAACGCTCAACGCCAGCGACACGCTCGTGCCGCGCGCGCATATTTGGGCCAAGCGCAAGCAGCCCTGGGTCGTCATTGCCGAAGACGTACCGACCTGGCCAGAAAACGCGCCGCCGGCCGATTTCATCGCGGCGTTGACGCGGTAGGCGTTGCAACCACGGCGCGGTGGCGCGATGACAGCGCATGCTTTTGGTCGATCTCTATTATTCGCTGCGTAGCCCCTACAGCTATCTCGCGATGCCGAAGCTCGTCGCGATGCAGGACCGATACGCGCTGACGATTGCGGCGAAGCCGGTCTATCCGCTCGCGATCCGCCAGCCCGATTTCTTCGAGCGCAATCCTCCCAATTGGTTGCGCTACACCTTGACCGATGTCCGCCGCCTTGCGGAGCGCGACAGCATTCCGATGGCACCGCCACGCCCCGATCCGATCGTTCAGGATATGGCGACGCGCCGCATCGCCGAGGAGCAGCCGTATATCTTCCCGCTCGTCCGGATGGCGCAGGCGGCGGCGCGGCGCGACCAGGGATTTGCGTTCGCGCAGAGCGTGATGATGCTGATTTGGGGCGGAACCGAGCGCTGGAACGAGGGAGACACGCTCGCCGATGCGATCGGCGCCGCGGGGCTCGATTACGACGCGCTTGCCAGGGAGGCCGAGCGTGATGCGGTCGCGCTCGACGCAGAGATCGCGGCCAACCAGGTGACGCTCGAAGCCGCGGGCCATTGGGGCGTGCCGACGCTCGTTTTCGCGGGCGAGCCGTTCTTCGGGCAGGACCGCATCGACCTCGCGATCTGGCGGATGAAGCAGGCCGGGCTGGAGGAACGCGGATGACGACCATGACCGGGGGCTGCCAGTGCGGCCGACTCCGGTACACCGCGGAGGTGGACAGTGGCGACGCGTACCTCTGCCATTGCCGGATGTGCCAACGCGCGACCGGGGGCGTGTCGATCGCATTCAAGAATGTGAAGCGCGCCGATGTGACGTGGGAGCGTGAACCCGACCGCTATGCGTCTTCGCCGATCGCGCATCGCGGTTTCTGCGCGGCGTGCGGGACGCCGCTGACGTTCGAATATGACGAGGACTCGGACACGATCGATCTGACCGTCGGCAGCTTCGACGATCCGTTCCGCTTCAAACCGACGTCGCATTTCGGGGTCGAGACGCGACACGAGGATTGGATCGATACGCGAGGATTGCCCGAGCATCGCTGCGACGGATATCAGCCGCTGGTCAAACGCTGGAAGGATGCCGGTGCCAAGTTCCCAGACTGAAACGCAATTCTTCGAGAGCTTCGACGACGTCCGGCTAGCGTGGCACGAGGTCGGCGAGGGGCGGCCTGTCGTCCTGCTCCACGGTTTCTTTTCGGACGCCGCGGTCAATTGGATCAAATACGGCCATGCCGAAGCGATCGCCGCGAAGGGCTTCCGTGTCATCATGCCCGATCTGCGCGCGCACGGTGAAAGCGCCAAGCCGCATGACACCGCCGCTTATCCGCCCGACGCGCTGACCAGGGACGGCCACGCGCTGATCGCGCATCTTGGCCTCACCGATTACGATCTCGGCGGCTACTCGCTCGGCGCGCGGACCGTCTCGCGGATGCTTGTGACGGGGGCGAGGCCGCGACGGATCATTTTCTCGGGAATGGGGATTGAAGGGCTGACCGACACCGGCCGACGCGCCGGGCATTTCCGCAATATTCTGACCAACCTCGGCAAGCACGAACGCGGCTCGCCCCAATGGCTGGCGGAGGCGTTTCTGAAGACGACCGGCGGCGATCCGGTGGCGTTGCTCGGCATCATCGATACGTTCGTCGATACGCCGCTCGCCGCGATCGAGACGTTCGCGTTTCCCGCGCTCTGCCTCAATGGCATCGAAGATCACGATAACGGCTCGGCCGCCGCGCTCGCCGATGCGCTGCCCGATGCGCGCTCGGTCGGGGTGCCGGGCGGACACATGAGCGCGGTGGTGCGGCCGGAGCTTGGCCAGGCGATGGCGGATTTCCTGAGCGGTTGACCCGTCGGGCGCACTGTTTCAGTGTGTCGGCATAATCGCACACCAGAGAGGCTCCCATGATCCGCAACGCCATCTCGCTCGCCGCGCTCGCGGCGGCGCTGTTCGCCGTCCCCGCTTCCGCGCAGACCGCGGCGCCCGCCTCCGCGAGCGCACCGACCGCGGCGCAGGCCGACGCCTTCGTCGCCGACGCCGAAAACCAGCTCGCCGCGCTGTCGGTGCCCGTCGCGCGGGCGGCATGGGTCAACGCGACCTACATCACCGACGACACCGACGCGCTCGCCGCCGCATCGGGCGCGCAGTACACCGAATTGCAAGTCAAGCTGGCGACCGAAGCGGCGAAATATCGCAAGCTCTCCGGCCTCTCGACCGATACCGCGCGCAAGCTCGATTTGCTGTTGAATGGGATCACCTTGCCCGCGCCGAGCCGTACCGGCGCGGCGGACGAGGTGGCGACGCTGGTGACGGGGATGTCGTCGAACTACGGCAAAGGCAAGGGGACGCTCGACGGCAAGCCGATCAGTGGCTCCGACATCGAGGCGGCTATGGGCGAGGCGCGCGATCCCGCCAAGACCAGAGAGATGTGGGTTAGCTGGCACGACAACGTCGGCGCACCGATGCGGGCGGATTTTATTAAGTCGGTCGGACTCGAGAACGAGGGCGCGAAGGAACTGGGCTTTGCCGATACGGGCGCCCTGTGGCGCGCGGGGTATGATATGCCGCCCGAGCAATTCGCGGCGCTGACCGACAAGCTCTGGAAGCAGGTCGAGCCGCTCTATCTCGCGCTCCACACCTATGTTCGCTGGAAGCTGAACGACAAATACGGCGACGCGGTGCAGGCCAAAACCGGGCCGATCCGCGCCGATCTGCTCGGCAATATGTGGGCGCAGGAATGGGGCAATATCTATGATGTCGTGGCGCCTGCGGGGGCGGGCGATGTCGGCTACGACATCGGCGATCTGCTGAAGGCCAAGCAATACGACCCGATCAAAATGTTCAAGACGGGCGAAGGTTTCTATTCCTCGCTTGGCTTCGCAGCGCTGCCCGATACGTTCTGGGCCCGCTCGCAGATCGTGAAGCCCGCCGATCGGGAAGTGGTGTGCCATGCGAGCGCTTGGGACGTCGACAATCTCAACGACCTGCGGATTAAGATGTGTACCAAGGTGAATTCGGACGATTTCGTCACGATCCACCACGAGATGGGGCACAATTATTACCAACGCGCGTACAATACGCAGCCGTTCCTCTACAAGAACGGCGCCAACGACGGCTTCCACGAAGCAATCGGCGATTTCATCGCGCTGTCGATCACTCCCGACTATCTGGTGAAGATCAACCTGCTCGACGCCGCCAAGGTCCCTAGCGCCGACAAGGACATCGGGTTGTTGCTGCGCCAGGCGATGGACAAGGTGGCGTTCCTGCCGTTCGGCTTGCTGATCGATAAATACCGCTGGGGCGTCTATTCTGGCGCCATCCCGTTCAACCAGCTCGAGGCGGGGTGGAACAAGCTGCGGCTGCAATATCAGGGTGTCGTCCCGCCGGTGGAGCGCGACGAGACCAAGTTCGATCCCGGCGCGAAATACCACGTCGCGGCGGGTGTGCCATACACGCGCTATTTCCTCGCGCGGCTGCTCCAGTTCCAATTCTATCAGGCGGCGTGCAAGCAGGCCGGGTGGAAGGGGCCGTTGCATCGGTGCTCGTTCTTCGGCAACAAGGCGGTCGGCGCGAAGCTCGATGCGATGCTGAAAATGGGCCAGTCGAAGCCGTGGCCCGATGCGCTGCAGGCGTTCACCGGCTCGCGCGAGATGTCGGGGGCGGCGCTGGTCGCCTATTTCGCGCCGCTCAGGACGTGGCTCGACCAGCAGAACAAGGGGAAACCTACGGGGTGGTGATCCGCCACTTGGCCGCGCGCGTCATGCCAGCGAAGGCTGGCATCTCATTATAATGGAGAGACCCCAGCTTTCGCTGGGGTGACGCTGCTACTGCTTGTCCGGCACGCTGTTCTCGTCGGCGATGCCCGCTTCGAACGACTTCGATGCATCGGTGCCGTCGGGACTGTGCGCGCCGCCCTTTGGCTTGACGTTCTTCGGCGTCGATCCGCGCAGCGACAGGAGTGCGGCCGTCGCCGCCGCGCCGACCGCGGCGAGACTGCCGACGACTGCTGCCTTGCCCCACTTCCCACTGCCCTTCGCGGTGCTCGTTTCGGCTGCGGGGTTGGCGGGGGCACGGCGTTTAGGCGCGGGTGTCGCGCGGTTCGTCGAGCGTGGCTTGGCCGGCGCGGCGCGCTTCGGCAGAGTTGCCGCCGTCGTCGCGGGAGCCTTCTCGCTAGCATTTTTCGGTGGAGCGGATTTGGTAGTCGCCTTGCGCGGCGCTCGGCGACGGGTCGGCGCGGGCTTGGTAGGCGGGGCGGGGGGTTCCGGAGTGTCGGCCATAATCGTTTCCCTGTTCATGTGAGCGCGCAGGCGTAACGCATCACGCTCGCGAATTATCCTACCGGAACGGCGGCTCGTTGAACGCGCGGAGTTTGCGGCTGTGGAGCTTGGCGCCTTCGCGGCGGAGTTCCTCGCAGGTTTCGATGCCGATCCGCATATGCTCGCTGATCGCGCGTTCGTAAAAGCGGTTGGCCTGGCCGGGAAGTTTCAGCTCGCCGTGCAGAGGCTTGTCCGAAACGCACAGCAAGGTGCCGTAGGGCACGCGGAAGCGATAGCCCTGCGCCGCGATCGTCGCCGATTCCATGTCGATGCCGACCGCGCGGCTGAGCGAGAAGCGCAACGCGGAACGGCTGTAGCGGAGTTCCCAGTTGCGGTCGTCGGTGGTGACGATCGTGCCGGTGCGCAGGCGGCGCTTGAGTTCGTCGCCCGATTGACCCGAAACCGTCTCCGCCGCGCGCGCCAACGCTTGCTGGATCTCGGCGATTGCAGGGACCGGAATCTCGGGGGGCAGCATGTCGTCGAGCACGTGATCGTCGCGCAGATAGGCGTGCGCGAGGACGTAATCGCCGATCCGCTGCGATGGGCGCAGGCCGCCGCAATGCCCGATCATCATCCATGCCTCGGGGCGCAGCACCGCGAGGTGATCGGTGATCGTCTTGGCGTTCGACGGGCCGACGCCGATGTTTACCAGCGTGATCCCAGTGCGGTCGTCGGCCATCAGATGATAGGCGGGCATCTGCAGCCGCCGCCACGAACTGTCGTCGAGCATCGCGGGATCGTCGCCCGCCTTGAACAGGACGCCGCCGGGGCCGGAGAGCGCGGTGAACCGGCTTTCGCCCCCAACCTGTGCGGCGCCCCAGCGGACGAATTCATCGACATAGCGGTGGTAGTTGGTGAACAGGACGTAGCGCTGGACGTGCTCCGGCGGGGTGCCGGTGTAGTGGCGGAGGCGCGCGAGGCTGAAGTCGGTGCGGAGGCCATCGAACAGCGCCAGCGGACGGGTTGAGTCGATCGACGCCCACAGGCCGTCGGCGATCTCGTCGCCGATATAGGCGAGCTCGGTCGCGGGGAACCAGCGCGCGAGTTCGGCGGCGGAAACCTCGTCGAGGCTCAGCGCGTGGCCGGGATCGATGACGTACGGGAACGGGATTTCCTGGCGTCCCGCGACCGCCTCGACCGAGACGTCATAATCCTCGATCAGCAGCGTCAATTGCTCGGTCAGATAATCCGCGAAGATCGCTGGCTTGGTGACGCTGATCCGATATTCGCCGGGCGTGACGAGACGGCCGAACGAGCGAAGCGGGGTCGGTCGACCGTCGCCGCCGCCGAAGCGCAAGCGGATTTCGGGATAGGCGAACGACCCGTCCTTGCGACTGTCGCGAGAGGGGGTGGCGCCATCCGCCAGGTATGCGGTCAGCGCCGCCTGCAAGCGGGCGACGGCCCCGGTATAGAGGCGGTCGAGCTCGGCGACGATGTCGGTTGCGATCATCGCGGAGGGTTAGGTGGCGCAGGTTGCGGTGGCAAGACACCGCTCCGGCACATGAGGCCGGAGCGGGTGCGCCTTCACTTCTTCGCGGCGGACTTCGGTTTCGCTTTGGCGCGCGGCTTGGTCTTGGCGCCGCTGTCGGCGAGTTTGGTCGCGGCATAGGCCCCGCCCGCGACTGCGGCGGCGACTCCCGCCGCGATTCCGGCGGCGGCATAGGGATGCTCCTTCGCCGCATCGATCGTTGCGGCGGAGGCCGACGAGGCCTTGTCACGCGCGGTGGAGGCGGCGCTCTTCACCTTCTTCTGCGCGGTCGCGGCGGCATCCTTCGCCTTGTCGGTGAGAGATTTTTCGGTCGCCGGTTTACCGGTCTTCGACTTGTCGAGCGTGGTCTCTGTCATTTGTCTACTCCTTACGGTTCCGACATGAGCAACGCCCGCCCGCCTCAGAGGTTGCCGAGCAGGTGTTCGGCCGAGCTGACGTTGAATTCGCCGGGTGCCTCGACGTTCAATTGCTCGACCACGCCATCGTTGACGATCATCGAATAGCGCTGGCTGCGCGTGCCGAGGCCGAACTTCGATCCGTCCATCGTCAGGCCGAGCGCCTCGGCGAACTCCCCGTTGCCGTCGGCGAGCATCGTGACGTTGTCGGCGCCGGTGGACTTGCCCCAAGCGCCCATCACGAACGGATCGTTGACCGAGGTGCAGACGATCTCGTCGATGCCCTTCGCCTTCAGATCGGCGTTCTTGTCGATATAGCCGGGGAGGTGCTTGACCGAGCAGGTCGGGGTGAACGCGCCGGGCACCGCGAACAACGCGACCTTGCGCCCCGCGAAAAAGCTTTCGGTCTCGACCGCCTCGGGGCCGTTTTCGGTCGCCTTGACGAGAGTGGTCCTGGGCAATTTGTCGCCGACGCTGATCGTCATGAGAATGTCTCCTGCCGCCGGGATGGGCGGTTCGAGGCGGTACGTCGCAAGGCTAAGGCGAGATTTCAAGCGTGACGGCGGCGGCGACACGCGGCTATCAGGCAAGCGATGGAATCGGCGCGCTTTCTCACCGGACAATTCTTGCTGGCGACGCCGGGCATGGCCGATCCGCGGTTCGCGCGGGCGGTGATCGCGATCTGCGCGCATGACGAAAAGGGCGCGATCGGCATCGGCATCGGCGCGACGATCGCGGGGCTGGGCCTCCACGACGTTCTCGAACAATTCGAGATCGCGCCCGGCGACGCGCCCGACGCCCCGATCCATTTCGGTGGCCCGGTCGAGACCCGGCGCGGCTTCGTGCTGCACAGCGCCGACTGGGGCGGGCAGGACACGACCGACGTCGCCGGGCGCTGGTCGCTGTCGGGCACGGTCGATGTGCTGCGCGCGATCGCGGCGGGGAACGGGCCGAGCCGCTGGACCGTCGCTTTGGGTTATGCCGGGTGGGGCGCGGGGCAGCTCGACGGCGAACTGACGCGGCCGGGGTGGATCAACGTGGCGGGGGATACCGGGCTGATCTTCGATTGCGGCGCGGCGGAGCGGTGGGCGCGGGCGTATGAGAGCGCGGGGGTCGATCCGCGGTTGCTGGCGACGGATATCGGGAGTGCGTGAGGGGGCGGGGCTGGGGCCAAAGGTAACGAAAGTAATGCTTGGAACGCGGTTTTGGTAAGTGCGCGGCGATCTGAAAGGTCACACGAGGGTCACACTATGAACGGCTGTTTTGCGGGTGCTGGCGCGAATGTTGAGAGTGTGGAGGACTGCCTTGGCGTCGCCGTGGCTTGGCCGAAAGTTCCGAAGGTTCCGGGAAAGCGACAACGAGCGGCACCTCTCGGGAGACCGAGAGCGCTGAGGATGGGGATCGACGGTTAGAAAGAGCAGCGACGCCTTAGCATGAGTCGAGGCTTGTAGGACAGCGTCGATGCGACATCAGCGGGTATGCTAGTTTCAGATTGCGTCCGCACATACCGGTTGCCGACACGTATCTTGCGCGATAAGGCCCCGATAATACGTGCTTATTTGGGGGGTGGCGATGCTGAAAGCTCTGGTTCGGGGTCATACGCTGGTGGTGAGCGGCGCGGCGGCGCAGTCGTGACGTCCCCCCTGTTTTTTCATCCGGATTGAGAGAGAGTTTTCCGGCCTTGTGACGACCCACGAGGAAGGAGCTGACGATGAAGAAGACGAGGCACAGCGAGGAGCAGATCGCGTTCGCGTTGAAGCAGGCGGAGACGGGCATACCGGTGGCCGAGGTGATCCGTCGGATGGGTATTTCCGAACAGACTTTTTACCGCTGGAAGAAAGTGTACGGTGGCCTGGGTGTCGGCGAGCTGCGGCGGCTGAAGCTGCTCGAGGAGGAGAACCGCAAGCTCAAGCAGCTGGTTGCCGACCTCAGTCTGGACAAGCATATTCTGCAGGACGTTTTGTCAAAAAAGCTCTGACGCCTGGGCGGCGGCGCGAGATCGTCGCGCGCGTCCAGGCGTCCCATGGTGTCAGCGAACGGCGCAGTTGCTCGGCGCTCGGCGTGGATCGGTCGTCAGTGCGGTACGTGTCGCATCGCCCGGATCAGGCGCCGCTGATGCTGCGCATCCGCGATCTGGCGGCGACGCGGACGCGGTACGGCTATTTCAGGATCTACATCCTGCTGCGAAGGGAAGGATGGCTCGTGAACCACAAGCGTGTTTACCGGCTTTACCGAGACGATGGACTGAGCCTTCGGCTCAAGCGGCCCCGCCGCAACGTGAGCGCTGCCAACCGCGAACGGCAACCTGCGGCGCTGGCGGCGAACGAGATGTGGTCGATGGACTTCGTGTCCGACGCGCTGTTCGACGGTCGGCGTCTGCGGGCGCTGACGGTGGTCGATGCGTTCACCCGGGAGGCGCTGGCGATCGACGTCGACCAGGGCATCAAAGGCGAGCAGGTGGTCGAGGCGATGACGCGGATCGCGTTGTCGCGCGGGGCCCCACATAGCATCCGAGTGGACAATGGGCCGGAGTTCATCTCGAAGGCACTCGACCGCTGGGCGTATGAAAACGGCGTCACGCTCGACTTCAGCCGACCCGGCAAACCGACGGACAATGCGTTCGTGGAATCGTTCAACGGCCGCCTGCGGGACGAATGCCTGAACACGCACTGGTTTCTGTCGCTCGAGGACGCTCGCGAGAAGATCGAGGCCTGGCGGCGCGACTACAACGAGAGCCGACCTCACACATCGCTTGGCTGGCTGACGCCGATCGAATATGCTGCTGCCGCGGCTGCAAAGGCAACCGACTGAACGCCGGAAACTCACCTTCGAAGTGGAGTAGAAACCGGGGGACCCTCAAACACCGGTCGGTCTCTAGTCGCCGCTGGATGAAAGGCGGGGGTCATGTGTGGACGACCCCTGCGGCGCAAGAGCTTTTTTGCAGCGATGATCTTCGGTCGGGTGCATCCATGTGTTCGGCCTGTTTGCGCAGCTCCGCATGGCTGCTGGCCCTGATGAAGTCCGCAGGCTGGCTCCCTAATCACGTCATCGCGCTCGAAGCGCTGTGACCCCCTGGGTTTTGCCGACCCCCGGTCTGACCGGTTCGTCATCACTACTCAGCTACTCCTACGCCATCCTGCCTCCGGGGGTTGCCCAGCGGCGCGGACGACGGTCACGCAGCGTCCGCTGCGTAGACCTCCTTGCGCGACATTACCGCCCAGGCGATGCGCGCTGTCTTGTTGGCGAGCGCGACCGTCGCGATCTTCGCTGGTTTGCGCTCGAGGAGCTGCGCCAACCAAGGTTGGCGATCAGCATTTTTGCGCGCCATGCGCATCACCGCCGTCGCACCGATCACGAGCAGCCGTCGCAAATAGCCGTCGCCCTGCTTGGTGATCCCGCCCAGCCGTTCCTTCCCGCCGGAACTGTTCGCTCGAGGGGTAAGCCCGAGCCACGCCGCAAACTGCCGCCCGGATCGGAACAGCGACGCATCCGGCACCGCCGCTGATATAGCGGACGCGGTGATCGGGCCAATGCCGGGGATCGTGGCGAGCCGACGACTTGTCTCGTCGGCTCGATGCCATGCAAGGATCTGTGCCTCGAGCCTGTCGATCTCGCTGGCGAGCGCCCTCAGCTGCGCAGCGAGGCCGTGCAGAGCGGACCGAGCGTGAACAGGCAGCTTGTCCTGTTGTTCGTGCAGCCCCTTGAGCATCGCAGTCACCCCGCCAGCACCCACGCCTGTCACGATGCCGTACTCGGCCAGGTGCCCCCGCAATGCGTTAATCAACATGGTTCGCTGCCGAACCATCAGGTCGCGGCTTTTGTGGAGCATCAATACCGCCTGCTGCTCGACGCTTTTCACCGCGACGAACCGCATCGTCGGACGCGTCACCGCCTCGCAGATCGCCTCGGCGTCGGCGGCGTCGGTCTTCCAGCGCTTCACGTATGGCTTCACATAGGCGGGTGGCATCAGCCGGACCTCATGCCCCAACGCCATCAGCTCCCGGGCCCAATGATGCGCCGATGCACATGCCTCCATGCCGACGAGGCAAGCTGGAAGATCGGTGAAGAAGCCGATTACCTCGGCACGCCGTAGCTTGCGCCCCATCAGGAACGCGCCATCGCGAGGGGCTGCGTCGGCTACGGGCTACGCCCTGCGCCGCCGCATCCCCCCGCGATTCTCATCTTGATTGTCGCGACGCTCGCATCCTGATTGTCGCGCTGCAACATAGCTCGCGCAGAGGCCCAAATGAGGACCGAGCCATGACATCCACTAGCGTCCGCTTCGAACTTGGCGAGTACGAGTGGCTTGCGGAGCGCGAAGGCATTCTTTTTCTCGGCCATACGAATCTCGGCATCGTCGAGTTCCTGATCACGAGCGAGGCGCTGATCGAACTGCTCAACCCCGAACTCGAGGGTATCAATAGTGAGTCAGCGATCGAGACGTACTTAGAGTTCGAAGCGGACATCCATCGGATCGCGCGGCGGGTGTTCGTCAGCCGACTCGGCAGCGAGCCACCGGTCCTGCTGACCGCGGCTGACGTTTCGATCTGAGGGCTTTGTCGAGCATGCCAGCGCGGCGGCACCATCAAGACGCAAAAATGGGCGCCGGACTGATCCAGCGCCCACTTAGTGATTGCTCATGCTTATGCAACAAGTGAACAGTCTGCTCATCGCTAGGCGCTAGTTCAACGCGTATCCTGCGTCAGCGTGCCGCTGGCATAATCGAGGCGCACAAGACCCTTCAAAAGCAGCGCGCGATAAAAGCGATTCGCAATTGTGAGGTAGCCATGTGCATTGGTGTAGAGCTTGCGCTTAGAGACTCGCTCAGCAGCCGCGATTGCTTCAACAGCGAACGTCGTGAAATCGAGAGGGGCGTGGACTGGATCACAACCCGCGGGAAGAGGCTCGGATTTATCGTACCAGTTAGACCGGCTAAAAATGGCCGATACGACAATCGATATCGTTGTAAGGGTGCGCTCTCCGACTGCAATAGGTTCACTGATTTCACGCGTAAAGTCACACGCGTCCGAGAAACAGTAATCGATTTCCGATATCTCCTCGATTAATCGAGAAAAGCAAGTATCGTACATAATAACCTCCTAAATATGGTCTGGGCACCTGTGAGATGCAATTATTAACTGGGCGACTTACTCAATCTTCAGAGGTGGACGCGCGGCAACTCGCGTCGAGCCACTTGTCGAGATCGCTTTGCCGATACACCACTCGTCTGGTTGGCTGCCGATATGTCGGGCCGGTTCCGCGGACTCTCAGCTTCTCGAATGTGGAGGCGCTTAGCTTGCAGTAGGCCGCTGCTTCCCGCGTCGTGAAGACATGGTCGCCGCATTCAGTATCATTCATTGGGCCGTTCCTTCGTTTGAGGAACAGGTCTCGTTCGCGCGAATGGCCAGTATGAAAACCGGGCGGAACGTGAAGCCATACGCGTCGACCCCGGGGTCACACCCTCGTTGGACGATGGGATATTGCATTGAAAACAAAAGGTATCCAGGGTGAGAGCCTTGCCTAATCAGGCCCCCGAATCATTTTTTTTGCTTGAGACCTAATCTTGCCTCTTCCGACCTGATTATGGTCTTCATTGACCCTGCCAAAGTTGGCTTCAGTTCGACACCGCGTCGCTCAGCCATTGCCATCAACCGATCTGTCAACCCCCTCGCATGGGGCTGCACGCCAGATTTCCGGATTTCGTTCGCTGCGAGCAAAGCGATTTGCATCAATGGGGAGAGGCGTGGCCAAAGGTCGTCTAGCTGTGGCCTCTCGCAATCTTCATCCGCCTCCAAAGCGAATCGGCGTTCAAGCTGGAGGCGATCTACAAAGAGATAGTGACTGAGCTCATCGGGATCAGCGTGGAGCATGAACGGTGCTGCGGGATCCATTCGTCCACACTCGAACCGTGCCGCGTGTCCCTCGAAATTCCAATCTGAGGGCGGTATAGGCTCAAACGGCCCACCATCGACATGTCGAACGAAGGTGTTGATCACGCCGCTTCTAAAATCTGTAAGGAGCAGCTCACGAGCTCGGGTGACGTGGCCGCGGCGACGTATCCAGGTCTGGCGAGCGGCGAGGCGCTCGTCCGCAGCCATTTGCCATAAAGCTTTCTCACAGGCCCAATCGACATCAAATGACCACCCATCTTTCGACGAATCGGTTGCCGGCACTTGATCTGGAAACGAGGCGCGGAGTACCTCGGCGACCTCCTCCGCCGCCCCGATGTCTATATCGTCATCCCAACACGCGATCGGGGTTGGTTCAGGATCATCAAGAGCCACAGCGCGCCAATCTTGACCATAGGTGACTCGTCCAACCTGATCGACCGCTCGCGGCAGGTATTTTTCGTTAGGCCCGTCATCAGGCTCAGCCAAGGCGGTGTGCTCGCTTCGCGTTTGCCGAAGCATTGGGGTCGAGCGACGCCTTCTTGCCGCAAAAATCGGGTTGGGGCTGTCCCCTTCAGCCTTCATGCTGCTTCCCATCTTGCTAGGGTCAGGACCCATTGATCCGAGCGGCATGATCTGATTCAGGCTCCGTGAGGAGACTGGGCATGAGCAACCTTTACTGGCTGACGGACGAGCAGATGGCGCGGCTTGAGCGGTATTTTCCCAAGAGCCATGGGAAGC
>JBBSTE010000018.1:0-52083 GCA_038236185.1 Sphingomonadales bacterium | reverse complement strand
GGGGAGGGGGACCGTTCGCGCAGCGAACGGTGGAGGGGGTTCTCCTCGAAGCGCAGCGATCGTGGAAAGCCCCCTCCACCAGCCTGCGGCTGGTCCCCCTCCCCGCGAGCGGGGAGGATCGGCACGCGGCACATGTTGGGGTAGTTGGGACCGCCCCCACCTTCAGGCACCACCCAGTTGATGTTCTGCGTCGGATCCTTGATGTCGCAGGTCTTGCAGTGGACGCAATTTTGCGCGTTGATTACGAACTTGGGGTCGCCGACGTCCTCGCCGACGATCTCGTAGACGCCCGCGGGGCAGTAACGCTGGGCGGGCTCGTCGTACATCGGCAGGTCGTACTCGACCGGGACGTCGGGGTCCTTCAGCGTCAGATGGACCGGTTGATCCTCCTCGTGGTTGGTGTTCGACAGGAACACCGAGGACAAGCGGTCGAAGGTCAGCACGCCGTCGGGCTTGGGATAGGCGATCGGCTTTACCATATCCTTGCGCCACAAGCTTTCGTGGTTGGCGTGGTGCTTCATCGTGAAGGGCATCTTCAGCCCAAGATGTTCGAGCCACATCGTCACACCGGCGAGCCCCGAGCCGATCAGGTCGCCGAATTTTACCATCAGCGGCAGCGCGTTGCGGACGACGCCGAGTTCCTTCGCGATCCAGCTCCTGGCGAACGCGGTAGGATACGCCGAGAGCTCGTCGTGCTGGCGTTGCGACAAGATCGCGTCGGCGGCGGCCTCGGCGGCCATCATCCCGCTCTTCATAGCAGTGTGGGTGCCCTTGATGCGGGGGACGTTTAGGAACCCCGCGCTGTCGCCGATCAACGCGCCGCCGGGAAAGACGAGCTTCGGGATCGACTGCAAGCCGCCGTCACTGATCGCGCGCGCGCCGTAGCTGACGCGTTTCGCGCCTTTTAGGATCGCGGCGATCTCGGGGTGGGTCTTCCAGCGCTGCATTTCCTGGAACGGCGAAAGATAGGGGTTGGTGTAGCTGAGCCAGGTGACGAAGCCGATCGACACCTGCCCGCCCGCCTGATGATAGATCCAGCCGCCGCCGTTCGAACCCTCGGTCTCGCTGAGCGGCCAGCCTTGCGTGTGGATGACGCGGCCGGGGACGTGAAGCGCGGAGTCGATGTCCCACAATTCCTTGACGCCTAGGCCGTAGACTTGCGGCTGGCTGTTGTTGGCGAGATCGAAATTACGGATGAGTTGCTTCGATAGATGTCCGCGGCAGCCTTCGGAAAAGAAGGTATATTTGGCGTGGAGTTCGAGGCCGGGCTGGTAGTCGGGCTTGTGCTCGCCGTCGCGCGCGACGCCCATGTCGCCGGTCGCGACGCCCTTCACCGATCCGTCCTCGTCGAACAGGATTTCGGCTGCCGCGAAGCCGGGGAATATCTCGACACCCATTTCCTCGGCCTTGCCCGCGAGCCAGCGGCAGAGGTTGCCGAGGCTGCCGGTGTAGGTGCCCTTGTTGTGGAGGAATGAAGGGGTGAGGAGATGCGGCAGGTTGAACTTGCCCGATCTGGACAGCACCCAATGCTGGTTGTCGGTCACCGGCACTTCGGCGAGCGGGCAGCCCTCGTCGCGCCAGTCGGGGAGCAATTCGTCGAGCGCTTTCGGATCGACCACCGCGCCCGACATGATGTGCGCGCCGACTTCGGAACCCTTTTCTAGGATGCAGACGGTGAGTTCGGCCTCCTTCTCGGCGGCGAGCTGTTTCAGGCGGATCGCGGCGGAGAGGCCGGCGGGACCCGCGCCGACGATCACCACGTCGTAGGGCATCGATTCGCGGTCGCTCATCATCGTCTCCGTGAAACCCGCGTCCGGGCGCGTGCGGGCAACGTCTTGTCCTGATCGGCTGTTGTGTGAATTGACCGCGGCGTCAACCGGGTAGCCTATGCGCCGCGATGGGGGCGGACCAGAATCTCGATTGGACGAAGGCGGCGGCGAGCGCGCTCGAATGGTGGCGCGATGCCGGCGTCGATGTGCTGGTCGACGATCTGCCGCGCGACTGGCTGGCGGCGGCTCCGGAGCCCGCGGTTTCGCGCGGCGCAGTGCCGGTCGGCACTCCTGTCGTAGAGGCGCTACCGACGACGCTCGATGCCTTTATCGCCTGGCGGACCGGGACGACGGTTCCCGAGGTCGAATGGGGCGCGGCGATGATCGCGGCATCGGGGCCGGCGACCGCCGACCTGATGGTGCTGGTCGATTGCCCCGAGCGCGACGATCGCGACGCTATGATGTCGGGCCCGGCCGGGCGACTGTTCGACCGGATGCTGGCGGCGATCGGGCGGTCGCGCGACGACGTGCATCTCGCGTCGGTCTGCGCGGCGCGGCCGACCGCGGGGCGGATGCCGCGTGAGACCGAGGCGCGGCTCTCCGAAATCGCGCGGCATCATCTCGCGCTGGCGGCGCCGAAACGGCTGCTGGTGATGGGCAATGCGGCGAGCCGTGCGATCCTAGGGACCGAATTGGCCAAGGCGCGTGGCGGTTTACACCCCCTTAACCACAGTGGCGGAAAAACGACCGACGTCGTGGCGAGCTTTCATCCCAGGTTCCTGCTGGAGAAGCCCGCCGCCAAGGCCGAGGCGTGGAAGGACTTGCAGATGTTGATCGGGGGAATGAAGTGACACGCGCCTGGCCCCCGAAATCAAACGATCGTGCTCCTGCGAAAGCAGGAGCGCTGGGGCGCAGGCAAAGCGTTTTTGGCGCAGGGCTCCTGCTTTCGCAGGAGTACGGGACGATAGGTCGCAGCGTAATCGCAGCGGCTGCGCTGTTGGTGCTGATGCCCGCCGTCGCGACCGCCGAAACCAAACCCCAGGTCGGCGTCCCCGCCCAGCTTACCCCCGAACAGCGCAGCGCGTATCGCGCGGTCTTCGCCGCGATCCGCGAGAGCCGCTGGCAGGATGCGCAGATCGGGCTCGACGCGATGGCGCCGGGGCCGCTCCACGCCTTCGCGCGGGCGCAACTCTATACCGCCAAGGGCTCGCCGCGGGTCGAGATGGAGCCGCTCGTCAAATTGCTGACCGAAGCGCCCGAATTGCCGCAGGCCGCCGATCTCGCGCGGCTCGCGACGGCGCGCGGCGCGACCGATCTGCCCCCCCTCCCCGTCCAGCAGCGACTGATCTGGCAGGACGGCGCGCCCATTCGTGTCCGCGCGAAGGCGACGCGCAGCGATCAGGTCGCAGCCGACCTCTCGAACAAGATGCAGCCCTTCGTGAAGAGCGACATGGGGCGCGAGGCGGAATCGTTGCTCGATTCGACCGGCGGGCTGTCGTCCGACGCGCAGACCGAATGGCAGGCGCGGGTGTCGTGGGTCTATTTCCTGCAAGGGCTCGATACCGACGCGCGGCGGATGGGCGACAAGGCGGCGAACGGCAGCGGCGACTGGGCGATTCAGGGTCGCTGGACGTCGGCGCTGTCGGCGTGGCGGCAGGGTGATTGCACCGCCGCGGACACCGGCTTCGAAGGCGTCGCGGCGCGCGCGCCCGATACCGATCTGCGCTCGGCCGCGCTCTATTGGACAAGCCGGTCGGACATGATGTGCGGTCGCCCCGACAAGGTCGAGGCGCGGTTGAAGAACGCGGCGCAATATCAGGAGACGTTCTACGGCCAGCTCGCGCGCCAGGCGCTCGGGATGAAACCCGCCAGGCCCGCGATGGAGAAGGTGACGAGCGACTGGACGGCGCTGGAGAAGCGCCCCAACGTCCGCGTCGCCGCCGCGCTGGTCGAGATCGGTGACGCCGACGATGCCGACACCGTCATCCGCCAGCAGGCGCGGATCGGCAGTTCGAACGAATTCGCGAGCCTCGTCCGGCTGACCGGGACGATGGACTTGCCCGCGAGCGTCGTCTGGCTCGCGCACAATTGCCCGCAAGGCGTCACCGCGACCGCCGAGGCGCGGTATCCGACCCCGAACTGGACCCCCGACAGCGGCTGGCGCGTCGAGAAAGCGCTGGTCTACGCGCACACGCTTCAGGAGAGCGGTTTCCGCAACACTGTGGTTTCGCCCGCGGGCGCCTATGGCCTGATGCAGATCATGCCCGCCGCCGCGACCGATTTCGCGCGCGAAAAGGGCGTGACGCTCGACAAGACCGCGCTGACCAAGCCGTCGACCAACATGGACATCGGCCAGCGCCATCTCGAACGCTTGCGTGACATGGGGCTGACCGGTGGGCTGCTCCCCAAGGTGATCGCGGCGTACAATGCCGGGCCGAAACCGGTGCAAGACTGGAATGTGCTGGTCCGAGACGGCGGCGATCCCCTGCTCTATATCGAGAGCATCCCGTATTGGGAGACGCGCGGCTATGTCGTGACGGTGCTGCGCAACTACTGGATGTACGAAGCGCAGGGCGGCAAGACCGCGCTGCCGAGCCGCGCCGCGCTGGCGCAAGGCATGTGGCCGCGCTTCCCCGGCCTGCCGGGGGCAAGCGCGATCCGGATGAACGCGAGGGCACCGGCGAGCGCGGTGGCGGTGAACGCGACGGTGCCGGTCGGGCGAGCCGATTAGACGTCGCGCGCTCGGCGACGATCGACCGGATTCACGTGGACGCCCGGTCTATCGAGACAAGATCGCGGCCGCGGCGTTCGCGAAACTTTCCAAGGCCGTGACGATTGCCCTCGTGTCGAGCCGATGCGGTCTGGGATCGATCGCGCAGAGCGTCCAATAAAAGCTGCCGTCTTCAAGCACGATCGGAAACGACCCGAAGCTCTGGAAACCGTAGATCACGGGTGTGGGATGAGTCCGCCATTCGAAATTCTGCGAGACGTCGTCGATCACGATCGCGGCGCCGGATTGCCGTATGTCGTTGCAGATCGTCGTCTGGATTTCGAGTTCGTCGCCGGGATCGAGATCGAATTCGATCTTGTCGAGCACCTGGCAGGCGACCCAGCGATCTTCGGTGACGCGGGCGATCGCCGCAAAGCCCATGCCCGTAATCCGACACACTTCGTCCAATATGGACCGCAATTTCTCGTCGTCGCCTTGCGCGGCGACCCCCGCTGTAAAATGTGTCCAGCGTCAGGTTCCTCCCAAACCCGCGAAAACGCGGGCGTTCGTCCGCGTGCTTTTGCGTCCCAAGCGTGTTCGGTCAAGGGAGCCGATGTCTCGCCGTCACGGGCGGCTTCCCGCCATCGTTTCTCGATACCGCTCGAAACGAGCGGTTTCGGAGCGCGGTGGTGCGGTATAGGGTTCTTGCATGCCGATCGACGACGCCCTGCCCTTCAACCCCGTCCGCATCGCGGTCCTCACCGTGTCCGATACGCGCGGGCTTGCCGAGGATCGTTCGGGCGACATGCTCGTCGCGCGGCTGAGCGAGGCGGGGCATGTGCTCGCCGACCGCGCGATCCTGAAGGACGATGCCGACGCGATCGTCGCGCAACTCCACCGCTGGATCGATAACCCGCAAGTCGATTGCATCATCACCACCGGCGGTACCGGCGTCACCGGGCGCGACGTGACTCCCGAGGCGGTCGAGCGCGTCGCCGACAAGATGATCCCCGGTTTCGGCGAATTGTTCCGCTGGCTGAGCTATGCGACGATCGGCACCTCGACCGTCCAGAGCCGCGCCTGCGCCTGCGTGGCGCGCGGCACCTATGTGTTCGCGCTTCCCGGATCGACCGGCGCGGTGAAGGATGCGTGGGGCGGCATTCTCAAGGACCAGCTCGACAGCCGACACCGGCCCTGCAATTTCGTCGAACTGATGCCGCGACTGATGGAGCGCTAACCGCGCCCGATCGTGAGACTGCGCATCAGCTTGCGGTCGATCGGCGTGTCGAAGCGGCATCCCGCGAAGCCGTCGGCGCTCCATATCACGGTCGCGGCGATCGGCATGCCCCCGTCGAAGCGCAGCCATAGCCGCTCTCCCACGGGCTGATCGCCGGCAAGCGCGACCTTGCAGCCGTAGATCGACAGATCGTGAAGCGTCGCGTCGCTTGCGGTGTTGCCGTGGCGGCGCGCGGTGGCGCGGACGACGCTGAGGCGCAGTCGCGGCGCGGCGCGTTGCTCGACGAGCGCGGGTTCGGCCCGATTATACTGCCCCGCCCGCGTCGCCATTGCTCCCCTCGCCTAACGCGTTGCGGATCATGCGCTAAACTGGTCGATGAAGCGTTAAACCAACGGCAACGTCAAATTGGCTGTGTGCTCCTGCGAAGGCAGGAGCCTTGGGTGGCGGGCATATCGCCCGTGGTCCAGCGCTCCTGCTTTCGCAGGAGCACGAGTCGAGACTAGAACCCTACCAACATCAAGGTTCTTGTTATGTTCCCAGTAAGGGCGTAATCTTGCGACATGGCTAAGGCTCGTCCGATTCGCGGCGCGACGCTCAATTCCGAGAGTACGCGCTTCAACCTGCCGCAGACCGAGGCGGACGGGGATTGGCTCGACGAGCGCGAGGCGCTCGACGGCGCGCCTCTGCCGGTGCGGACGACCGTGACGGTCGAGCGGCCGAAGACGATCATCAGCCGCAACACATCGCCCGACCTGCCGTTCGACCGCTCAATCAACCCGTATCGCGGTTGCGAGCATGGCTGCATCTATTGCTTCGCGCGGCCGACGCATGCCTTCCACGATCTGTCGCCGGGGCTCGATTTCGAGACGAAGCTGTTCGCCAAACCCGGTGCGGCGGCGCTGCTCCGGGCGGAGTTGGCCAAGCCGTCCTACGTCTGCGCGCCGATCGCGATGGGGACGAACACCGATCCGTATCAGCCGATCGAGCGCGAATGGCGGATCACGCGCGGGGTGATCGAGGTTCTGGCGGAGTGCGATCATCCGCTCGTCATCACCACCAAGTCCGACCGCGTCGTCCGCGATCTCGACCTGCTGGCGCCGATGGCGGCGAAGGGGCTGGTCGGGGTGGCGATTTCGGTGACGTCGCTTGACCCGAGGATCGCGATGACGATCGAGCCGCGCGCGCCGCACCCCGAGCGACGGCTGACCGCGGTGCGGCGGCTCGCCGACGCAGGCGTGCCGGTGTTCGTCAACATGGCGCCGGTGATCCCCGCGATCACCGACGGCGAGGTCGAGGCGATCGTCGCGCGCGCGGCGGAGAGCGGAGCGATCGGGGTTTCGTTCATCCCGGTCCGGCTGCCGTGGGAGGTCGCGCCGCTGTTCCGCGCGTGGCTCGACGAACATTTTCCCGAGCGCGCGGGCAAGGTGATGGCGACGATCCAGAGCTTGCGTGGGGGGAAGGACAACGACCCGAATTTCGGGACGCGGATGCGCGGGCAAGGGCCATGGGCGGAGTTGCTGCGGTTGCGGTTCCTGATCGCGCGGAAGAAGCATGGGATCGAGCGGAATTCGGAGAAGATGCGGCTTCGGTGCGATCTGTTCCGCAAGCCGCGGGGAGATCAGGGGGAGTTGTTCTGAGGCCTCAGTCGTCATGCCGGACTTGATCCGGCATCCAGAGCCAAGGACGGTATCGCTTGTGACCCTGGATCCCGGGTCAAGCCCGGGATGACGGACTCCTTATTCGAGGAGTACATCATTAGACGAGACCGATGTGACGGCGGTAACCGATTCGACACTACCCCACCAGCGCCAGCCGCGCCTCGGATGTCTTCAAGTCCACTCGCGTCACCCCCGCGACCGCCTCGATCCGCGCGACGAGTTCGCCGTCGAGGAGGAAATCGCGCCCGAGCAGCAACGTCACCGCGCCACCCCCGGGCAACGGCGCCTTCAGCCGCACTTCGCCGCGCGCGCCGCGGTGTTCCGCCAGCAGCGCGCCGAGCGGAGCGATCGCGGCGGCATCGTCGATCGCGACCTCGACGACGAAGCGCGCGGTCGAGGCGAGCGATTCGAACGGCTGGATGCGGCGGACGGTGACACGCGGGGTCTCCTCGCCGGGACGGCGATCGAGTTCGACGGTGGCGAGGCCGCAGCCGCCGGCGCGCGCCGCTTCCTCGAGATCCTTCGAGACCATGTCGTCGAAACAGGTCGCGACGAACTGCCCGGTCGCGTCGCTGAGCGTCGCCATCAGATAGCGATTGCCCCGCGCCGACGTCCGCCAGCGCGCGTCCTCGACGAGCACCGCCATCGTCGCGCCCGCGCGCGTCCCGTCGTCGGGAATCGTCAGGTCGGCGAGCGCCGCAAAGGCACGCGCGCCGTGCATCCGCGCGAGATGCGCGTGGCGATCGACCGGGTGCGCCGAGAAATAGAAGCCGAACGCCTCCTTTTCCTGCTCCATCCGCTGCGCCATCGACCAATGCGCGGATCGCGGCAGCTTGATCGCGTCACCTGCGCCGCTCGCCTCGCCGAACAGGCCGCCCTGCCCGCTCGTCCTGGCGTCATGCGTCCGCGCCGCGACCGCGAGGATCGTCTCGGCGACCGCGAAAATGCCCGCGCGGTTGGTGTCGAGGGTGTCGAATGCTCCCGCGGCGGCGAGCGTTTCGAGCTGGCGCTTGTTGACGAGGCGCGGATCGACGCGGTGCGCGAGGTCGTCGATGCCGGTGAAATCGCCGTTCGCGTCGCGCTCAACGACGAGCTTGTCCATCGCGCCCTCGCCGACCGATTTCAGCGCGGCGAGCGCGTAGCGGACGGCTAATCCGTCGTCGGTATCCTCGACCTCGAAATCGGCGCCGCTCTTGTTGATATCGGGCGGGAGGCAGGCCACCCCCATCCGCCGCATGTCGTCCGCGAAGATCGCGAGCTTGTCGGTCTGGTGGATGTCGTACGCCATCGAGGCGGCGAAGAATTCGTGCGGGTAGTGCGTTTTCAGCCAGGCGGTCTGATAGGTCAGCAGCGCGTAGGCGGCGGAGTGGCTCTTGTTGAAGCCATAGCCCGCGAATTTGTCGATCAGGTCGAACAGCGCGTTCGCCTCGCGCTCGCGGATGCCGTTCACGCTCGCGCAGCCCTCGACGAAGCCGGCGCGCTGCGCGTCCATCTCCGCCTTCACCTTCTTGCCCATCGCGCGGCGCAGCAAATCGGCGCCGCCGAGGCTGAACCCCGCGAGCACCTGCGCGGCCTGCATCACCTGTTCCTGATAGACGAAGACCCCATAGGTCTCCTTCAGGATCGATTCGAGCAAAGGGTGCGGGTATTCAATCGGTTCGTCGCCGTTCTTGCGACGGCCGAACATCGGGATATTGTCCATCGGACCGGGGCGATACAGCGCGTTGAGCGCGATGATGTCCTCGAAGACGGTCGGGCGCACCGCGGTCAACGTGCGGCGCATGCCTTCGGATTCGATCTGGAACACGCCGATCGTGTTGCCGCTCTGGATGAGCTTGTAGGTCGCCTCGTCGTCCCAGGTCAGCGCGTCGAGATCGATATGCACGCCGCGCGCGGCGAGCATCGAGATCGCGCGTTTCAGCACCGACAAAGTCTTCAGGCCGAGGAAATCGAACTTCACGAGGCCTGCGCCCTCGACATATTTCATGTCGAATTGGGTGACGGGCATGTCCGAGCGCGGATCGCGGTAGAGCGGGACGAGTTCGGCGAGCGGGCGATCGCCGATGACTACACCCGCGGCATGGGTGGAGGCGTGGCGCGGCAGCCCCTCCAGCTGCATCGCCAGATCGAGCAGCCGGCGGACGTCGTTGTCGTTGGTATATTCCTTGTGGAGCTCGCCGACGCCGTTGATCGCGCGTTCGAGCGTCCAGGGATCGACCGGGTGGTTGGGGACGAGCTTGGCGAGGCGATCGACCTGGCCGTAGCTCATCTGGAGGACGCGGCCGGTGTCCTTGAGGACGGCGCGGGCCTTCAACTTCCCGAACGTGATGATCTGCGCGACTTGGTCGCGGCCATATTTCTGCTGGACGTAACGGATCACCTCGCCGCGGCGGGTTTCGCAGAAATCGATATCGAAATCGGGCATCGACACGCGCTCGGGATTGAGAAAGCGTTCGAATAGCAGGCCCAGTTTGATCGGATCGAGATCGGTGATCGTCAGCGACCAGGCGACGACCGACCCCGCGCCCGAGCCGCGGCCGGGGCCGACCGGGATGTCGTGGTCCTTGGCCCATTTGATGAAGTCCGCGACGATCAGGAAATAGCCGGGGAAGCCCATCTGGATGATGACGCCGAGTTCGAATTCCAGGCGGGCGCGGTACTCTTCGCGCCACCCCCCCTCGCCCGCGTGGCCGAGTTCCTCGATCCGGTCGAGCCGCGCCTCCAGACCCGCCCGCGCATCACGCCGCAGCATCTCGGACTCGCCCTCGCGGTCGCCCGCGAGACTCGGCAGGATCGGCTTGCGCTTCGGCGCGGCGACCGCGCAGCGCTGCGCGACGACCATCGTATTCGCGATCGCCTCGGGCAAATCCGCGAACAGCGCGCGCATCTCGGCGGCGGGTTTCATCCACGCGTCGGGCGAACTCTTCACGCGGTCGTCGCTGGCGACGTAGCTCGAGCTGGCGATGCACAGCATCGCGTCGTGCGCGTCGCCGAACGCCTGCTCGGCGTAGCAGCAGGGGTTGGTCGCGACGAGCGGCAGGTTTCGCGCATAGGCGAGATCGAGCAGATGCGGCTCGGCGGCGCCCTCGACCGCGTCGAGACGGCGGCACACCTCCACGTAGAGTCGGTCGGGGAACAGCTCCTCGAGGCGGTCGGCGTAGGCGAAAGCGCCGTCGGGCTGGTCCTCGGCGAACAGCCGCGCGAGCCCGCCTTCGGCTCCGGCGGTCAATGCTATCAGGCCGTCGGTGCGGCCTTCGAGCGCGGCGAAATCGACGTGCGGCACCTGTTCGAGCGGGCGATCGAGATGCGCGCGGCTGACGAGCGCGCAGAGATTGTCGTAACCGCGCATGTCCTGCGCGTAGAGCGCGATCCAGTCGATCGGGACGGTCACGCCCTCGGGCAGATCGGGCCGCGCGATGCCCAGCATCGCGCCGATGATCGGCTGCACCCCCGCCGCGATCGCCGCGTCCGAAAACGCCATCGCCGCGTAGAGCCCGTTGCGATCGGTCAGCGCGGCGGCGGGGAAGCCGAGGCCTTTGGCGTGCTTGGCGATATCCTTCGGCTCGATCGCGCCGTCGAGCATCGTGTACGATGAGAAAATGCGTAAGGGGACGAAACCGGAATGCGCCATCGATCGACTATGCGAAGCCGCAAGCGATTCGGCCAGTGCGCCGCGGCTTACCCCGTCGGAAAATCGTCCCGCTGCGACAAGAGGGTGATGTCGTGGATATTGTGCGACCCGATGCCGCGCGCGTCGATGATGACGCGGGCGCGCTCCACGCTCGGCAACGCCAGCACCCAACGGATCATGTCGGCGAACGACCCGGTCTTCAACGTCTTGAAATCATAATAGAGGTCAGACCCGCCGTCATCGCGGCACTGAACCTCGGCATGAGCATCCCAGTCCATCTCGGCCATGATCGACTCGCTCCCCGACCGCATCCCCGACCGCATCATCGTGCCGCCTATGCGGCGCGCGCGCAACCGCGTGTTACGCCTCCGTCTCGCGGGAGGCCGCGCGCGGCGGTTGCGCTGGAGCCGCGAACATTTATGAGGAATTTGCCGGTTCGTTCCCGATATGCCGGCCTGCCCTTCTTTTGGCCGTCTGTCGGAGTATTCTTTTCGTCATGCCTCTTAAAGCGATCGTCCACATCGGCCCGATGAAGACCGGTTCAAGTTCAATCCAGTTCTGGCTCGGAAAGGCTAAGGGGCCGCTGAAGGAGGCGGGCTTTCTCGTGCCGACAAGCTTCGGGGCGCTCAATATGTCGCGTTTATCCAATATCGCGCAAGCGATCGCGAGCGGTAACGAGATTGCCGAATCCGACGCGAAGCGGCTGAACGGATTGCGCGACGAGATCGCGAACCTGCCGGATTCGATCGACGCCGTCGTATTCTCCGGCGAAATGATCGGTCAGCAGTTGAAGAGCGAGGCCGAACTCGCGGCGTTCAAGTCGCTGCTTGGCGAGTTTTTCGACGATTACACCATCATCGTCTATCTCCGGCGTCAGGACGAATTGTCGCTGTCGCGCTATTCGACGGCGTTGCGGCGGGGAAGCAAGCGGGCGAGTCCGCTTGCGGAGCCGCTCGACTATGAGAAAATCCTTGAGCCGTGGGCCAAGGCGTTCGGCAGAGACGCGCTCAAGCCGCGAATCTTCGACCGCGAGGTAATGCCGCAGGGCGACGTCGTCCGCGATTTCGCGCAGGCGGCGGGTCTGCCGCTGGTCGCCACAGGCGACGCGCCGCTCGATCGCAATCCCTCACTTCTTCCCGAGGCTCAAATCTTCCTCGCCGACCTTGCCGCCCGGGTGCGCGACGCCGGCTTCACCGACTCCTTCATGGAGGCCGCGGGACACGGGTTCATAATCAAACGCCTAGGTCAAGAATTCAGGGGCAAGGGCCTGAAGCCGGCCCGCGCCGACGCGATCGCATTTTACGAAACCATGCGGGAGTCAAACGAGCGAATCCGCGCGGCGTGGTTTCCGGAGCGGACCACGCTGTTTTCCGAAGATTTCTCAAGCTATTCCGAAGAAGCGACCGCAGCCCCAAGTACCGAGAGGGTACTTGAAGTCGCGATGTCCGCGCTGGTTGCGGTCTTGACGCGAACGAAAGGGCAAGCAGATGTCGCCGACGGCGGTGCGGGCGTCCAGCGTCGCAGCCCGGCTGAAAGAAAGGAGATGCGGCTTCGCCGGTCGAAGCGCCGGAAGGTCGGAGGTCGCGGACGCAAAACGCCTGGGCAAGCAAAGGATTTGTAAATTTTGTTTACAAAGATGTCTGCGGCGTGTAGGTACGGCGCAACATTGATGGAGATGAACTATGCCCGATGAAGCAACCACCAACGATCGCCGCAACGCCCGCTCGGCATCGGCGCCGAAACGCGCCGCCGACGGCGCCACGCCCAAGCGCGAAGCGGGACAAGCCAAAGCCGACGTCACGGTCCGCGAGCTGCTTTTCCTCGTGTCGCGTGTCGCCGCCGGATTCGAGGCGACGCTGAAGACCAAGACGTCCGCGCTCTCGTTATCGCAATGGGCGATGCTCGAGATGCTGTCGCAGGAAGACGGTTCGGCACGGCCGTCGCAGCTCGCGCGCAAGCTCGGTTTTTCGCGCCAGCTGGTTCGCCTGGCGACGAAAAAGCTACTGGCGCTCGAGCTGGTTGCGAAGGACACGCCCGAAGAAGGCAAGAAGGCGGTCGGTTTGTCCCTGACCGACGCCGGTCGGAACGTCCTGACCGATATCGCCACCTCGACCGACGCGATGTCCGCATCGCTCAAGGACGACAAGCGCGGGGGAAGCGTCAATCAGGCGGCGCGCACCTTGAGGGGCCTTTCGGCCGCACTGCCGGCGACTGAGAAGGACGGGGCGAACGAGAAGGGCGGGGTGAAAGGCCGCAAGAAGAAGGCCGAAGTGGCCGAGGCGGCCCCGCCAGCCTGACCGCCCGATACCTTGAATGGTGCAGTTTATAGGTTACGGGCTGCGGGCAAGGGCGTGCGCCCGCGACGAACGGGGTGATGATGACGGCTGCTGATCAGGTGCAGGGCGGTGCGACGCCGGACGAACGGCCCGGGCCGGTCAGGAAATCTCATGCCAGGAGGGATGTCGATGCGCCGCCGACATCCGTCATTCCCGTGAAGATCGACGCTGCGACGATCGACTTTTCGGTTCGCCTCTGCGGTACCGGGCCGGCCTTTTTCAGTCTCGGGGTGCGCAAGTCGGGCAGCACGATGCTGCACAAGATCATCAATTTCCTGGCGCATCGCAACCACGCCAATATCGTCGATATCCCGGGCACGTTCTTTCGCAACGGCTTCACCGTCGCCAATTGGGCGCCCTTAGACCTGAGCGACCTGATCGCGCCCGGGAATCTCTATTCGGGCTTTCGCTCGTTTCCCGACGAGCTGGCGAAAACCGACCTCTATCGCGACGCGCTGAAGATCTTCATGTTCCGTGATCCGCGCGACGCCTTGGTCAGCCAGTATTTCTCCGACGCGTATTCGCACGAAATCCCCAAGCAGGAGGCCGCGGGCGACGGACACGAAATCTTTCTCAAAAAGCGCGAGGAGGCCAAGAGCGCCGACATCGACGAATGGGTGCTCGAAAAGGCCGGGGGGATCCGGCGCACTCTGCTCACCTATCGCGACACGCTCGCCGATCCGAAATGCCTGACGCTGCGCTACGAGGATTACGTTTTCCAGAAGCGGCGGATGATCGCCAAGATCCTCGGCCATTTCGGATGGACGATGGAAGCGCCGCAGATCACGCGCCTGCTCGCCGACATCGACGTCGTACCCGACACCGAGGACAAGACGCGGTTCGTCCGCAAGGCGGTTCCCGGCGATCACGCCGCCAAACTCAAGCCCGAGACGATCCGCCGCCTCAACAACAAGCTGGCCGAAGTGCTGACGCTCTACGATTATCATTGAACCGCCCTGGCGGCGCGATGTGCGGGCCGGCGACGCGGATGTGAAACGACAGCGTCCCGGAATCGCCCGCCCAATCGGTGCATCGGTGGCCGAGACACCTAGATATTTGAGAGGCAGGTGCTAGGCGAACCGCATCGAAATGGGCACGAGATTTAGAAACCGTTCATCGGGGGACCAACACCGTTACCAACCTGGCGCCCTTGGCCATCCGCTTCAAGGATCGGACGATGACCTTTCAGGTCGACGTCCGAAAGGCCGATCGCGCGTGGTTCGCGTTGGGTGTCCGTAAATCCGGCAGCTCTATTTTCAGCAGCATCGTCAACGCGCTGGCTTTGTTCAACGGCCTGCACACGGTCGATATCCCGGGCGAGATGTTCCAGCATGGCCTCCGCTACATCGACTGGAACGGTTATGATCGGCTGGCCGATCTCGTTTGGCGCGGCAACGTCTATATCGGCTTTCGCGATCCGCCGACGATTCTCTACAGCGATCCGGTATTCCAGCAGGCGCGCAAGATTTTCCTCGTCCGCGATCCCCGCGACGCCTTGGTCAGCGAATATTATTCGAACGCATTCTCGCATTCGCTCCCGACGAGCCGGACCGGCGCCTCGGTGATCGAGCGCGAGCGCGAGCGCGCGCTCCACACCGCGATCGGCGATTATGCGCTGGAGCGTGTCGATTATCTCAACCGGACGGTTTCGGGCTATCGTCGGCTCATTGGGGATTCGAGCGTGTTGGTGCTCAAATACGAGGATGTCGTATTCGACAAGACCGGCTGGATCGAGAAGATCGCGACGCATTTCGAGTGGGAGGTGAGTGAAGAGTTGATCGCCAACATCCTCGGTTGGGCCGACGTTCGCCCCGATGCGGAAGATCCCAAGGCGTTCGTCCGCCGCGTCGCGCCGGGCGATCATCTCGACAAGCTGACTCCGGACGTGATCGCCAAGATCAACGGGAAACTGTCGGACGTCTGGTCCACTCTCGGCTACGCTACGAGCGGTTGAGCATTTGATGAACGAAACATCCCAGAACGAAGCCGCGCCGCCGATACTCGACTCCGACGCGGCGATGGCGTTGCTGCGCGGTGCCGACGCCGATTATCAGGCGGGAAATCTCGCGGACGCCAAGGCGGCTTGCGGGACGCTGATCGCGGCGGCCATGCTCGTCGAATGGGCACAGTTCTTTCTCGGCCGCATCCATCGCGACGAGGGAGACGGCGCGGCAGCCGCGCGGGCCTTTTCAGTGGCGATCGATCTCGATCCGTCGATGTTCTGGGCGCATTGCGAAAGGCTGATCCTCGCCGGCGAGCGCGGCGAACCCGGCGAACGCCACGGCGAGCTGGTCGATGCCATGGTCGCGATTCCCTGGGAGCCGCTGCATGGTGGCGATTTGCGCAAGGTCGAATTGATCGGACACGCGCAATGGGATGCAGGGCACACCGACCTCGCTCACAGCATTTTCGAGAAACTCTGGCCGTCGCCAGAACTGGACCCGCTGACGCTCATCCGGATCGTCGAGGCCGATCGGAACGCCGAGCTCGCCGCCCAGGCCGCCGAACGGCTGGAGGATGCTGCCGAGCTTGATGAAATCGCGCAGCGTATTCTGGTGCAGCATTACGAAAGACGCGGCGAAGCGGACCGTCAACTCGCCTTGCTCGACAGAGGATCGCTGTCCGCGACGCTACGCCTCCAGACGTGGGCCGCAATCGCGCGCACCTATGCCCGCCGGCGAATGGATCATCTCGCGTCGGAAATTAAGGAGCAATCTCCCGAAGACGCGGCGTTGATCATGCGGCTGGGCGATTTCGCAAAGAGCATCGAGACCGGCGACGATCCCCTGCTTGACGGCGAAGTCGGCCAAATCGAAACGATCGCCAACGTGTTCTGGGACGCGGGTTACCGCGATGACGCGCAGCGTCTGTTCGCGCGCATGTGGCCCTCGCTGGACATCGGCATGATTGCGCTGGTCCGGATCGTCGAAGCGGATCGCGACGCGACGATGGTCGCGGGGGCGATCGAACGCCTTGAGGCGTCGCCGGATCTGGACGAGACGGCATTGCGCGTGGTCGGAGAGCATCACGCGCGCCACGGCGATCTCGGGCGCGAAATCGCTTTGCTCGAACGGAGACGGAGCGCGGCGCCCAAGGATTTCCAGGCCTGGGTCTCTCTGGCGCGATCCTACGCCAAGAAGGGCGACCGCGACCGGGCGATGACGACGCTCGAACAGGGCCAGGCCTTTCCGGTCCGGCAGCGCACTTTCGCGCGCCTGATCGTCCAGATCGAACTCGGCAACGCCGGCGCGGCCGCGCTCGATTTCCGCACACTCGCCCGCCTGTATGGCGAGGTTCCGAAATATCCCGGAATACGGCTCGCCTATCTTTTCGGCGATGCTTACGAGGTCGCGCGGCGAGACGAGATCCTGACAATCCTCACCGCGCATTATGGCGGCGACCGGGAGGTTGCTCTCGTTCGGGTCAACGCCGCGATGCGGGATCAACGCTGGGCCGAGGCGCGCGCGTTGTTCGACCAGAATTTTTCCGACATCGCGTCCCAGCCGCAAAATGTGCGGCTGGCGAATATCGACATCCTCGCGTTTTCCGGCGAGTTGGAGCGGGCGCACACGCTGCTCATGCAGGAACGCGTGGATGGCGTATTCCCCGCCAATTTTCTACGGTCGACGCTTAGAATTCTGGGCGAACTGGAGCGGTGGGACGAGGCCTTCTCGCTCGGGCTCGAGCATTTGGCCGAAGATGCTTCGTTCGATCATTTCCTGTCGATCATGATACGCGCGGGTCGCAAGACCAACCGGTCGCTGGACCTGTTCGAGGCGCTACTTGCCTTGCCTTCTCCGCTGAAGCGCGCGCAGCAGGATGCCGTGTTCGCGGTCATGGAAGACCTCGCCGAGGCCGGCCACCATGACATTCTGGATCGCGCCGGCGGCATCGACATCCCGTACGAGCGCGAACATCGCATCCGCCTGAAGCTGCGCGCGACGAGCGCGCGCGAGGAGACGGCGAAGGATCTGTGCGTCTATTATTGCGCGGATCACAACTATCTGATGCCGGCTCTGGTCTCGCTCACCGCGCTCGCGATGAGCAACGTCAGCGTCACGCGCCGCGCGGTTTTCTATTTGATCGTGGACAGCGACGTCGTGCCGCTCGCGACCGAGGCGGGCGGCGCGATCGCGCGACGCCTGGGCTTGACGCTGGAGATCGTCGATGCCTCGACGATCGTCTCGTCCGCCGATCGCCTGCGCACGAGTTACGGTCTCTTTACCGGCGGTCAGCAGCTCGCATTGGCCGCCTATTATCGGATATTTTTCGCCCGCCACCTCGTCGAGCGAGGTAGCTACGCTCAAGCACTTTACGTCGATGCCGACACGATCGTGCGTCCCGGCCTCGAAGAATTGTTCACGATGGAACACGACGCGCCGATCATGGCGCGATACGAGACCGATCGCCCGGAAGTGCGCCATGCGACCGAGGTCCATCAGCTCAAGGGACGCTATTTCAACAGCGGCGTCCTCCATTTCAACCTCGCCCACCCCGAGCTGCCGGCGCTGCTCGATCGCGCTATCGCCGCCGCGATCGATCCGGACGCGACGCTGATCTTTCAGGATCAATGCGCGCTGAACATCGCCTTCGACCTGAACATGACCGAGCTGCCGCCGCGCTTCAATTATTTCAATCCCCCGGCGGTTTCGGGCGACGGGATCGCCGCGACCGACGCGGTCATCGTTCACTTCCTCGACCGGCCAAAGCCGTGGGACAGCCTCTATCGCCGCCGCGCGCGCGAGTGGTTCGAATGGTTCGATCTCGTCGAGACCTTGCGCCAGGGCTATCCCGCGGAGCCGAAATAGGAGGCGTCGGGTTTCAATCCCGCGCAGGCTACGTTAATATGGCGCGCAACCCCGTCGTCGCCGGTGGCGGCGTGGAGCCAAGTTCGCGAAAGGCCGTCTCATGGCGCTGCTTCACAAGGTCGATTTCTCGTCGGATTACACGATATTCTTCATGGCGCTGGCGGTCTTCTTCATCGTCATCGGTGTTCTGCTCGCGCGAGTGGCGCCGAAGAAGCGAGGAGGGCGCGGCCAGAAGTTCGACGATACGATCGTCGATCGCAGTCGTGAGCTGATTGATTAGACTAGCGGCGGTCGCATCCGCAGGTCGCCAGAGTTCCTACCGAGGGAGATGACGGCACGTGATTCCGGTCAAGGTGGCGATTCCGTTCTCGTTGAAGCCGCGCTTCAGAATCTCGCGGGCGCGCTCGAACGAATAATTTTCCGTCACCAGCTTCGTCGCGGCGTCGGACATCGCGGCCCAGGCGGCGGGATCGTCGTATAGCGTCGCGATCGCTTCCCCCCATTGTTGCGGCGTCTCGGCGATCGCGACTTCCAGCCCGTCGCGGACGCCCAGCCCTTCGGCGGCGATCGGCGAAAGCACCGACGGAATCCCGCTGCCGAACGCTTCCAGCACCTTGCCCTTGATCCCCGCCCCAGTCCTGAGCGGCGCGACGAACACCCGCGACCGGTCAAACGCATCCTCGACCCGCTCGACAAAGCCCTCGATGATGACGTCGTCGGCTGCGAGTTCGGCGAATTCGGGCGGCGGAAAGCTGCCGTAGACGTGGAATTTAATGCCGGGGCGCAGCTTGCGCAGGACCGGCATCACGTCGCGCACGAAGAATTCCACGGCCTTGCGGTTCGGCGGATGACGATAACCGCCGAGGAACGCTATCCCCTCGCGTTCGGCGTGGGTCGGGCCCGCGGGGCGCGGTTCGACGACCCACGGGCACAAGGCGACCTTCGCGTCGCCCATCGTGTGCGACTGGATCACCGCGTGCTCGACGTGGCTGTACGACAGGGTGAGGTTGACCGCGCACATCACCGCCAGCTCGGCCTCGCGCACCGCCCTCGCATCCGCCCGCTTGGCTTCGTCGGGATCGTCCATCGCGTCGCGGATCGCGCGCAGGAAATGCAGATCGGCGTTGTTGAAGACGACCGGCGCATCGGGGCAATGATGCCGGATCAGCGGCAGCACCGCTTCGGCGACGGCATAACGCGTGATGTAGACGAGATCGAATTCATGCCCGCGCGCCGAGATGAACTCCTCCATGCTGAGGTAGAACGGCGCGTGGATGGTCTCCACCCCCATCGCCGCGAGCATGTCGTTATAACGGCCGAGGAACGCCAGGTTGCGCGGCAGAAACGTCGGCCGGTAGCCGAGCGATTGCAGCAGACGGATTTCCTGCACCGCGGCGTGCGCCCCGGCCGAGCGATCGGGCTGCGGGATCTCGTCGTCGATCACCAGTACCCGACGCGGGTAGCTCCGCTCGACCGCGCTGGTTTCGTCAGCGCCAGGCTCGCCGTGCGATCTGAGCGAATTTCCCCAACGCTCGAGAAATTTGGGCTGGTTGAGCGCCTGATGGCGCTTCATGCCCGCGCCGAGGTCGATACCGTTCGATACGCCCTCGAAATGCAGGATCTCGGCGAGCGGTTGATAGAGAATTTTCAGGCCGCCCGCGCGAATCCTGAACGCCAAATCGGTATCTTCGTAATAGGCGGGCGCGAATTCGGTATCGAAGCCGCCGAGGTCGTCCCACAGTGCGCGCGGCACCATGATGCACGCGCCCGAGCAATAGTCGGTTTCGCGCAGGAAATTGTACCGCGGGTCGGCCGCGCTGCCCAGACGACCGTAATTCGATGCGCGTCCGTCGCGCCAGACCAGCCCGCCCGCCTCCTGCAACCGACCGTCGGCGTAGATCAGCTTCGCGCCGGTCAATCCGACGTCGTCGTAAAGGTCGAACGGTTCGAGCAACCGGTCGATCCAGTGCGGCGAAACCTCGGTATCGTTGTTGAGCAGCACGACGTGCCCGCCCCGCGCCTCTGCGACGCCCGCGTTGCACGCGCCGACAAAACCCTGCGCGGTCTCATGCCGGACGACGCGAATACCACTGACGAGGCTTTCGATCTCGGTCGTGCGGTCGCTCGATCCGTCATCGACCAGCACGATCTCGAACGACGCCGCATTCGGCATGATCCTGAGCGACGCCAGGCAACGATAGGTATAGGCGAAGCTGTTGTGGACCGGAATGATCACCGATACCGCGGGCGCATCGACGACGTCGAACGCCAGCGGTTCGAAACGCTCGTCGAGACCGGCGCGGATCGGACCGGAAACCAGGAACCGATGCGCCGCCGCGATCGTCGGCCAATCGACACCGCGCGACGGATCCTTCGCGAGCGCCTCGGCCTGCTCGGCCAGCGCGCCGTAACGCCATCCCGCCACGACCGAGGTCCGGCGACGCATCGCGCTGCTCACATAATCGTCGAGGACCAAGGCGGGGGTCAGATGCGCCGGGGTGATCGTCGCGATCCGCGCGACGATTTCGTCCTCGACCATGATTCCAAACCCGTGCGGTCGGCCGTCGCAGACCGCGTCCGGCAGGCGGATCGCGAAGAACTGGCGCTGCCCCGCCCCCTCCGCATAGCCGCGCGCGATCTCATAGCCGCCCTCGACCAGACGCACCAGGGTCGCGTCGCCTTCGCTCGGCGCAACGGGCAGTTCGATCGAACCTTTCAGAAAGGGGCTCGGGTCCTCGCTCGCCGTCAGCCGCCGCGGCGCCATCCGCGCGGGCGGGGCGGCGTACGTGACGCTGCTCGCGCCCCCGGGCTTTCTGAGATTGTCGAGTTCGATCAGGGCCGCGCCGGTCGTGTCGCGCAATTCGCTGCGCGCATAATGATCGATCGCCTCGTCCAGGCGTCCCTGCGACTTCATCAGGTGGCCGAGATTGAGCAGCAGATCGGGGTCGTTAGGCCCCAGTTTGAGCGCGCGGAGATAGGCTTGCTCCGCCGCGGCCGGATCGCCCGCCTCTTTCGACGTGTGCCCGAGCTGGACCCAGATCGCGAAAACGTCGGGGTATTTCTGAAGGTAGGCGCGGTACCGCACGACGGCCTCGGCCCAATCGCCGCGATCGCGCGCCTGATCGCCGAGCGTGCGGTGGTGATGACCGCCCGTCGTTCGCTTCCATGCCGCCCTGATCTTACCGGCCAACGTCCGCGCCATAAATCGTGACTTCCCCCGCCCGGTCTCGTTGCCGCCGCGACGGTTAGAGGCTTTCGGATACGCTGTTAAGGCGCAATCTTCGCCGCGGAATCCCGTTTTCTAAATCAGCGCCTCGGGCCGCCATGCCGCCGCTTCCTGCTCCTCGCGCCGTGACGGCTGCCAGGGATACGGCCGCGCGGTTCGATCGATATGCCGCACGACATCGACGAGCGACGGTTCGCGCAGCGTCTCGAACGGCACGCCGCTGCGCGCCCAATAGGGGCTCACCCCGATATCCTCGATCATCGCGCTGCCCCATCGCGACACAAGGTCCGTCCGCTCGTGTTCGTCCCAGGCGACGTCGGCCTTCTTGCTGTTGAAGCCGCGCGTGACTGATTCGTAGTGGATCGCCTCGATTGCCGGGCAATAGCGGATCGTGAGGCCCCTCTCGCGCAGCTTCAGGCAGAAGTCGATGTCGCTGTGCGCGACCCCCATGACGGTATCGATCCCGCCGACCGCCTCGAACGCGTCGCGCCGCACCGCCATGAAGGCGCCCGTCACGCAGCCCACGGTCCGCGGCACGACGAGCCGGCGATTGGGGCCCGGGTCCGACGCAGGCACGCCGCGTCCCTCATGCTCGGTATGCCCAGGCACCATGCCAAAGGTCACGCCGCCATGTTGAACGGTGCGATTGGGATAAAGCAGCCTGACCCCGGCAGCCCCGACCGTCGGGTCGGCGAGCGCGTCGAGCACCTTGTCGTCCCAGCCCGAACCGAGCATTTCGATATCGTTGTTGGCGAAGACGATCGCGGGTGCGTCGCTTGCTCTGGCACCCTCGTTGCTCACCAGGCCCCAGTTAAACGCCTTGTCGAAAGCGTAACGCCGCGCCGCGCCGCTCGCCTCCAGTTCGGCGAGCAACGCCACGGTTTCAGGCTCGACGCTGCGATTATCGACGACGACGATGTCGAGCCGGTCGGCGAGGCGCGCGGTACGGCGCAGCGTCCGGATCGCCCTCGCGAGCATGTCGGCCCCGTCGCGCGTCGGGATGACGACCGCGATGCGATCGTCGCGTTGCCGCATCGGTTCGATCACCGGCGCGAACGACACCGAGGCGAGCCGCCCCGGAAGATCGTCATCGCCAGCCGGCTTGGCCTCGCGCGCGTTCATCGGAAGTTCGACGATCGTGCCGAGCAGCCGCGCGACGTGCGGCGCCGGCCCATCGCTCGCCGCCAGAATCGCGCGCCGCCACGTGTCGCCGCCATCGACGACCGGATCGACCCGCGCCAGCAATGCGCGGTCGGCCATGACGATCGCGGGAGCGGGCACCGATCCCAACATCGCACGATCGAGTGCGCCATAAAGCCACGGATCCGCGCGGATCTGGCCAAGATCGGCATCGGTGACGCCGTGATCATGGTCGGTGAAGACGACCTGCGCCTGCGTACGGTCAGCCGCGAACAACAGCCAGGCCAAGGCTTCGGAGTCGAGCGCGGTGCCCGCCGCGACGAGCACGCATCGCTGCCGTTCGTGCGGGTGATACGCCGCGGGATCGACGAAGACGAAGCGCGGGTCGATATCGGCGAAGCTCGCGATCGGATGGTCGCGCGTACGTTGCGGCGCCAGCACGATCGCCCGCCAGTCCTGGACCGATTGCTCCTGCAGGCTCCGCAGCGTCTCGCGGATCAGGAACGGCGCGGCGCGGGAGGCGTCGACGACCACCGCGACTTCGCCCGTGGGGAGCTTGCCCGGCGGCGGCCGCACCGGAATGTCGCGGCGGAACCGGTCGTAAGCGGCAAGCGGATAGGGCGCCCCTCCCGCCAACGCCCGCGCCGCGCCGAACGAGTCCGACAGAACCTCTCCCAGCGCCGCGACGCGTTTCCACATCGCGATCGGCCGAAAGTCCGCGTCGGAGGCAAGCCGTCGCGAGACGGGCCGGCCGTTCTCCTCGCCCGCCGGATTCAATTCGGCCTCCGGAGTCATGAAGGTCGGGTCGCGCGGAGCGTCACCGGCGAAATCCGCTGCATCGAGTTCGTCGTTCGAACCCAGCGGCGGCAGGCTCGGCAAGATCACCCGCTGTTCAGCCTTGCTCCACCGCATCGTCGATCCATCCTCCGTCACGCCTGCATGGCAGCGGGTTGCGTCGATCGCAACCGCCGGGATATTCGGTCAATTCGTTTGCTGGTGACGGAGCCGAAGTCGTGCGTTACGAAGCGCTCCGATGACCGACGCCAAGACCGCCGAAACGGCGCCGCAGACCAAGGTGCAGACGCCCAATGCGTTTCGTTACTGGCCCGCCTCGGCGAGCCGGATCGCCGGGCTTGGCGGTGGCGTGATCGATCCCGATCCGACCTATGCGTTCCACACCAAATATTTCGATCTCGGATCCGGCGTCGTACGCTGCAATCTCCGCTTCGAGCGACTGGAGGCGTCGCTCGGCTCGATCACGATCCGCGTCAACGGTTTGCCGCCGGACGCCGGCGCGCGCGCCGAATCGGTCCGCGTCTGGACCGCTCCACTCGCGGAGATCGCCGAGGGCGAGGGCGTGCTGGAAGTCTCCTTCCAGGCAAGCGCCGGAACGCGTTATGCGATCCTGGGACACATCTACGGCGACACCGACGCGCGCGCCAAAGCACTTACGATCACGCTCGAAACAACCCTCGACGAAGGGAGGCTGAAAGATCAGCTCGCCGCGGCGCGGAAATCGATCTTCGGGCGCCGGATGTTCCGGCGCGCGAACCGAATGATCGCGGATGACAAGGCGACGCTCGCCGACCCGGTATCGCAAGCGTGCACGTCCGCTCAATTCGACGACCCCGCCTATGCGCGCTGGTGCAAGGAGATGCGCGTCGCGCCGACGATGCATCGCAAACAGTGGGAATTCGTCTACATCCTTCAATCGCTGCACCGCTACGGGATGCTGCGGCCCGGCGCGCGCGGCATCGGCTTCGGAATCGGTGCAGAGCCGCTGCCCGCGGTGATGGCGTCGCATGGCTGCGGAGTGCTCGCGACCGATCGGAGCACGGATGATCCGGGTAGTCGAGAGTGGAACGATATGACGCAGCATGCTTCGTCGATCGAGGCGCTGCGCAGTCCGGATATCTGCGCCAACGACGTTTTCGACCGCCAGATCGATTTTCGCGCGGTCGACATGAACGCGATAGACCGGGAATTGCTTGGCTTCGACTTCGCCTGGTCATCCTCCGCGATGGAGCATCTCGGCTCGATCGACGCGGGCCTGGCCTTTCTCCGAAACTCGGTGAATTGCCTCACCTTCGGCGGGCTAACGGTCCACACGATGGCGTTCAATCTCAGCTCGAACGAACAGACCGTCGATGACGAAGAGACCGTTCTGTTCCGCAGGCGGGACGTGGAACGGGCCGCGGTCGATCTGATCTCACGCGGCCACTTCGTCGCGCAATTCAAGTACGATTTCGGCGACACGCCCGTCGATGCGCATTCCGCCGCATCGCCTCATTTGGAGAATCTCAAGATCATGCACGGCGGGTTCGTTACGACCTCCTTCGGCATCATCGTCCGGCGCGGCGATCGCTGACCTGATCGATCACCTCTAGCACGACATCCATGTGCGCCGCCCACGATGTCGGCGACCAACCGAGCATACGATCCTGCTGCCGCGCGCGCCGTTCCGAATCGGGCCTGGCGTAATCCAGAATCATGGCGAGCCAGCCGACGCCGTCGATCGGATCAAGATATTCGGGGACGTCGCCGCCGACTTCGCGCAGCGCCTCCAGATCGCTTGAGATGACCGGAACCCCCGCCGCCAGCGCTTCCGCGACCGGCATGCCATAGCCTTCGACGAACGACGGGATCAGCACCGCGCGCGCGCCGGCGAGCAGGTCGTCGAGCTGCCGATCGGATACATCGGCCGCTTCCTCGACATGCCCGGTCAACATGGTGCTGCGTTCGAGGATGTCGATAACGTTCTCGTTCTCCCAGCCGCGCCGTCCGACCAGGATCAGCCGCGGTGCGCCCGTCCCCATCCGCTCGACCAGACGACGCCAGATATTGAGCAGCAACAAGTGGTTCTTGCGCGGCTCGATCGTTGCGACGCAGACGAAATAGGGCCGGTCGCTCGACGACGGTTTCCGGGATACCGGCGGCGTATCGCCCCATTCGCTGCCGAGATGCGCCACGCGGGTGACGCGCGGACGAAGCGAAGAGAGATGAGGCGCGATCGCATCGAGGGTGGCTTGCGAGTTTCCGATGATCCCGTCGGCGTGGAGATCGATCGTCCGCATCCGACGCGCATGCTCGGCGGCGCCGTTGGGACGCGCGAATTCGGGATGCGTCAGCGGGATGACGTCGTGAACCAGGGTCACCAGACGGGCGCGTTCGCTCTCGAGGATGCGCGAAACCAACGCTGCGTTCTCGAGATGGTGCGGCGACGCCTGGAGATACACGCGCGGCCCCTCGGCGAACGGCACGGGACGAGGACGCAGGGCGAGCAGATGGCGGATCGCCTGCGCGCGCACGTCGGCGGGTTTCGTCAGGTCGCGAGTCTGCCACCGCGCCTGCGTGGACGCCAGGAACTGGCGCACCGCGGGAAGGTTGAGTCGCCCGTAATAGCCCCCCGCCGGGTGGACCGCCGCGAAGCGCAGGCGCTCGGGCACCCGTTGCAGCAACTCGACCGCATAGGCCAGTTCGACCCGGTCGATCCCGCTCGGCGTGGTGAAATAGGCGCGGCTCAGCAGTCGCGACAGATCGAACACGATCCGCGACTGCCGCCACGCCGCTCTCCGCCGGCGCGGCAGCAGCGGCTTGCTGAACAGCATTTGCGCGGGTGCGGTAAAGGGTTTCAGCGCCAATGCGCGACCCGTACGATCGCCGGCATCGGCTGCGGTTCGACGGTCAGGCGCGGAACCGCGTTGGCGACCAGCATCGCCAGCCCTTCCTCGCTGAGGAAGCTCCCCCGGATCAGCGATCGATCAATGACGACCCGGCGGACCGCATCCCACAAATCCGCGTCGGGCGCGACCGGATCGACCCAGAATTCCTCGAGCGAGCCCCGATGGACCACGCCATCGAGATCGTAGACCGCGTCACCCAGCACCGCGACCGGAATGCCGAAATTCAGCGCCAGCGTACCAACGGTCGAATTGACCATAACCGTCCCGATCGCGCGACTGAGGACATCGACGATATCGGCGTCACTGACGTAATGGACGCGGCCCGCCACCCCGTAATTCGACGCGAGCGAATGTGTAATCCGTCGCCACGGCACCAGTCCGGGATCGAGCGGATGGCGTTTGACCAAAAGATGAGTCTCGGCCGGCGCCGCCTTGGCGAAGCTCTTGATCATGAAGCGCAACGCCGCGCGCATGTCCCCGAACGGCGAATGAACGCGGATCTGATAGTCCGAATTGAGCTGAAGCGGCGCGACGAAATAGGCAAGGTCGCGGATCCACTCCATCGTCCGCGCCGAACGCGCGCGCTCGGACCGGCCGGTCAGGCTGCGCAACATCCACCCGAACGCCTCAACAGAAGGATGCAACGGCCGATGATTGCGATAGAACGGGAAAAACAACTGCTCGACGGTCGTGCCGAACATATGCCGCATCGTCTCGTTGGCCCGGCGACGGAAGCTCGACGGCACCGGTTCGAGCTCGACGTCGCCGCCGATCCGCTTCGCCTCGGCGCGAAACCAGGCCGGATCGCGCGGCATCGTCGAATGGCCGTTCACACCGCCTTCTTCCAGCGTAACGAAATCAGGCCGGATATATCCTTCCTCGAGGACGTGTACGCGCAGGCCGCGCAGCTTCGCCATGCCGTGGGCGCTGCTGTGCGCGGGTCGGCAGTCGCCGAACAAAATCACGTCGGTCACCTGATTGTCGACGATGAAATCATCGAAATAGGTCGGCCAGTTACGCGGCGTGCCGCGATAGTTCGCCGCCGGTCCCGGCCAGTCCCACCGGTCCCCCCCACACAGATTGATCCGGTGGACCCGGTGACCGAGCGCCGCGAGCGCTCCGCCCAGCCGCGCGAAATAAGAACCGTGCGGCCCTTGCAGGAACAGGAACGTGCGGGTCTCGGCGCTCACAGCCGCTCCCCCGCCGCGGCGAGCGATTTTCGCGTCGCTCCCAACACCCTGCGGAAACCGGTGACGAGCGTCGTCCGCGGCGGCTGCGCCCCGGCCAAGCGCGCGACCAGCAATTCGGGGCCGCACGGCAGTTCGGTGACCGGGTCGCGATAGCGTGGCGCGACGATCAACGCCCCCGCGACGAGGGCGTCGAGCGACAGCGTCCGTCCGCGCCGCGCGGGCTGGGGCGTCAAATCGCGGGTAAGCTCCCATCCGGCGTAAAAAGGCGAGCCGTGAACCGTGACCCGGCATCCGCGCAGCAACGCTTCGAAGCCGGTAAGCGAGGATAACACGTGCACCCCATCGACCTGCGCGATCAATCCAAGCAGCGATCCGCCCACGACCACTCGGTCCGCCAGCCCGGCCGCCACCGGATCCGCGACGCGCCCGCGCCGCAGACCGGCGGCGACATCGGGATGGGGACGATAGACGATGTAGGCGTCGGGTTCCTCGGCTCGCACGCGGGCGAGAAAGTCGGAATTGCCGGCCAGGCCCGCACCACCGCGCAGCACCGAAAGATCGTCATCGACTTGGCCCGCGGCGAGGATGATCTTTCGATCGCGCGGCAAATCGGTCAAACTCGAATCCTCGATGTCGCGACCGTATTTGCCGAGCCGGGCCGCGACGATCGCCTCGCGCAGCCGCCGTGCCCTAGCGAGAAGGCGCGCATCGAACGGGTGCGTCGCGAGGATCGTTTCGATCTCGCTCGCGCGGTCGGGATCGAAATAGACGCCACCGGTCCGATCGACGATGATCGACATCGGCGGACGACATTCAGCGCCGAGCCCATTGGATCGCAGGAACCCGTCTTCCACCACCCAGGCGTCGACCCCCCTCGCCGCCGCGGTCTCGCGAAACCCGTCAGGCACGCGCGATGGCCAATAAGCGACGGTCTCGCCGCGCGTCAGCGCCGCGTCGGTCGCCGCGAACTTTAGAGTGTCGCCGCCGCTCCACAGAAATTGCGCGATCGCGTCGCGTTTCCACGCCGCCATGCCCATCGCGACGGTGATCGGCCGGTTGCGATCGATCATGAGCCGCCAATCGGCGAGGATCGAGACCGCGTCGAGCGCGTCGATCTCGCGCCCGTCAAATGGATCGCGATAGCTTGCCGCGGCCAGACGATCGAGCGCGCCCCGCTCGAGAACCGAGGCGGCGATGCGGATTCCCGAATTATCGATTACCGATGTGCCGACAAGCCAGGCGATCGTTGCCTCATCGTCCCCCGGCACCGCCCGTACAGCGCGATCGGAGCGGCGCCAGAGAACTTCCGCCCCGGCCAGCCAAAACGATCCGCCGACCCGTGCTTCACGGATCGCCGCGATCAGCGCCTCCGGATCGGCGATGCGCGAAACACCCGGCCGGGAAATTGCCGCAGCCTCGCTTGCCACCCATGGAAAGGGCGGCGAGCGCAGAAACGGCGAACCGGTCGACGGCATCGGCACGGATCCGTCCTGAATGCTAGACGGAATGCTCGCGAACCCCGGCGGCGATCAACCAGCCGATCGCGTAGATGATCGTCAGCGCCGCGAACAACGTGATCAACGACAACGCGCGCCGCGGATAGGTCGATTTGACGGGCATGTTCGCGTCGACGACCCTGACTACATAGAGTTGTTGACGCACCGCCTGCTGCCGCGCCCCTTCGTACGCCGTGCTGGCGGAGGCGTAGCGCTGCTGGAGGAATTCCTGCTGCTGCTGCATCGCCTCGTAATTCCCGAGGCCCGCGGCGATGGCGTTGCCGCCGCCCGCCAGGTGCCCCTCCTGGGCGTTGACCTGCTGCGCAAGCGAACTGACCTGCTGGCGTAGCGCCTGGGTTTGCGGGTTGTTGCTTCCGATAAGCTGTACGGTCGTTTCGAGTTGCGCGCGCGCCGCGGACAATTGTTGCCGCAGCCCCGTCACCAGCCCGATCTGCGCCCCCGCCGAAGTCTCGGGATTCGCGTCGCGCTCACTCTGTCGGAAGGCGGTGACCTTGGCGCCGTTCGCACGCATGGCCGCTTCCGCCTCGTCCAATTGCCGTTTCGACAGCGACACCGCGTCGCGAAACGCTCGAACATTCATCTCGTTGACCCGACGTTCGCCGAGCTGGAGCAATGCGCTGGCCAGCGTATGGGCGTCGGCCGGACGGAACGCGCGCGCGGTCAACGTCGTGATTCCGTTGTCGATATCGAAATTGACATCGACCTGCCCACGATAATAATCGAGAAGATATTCCGGCGTCGGATCGGCGCTGGCCAGGCGACTGAGCAGATCGGTTCCGGGCCGGCGGAAGAGGGCGACGAGGTTCAGCCGCTTCTGCAACATCGCGACCACGTCATGCGACATGAGGTAGTCGGCGACGGTCAACGATTCGCCCGCGGCTGCGACGCTGCTCGATCCGCCACTGCCCAGCAACGAACCCAACCCACTGCTGCTGCTCGACGAGGCGGACGGAGCGCTTTGGGTACGAACGATAAAATGCGCTTCCGAGACATATTGGTTCGCCGCGATGCCGTAGAGGTAAATCGCCGCGATCGCGGTCGGCAACAGCACCACGATTGTGAACCACTTGTACCGCTGCCAGACGCCGCGGACGCGCTCTTCCATCCGGATCGCGGGCGCGACCTCGATCTCGGCGGGTGACATGAAACCGTGCACTCAACTTCCCCAAATTCGCGAACCGTAACGAAGCGTGGCGCGTTCAAGGCATGTGGATACGCTTGCGCACCGCGGAAATCAAAAGCAACCCGATCAACGTCGAGATGAACACCCATTTCGCCAGATAGAACCAGTCGACATATGTGATGACCGCCGCCTGGAACCAGCCGTAACGCAGGATCTCGAAGATATGCGGCAGGGGAATCCAAAGCAGCACGTCGCGCGCTTGCGGCGGTAGCGCGTTCAGGATGAAGAACGCACCCGAGAGCGGCATGAGGATGTAAGACACAGGATGGACCAAGCGGCCGAGCGCCCGCCGATCGTGCGTCAGACCGCAAATGACCATCGAGCAACCAAAAGACAGCCACAGCAAGAGGAGCATGCCGGCAATCAGATAGAGCGGTCTGGCGGGGGGATCCGTGAGGCCGACCGCAGTCGCGAAGCCGATCAGAATCGCAAAGGCGACCCATGTTCCGGCGGCCTCCAGAAGAGCGCGTGCGGTCAGGATGTCGAGCACCGATATCTGCCGATGATACAGCAAATGGATGTTGCTCTCGATCGAACCCTCGGCGCGATTGAAGATCGTGCGGAATGTCTGAAAGTTGCAATACCCGACCAGCGAGAGCGGTACCGGGTCGATACCGTTGGTCGCGAATCGCAATCCGCGCGCGTGGATTGCGCCGACCATCGTCGCGAGCAGCATCGGCTCGAGGATCAACCAGAGATAGCCGATGTTTTCGCGACCATAGCGGGTGTGAAGTTCGCGCATCATCAACGCGCCGATCACCCGGAACTGAATCCTCAAACCCGTGCGGAACCGGCGGCGAGGATGAACGATCTCGTCGCTCACGGTGGCCATCGTCAAATCTCCTGCCGCAATCGGCGAAGGTGCCGCTATACCAATATGCTAGCGAGGTCGAGACGGTTCGGCGGCCAGTACGCGGCTATAGACGTCGTGAAGTTTGCGGCGATGCCGGTCGAGCGAGAATCGCGCCGCCTGCCGTCGACCTGCGGCGGAAAGCGTCGCACGCAGATTGGCGTCGCCGTCGATCCGGCGGATCGCCTCGGCCAGAGCCGGCACATCGTAAGCATCGACGAGCAGCGCGGCGTCCCCCGCCACCTCGGGAAGCGAGCCCATCGTGCTCGTCACGACGGGTGTGCCGAGCTGCATCGCTTCAAGAACCGGCAGACCGAATCCCTCGTAAAGCGACGGGAACATCACCGCGCGCGCCTTCGCCACCAACTTCATCAGGAGTCGGCGCGGGAGGTAGTCGAGCTGGACGATCCGGCGCGCGGTCTCACCGCCGCGCTTGCCGATCGCGTCCATCAGCCGCATCTCCTCGTCCTTCTGCCACGATCGGGCGCCGAGAATCACCAGCGGCGTCTCGGTTTCGACGGACAGATACGCCTCGATCAACCGGGCGATGTTCTTCTTGGGTTCGATCGCGCCGAAATACAGGAAATACCCGCCCGGCCTGAGCCCGAAGACCCCCGTCACATCCTCGGCCTCGTCGTGATACGTCGATTGCGGCAACGGCGCGTGCTGATAGGTATTGGTGATCCGCGCCTCGCACCCGGGGCTTAGTGCCCCGTACATCGCCAGCACGTCGTTCCGGCTCGATTCGGATACGGTGACGATGTGATCGGCATCGATGACGCAGCGCTCGATCAGACGGTGGTAGAAGCGCTTCTTGTCCAGCGTCGCGAAGGGCAGCTTCAGCGGGACGAGGTCGTGGAGCGTATAGATGTTGCGCGATCCCGCCATCCACACCGGGACGGGATAGGTCCAGTGCATGATCGCGGGCGGATCGGGCACCTTCAGCGTCAGGAAGCGCCGGGTGCGCCGGAAATACACTTCCGCGCGCTCGAACAGCAACGCCGCGCTGCGGACACGGTCGAACTGCGGAAGACGATCGACGAAGCCGCGCCGCTCGACCAGGCCGCGATCCTCGATGTCATAGATCGGCAAGCCTTTCATCACCGCCCATCGGTCCAGCGTCGGACGTAGCCATTTCGGGCTCATCCGCGGCGGCAGGCCGCGACCGATCGCCTCATAGAAGAACACGTCGCGGATTGTCGGGTCGCGGCCGACGGGGATTCCGAACATGCCCTCGACGCGCATGCCGAGCGACCTAATCGCCTCGGCCAGTCCGTAACCATAGGTCGCGACACCGGTGCCATGTGGCAAGGCGAGATTATATCCGTCGATGCCGATCGCAGGCGGCGCAGGTTCCAATGCCATCGGCATCGTGATTACGGCCGCTTCATCAAATCGCCCGCGAATTCCGCATAGAGCGCCATCAATCGCGCGCCGAGCGACGCCGGAGTGAACCGGCGCGCCCGTTCCAACCCGCGGGCGCGGAGCGCGCCACAGAGGTCGTCGTCACGGTCGATCCGGGTGATCGCGGCGGCGATCGCCCCGGTATCGGTGGGATCGACGCCGAGCGCCGCGCCCCCCGCCGTTTCGGCCAGGGCGGCACGATCCGAAGTGATCACCGGCGTCCCGAGCGCCATCGCCTCAATTACGGGCAGCCCGAAGCCTTCCTCCAGCGTCGGAAACACGAGGGCGCGCGCACCGGCGACGAGATCGAGCAACGCGCCGCGCGGCAGATACCCGACGCGAATCGTTCCGGTCAGGTCGATCCTGGCATCGCCCGGGGGTCCTGCGATCACCAGCGGTCGCGCGGATTCCGACGCGCGCCAACCCGCGACGATCCTCGTCAGGTTCTTTCTCTTCTCGACCATCCCGCAGAACAGATAATAGTCCCCGGCGGCGAGATTTTCGGGCAGCGGCCCATGTTTCCGGTCCAACCCCGTCACCGCGACGCCGCAATCCGCGACGCGGTCCGGCGCGATACCCAGCGTCGCGACGATCGCGCGCCGGCTCGCGTCGGATACCGTAACCAACGCATCGGCGGATTCCGCGATCGCGTTCAATCGCGCCCGTAGCGGCGCGGCTGGCATGTCGCTCAGCTCGGGGTGAGTCAGCGGGATCACGTCGTGGACCGTATAAAGATTAATCCACCCCTCGATCCGCGCCGGAATAGGATAGGTCCAGTGCATCACGCCGCGCGGGCCCGGCGCGTTCAGCACCTGAAGCCGCCCGCTCCGGTCGAACCGCGCCTGCGCCAGCCGAAATATGTCGCGCGCCCGCAGCCACCGCCCGTCCGCGACCAATCGGACCGGCGCGCGCGAGCCAGCCCGCATCCAGCGGCCCGCCCGCTCCAGCGCGCCCGAAGGCGCGCCGAAGCGTCCGCGCGTCGCGTCGTCGAGAAGCAAGGGCTTTAGTCCGTTCTCCTCGAGCGCGGAGACCAGCGCGTCCGCATAGGTCGCGACCCCCGTCGCGGCGGTGGACGCGCGTAATCGGGCATCGATGCAAACACGGATGTTCCTAATGATCGCGCGATCCTCTAACAGCCCGGACAAGACATGCCTTATCTTACCGGAGCTTCGTGTGATCGTCCTCGATCGAGTAGCCAAGACCTATACCGGACAAAACAACCGGAACGACGTGCTCAAGAACGTCAATATGGTCATTCGACCGGGCGACAGCATCGGCATATGCGGCGCGAACGGTGTGGGCAAATCGACCTTGATGAAGTTGATTTCCGGCGTCGATCGTCCGACGAGCGGCACGGTCACTCGCACGATGTCGGTCTCGTGGCCGATCGGCTTCAGTTCCGCCTTCCAAGCGACGCTGACGGGCGCCGACAACGCGCGGTTCATTTCGCGCATCTACAATCGCGACGAAAAAGAGCTTCTCGATTTCGTCGAGGATTTCGCGCAGCTCGGCTCATATATGAACGAGCCGATCCGTACCTATTCGGCCGGCATGGGGGCGCGGCTGGCGTTCGGGATTTCCCTCGCGATCAAGTTCGACTGCTATCTGGTCGACGAGATCACTGGTGTCGGCGACGAGCGATTCCAGGCGCGATCCGCGGCCGCGCTGCAGGAACGCCGCGCCGAGGGCACGCTGATCATGGCCTCGCACGACACCAACACGCTGTTCCGCTATTGCGATCGCGGCGCGGTCGTTTTTGCCGGCGCGGTGATGCTGTACGACACGATCAAGGAAGCCGCGGAGGTCCATCACCGGCTTCAAAGTTTTCCGCAGGACCGCCGATGACGCGGTTGTCTTGCCCGCGCGTAGCGGATAATCGCCGCTTCGCCGCCGACGATTACCGACGGCGTCGGGTGGGAATCTCGGTATGCGTGGCGTAATGGGTTCAGGACGCGGGCTTCGCGGTTGCACGGCGGTCGCACTCGGCGCGGTCGCGCTCGCGGGGTGTTCGACGCTGCCGTCCAGCGGCCCGACCGCGGGCGAGATCAACTCGGCGCTCAAGAAGCATAACGATATCGGCTTCACCATCGTCGATATCGACGCCGCCGCAGCCGCCAAGCTCGCCGGGCTTCCCCCCGCCGACGGCGGACTCAGCAAGCTCGCCAGGCCGGGCCGAATCGACACCGTCGGCGCGGGCGACGTTCTGACGATCAATATCTACGAGGTCGGCGTCACCTTGTTCACCGGCGGCAGCGGCAACGTCGCGACCGGGGGCGCCTTCAATCCGTCGGCGAGAACGACGCCGATCGACGACGTTCAGGTCGATTCGAGCGGAATTATTCTCCTGCCTTATGTCGGCAAGCTCAACGTCGCGGGGAAAACCCCGGCTGAAATCAGCCGGATGATCGAACGCGGGCTACGCGGCCTGTCGCAGCGGCCGCAGGTTCAGGTCACGGTCAAGACCAACGCGCATAACAATTATTATGTGCTCGGCGACGTTCGCGCGCCCGGCAAGTTTCCGTTGGCGCTTCCGGAGGAACGTCTGCTCGACGCGCTCGCCCGGGCGGGCGGGGCGGCCGTCCAGCCCGACGACGCGGTGCTGCGGGTCACGCGCGATGGCGTGTCCCAAGAAACGCGTCTCAGCGCGATCGACGCCGCCGGCCCGCAGAACATCTCGCTGTTGCCGGGGGATCGCGTCCAACTGTTCACGCGGCCGCGCACATTCCTTGCGTTCGGCTCGACGAGCAAAGTCAGCCAGGTTCCGTTCAGCGCCAGCCAGCTCTCGCTCGCCGAGGCGTTGGCGCGAATCGCCGGACCCAATGAGAACGCCGCCGACGCCTCTGCGATCTATCTCTTCCGCTACGATGCCACGGCCGCACAGACGCCAGGTGGTCAGCCGGTAATCTACCGGCTCAACATGCTGAGGGCCGAAAGTTATTTCCTCTCGCAGCGAATCGGAATGCGCGACAAGGACGTAATCTACATAGCCAGCGCCGCATCGAACCAGCCCGGCAAGCTCGCGCAGATCCTCGGTCAACTGTTCTCTCCGTTCCTGGCGGTGAAGAACGTCTCCGGCCTGTAAGTGCCGGACAGTGGACCCGTTCAACTGATCGAGTCCCCGCGCTTCGGGGATACGCGGGGCTGGTTCAGCGAGGTCTATTCGGATCGCGCGTTCGCCGCGCGGGGAATCGACTGCCGCTTCGTGCAGGACAATCAATCGCTGTCGCGGCCAGCGTTCACCTTGCGCGGCCTTCATTTCCAGGCGTTGCCGCACGCCCAGGCGAAGCTGATCCAGTGCCTTCGCGGCAGGATTTTCGACGTCGCGGTCGATATCCGCACCGGCTCGCCGACCTTCGGCGCGTGGACGGGCGCCGAACTGTCGGCCGAGAACGGCCGCCAGCTCTTCGTCCCGACCGGATTCGCGCACGGTTTTCTGACGCTGGAGCCCGACAGTCACGTCGCCTATAAGGTGTCGAGCGGCTGGGACAGGGATGCGGAGCGAAGCATTCGGTGGGACGATCCCGCCATCGCCGTCGCGTGGCCCCTCCCCCCCGATGCCTCGCCGGTTCTCTCGGAAAAGGACGCAGACGCGCGCCCTCTAGGCGACCGCGACTTCGGCTTCGCGTACGAGGGCCGGCCACTGCGGACGTTGGAAGTTTGATGCGCATCCTCGTCACCGGCGGCGCGGGGTTCATCGGCTCCGCGCTCGTCCGGCATCTGATCGCCGAGACCCGTCACGACGTCCTCAATCTCGATGCGCTGACCTACGCAGGTTCGCTGTCGACCATCGCGGCGGTGTCGGACGATCCCCGCTATCGCTTCGTCCACGGCGATATCTGCGACGCCGCGCTGGTCGCGTCGATCCTCGCCGATTTCCAGCCCGATGTCGTCACGCACCTCGCCGCGGAGAGCCATGTCGATCGCTCGATCGACGACGCGGGGGCGTTCATCCGCACCAACCTCGTCGGCACCTACACCTTGCTCGCGCAGGTCCGCGCATGGTGGCAAGCGCAACCGGAGGGTGACCGCGCGCGCTTTCGCTTCCACCATATCTCGACCGACGAGGTCTATGGCTCGCTCGGCGATGAGGGCCGCTTCACCGAGGATACGCCCTACGACCCGCGCTCGCCTTATTCGGCGTCGAAGGCGGGGTCGGACCATCTCGTCAGCGCCTGGGGCCACACCTTCGGCCTCCCCGTCCTCATCACCAATTGCTCGAACAATTACGGGCCGTTCCATTTCCCGGAAAAGCTGATCCCGCTGACGATCGCCAAGGCGCTCGGCGGCGAGCCCCTCCCGGTCTACGGCACCGGCGCCAACGTGCGCGACTGGCTCCACGTCGAGGATCACGTCCGCGCGCTCCAGGCGGTGTTCGAGCGCGGCGTGCCCGGGCGCACCTACAACGTCGGCGGTGACGCCGAACGCCGCAACATCGAGGTTGTCGCGATGATCTGCGCGACGCTCGATCGCCTACGTCCGCGTGCCGACGGTCACCGCTACCGTGACCAGATCGCCTTCGTCGCCGACCGCCCGGGCCACGACCTGCGCTATGCGATCGACGCGACGCGAATCCGCGATGAACTCGGCTGGGCGCCGCGCGAAACCTTCGACAGCGGCATCGCGCGCACCGTCGCCTGGTATCTCGCCAACGAGGATTGGTGGCGCGCGCGCGTCGCGAACGAGGCGGCGATCCGCCGGGGCACGACGTGAAGTCTGTTCTCGTCACCGGAGGCAAGGGCCAACTCGGGACCGAACTTGCGTGCTACGCGTGGCCCGACGGCTGGCAGGCGACCGCGATCGATATCAAGGAATGCGACCTCGCCGATCCCGATGCGGTCGCGAGGATCGTCGCCTCGGAAGACTGGGCAGCCGTTATCAATGCCGGCGCCTATACCGCGGTCGATCGCGCGGAGGACGATGTCGTGGCGGCGTGGGCGGTCAACGCGCTGGCCCCCGCCGCCTTGGCCGCGGCATGCCGCCACGCGGCTATCCCGATAGTCCAGATTTCGACCGATTACGTCTTCGACGGCACACAAACGGGGGTCCGCCTCCCAAGCGACTCGCCCCATCCGCTCGGCGTCTACGGCGCGTCGAAGCTGGCGGGCGAACTCGCGGTCGCGACATCGGGCGCGCGGCACGCGATCCTGCGCTCCTCCTGGGTAGTGAGCGCGCATGGCGGCAATTTCGTCAAGACGATGCTGCGACTCGCCGGCGAACGCGACTCGCTGACCGTCGTCGCCGACCAGCGCGGATGCCCGACTGGCGCCGTCGATCTCGCCGCCGCCGCCGCGACGATCGCGATCGCGCTGGCAACCGACCCGGAAAGCGCGAACGGTGTCTGGCATTTCAGCAATGCCGGCGCGACGACCTGGTACGATTTCGCCGAGGCGATCATGGCCGGAAGCGCGGCGCGCGGCGGCGCGACCGCGACCGTCTCGCCGATCATGACCACGGACTATCCGACGGCCGCGCGCCGCCCTGCCAATTCGGTGCTCGATACCACCTCGCTCACCCGCGATTTCGGAATTCGCCCGCGCCCGTGGCAGGATGCGCTCGACGACATCCTCGACGCATTGATCGGACCCCAACGATGAAGGGCATCATCCTCGCCGGCGGATCGGGTACGCGGCTCCACCCCGCGACACTCGCGATCAACAAGCAATTGCTGCCGGTCTACGACAAGCCGATGATCTATTATCCGATGTCGGTGCTGATGCTCGCGGGCATCCGCGACATATTGATCATCTCCTCGCCCGAATTCCTGCCAAGCTATCGTCGGCTGTTCGGCGACGGCAGCGGCCTTGGGCTCGCGATGTCCTATGCCGAGCAGCCGAGCCCCGACGGCCTCGCGCAAGCCTTTACGATCGGGCGTGATTTCATCGGTAATGACCGAGTCGCGCTGATCCTCGGCGACAACATTTTTTTCGGCTCCGGTCTCGGTGACCTCCTCGCCAGCGCCGTCGCGCGCACCTCGGGCGCGACCGTTTTCGGTTACCGCGTCGACGACCCCGAACGCTACGGCGTCGTCGAACTAGACGCGGGCGGCCGCGCGATCTCGATCGAGGAGAAGCCCGTCGTGCCGCGTTCCAACAACGCGATCACCGGCCTTTATTTCTACGACAATCGTGTCGTCTCGCTCGCCGCCGACCTGAAGCCCTCGGCGCGCGGCGAATATGAGATCACCGACCTCAACCGACTTTATCTCAACTCGGGCGATCTCCACGTCGAGCAGATGGGGCGTGGCTATGCCTGGCTCGACACCGGGACGCACGATAGCCTGATCGAGGCGTCGGAATTCGTCCGCACCGTCCAAAAGCGCCAAGGCATCCAGATCGCCTGCCTTGAGGAAATCGCCTTAGAGCAGGGATTCATCTCGCGCGATCGGGCGGAGGCGCACGGCTTGGCGCTGGCCAAGACAGCCTATGGCAAGGCCATCTTAGAAGCCGTTCAACACCGGTCATAAAATTAGATACTGCAATTGCGTCGAAAGTGGCCTATCCGGAGTCGCCACGACGGCAAGAAGCGGGGTATCCGCCCGGCCTGTCAGCAAGGGGCGCGAAAGTTCGGCTAGGCCGTATGGGGTCCGTCAGGGGTTCTCACACGGTTACTGCGACACGCGATGAGTGAGGTAATACCCGATGAGCACGAAGGCAGACAGCGTCATCCCGTTTCGCAAACGGGCGACGGGACCCTCGATCGCGGCCAGAACCATATCCATCGCAATCGGTGGCCTGCGCGCTTTGGAAGCGTCGTTTACCGAGCCAGATTTCGCCGACGCCTTCGATCAATTGGTCGAACTCGTCGCCAACGCCCACGGCCGCGTGATCGTTGCCGGGATGGGCAAGAGTGGGATCATCGCGCGCAAGATCACCGCGACGCTCACCTCGACCGGCACCCCCGCGATGTACCTCCACCCCGCCGAGGCGGGCCACGGCGATCTTGGCATGGTCACCGAGGACGACATCGTCCTGATCATCACGCGTTCGGGCGAGACCGCCGAATTCGCGCCGATCTTCCGTTATTGCAAGCGTTTCGGCATCAAGCTCGTCACGATCACCGCGCGCGCCAACAGCACCGCCGCGCGCGCCGCCGATTTCTACGTCAAGCTGCCCTCGGTCCGCGAGGCTTGCCCGATCGAACTGACCCCGACCACGTCGACCACTGTCCAACTCGTCTTCGGCGACGCGCTCGCGATCGCTCTGATGCACCGCCGCGGTTTCTCCGCCGACGATTTCTACAAATTCCACCCCAATGGCCGCCTCGGCGCGCGCTTGCTCAAGGTCCGCGACGTGATGGCACGCGGTCCCGATGTCCCGAAGGTCCGCGCCGACGCGACATTGCTCGACGCTACGATCGAGATGACTCGCGCGCGCCTCGGCGGGACCGCGATCGTCGACGGAGACGGCAATTTACTGGGCGCGTTTACCGATGGCGACCTGCGCCGCACCGTGACCGGCGAACGCAACATGTCCGATCCGGTCAGCGAGTTCATGACCGCCGATCCGTTGTGGATCGGCAAGGACGAACTCGCCTCCGAGGCGATCCGCCAAATGCACGAGGGCAATGTGCTGATGCTGTTCGTCCGCGACGGCGACCGCCTGGTCGGCGCGGTCCACATGCACGACGTGCTGCGCGCGGGCGTCGCCTAACCTGACTCTACTTGTCGTCATTCCGGCACGCGCGGGCTCGACCCGCCTGCCGATGAAGCCGCTGCTGCCGATCGCCGGAGTCAGCCTCCTCCACCGCACGATCGCGCTGGCGCGCCGCGCGATCGTGGATCAGCACGATGCGCGCATCGTCGTCGCCGCCGATGATCGGCGGATCACCGAACACGCCGAAGCCATCGGCTGCGATGCGGTGATGACCGAAGCTGTCATCACCACGGGATCGGGCCGCGCGCTTGCCGCCGCGCGCCAACAGGCGTCCCCGCCCGAGATAATCGTCAATCTGCAAGGCGATTCCCCCTTCCAGAATCCCGCCGCGCTCGGCGCGATGAACGCTGCGCTGCGGGATGGCGACACCGATGTCGCCACGCCGGTCGTCCGCCTCGGCTGGGATGCGCTCGACGCACTCCGTGCACACAAGAAGATCGCCCCGTTCAGCGGCACCACCTGCGTGCGCGCGCCCAATGGCCGCGCGATGTGGTTCTCGAAGACGATCCTCCCCGCGATCCGCGACGAAGCGGCGTTGCGCGAGGTGGGCGACCCTTCCCCGGTCTGGCGCCACATCGGCCTCTACGCCTATCGCCTCGGCGCGCTCGAAGCGTTCGAGGCCGCGACGCCGACCGACCTCGAACGCCTCGAAGGCCTCGAACAACTCCGCCTCCTCGAACTCGGCCTGCGGATCCACGCGGTGCCGGTCGAACCCTCGCGCTTCGACATCTCGGGTATCGACACGCCCGAGGACATCGTCCGCGCCGAAGCGCTGATCGCCATCCACGGCGACCCGCTCGACGACTGATGCGCCGCGCGTTCATCGTCCGCCACGGCAACACCTTCGCCCCCGGCGAAGCTCCCCGCCGCATCGGCGCGCGCACCGATCTCCCGCTGGTGGAGAGCGGCCGCGCGCAGGCGCTGGCGCTGCGCGAGCATTTCGCGCGAGCGAGCATCGCCTTCGATCGCGTTCTGACCTCTCCCCTCGAACGCACCCGCGAGACCGCCGTGCTGATCGCACCAGACCGCCTCGCCGAGCCCACCGACTGGCTACGCGAGATCGATCACGGCCCAGATGAGGACAGATCGGAGGAAGATGTCATCGCCCGCATCGGTCGCGAGGCGCTGAACATATGGGAACAGAGTGCCGAACCGCCGCCGGATTGGGTCGTTGACGCCCCTGCCCGGTTGGCGGCGTGGCGCGACTGGCTCGCGACCCCGGAAGGCGAAACCACCCTAATCGTCACCAGCAACGGCGCGGCGCGTTTCGCATTGCTCGCGCTGGATCTGCCACCCGCCAAGCTAAGGACTGGCGCCTATAGCGAGATCGCCTGGGATGACGCCAATGCAAGGCTTGTCGATTGGGACATTCGTCCGCGCTAGTGTCAGCGGAAACCGTGCTCCCGCGAAGGCGGGAGTCCAGCGTTACAAGCGCTGCTCTCCGCGACCCTGGGTTCCCGCCTTCGCGGGAACACGGAGAGTGTTTGAGGCTCCGCCAGCTGCAATCTGGTCCTATCCCTTCACCACGGCATCGATTCGCTTCAGCGTCTCGATCAGCCCCGGCATCCACTCCAGCGGCAGCATCACCGGCCCGTCCGATGGCGCGTTATCGGGATCGTCATGCGCCTCGGCGAACACCGCCGCGACGCCGACCGCGACCGCCGCACGCGCCAGCGCGGGTGCGAAGGTACGGTCGCCGCCTGAGGACGTGCCCATGCCGCCCGGCGCCTGTACCGAATGCGTCGCGTCGAACACTACCGGATAGCCGGTCTTCGCCATGATCGGCAGCGCGCGCAGATCGCTGACGAGCGTATTATACCCGAAACTCGCGCCGCGATCGGTCAGGATGATCCGCTCGTTGCCCGTCGAGGCGATCTTCGCCGCCACCGCCGCCATGTCCCATGGCGCGAGGAATTGCCCCTTCTTGACGTTGATCGCCGCGCCGGTCTTGCCCGCCGCGATCAGCAGATCGGTCTGGCGGCACAGGAACGCCGGGATTTGCAGGATATCGACCGCCTCCGCCGCCGGCGCCGCCTGTTCGGCGGTGTGGATGTCGGTCAGCACCGGGCAGCCGATCTCGCGGCGGACATCGGCGAGTATGCGCAGCCCTTCGTCGATGCCCACGCCGCGCTTGCCGCCGACCGAGGTCCGGTTCGCCTTGTCGAACGAACTCTTGAACACGAACGGCACGCCGGCCGCTTTCGCGATCCCGCTCAGCCGCTCGGCCAGCGTGAAGGCGTGATCGCGGCTCTCGATCTGGCACGGCCCGCTGACCAGCACGAAGGCGCGGTCGTTACCGAACTCGATATCGCCAACCGTCACCATTTCGATTTCACCAATTTCCGGATGAGCTGGCCCTCCCATAGCCAGGCGCCGGGGTGATAGTTCCAGAAGATCCAGCCGAACAGCGTGCAGGCGAGCCAGGCGATAAACGCCATCGGATCGCCCTCCTCCTTCATCGTCGCATGAAATTCGCGATCGACCCGGCGCCGGTCGCGCTCGCTGCCGCCGCCGTAGATGCCGTATTGATTGTCGTGGCGGTGGCACCCTTCGTTGCGATTGTACTTCTTCGGGTCGAGGAAGACGCAGTAATTCCGTTCCATTCCGGGCATGGCTTCGTCTAGGGTGGCGCGATGGCGGGGTTCAAGCGCAAAGTCTTCTATGTCGGTGGGTTCGATCCGCGCGGGGTGCGATTCTACCATCAGCTCGCCGACGAGCAGGTCCAGCGGTACGCCGCGCACACCCGCGAGGCGGTCAGCGTTTCGACCCGCGCCAAGGGCTCGCCGACGCGGTCGGACTGGACGATCCGCAACGAGACGCTCGACGTCACCACTGACTACAGCTTCCTGCGCTGGGAAGACATCGTCCGCGCGGCTTGGGTGAAGAACCCGTTCAGCCTCGCGATCCGTGCTTTCCGCGCCTATCGCGACAACATCCGCCACCTCGATTTCGCGACGGGCAAACGCCTCGGCAAGGGGCCGCTGATCACGCTGTTCTACCCGCCGGTGTTCATGATCCTGCTGCCGCTGCTGATCGCGCTGCCGATCGCGATGATCGCCGCGATCTGGCTGCCGTGGTGGGTCGCGATCCCGCTAGCGCTGGTCGCTGGCGTCGCGATCGCCCGACCGTTCCTGATCCGAATGCACGCGCCGTGGCTGTTGCGCTTCTTCGTGTTCAATTCCGAACTCGGAGGCGGCGAGGCGCATCCCGCGCTGGAAAAACGGCTCGATACCTTCGCCGACGAGATCGTAGCGAGCTTCGCGGGCGATTGGGACGAAATCCTGGTGCTGACGCACAGCAACGGCGCGATTCTCGGCGTGCCGCTAATGGTCCGGCTGCTCGAACGATTGGACGGAAAACTGCCCGCCAACTTCGCCTTCGTGACGATGGGGCATTGTCTGCCGCTGATCGCCTGCCGCCGTGATGCAACGCGGTTCAAGGACCAGCTTCGCTATCTCGCCGATCACGATTTCCGCTGGATCGATATCGGCTCGCCCCCCGACGGTGCGGCCTATTCGGGGGTCAACCCGATGCTGCTGGTCGCGCCTGATCCGAAGCCGCGGATGGAATTGCTCAGCCCGCGGTTCCACCTGTTCTACGATCCGGAGACGTACCACACCGGCTATCACAATAAATACGAGATCCATTTCGATTATCTGCGCACCGGCGATCGCGTGTCGGAGATCGATTTCCCGAGCCTGATGGCGACACCGCGCACGATCGAACAGTCGATCGCGGAATTCCGGGCGAACCATTGACCCGCGACTCGCAGGGGCATCTCGTCCCGCCCTACCCCGATCCGCACCCGAAGAAATCGTCGCTCGTCGCGCGGTTCTTCCGCGGCTGGAATTCGTGGATTCATGTGCTGTTCGACAAGAGCTACACGATGAAGATGGGCGAGATCCGCTTGCCTGGCCTGCACATGTACATCGCCAACGAACTGCCCTTGGTCCGCCGGATCATGGACCACGCGAAGGAATTCCCCAAGCACAGCCTGATGGTCCGCTCGCTCGATCCCGCGATCGGCAATTCGACGTTCAATTCGAACGGCGACGATTGGGAACAGCAGCGCGCAATGATCAATCCGGTGTTCCAGCACACCGCGCTGGGCCGGACGCTGCCGATGATGCGCGACGCCGCCGACGATCTCACAGCGCGCATCCGCGGGTTTGATCTGTCGAAACCGATCGATGTCGATCCGTTGATGACGCACATCGCCGCCGACATCATCTGGCGCACTTTGTTTTCGGTGAAGCTCGATCCGGCGGGATCGGCGATCATCCACCGCACCTTCAATCGCTTTCAGCGCCACGCGCATTCGGCCTGGATGCTGCGGACCTACCGGCTCCCGTTGCTCGGATCGGAGAAGCGCGCCGACAAGTCGGCGCGCGCGATCCACGTCGTGTTCGCCGGGATCGTCCGTGACCGCTTCGACCGCTGGCACGATCACGGCGAACGCGTCCACGACGACATCCTGCAAGGGTTGCTGGAAGCGAAACACCCGAAAACCGGCGAACCTTTCACCTATCAGGGCGTGATGGAGCAGGTGTCGTTGATCTTCCTCGCCGGCCACGAGACCTCGGCGAGCCTGATGAGTTGGGCGATGTATTGCCTCGCCGCCGATCGCGAAACGCAAGCCGCGCTGCGCGACGAAGCCGAGCGCGAAACTGCGGGTGGCCCCCTCACCTCCGACGCGCTCCGCCAAATGACGCTCGACCGCAACGTCGTCCGCGAGACGCTGCGGCTCTACCCGCCGGTCAGCTTCCTGCCGCGCGAGGTGATGTGCCCCGTCCAGATGCGCGACAAGCATCTCGAGGTCGGATCGATGCTCGTCGTCTCGCCGTGGCTGGTCCAGCGCAACAAGGACAATTGGCATTGCCCGCATTCCTTCGATCCCGACCGGTTCGAGGAAGCCGAAGGCCGCGCGATGATGAAGGACGCGTGGCTCCCCTTCGGCTCCGGTCCGCGCGTCTGCGTCGGCCAGGGCTTCGCGACGCAGGAGGCGATGGTGGTCATCGCGACGCTGGTCCGCGCCTTCGACATCGCCGCGATCCCGGGCGATGTCCCCGAACCCATCAGCCGGCTGACGTTGCGCCCTAAGAACGGAATCCGATTGAAAGTGTCCCCGTTGTGAGACACGTGCTCGCCGATCCGACTTGCGAGCCACGAGGTTTCGCATCTAAGCCCGGCCACGATGTCGGCCCGCAACTTCCCGAGTATTCCATGTCGCTTTCACGCCTGATCGTCATTCTCGCAACGACCTTAGCGCTAGTGTCGGCTGGCGCCTGCTCGGCGGAACCAGCCGCTTCGGCAGCACCGCGAATGTCGGTCGCGATGCCCGGCTGCACCCGGGAAAGCGCCGCCGTCCGTCCGTTTGTGCGCGCTCGCAAGGAGATCAAGCATGCCGCACGGATGGCGGAGATCAGCCGCGAGCTGAAGGGTCCGCGCGCCGACGTCATGTTCTTCGGAGATTCGATCCTCCAGCGCTGGCCCGACGAAGAATTGAAGGGCGCTTTTCCCGGACGCACGGTTCTCAACCTTGGTATCCGGGGAGAGCGGGTCGCGGATCTGCTCTATCGGCTTCGCGCGGCAACGACGCCGGGCGGCGCAACTCATGGGGAAGCCGACCCGGGGCTCACCGGCTTCTCCGCGCAATCGCCAACCTTGGTCGTCGTTCTGATCGGCACAAATGATCTCCGCGGGAAGACAACCTGCTATATCGCGGAAGGAACGATCGAAATCGCCTCCGAACTCCGGGCGCTCTATCCGAAAAGTCGGCTAGTTTTGCTCGGCATGTTGCCGCGCGGCAATCCCCAGGGACAGTTCGCGCCGCAGATTGCGGATGTGAATGCCGCAGTCGCGGAAACCGGCAAGCGCACACACCAATTCGAAACCGTCGATATTAGCGCCACGTATCGCTGCCGGGGCGGAGAGCTCTGCGATGTCGCGATTCCGAAAAACTACGTCCATCCGTCCGAGAAAGGTTATCATCTCTTGTCCTCCGCGCTTCGTGATTATCTGATGGGGGCGCGCTGACATGCGGTTGCCTTGGCAAACGAACCCCATCGCTTCCGGTCCTCAGGCGAATCTCACGCGATCGGTGCCCGAGACGCTCTTGGAGGCTCTCGACGGGCATGTCGAAGCGCGCGGCGATACGGTATTCACGCGCCACCTCGTCGGACCCGGGGTCGAGGAACTGACCTTCCGGCAGTTTTCCGCTCTCGCCTCAGCCTACGCCGCGCATTATCACGCCGCCGGCGTCGGCAAGGGCGACGTCGTCCTGATTTTCCTCCATGCCTCGCCGCAGGTGCTGCCCGCGTTCGTCGGCGCGATGATGGTCGGCGCGGTCCCATCGCTGATGCCGCTACCTTCGGCGAAGCAGCATCCGTCGGTCTATTGGCCGAGCCACCAGAAATTGCTCGACCGCATCCAGCCGCGCCTGCTGCTAACCGATCGCGAAAATGCCGTGCAAATGACCGATCACGGCATGGCGGACGGCCGGACGATTCTGGCGATCGAGGATTTGCGCGGCGGCATCGCGTTGGCCGCCCGCGCCGAAGCAAGCGGCGCCGATATCGCACTGCTCCAGCACAGTTCGGGGACGACATCGCTCAAGAAGGGCGTGGCGCTGTCGCACGACGCGATCCTGAAGCAGGCCGAATCCTATGCCGCCCGCCTCGGCGCGACCGCGGACGATGCGATCGTCTCGTGGCTGCCGATCTATCACGACATGGGGCTGATCGCCTGTTCGATGGTGCCGCTGGTGATCGGCCAGACCGTGACGATCCTCGATCCGTTCCAGTGGGTCGGTCGTCCGGCAACCTTGTTCGATGCGATCCAGCGTTACGACGGCAAATTTGTCTGGATGCCCAATTTCGCGTTCGAGCATATGACCCGCGCGGTGCCGCCGGGTTACGCCGGCGATCTGTCGCAGGTCCGCGCCTTCATCGACTGTTCGGAGCCTTGCAAGACCGACACGTTCGATCGTTTTGCCGAGCGTTTCGCCGGGATCGGGGTGCGGCGCGAGGCACTTCATGTCTGCTACGCGATGGCGGAGACGGTCTTCGCAGTGACGCAGACCTCGCCCGGCAGTAACGTCCGCAGTCTCGTCATCGATCGCGACGCGATCCAAGAATGCCGCGTCGCGACCGATGCCGCCGCCGACGGGACGCCGTTCACTGTGCTCAGCAACGGCACCGCGATCCATGGCATCACCGTCACGATCCGCGACGAGGACGATCAGCCGCTCGGCGACGATCGCGTCGGCGAGATCGTCGTCAGCGGCGATTTCCTGTTCACCGGCTATTTCAACGATTCCGCGACCACCGCCGAGCGACTGAAGGACGGCTGGTACCGCACCCGCGACATGGGTTTCCTGCGCGACGGCGAGCTTTATGTCCTCGGACGCAAAGACGATCTGCTGATCGTCAGCGGACGCAATCTCCACGCGCACGAGGTCGAGGAGATCGTCAGCGCGATTCCGGGTTTGAAGCCGGGCCGCGCGGTCGCGTTCGGGGTGTACAACGAAACCAACGCGTCCGAGGAGTTGGTCATCGTCGCCGAACGCGGCGAGGAGCACGTGGTCGATGCCGACGAGATCGGCCGTCTCGTTCGCGAGGCGGTATTCGATCGCACCAACATCGACGTGAAGGACATATCGGTCGTCGCGCCCGGCTGGCTGGTCAAGACGACGAGTGGCAAGATCAGCCGCGAACGCAACAAGGCGCGTTACCTCGAGGGTATCGAGCCGAGCGCCGTTGAGGAGGTAGCGGCCGCATCCGACGTCGACACCTTCACCGAGATCGCGGCGATCATCGCGCGCACCTTCCGCTGCCCGGTCGGCCGAATTTCACGTGATACCGTCGCGACCGATATCTCGGGCTGGGACTCGCTGGCGCATTCGACATTGATACTTGAGGTCGAGCGCGAACTAAAAATCCGATTTGCCGACGACGAGATTTTTGGTTTCGATGACGTCGGCGCGCGGGTCGATCGAACAGCACAATTGCGTTTGCAAGGCGGCGAAGCGCCCGATCGGATTTTGGCCGAGAGCGAAAACTTCTCGATCGTCGTTTTGGGCGAACCCAATGACGAAGCTCCTGACCTAATCATTTTTGCGGGCGCCGCGCTCAAGTTCGGCGGCCAGAACATGATGGATTTCGCGTCTACCATGCGCGGCACGAAAGCTGAGAAGTCACGGCGGTTTTTCATCACCGACCGGCATCGGCACTGGTTCACCGACTCGCTCGAGCCGATCTCGGCGGCAATCAACGCCGCGTCTCCGGGACCGAAGATCGTGCTCGGCAACAGCATGGGGGGCTATGGCGCGTTGGCTTACGCGCCGCTGCTGATCAATGTGATGAGCGTCCTCGCCTTCGTTCCGCAGCATGGTCCAAAGCCGCGCATTGCCGAAAAGCTCGGGCGTCCGGGCGAGGAATGGTATGTTCGCCCGGCACCCGACGTGCCAACCTGCATCGTTTTCGGCGAGATCCAGGACGATGCCGATAAGGATTGGGTCTATAAAAGCTTTACCGACCCAGAACTGCACACCATTTTAAGAGTCAACAATTGCGGGCACACCGCAATCACCTACCTGAATTCGCACAATTTGCTGGCGCAGGCGTTGACCGCCGCCCTTGACCCGGAAACCATGAGAGAAAACCTGACGAAGATTGTCGAATCCGTCGAACCCTCGCAAAAGGACCTTCTCAATCGCTACTCTCGCCTGAATGAGCGCAAACGTAAACTTGCCTTTGAACAAATTATTAAGCGATATCCCTCAGCGTTCGATGAGGCCGATCCTCAAGCCAGTCGAATGCAGGCAAAAAAACAGCGCCGCAAGCGTCGTCGTGGTGGTGGGCGCGACAGGGATTGAACCTGTGACCCCACCCGTGTGAAGGGTGTGCTCTACCGCTGAGCTACGCGCCCGATCGCTATCGGAAGCGAGCGTCTAGGCGACGCCCGCCCCCTCTGTCCAGCCGATATTCGAAGATCAGTTGACCGAATCTTTCAGGATCTTGCCCGCCTTGAACTTCGGCTGGGTGGAGGCCTTGATCGTCATCGGCTCGCCGGTCCGCGGATTGCGGCCGGTCGATGCCTTGCGCTTCGAGAGCGAGAACGTGCCGAACCCGACGAGGCGCACCTCGGCCCCCTTCTTCAGGCTCGCGGAAATCGTATCGAACACCGCCTCAACCGCCCGGCTCGCATCGCCCTTGGCCAGGCCGGATGCGTCCGCGACCGCCGCGATCAGTTCCTGCTTGTTCATCGTTCGGGACCCCCAAATTGCCGTTACGCTGTCAGACTCATGGATTCGCGGCCGAAGCCGAGCGCACGAGTAAGGCAATCCCGCGCGCCGCTGTCAAACGAATCCGCCCGCCCGTTTCGGGACGAAACCGATCTCCGCCGATCTCGCCCGATCAATGGTGCAATTCAGCCCCGGCCGGCGGGATCGGCGTCGGGGGCAGCGCCGCCAGTTCGTCCGCATCGGTCCAGTCGATCGCCTCGAGCGGTTCGGTCAGCGCGAGCCGCAGGACCTCATCGACGTGCGAAACCGGTATGATCTTCAGCCCGTCCTTGATGTTCTGCGGAATCTCGGCGAGGTCCTTCTCGTTCTCCTGCGGGATCAGCACGGTCTCGATGCCGCCGCGCAGCGCCGCGAGCAGTTTCTCCTTGAGGCCACCGATCGGCAGCACGCGCCCGCGCAGCGTCACCTCGCCGGTCATCGCCACCTCGCGGCGAATCGGGATGCCCGTCATCGTCGAGACGATCGAGGTCACGATCCCGACGCCCGCAGACGGCCCGTCCTTGGGCACTGCGCCTTCGGGCAGATGGATATGGATGTCCTTGCGCGCGAACAGGCTCGGCTTGATGCCGTAGCTCGGCGCGCGCGCCTTGACGAAGCTGAACCCCGTCTCGATCGATTCCTTCATCACGTCACCGAGCTGGCCGGTCAGCTTCGCCGCGCCCTTGCCCGCGACCGTCACGCTCTCGATCGTCAGCAACTCGCCGCCGACCTCGGTCCACGCCAGTCCGGTCACCGCGCCGATCTGATCCTCGGTTTCGGATAGGCCGTGACGGAATTTCTGAACGCCGGCATAGTCGCCGAGATTGTCGGGGGTGATGACGACGCTCGTCATCTTGCCCTCGAGAATGCGGCGCAGCGCCTTCCTCGCCAGCTTGGCGATTTCGCGCTCCAACGTGCGGACACCCGCCTCGCGCGTATAGCGCTGGATCAGCGCGCGCAGGCCATCGTGGGTCAGCTCGAACTCGCCGGGTTTCAGGCCGTGCGCTTCGATCTGTTTGGCGAGCAGATGCCGCTCGGCGATCTCGACCTTCTCGTCTTCGGTATAGCCTTCGAGCCGGATGATCTCCATTCGGTCGAGCAAAGGCTGCGGCAGGTTAAGCGTGTTCGCGGTCGTCACGAACATCACGTCCGACAGGTCGATATCGACCTCGAGATAATGATCCTGGAACTTGCCGTTCTGTTCGGGGTCGAGCACCTCGAGCAGCGCCGACGCGGGATCGCCACGGAAATCCTGGCCGAGCTTGTCGATCTCGTCGAGCAGGAACAACGGGTTCGACGTCCCCGCGCGCTTTAGATTGGTGACGATCTTGCCCGGCAGCGAGCCGATATAGGTCCGCCGGTGTCCCCGAATCTCCGCCTCGTCGCGCACGCCGCCGAGCGACTGCCGGATGAACTCGCGCCCGCAAGCCTTGGCGATACTCTTGCCGAGACTCGTCTTGCCGACGCCGGGAGGGCCGACGAGGCACAGGATCGGGCCTTTCAGCTTGTTGGTCCGCGCCTGGACCGCGAGATATTCGACGATCCGGTCCTTGACCTTCTCGAGCGCATAATGATCCTCGTCGAGCGTCACCTGCGCCGCTGCAATGTCCTTCTTCAGCTTCGATTTCTTGCCCCAGGGAAGCCCGAGCAGCACGTCGAGATAATTGCGCACGACGGTCGCCTCGGCGCTCATCGGCGCCATCGTCTTCAGCTTCTTAAGCTCGCCGGTCGCCTTGGCCCGCGCCTCTTTCGACAGTTTCAAGGTCGCGATCTTGTGGGTCAGCTCGGCGATCTCGTCGCCCTCGCCTTCCTCGCCCTCGTTGCCGAGTTCGCGCTGAATCGCCTTCAACTGCTCGTTGAGATAATATTCGCGCTGGGTCTTCTCCATCTGGCGCTTGACCCGCGACTTGATCTTCTTCTCGACCTGCAGGACGCCGAGCTCGCCCTCCATGAAAGCGAACACCATCTCGAGCCGCTTCGACGGATCGGACTCGATCAGCAAAGCCTGTTTGTCCGACACCTTCACCGAGATGTTCGCGGCGATTGCATCCGCTAGCCGCGCCGCGTCCTCGATCTCGCCCAATTGCACCGCGGTTTCGGCCGGAAGCTTGCGGTTGAGCTTGGCGTAATTCTCGAACTGGCCGACCACTGACCGCATCAATGCGGCGAGTTCGTGGCCCATAGCCTCGCTCGCCGCATCCAGTTCCTCGCTGTCGGCATCACCTTCGAGCATCGTGACGTCGGCTACCAGATAGCCGTCCTGCGGCGACAGTTTTTCAAGCTGGGCGCGCAATTTGCCCTCGACGAGGACGCGCACCGTCCCATCGGGGAGTTTGAGCAATTGCAGCACGGTCGCGGTGACGCCCATGTCGTAGAGGTCGTCGCGGCCGGGATCGTCCTCGGTCGGGTCGAGCTGTGCGACGAGGAAAATCTCCTTGTCGGCGACCATCGCCGCTTCGAGCGCGGCGACCGATTTGTCGCGGCCGACGAACAAAGGCACGATCATGTGCGGGAAGACGACGATGTCGCGAAGCGGCAATACGGGGAAGCTGGTCATGGATACTCCGGGTGCCGCACGAACGGGCGGCGTTCCATCCTTATATGGTGCGCGCGCGAAATCCATCAATCGTGATCTTGGATTTGCAGCATCCCGATTGCCGATTTTGCCTAGGCTCAGGACTCATTGTTTGGGCATCCAGAAGAGCATAGCGGCGGCGATTGCGATGGCGGACATGAAGGTGTGGGCGCACCGGTCGTATCGGGTGTGGATACGCCGCCAGTCCTTGAGCCTGCCGAACATGATCTC
>JBBSTE010000017.1:0-53321 GCA_038236185.1 Sphingomonadales bacterium | reverse complement strand
ATCGAGATCATGTTCGGACGCCTCAAGGACTGGCGCCGCGTCGCCACGCGCTACGATCGATGCCCGACGGTCTTCTTCTCCGCCATTGCGCTCGCCGCCACCATCATATTCTGGCTCTGATCAACGAGTCCTGACCCTAAGAAGAGATTCTACTGGCCCGCCGCGCACAACGACGTCGTCTGGCGGCTGCTGAAACGCGCGCGGCGCGGCACACGGATGATCTACATCCCGGGCAATCACGACGAAGTGTTCCGGCAATTCTCGGGGCTCGACTTCGGCGGCATCGCGATTCGGCGAAAGGCGATCCACGAGACCGCCGACGGTCGGCGCTTGCTGGTGCTGCACGGCGACGAATTCGATGCGATTACGCTGGCGCACCGCTGGCTCGCGCATGTCGGCGACACCGCCTACACGTTGCTGATGAGCGCCAACCGCGGCGTCAACGCATTCCGGCGGTGGTTCGGCATGCCTTACTGGTCGCTATCGAAGCACGCCAAGGCCAAGGTCAAGAACGCGGTGGCGTTCATCTCGCATTTCGAGGAGGTCGTCTCGCACTCCGCCGGGGTGCGCGGCGTCGACGGGGTGGTGTGCGGGCATATCCACACCGCCGAGATGCGCGATATCGCGGGCGTCCAATATTATAACGACGGCGACTGGGTCGAAGGCTGCACGGCACTTGTCGAGCATTTCGACGGGCGGATGGAATTGCTCCACTGGGCCGACGTGATGGCGGCGCGGGACCGTGAGGTCGTGGCGCTGGCGGCGTGACCACCCTCCGTCATCCCCGCGAAAGCGGGGACCCATCTCCGCACCGTGCGTCCTCCGCGGCGGCGGTGATTCGGGGAGATGATACGAGATGGGTCCCCGCTTTCGCGGGGATGGCGAAAGTGGAAGCTTGATATGCGGGTCGCGCCATGAAGATCGCGATCGTCACCGATGCCTGGGCGCCGCAGGTCAACGGCGTCGTCCGCACGTTGGAGGCGGTGAGCGCGGAACTCAGGGCAGGCGGGCACGAGGTGCTGGTCGTCGCGCCCGACAGCTTCCGGTCGCTGCCCTGCCCGACCTATCCCGAAATCCGGCTGGCGATCGCGGGCACGACTGCGGTCGGGCGGCGGCTGGTGACATTCGGGGCGGAGGCGATTCATCTCGCCACCGAAGGGCCGCTATGCCTCGCGGCGCGACGCTGGTGCCTGGCGCGCGCGCTGCCGTTTACGACCGCCTATCACACGCAATTCCCCTATTACGTCGCGGCGCGGACCGGTGCGAACCCCGAATGGGTGTGGCGCTATATCCGCTGGTTCCACGCGCCCGCACAGTCGATCCTCGCCTCGACCCCGTAGATCGAAGGGACGCTGCGCGCGCATGGCCTCGACCGCGTCCGACGCTGGGGGCGCGGGGTCGATCTTTCGCTGTTTTCGGCGGAGGCGATCCCCGATCCGGCGATCGCGGCGCTGCCGGGGCCGATCCAGCTCTACGTCGGGCGCGTCGCGGTCGAGAAGAATATCGAGGCGTTCCTGGCGAGCGGACATCCCGGCACGAAGGTCATCGTCGGCGACGGGCCGGTGCGTGCCGCGCTCGAAGCGCGCTATCCGCAAGCCCGCTTTCTCGGCGCCCGTTTCGGCGCGGCGCTCGCCTCAGTCTATCGCGCCGCCGATGTCTTCGTCTTTCCCAGCCGCACCGACACCTTCGGGCTGGTGATGATCGAGGCGATCGCGTGCGGCACACCGGTCGCTGCCTACCCCGTGACCGGCCCGGTCGATGTGCTCACCCCGCTAACAGGCGTGATGGACGACGACCTCGCAGCCGCGATCGGCGCCGCGCTTCGGCTTGATCGCAAGGCGTGCGCGGCGGCGGCGCGGGAGTTTACCTGGGCGGCGAGCGCAGCGCAATTCCTCGATGCCTTGGTTCCGTTCGGTACTGTCGAGCAGGCGGCGTGAAGGCGCCGCTTGCCGTTCGGCCCCCCACGTACTAGATCGTACGGCGTGACGCGGCCGCTCCGATAAGGGGCGGCCCTTTTAGTTTCTGACGGAGAATTTTCGTGGCCCAGCCGCTCATGCCGCACGCGACCGCTTCCTGGATGGTCGACAACACCTCGCTCTCGTTCGACCAGATCGCCGAATTCTGCGGGCTCCACATCCTCGAGGTGAACGCGATCGCCGACGATACCGCGTCGTCGAAGCTCACCGGGCGCGATCCCGTCCGCGCGCACGAGATCACGCAGGAGGAGATCGACAAGGGCCAGGCCGATCCCGGCCACGTCCTCCAGATGCTCAAGGGCCCCGATCAGGTCCGCCGGACCAAGGGGCCGCGCTACACACCGGTTTCGAAGCGACAGGACAAGCCCGACGGCATCGCCTGGATCATCCGCAACCACCCCGAGATCACCGACGGCGCGATCGGCAATCTGATCGGCACGACCCGCACGACGATCGCTGCGATCCGCGACCGCAGCCACTGGAACATCCAGAACATCACCCCGAAGGACCCGGTGACGCTGGGCCTGACGACGCAGCGCGAGCTCGACGCGGCGGTCGCCAAGGCGGCGAAGGCGGCGGGGATCGAGGCGCCGACGACCGACCTGAGGCTGGACGGCGACCGCGAAGTGCTACTCGAACAGCTCCGCGCCGAGCGCATCCAGGCGGCGCGCGATGCCGAGATCGCGGCGCAGGGTGAGCTGACCGAGGAAGAGGCGCTGTTCGGAAAGGCGCCTTCGCCGCAGGAGTGATAGCGCCGTAGAATCCTGATCGCCCGTCATTCCCGCGAAGGCGGGAATCCATAATCTCAAAGCTCAGCAAAGGGGTCGCCGCATAGCGACTATGGATCCCCGCCTCCGCGGGGATGACGATGAAATTTGTGTATCCGCAACCGAGACCTTCACCCCTACAAATAAAGAGTGACGCGCGGCATAATCGGTTGCTACCCGCAACCCGATGGCCACCGCATTCGACCGCACGCTGATCGGCGACGAGGGGCTCACCCCCACCAGTCACGCCGGGCTGACCTTCCCGTTCGGCGAGCGCACGCCCAGACCGGGCGAGTTGCTGACGGTGATGGACGGCATCCGCTGGTGGCGGGTACCGATGTCGGGGCCGCTGAAGCACGTCAACGGGCTGATCCTCGACGATGCGGACGGATTGCTCGCGATCGACACAGGCACCGCGAGCCCGCGTTCGACCGAGGCGTGGCGGACGATCCTCGACGGGCCGCTTGCCGGGCAGCGCGTGACGCGGGTGCTCGGCACGCACATGCACCCCGACCATATCGGCCTCGCCGGATGGCTCGCCCGCAAGTTCGACGCGCCGCTCGTGATGACGCGGACCGAATGGCTGATGGCGCGGATGCTCGCCGCCGACGCCCGGCCCGACGTGCCGCAGGAGATGCTCGATTTCTGGCGCGGCGCGGGTTGGGACGAGGCGCAACTCGCGCGTGGCGCGGGGAACGGCTGGTCCAATTTCGGCAAGATGATCGCGCGGATGCCGATGAGCTATACGCGAATCCAGGACGGCGAAATGCTGCGCGTCGGCGGCTCGGATTGGCATGTGATGGTCGGCAGCGGCCACAGCCCCGAACATGCCTGCCTGATCGATTACGAGCGCCGCGTGCTGATCGCGGGCGATCAGGTGCTGCCCAAGATCAGCTCGAATGTGTCGCTCCACGTCAGCCAGCCCGAGGAGGATCCGCTCGGCGACTGGCTGACGTCGATCGCGAGGTTCAGGACGTTGCCCGACGATCTGCTCGTCCTGCCCGGGCATGGCGATCCGTTCTACGGCCTACACGCCCGGCTCGATTCGCTCGACCGAGAGCATCGCGACCGGCTCGATGCGCTGGTCGACCTGATGGCCGAGCCGGTGCGCGCGGTCGATTGTTTCGCGACGCTCTTCAAGCGCGCGATCGGCCCCGACGTGATCGGCATGGCGACCGGCGAGGCGCTGGCACATCTGCGGCGGCTGGAAATCGAGGGACGCGCGGTCAAGGAAACCCGCGATGGGGTTTGGTGGTACCGCCGCGCCTGAGTAAAGGCGGGCGGATGAACGACAATCTCACCGCCGACCGCCAGACCTTCGTCACCCACCTCGAATGTTCGCTGACCGGCGAGCGGTATGAGGCGGATACGCTCCACAATCTGTCGCGCGCGGGGAAGCCGCTGCTGGTGCGCTACGATCTCGATGCGGTCGGCAAGGCGTTGTCTAAGGAGGCGTTAGCGGCGCGCCCGACCGATCTGTGGCGCTGGCGCGAGTTGCTGCCGATGCGGCGGACCGAGAATGTCGTGAGCCTTGGCGAGATCGAGACGCCGCTCGTGCCGATCCCGCGCTCGGGCGGACCGAACGTCCTCGTCAAGGACGAAGGTCGCCTGCCGACCGGATCGTTCAAGGCGCGCGGGCTCGTCATGGCGGTGGCGATGGCGAAGGAACTGGGCGTCAGCCGAATCGCGATGCCGACCAACGGCAACGCCGGCGCCGCGCTCGCCGCCTATGCGACGCGCGTCGGGATCGAGACGATCGTGTTCTGCCCCGACGATACGCCCGAGGTAAATGTCCGCGAGATCGCGATGCAGGGCGCGCGGGTGTGGCGCGTCAACGGGCTGATCGATGATTGCGGCGCGATCGTCGCCAAGGGCGCGGCCGAGGGGCGGTGGTTCGATTTCTCGACGCTGAAGGAGCCGTACCGGATCGAGGGCAAGAAGACGATGGGTCTCGAACTCGCCGCGCAATTCGCGTGGAAACTTCCGCACGCGATCTTCTACCCGACCGGCGGCGGCACCGGGCTGATCGGCATGTGGAAGGCGTTCGAGGAGTTGGAGGCGCTCGGCTGGATCGGCCCCGAACGCCCGCGGATGTACGCGGTGCAGGCGAGCGGCTGCGCCCCGATCGTCCGCGCGTTCGAGGCGGGCGAGGAGTTCGCCGAACGCTGGGAGGACGCTTCCACCGTCGCCGCGGGCATCCGCGTGCCGAAGGCGGTCGGCGATTTCCTGATCCTGCGCGCGGTGCGGGGGAGCGGCGGCAAGGCGCTCGGCGTCGGCGATCCCGCGATCCTGAAAGCGGTCGACGAGTGCGCGCGACAGGACGGGCTGTTGCTCTGCCCAGAGGGCGGCGCGACGCTCGCGGCGTACCGGCAGGCGCTGCGTGACGGCGAGGTGGAGGAGGACGAAAGCGTCGTCCTGTTCAATTGCGCGACGGGCCTGAAATATCCGATGCCCGAAGCGAATGCGACGCTCGATCGTCACGCGCCGATCGATTTCGACGCGCTCTGACGCGGGGGGCTCAGGAGCCGGGCAATTGTCCGAGCGGCAGCAGCCTTGAGGCCAGCGTCCGCGTGCGTTTCGCATCGCCCGCGCGAACCGGCACCATCACCGCGGCGGCGGCGCGCTGCATGATGCGGTCGAGCGCGGTCGGGGTCGTCGCCCGCGCCGCGGCCTCAGCGAGCGCCCGGCCCCGCGCGTCTTTCGGATCGAGCTGGAGTCTCAGCAGCGCCGAAAGGCCGGTCAGAAAGGCGCGATTGCCGCCGATCGCGATGGCGCGCTCCACCGCGGCCAGCCCGTCCGCCTTTCGCGCGCCGACCGCGGCGCGAGCGACCAGGCGGCCGAGCGTGTTGACCGCGCCGAGATGCCATGCGCCGAGCGCGAGGCTTGCCTCGGCATTATCCGGATCCTGGGCGACCAGCGCCTCCATCTGTTTGCGCGCGGCGATCGCCTCGCTGCGGCTGCCGGTGAGTTTGGCGTGGTAGCCCGTGGCGGTCGCGCGCAACAGCGCCGCCTCGTGATCCGCCGGCGCGACGACGAGCCGAGCCGCCGCTGTTCGCTGCACCACGGCGATGCGGTTAATCGCGACCGCCTCGCTGCGATCGCCGAACGACGCCTGGGTCAACGCCTCGCGCGGCGTTTCCGCCGCGGTGGCGAACCCGGCCGACGCCCCGAGAATCGCCAGTGCCACGAGACAAACGCCGGATCCTCGCATCGTTTGTCTCGCCGTTACGCATACACACACCGTCGCGGAGACGGCGAAGCCGCATCTACGCCTGCGCGCCGCCACTGCCTAGCGGAATCTCAATAGCTTAAGTCTAGGCGGCCGCCATCGCGAGCAGCGTATCCCACTCCGCCTCGCTGACGGGCGAGACCGACAACCGCGACTGGCGCAGCATCGCCATGTCCTTCAGTTTCGCCTCGGCCTTCATCGCGGCGAGCGTCACCGGATGCGCGAGCGGCGCGCGCGGCTTCACCGCGACCGACACCCAATTTCCTTCGTCGCCGTCCTTCCTGGCCGCGCGTGTGATATCCGCGATGCCGACTGCGGCCTTGTCCTTGCCGCTATGGTAGATCAGCGCTCGATCGCCCTTCGCCATCGCGCGGATATGCGCGGCGGCGGCGAAATTGCGGACGCCGTCCCATTCGGTGCCGCCGTCGCGGACGAGGTCGTCCCAAGAATAGCTCTCCGGTTCGGACTTCAGGAGCCAATATGCCATGATCTCTTCCCTAAACCCCCCATGAACGCCACATTCCGCCCTGGTTCAGCGCGACTCGCCTAGAACGATGAAACACGGTCGCACATTCATGCGTTCGTTCCACTACGCGGACCGGCGTAGCTTGTAGAGGAGGTTCCCAATGACCAATCTTATCACCAAGGCAGGGCTTGGCCTGGCGCTTGCCGCCACCGCGCTCACCGTCGCGGCGCCCGCCGATGCGCAGCGCTATCGCGGCCACTATGGCCATCGCGGTGGCGACGTCGCCGGAGCGGCGCTCGTCGGCGGCATCGTCGGCCTCGGCATCGGCGCGGCGATCGCGTCGAACGACGGCTATGGCGGTGGTTATGGCGGCTATGGCTATGGCGGCGGTTATGGTGGCTACGGCTATCCCGCCTATTACGGCCCGGCATATTACGGCCCGCGCGTCGTCTATCGTCCGCGCTATTATCGTCCGCGCGTCATTCGCCGGGTGTATAATCATCGGCGCCCGATCGTACGGTATCGCCACGGTCGTCGCTACTGATCGATCGATCGATCTGAAGAGCGGCGCGGGACTTCGGTTCCGCGCCGCTTTTTCGTGGCATCGGCGGATGCGGGCCGCTAATCGCCGCGCATGACCGACACGCCCCCCGACCATCTTTCGATCAACCCGCGCAGCCCGCACTTCGACCAGGCCGCGCTCGAACGCGGCATCGGCATCCGCTTCAAAGGGAGCGAGCGCAAGGATGTCGAGGAATACAGCCTGTCGGAGGGCTGGATCCGCGTCGCGCTGGGCAAGAAGGTCGATCGTCGCGGGCAACCGTTGACGGTGAAGCTTTCGGGACCGGTCGAGGCGTGGTTCGAGCGGCCGGCAGGAAATACGAGCGAGGCGGAAGCCTAAGAAACGAGTCAAACCCTTCCCCGCCGTCATCCCGGGCCTGACCCGGGATCCAGGGTAACGGGGTGATCCCGCTTGGTTCGGGATCCCGGGTCAAGCCCGCGATGACGGTGAAGATTTGGCGCCTTAATCCTCGACGAACGCCTTGAGCCGCGCCAGAGCACCGTCCCACTCAGCCGCGACCGTCGCAAGATAATCGCGCATCTCCGCGACACGATCGGGGCGGAGTGCGTAACGGCTTTCGCGGCCGCTTTTCTCGCTGCCGACCAGTCCCGCCTCCTCTAATACGCGCAGATGCTTGGTGACCGCCTGGCGGGTGATGCCCGCGTCGGCGCTGAGCATCGCGATCGATAGCGCCGCACCGCTCGCGAGCTTGGCGACCAGCGCGAGGCGCGTGCGGTCGCCGAGCGCGGCGAACGTCGTGGCGGGGTCAGCCCCCATCTCGGGTTTCCACATGGGTCTTGATGTTGATCATCTGCTGTTCCCAGCCGCCGGTGTTCGAGCGGATCGAATCCTCGCGGCGCCCGTCGGGCAGCGCCTCGAAGCCCGTTTCGACGACGGTGACGCGGGTCTTGTCGCCGACCGGCTCGACTGTGAACTCGACGAACGTCATCGGCTCGTCCGAATAATCTTTGTCCGGGTCGATCGCATAAGGATGCCAGCGATAGGCGAAGCGCCGCATCGGTTCGATAGCGACGATTTCCGCATTCCACGCGAGATTTTCGTAGCCGGGATTGGTCATGTGCCCCGTCGAGGTCTGTCCCGGCGCGAAGGGCTGGTCGAGCGCGACGCGGAACCATGTGCCGAACTCGACATGATCGGTCAGCGCCCGCCAAACGCGCTCGATCGGCGCGGCGATCTCCACGAATTTTTCGATACGATCGGGCATTGGCAACCTCCTGGTTGCGGGTTTGATAGTTACGTCCCGCGAAACATGCAACCTTTAAGTTGCGTGTCGATCGCTTGACGCAGCCCGGCCCGCCCTCGACAAGCGCGGGCATGAGCGAACGACAGCTTGCCGACGCGCGCGCGATCATTTCCCATATCGCGACGCATCTTCGGGCGGATTGCTCGGTCGAATTGTGGAACGACGAGGTCGTGCCATTGGGGCCGGCCGCGCGCGACGACATCCGAATCCGCATCGCCTCGCCCGCCGCGATCGGGCGGCTGGTGCGCTCGCCGCGGCTGACGACGCTGGTCGAGGTCTATCTCGCGGGCGATCTCGACATCACCGGCGCAAGTCCGCTCGAGGCGCTCGACCGCTGGGATCATCTTCGCGCGGTTCACCTGAAACGGCACGTCAACAAACGGCTGGTCCTACGTCACGCTCTGCCGTTCCTGCTGGCGCGCCCGCCGCGCGATCCCGGGATGAGCTTTGCCGCGCGCGTCCGCCGAGTCGCCGGGCGCGGGCGCGACGACCAGGGGATGATCCAGTTCCATTACGACGTGTCGAACGCATTCTATGCGCTCTTCCTTGGCGAGGCGATGCAATATTCGAGCGCGGTCTACACCGCGTTCGACGAGGATTTGGACAGCGCGCAACGCACCAAGCTCAATCTGATCTGCACCAAATTGCGGCTCGCGCCCGGGGTGAAATTGCTCGACATCGGCTGCGGCTGGGGCGGACTCGCCTGCCATGCGGCCGAACATTATGGCGCGACGGTCCACGGCGTCACGTTGAGCCAGGCGCAACTCGATGCGGCGCTGGAACGGGTGCGCAGCAAGGGCTTGCAGGACCGCGTGACCTTGGAACTGCGCGATTATCGCACGCTCGACGGCGCCGAAGCCTACGACGCGATCGCGCAGATCGGCATGTTCGAACATGTCGGAATCGACAATCACGACACCTTCTTTGCGCAGATGGCGCGGCTGCTGAAACCCGCCGGGCTCTACCTCCATCAGGCGACGACGCGGCGCGCGACGCGCGACCTCACCAAATTCCGCAAGCAGAGCGCGTATATGAAGGTCATCAACCGCTGGATTTTCCCCGGCGGCGAGCTCGATTATATCGGGATGACCGCTACCAACCTCGAACGCTGGGGCTTCGAGCTGCGCGACGTCGAGACGATGCGCGAACATTACCACCTCACGCTGAAGGCGTGGAGCGAGCGCCTCTACGCGCGGCGCGAGGAGGCCGCGGCGGAAGCGGGACTGACGCGGACGCGGCTGTGGCTGCTGTATTTCGCGCTGTCGTGCACGGGCTTCTGGCGCGGCGTGCTGTGCGATTTCCAGACGCTGGCGCAGAAGAAGGTGACGGGGCTGTCTGGGTTGCCGCTGCGGCGGTGAAGGATTGAAGACAAGCCAATCGTAACCCCGGACTTGTTCCGGGGTCCACCGTGGTGCTGAGAACAACGACCGTCAGGATTGCACGACGGTGGATGCCGGAACAAGGGTACCCATCAAAGTAATACTTAGATGGGTACCCAAGTCCGGCATGACGGGTTGGTTTAGGGGGAATCCCCGTGTGTCAATCCATCGCCGCCCGCGCCGCCTCGGTCAGCCACGCCATCGCGCCGCGATAGGGGCCGGGGCCGTGGCTGATCCGCGCCACCCCGGCCGCAGCCCACTCCTCGCGCGTCGGGCTGCCCGGGAAGGCCATCGCGTTGACCGGGAGCGGCGAACCTGCGGTTACCTTTTCGAGGAGCGCGAGACCGACAAGGCCGGGGACGAAGAAACCGCTCGCGCCGGCGTCGGCATAAGCGCGGGCGCGTTCGAGCGCTTCGGCGACCTTGGCCTTGTCATGCGTGTCAGGCTTGGCCTTCAGGAAGATGTCGGTGCGCGCGTTGATGAAGAAGTCGGGGCCGACCGCGTTACGGATCGCGGCGATCTTGGCGGCCTGTTGGTCGATCGGATGAAGCCCCTCTCCCCCGATGACCTGATCCTCGAAATTGCAGCCGATCGCACCGGTTTCCGCCAGCCACTCGACGTTCGCGGCGGTCGTGGCGGGGTCTGTCGCATAGCCGCCCTCGAAATCGATCGTCACCGGCAGATCGACCGCCGCGACGATTTCGCGCGCGTTGGCGATCGCGGTCTCCATCGGAAGCCCCTCCGCGTCCGAAACACCATGCGCCGCAGCGACCGACCAGCTGCCGGTCGCGATCGCCTTCGCGCCCGCCTCGGCCACCGCCTTCGCACTGCCCGCATCCCAGGCGTTGAACAGCACGACCGGCGTTCCGGGCACGTGGAGCGCGGCGAAGGCGGCGAATTTGCTCAATGGACGAACCGCGCGACCACGTCGCGATACGACCGCGACACCTTCACGCTCGCGCCCGAGTTCAGCACCAGGAAGCATTCGCCGTTGGTGTGCGGCTTCACCTGCGTCACAAGATCGAGGTTGACGATCGTCGAGCGGTGGACGCGCTGGAAACGGCGCGGATCGAGGCGCTTTTCGAGGTCCTTCATCGTCTCGCGCAGGATCAGCGTGTTGTCGCCGGTGTAGATGCACATGTAATCGCCCGCCGCGTCGATCCGCTCGATCGTATCAACGTCGACGCGGAAAATCTGGCCACGATCCTTGATGTTGATGAGCTTTTCGAAGCGGTTCGACGCCATCGCGTCGCCGGCGTCGCGATCGGCCATGTCGGCGGCGGCCTCGGGCGCGACTTCGAGGAGGACTTCTTTCAATTTCTCGATTTCCTCGACGCCGCGCTTTTCGCTGAGGCGCTGGCGGACTCGGTCGAGCGTGTCGGCGAGCCGCGATTCCTCAACCGGCTTCATCAGATAATCGACCGCCTGCGCCTCGAACGCGCGGAGCGCATGATCGGAATAAGCGGTGACGAAGACGAACAGCGGCGGCTCGACCTCCATCAGCCCCTGGACGACCGAAAAGCCGTCGAAACCGGGCATCTGGATATCGAGGAAGACGAGATCGGGCTTGTGCGTCTTGATCGCGCTGATCGCCTCGCGCCCGTTCTGGCATTTGGCGACGATCTCGACATCGTCATGGCGTTCGAGGCGAAGCTCGAGTCCCTGGATCGCGAGCGGCTCGTCATCGACGAGAATGGTACGGATGGTCATTGCGTGTCCTTGTTCGGTTCGTCGAGCTGGAACGGGATTTCGATTTCCACCCCGAACCCGCCCGCCGGCATCGCGCGCACCGTGAAACGATGATCGGGGCCAAAGGCCTGCGCCAGCCGCTCCCTGATATTGGCGATCCCTACGCCGGTTGAAAGACTCGGCCTGTTTCTGCTCGCCTGCAATCCCGGGCCGGTATCGGATACGCCGATCTGCACGCGTTCCCCGGCGAGCCGCACGGTGATGCCGATTTCGGCGCCATCCTCCTGCGGCGTGACCGCATATTTGATCGCGTTTTCAACGAGCGGCTGGAGCAGCAGCGACGGGAGGCGGGCCTTTTCGGCGGCGGGATCGACATCGAATTTCGGGCGGAGGCGATCCTCGAAGCGCATCTTTTCGATCTCGAGGTACAGCTTCAGCGTTTCGATCTCCTGCGCGATCGTGACCTGCGCGGTCGGTTCGTTGGCGAGCGTGTAGCGCAGGAACGACGAGAGTCGGCTGAGCATCGAATTGGCGCGCTCGGTCTGTTTCAGGAGCACGAGCGTCGAGATCGAATTCAGGGTGTTGAACAGGAAGTGCGGGTTGAGTTGATAGCGCAGCATCGCGAGTTGCGCCGACGACGCCTGCGTCTCGAGGTGCCGCATCTGATCGATCTGTTCTTCGACGATCAAATAGAAATTGATCCCGAAATAGAGCGCCGACCAGCCCGCGAGGACGGTGAAATTGAGGAACACGAAGCCGAACAGCAGCGCGACATCGACGCCCGGCGCGGCGTTCTTGATGAAACTGAACGAAAACGCGTTGAGCAACGAATAGAGAAAGGTCGCCGCGCCCAGCGTCAGCACCGCGAGCAGGACGCCCGCGATCCGAGGCATCCGGCGATAGACCCCGAACAGCGTCGAAAGCAGCAGCGTGATGCAATAACCGACGATCGATTCGATGATGATCGGCACGATCGTCTGGAGCGAAAAGCCGTTCGACAGCGTGGAGACCGAGCGCAGGATCAGATAGCCCGTCCACCCCGCCGCCTGGAGCACCCAGAAGGCGCGCGCCTTGTCCTCGAAGAACGGCCGCGAGAGCAGCGGGACGCCGGGGGTATCGGTAGACAAGGAAACGGGAAGGGTCGCCATTCGACGCGGCCCTTACAACGCGGCGGCGGCGGGCGCAAAAAAGGAAGGGGTGGTTGGAACTTGATCCGCTCACGCGGAAGGCGGCGCCAGCCCGCTCGCCCACCCCACCTCCAAATACATTATGATTGCATGGGAGGTGGGGTGGGGGAGCAGGCTGGCGCCGCGCGGGATTCAGCGGAGCTGAATCTCAGACAAGCTGCGATCAGAACTTGAAGCGGGCGCCCAGGCGGATGAAGTACAACGAACGGCGGAGCTCCAGCGAGGCGTCGTTTGGCTGGACGACCGCGCTGTATTTATATTGCGCGCAGGTGTCGGTCGCCGAGGGGACGCAGCTTACCCGCACGACGTCCTCGAGATAGGGGAACGTCGCCTGGCGGAAATTGCCCCAATCCTTGTTGAGCAGGTTCGGCAGGTTCTCGATATCGGCAAAGACCGAGATGCGCGACTTGCCGACGAACGTCGGGAGTTCCTGCTCCAGGTGAAGATCGATGCGGGTGTAGGCGCGCGCCCGCGCGATATTGCGCGGCGCGATCTTGCCGCGATAGTTCTTCAGCTCGGTGCTGTTGATGATGCCCTCGAGCGCGGTCTGCGTCGCCGGCGTGTCGTAGGTCACGATCGGATCACTGCCCGACTGCGGCACATAGAGCAGATATCGGTCGTTTCGGCCGGTGAGACCGAACACAGCCGAACGGCCGAAGCTCAAGTCCTGCATCGTGAAACTATACGGACGGCCCGCCTGGGTTTCGCCGAACAGCTGGAAGATGGTGCGATAGTCGCCGAAGAACGAATGGTCGAAGCCGACGTTGTATTTGAACGACCAGGCGACCTGATCGTTCGACGTGCCGTAAGCAGCGGCTTCGTTCAGGAATGCGCCGTTGCCGTAGTTCGAACCCGCGGTCGACGAGGTCGCCGGCGTTTCGTCCTTCACGTCCTGCATCGAATAGGCGAAACCGAGGTTGAGGCCGAAGTCGAAACGCTTGTCGACGCGAATGACGCCGACGTGGCTGCGGCCCCTGTCTCCGTTGGTCAGGACGATGTCGGTGTTCGTATTGGTGCCGACGAGCGGACCGTAGCGCGTGCGCCCGTCAGGCAGCGTGCCGATCGGCACCGAGCGGAAATCGACGAACCTGATCGAGTCCTTGATGCGGCTGAAATAATAGTCCGCGCCGAACGTCCAGCCGCCGCCCAGCAAATCGCGCGGCGTCCAGTCTGCCGACAGCGTCGCCTTGTAGACCGACGGAATATGGAAATTGCGGTCGAGCGCGTTGATGTTGGCAAGGCCGTTCGGGCCGGTGTTGGGGATCAGCCCCTGAAGCGCCGCCGGGATGGTGTCGCCCTGGACATTGTCGAGGATCGACGAACCCACCGCCGGATCGAGGAACGCGCCGTTGACGGTGAACGCGCCCGGACCCGTCCTGAGCACCGTCACCGAGTTGATGCCGACGCCACCCTGGCCCGCGCCCGCATTCGAATAGCTGTTCGACAGATAGACGTCGGGGGTGCCGCCGCCGAAGATGCCAAAGCCGCCGCGAACCTTCACGTCGTCGATCGGCCGGTAATCGAAGCCGAGCCGCGGCTGCCAGAGGTCGAGTCCCTTGAAGTTCTTGCCGTTCGAATAGCCGTAGCGCGAGACGAAGCCGGGATTGACCGGAATGTCGGTGTCCTGATCGAACACGTCGTAGCGGAAGCCATAGGAGAAGTTCAGTCGATCGGAGATCTGCCAGTCGTCCTGCGCGCCAAAGGTGTACTGGCGATATTTGAAACTCGCCGCGGCATCGTTGACGTTGCCCGAAGCCGGCCGCTGGAAGGTCACCGAGTTGGCGGAGCCGTTCTGGAAATCCTGGATCGAGTCGAAGTAATAATTGCCGGCGGTGTTCTGCAGGAACAGGTTGAAAATCTTGGTCTGGTCGTATTGCGCTAGCAATTTCAGGTCGTGGCCGTTGCGGTTGAGCCGCGCGAGGACCGATCCCGAATAGGTGTCGGTGTTGAACAGGTTGGACTGGCGCGAGATATCGGGTCCGAAGAACACGCGCGGTACGCCGGTCGAGCACGAAGTGGTCGTGCCCCCGGCTGTCGGGTCGGTGCAGACGCCGAATTGCGCGAAACCCAGACCGAGGAGCGAATTCTGGCCGCGGTCGTAGCTCTTGTAGAGGAAGCGCGCCTCGGTCGAGAATTCGTCCGACCATTGCGAGTTCAACTGCGCGATACCCGCACGGAGCAGCTCGGTCACCTGATAGCCGTTCGACTCCAGACCGAGCGACGGCGACGAGCTCGACGTGCTCGCATTCTGGATGAACGCGGTTTCGTCGTAGGCGTTGATATAGCTGATCGAGAGATGCTGGTTGTCGGTGACGTTCCAGGTGATCTTGCCGACGATCTTCTCGTCCTTGTCCTTCGAGATCGAGAGCAGCCCGCCGGTGTCGTAACCGTAGACGTTCTGCGCGATGCCCGAGACGGTATCGACGATGCCCTGATTGAGCCCCGGGACCTGGCCGATCGTCGGCGACAGCGGATTGCCTTCGGTGTTGCGCTCGCCCGACACCATGAAGAACAATCTGTCCTTGATGATCGGACCCGACAGCGTCGCGCCGTAGGTTTCGCTCTTGAAGTCGAGCGGGGTCGCACCCGGCAGGATGTCGCGCGGGTCGCGGGTCAGCCCGCTGGTGTTCTGGCTGTAGAAGCCGGTGCCGTGAAACTGATTGGTGCCTGACAGCAGGATCGCATCGATCGCACCGCCGAGGAAATTGCCCTGACGGATGTCGTAGGGCGCGATCGAGACGCTGAACTGCGAGATCGCGTCGATCGGCACCGGGCCGCGACGCGTGGGGTTCGCGTCGGAGTTCAGACCAAAATTGTCGCTGACGACGACGCCGTCGATCGAGAATCGGTTGAAGCGCGGGTTGATGCCCGCGAACGATATCGTGCGGCCGCCGCCCGCGGTATCCTCGATCCGCGCGAACGGGCTGCGGCGCGCGAGATCGCGGATATCGCGATTGATCGAGGCGACGCGGCCGATTTCCTTCTGGGTCAAGACGGTCTGCGGCCCATCCGATGTGGTGCCGGCGCGCGCGACGGTCGATGCGGTGACGATGATGTCGCCCGCGCCCTCTTCGCCGAGCGCAATCGGCACGTCATAGGGCTGGCCGACGACGGTGTAGATGTCGGTGACGGTCGTGTTGCCCTGCGGGCTGGTCACTTCGACGCTGTAGGGACCGCCGGGTCGCAGGCCGTTGAGGTTGAATGCGCCATTGGCGTCGCTCGTCGCGGTAGCGCGCGTGTTGGTCGTTGTCTCGACCACGACGATCTGCGCGCCCGCGACCGGCGCGCCGCCCGTCGTGACAGTGCCGCGGATGATCGCGGTCGTCTCCTGTGCGTGAGCGGCCATCGGCATGACGAGCGCGACGGCAGCCGCACCCAGAAATAGGTTGTTACGCATCGAATTTGCTTCCCCGGTTGGCGCGGCGCGCTGCGGCAATCTGGTGCCGCGATGAAACGCCTCTGCACGTCGATTATTGCGATTCCAAGACAGGTTCCAGCCAAGTCCGCGCCCGGAGCGAAAGGTTTATGCTGCGTTGCAAAAAAGCGACAGTCGGGATGTCTCAATTCGCCTTCGCGTGCTCCACGATCGCCGCCCAGCCCGCCTCGTCGACGACACGGATGCCGAGTTCGGCCGCCTTCTTCGCCTTCGATCCCGCGCCCGGCCCGGCGACGACGAGATCGGTTTTCGCCGACACCGATCCGGCCACCCGCGCGCCGAGCGATTCGGCTTGCGCCTTGGCTTCGTCGCGGCTGAGCGTTTCGAGCGTGCCGGTGAAGACGATGGTCTTGCCCGAAACTTCCGACTCGCGGGTCTCGACGACGAACCGCGGCGGCGCGACCTCGGCGCGGAGATCGTCCCACACCGCCCGGTTGTGCGGTTCGTGGAAGAAATCGCCGAGCGCGGCGACGATCGCGGGGCCGACGCCCTCGATCAGCGCGAATTGACCGCGCGCTTCCGCGTCCTCGGCGTGCGCCGCCTCGGCGGCGGCGCGCAAATCTGGCAAGCTGCCGAACATCTTCATCAGATCGCGCGCGGTGACCTGGCCGACGTGGCGGACGCCGAGTCCGAACAGCAGCCGCGCCGCGTCGGGCACGCGTTTGGCCTCGATCGCCTGCAGGAGCGCATCGACCGAGGTTTCCTTCCAGCCCTTCATCGCCAACAGCTCTTCGCGGTGCGCGTGGAGGCGGAAGATGTCGGCGGGCTCGGCGATCCAGCCGAGATCGAGGAACAGCTTCAGCCGCTCGACGCCGAGCGAGTCGATGTCGAGCGCGCCGCGGCTGACGAAATGCTTCAACCGTTCGAGCCGCTGCGCCGGGCAGATCAGTCCGCCGGTGCAGCGGATATCGACCTCGCCGGACTCGGCCACCGCCTCGCTACCGCATTCAGGGCAGTGAACGGGAAAGACATAAGCGGGGCGGTCCTCGTCGCGGGTCAGCACCTCGACGATCTGCGGGATGACGTCGCCCGCGCGCTGGATGACGACGCGGTCGCCGGGACGAGCGCCGAGCCGCGCGATCTCGTCGGCGTTGTGGAGCGTCGCGTTGGTGACGACGACGCCGCCAACCGTAACCGGCTCCAAACGCGCGACGGGAGTGAGCTTGCCGGTGCGACCGACCTGGATGTCGATCGCGTTCAACGTCGTCTGCGCGCGCTCGGCGGGGAATTTGTGCGCGATCGCCCAGCGCGGCGCCTTCGCGACCTGGCCCAGCCGCGTCTGCCAGTCGAGGCGATCGACCTTGTAAACCACGCCGTCGATGTCGAACGGCAAATCGGCGCGCGTCGCCTCGATCGCGCGATAGACCGCGAGTGCGGCCTCGACCGACTCGACGCGGGTGAAGCGGTCTGCGACGGGGAAGCCCCCGGCGCGGATCGCCGCGATCACCTCGGTCTGGGTGTCGCCGGGCATGGCGGACGCCTCGCCCCAGCCGTGCGCGAGGAATTTCAACGGCCGGCTTTTGGTCACCGCCGCGTCCTTCTGACGAAGCGACCCGGCCGCGGCGTTGCGCGGATTGGCGAACTGCCGCGCCTCCTTGCCCATCGCCTCCGCCTCCGCCAGCAGGCGCGCGTTGAGCGCGGCGAAATCGGCCTTCGCCATGTAGACTTCGCCACGCACCTCGAACACGTCGGGCGCGGCGCCCGCGAGCGTCTGCGGAATATCGTCGATCGTCGCGACATTGGCGGTCACATCCTCGCCGACCCGACCATCGCCTCGCGTCAGCGCCTGGACGAGCCGCCCAGCCTCGTAACGGAGCGAGCAGGACAGCCCGTCGATCTTGGGTTCGGCGGTGAGCGCGACGGGTGCATTATCGGCGAGCTTCAGGAACCGGCGCACCCGCGCGACGAATTCGGCGACCTCCGCGTCGGAAAAAGCGTTGTCGAGACTGGTCATCGCCTTCGCATGCGCAACCTTGGCAAGGTGTCCGGCGGGCGCCGCGCCAACCTGACGGCTCGGCGAATCGGCGCGGACGAGGTCGGGATGCGCGGCTTCAAGCGCGGCATTCTCGCGCACCAGCGCGTCATAATCGGCGTCGGAAATCTCGGGCGCATCGTCGGTATGATAGAGCGCATTGTGCCGCGCGATCTCGGCGGCGAGGGTAGCAAGGCGTTCGGCGGCGGGATCGGGTTGCGTCGTCACAGGAGCGGGTTAGGTCAGCCCGCGCTGCCGCCGCAAGAGGGCATGATCACACCGCCTCCAGCAATCGTTCCGCCTGCGCGCGCGCCTCGTCGGTAACGGTCGCGCCAGAGAGCATTCGGGCGATTTCCTCGCGGCGGTCGGGGCCGTCGAGTTGGCGGACGCCGGTGCGGGTGACGATGCCGTCGTGGCTTTTCGCGATCAGCAGATGTTCCGCCGCGCGCGCCGCGACTTGCGGGCTGTGCGTCACAACGAGCACCTGCGCGCGTTCGGCGAGGCGCGCGAGGCGGTCGCCGATCGCCGAGGCGACCGCGCCGCCGACGCCGCGATCGATCTCGTCGAAGATCATCGTCGCGGCCGCGCCTTCCTCGGCGAGCGCGACCTTGAGCGCGAGGATGAAACGCGACAGCTCGCCGCCGCTGGCGATGCGGGTGAGCGGCGCGAAGGGCGCGCCGGGGTTGGTCGAAATCTCGAATTCGACCCGATCTTGGCCCGATGCGGTCCAGCCGCTTTCGTCGAGCGGCGCGATCGCGGTGCGGAAGCGGGCGGCGTCGAGTTTCAGCGGTACGAGTTCCGCCGCCACCGCCGCGTCGAGCCGGGCGGCGGCCTCCGCGCGGCTTGCCGACAGCGCATCGGCGGACGTCTGATAGCGCGCGCGGGCCGCGGCGGCTCTTTCCGACAGCGCGGCGATCCCACCTTCGCCAGCGTCGAGACGGTCCAGCTGGTTGCGCAAATCGGTGGCGAGCGCGGCGAGGTCGTCGGGCGGGACGCGGTGCTTGCGCGCCACCCCGCGCAGCTCGAACAACCGCGCCTCGTCCGCATCGAGCGCGCGCTCGTCGTACGACAGGGCCGCGCGCGCCTCGCGAAGCCGATCCTCAGCGACCGCGCCCTCGATCACCGCGCGGTCGATCGCGGCGAGCGCGTCGGCGAGCGCGGCGTGATCGCCCGCGATGCGTTCGAGGATTCGCGCGGCCTGGCGGAGATGCGACAGCCCCCCGTCCGACCCTTCGAGATAGCCGTCGATCGCACCGAGATCCTCGGCGATTTTCTCCGCCCGCTGCATTATGCGGCGGCGATCGGCGAGCGTCTCCTCCTCGCCGTCCTCGGGCGCGAGCGTGGTCAGCTCGGCGACGGCATGTTCGAGCCAGTCCCGGTCGCGCGCGGCCATCTCGATTTCCGCGCGCGCCGTCGCGAGCGCCTCGACCGCCTCACGCCACGCCCGCCACGCCCCGGCGACCGGCGCGGTATCGATCCGCCCGAACAGGTCGAGGAGCGCCCGGTGGCCGCGCGGATTGAGCAGGCCGCGGTCGTCGTGCTGACCGTGGATTTCGATCAGCCGCGCGCCGATCTCGCGCAGCAGCGCCGCCGAAGCGGGGGAATCGTTGACGAAACCGCGACTGCCGCCGTCGGCCTTGACGATGCGGCGGATGATCAGCGGTTCGCCGGGTTCGATCGCGAGGCCGTTCTCTTCGAGCAGCGGCGCGACATCGTCCGTCATGTCAAAGGTGGTCGTCACCATCGCCTGTTTCGTGCCCTGACGCACCAGCCCGCTGTCGCCGCGCGCGCCGAGCGCAAGCCCGAGCGCGTCGAGCAGGATCGACTTGCCCGCGCCCGTCTCCCCGGTCAGCACGCCGAGGCCCGCGCCGAATTCCAGGTCGAGCGCCTCGATCAGCACGACGTCGCGAATGGCCAGCGCGGTCAGCATTGGCCCGGTCTAGAGACGGTCGCGCGAAATGGATATCGTCATTGGGAGCGCAGCGAAGCAATCCATTGATGCGTCACTGGATTGCTTCGCTGCGCTCCCAATGACGGTCAGGCCTGCGGCGTCTCGGTCGGTGCCGGGTTGGGTGAACCGGGCTGCGTCGCATCGGGAGTCGAGGTCGTCGGCGCGTTGCCGCCGTCGCTCTCGCCCACCCCGCCCGAGGTCGTCGCGGGGGTCGGCGCGCCGGGCGCTTCGGCCCTGGGGGTTACGCCTTTGCTGCCCGGAATCGATTGCACCGGCTGCGACGTGACGACCGGCTGCCCCGGCGCGAGCGGCGCGATCGGCGTGACCGGATATTCGCCAACCAGTTTGTAGGCGCGCTGATACCATTCGGTGCCGGGATAGTTCGCGCCGAGCACCGCCGTCGATTTTTCCGCCTCGTTCCGCACGCCGAGCGCGAGATACGTCTCGGTCAGCCGCATCAGCGCCTCGGGCGTGTGCGTCGTCGTCTGGTAATCGTCGACGACCTTGCGGAAGCGCAATGTCGCAGCGAGCCACTGCCGACGACGCTCGTAGAAGCGGCCGATCTCCATCTCCTTGCCCGCGAGGTGATCGCGGACGAGATCGATCTTCAGCCGCGCGTCCGACGCGTAGCGCGTGTTGGGATAGCGCCGGACGAGCTCGCCGAGCGCGTCCTGCGCCTGGCCGGTGATCTTCTGGTCGCGTGTCACGTCGGTGATCTGCTCGTAATAACACAGCGCGATCAGATAGTAAGCGTAAGGCGCGTCGCGGTTGCCCGGGTGGATCGACAGGAAGCGCTGCGCGCCCTGGATCGCTTGGGTATAATCGCGGTTGAGATAATAACTGAACGCCCCCATCAGCTGCGAGCGCCGCGACCACACCGAATAAGGATGCTGGCGCTCGACCTCGTCGAACAGCGCCGCCGCGAGTTTGTAATTGCCGTTGTCGAGCTTCGCCTTGGCGGTCGAATAAAGCGTGCCGACGTCGCGCGCGACATAGGGCAGATCGCCCTTGGCGCGGTTTCGGGCACAGCCGGCAACCGGGAGAGCGACGGCGGCGATGAGGGCCAGCAATAGCGGGCGGGACATGGGAATACGCATCGGATTTCGCCCTTAGCCTATCGCCGCGCTTGCGAACAATCCCCGGCGGAACGCAAGGGGTGAAACGCAATGGCATGCCGCGACGTTTGAGAGTCTAACCAATTCGAGGACGAACATGACTGCAACCTTGCTGGCCACCAAACGCGTCGAGAAACCCTGGGGCCGCCACCACCTCTGGCCGGGGTTCGCCGATCCCGCGCCCGGCGCCCCCGCGATCGGCGAAGTGTGGTTCCAGACGCCGCACGCCGACGCGCCCGAATTGCTGATCAAATATCTTTTCACCAGCGAACGGCTGTCGGTGCAGGTCCACCCGACCGACGCGGAAGCGCGCGCGCGCGGTCACAAGCGCGGCAAGGACGAATGCTGGGTGATCCTGGCCGCCGAACCCGACGCCCGAATCGCGCTCGGCACGCTCAAACCGATGACCGACGACGAGTTGCGCGTAGCGTCCGAGGACGGATCGATCGTCGACAAGCTCGACTGGAAACGCGTGAAGGCGGGCGAATTCTATTATTCGGGCGCGGGGACGATCCACGCGATCGGCGCGGGGATCACGTTGGTCGAAACGCAGCAGAACGTCGATCTGACGTATCGCCTCTACGATTACGGCAGCGACCGCGAGCTTCACCTCGACGACGGCGTCGCGGTCGCCGACGCCGAGCCGTTCATAGCCCCGCCGATGCCGGGCAAGGTTTCCGACGATCGGACGATCCTCGCCGAAGGGCCGAAGTTCGTCCTCGAACGCTGGCCGGGCGGGAAACGGCAGATCTCGCTGCCCGAAGGCAAACCGGGCTGGCTGGTGCCGTTGTTGGGTGGCGGCGTGGTCGGCGGAGTGGCGTTCAATGCGGGCGAATGTGTGTTTGTCGAGGGTGATGAGGAGGTGATTTCCAAAGCGGGCAGCGATCTGCTGTTTGCCTATCCGGGAACGACGCGAATATAAGCGGAGCGGATCGCCATGTCGCAAAGTCGAAGGCGCGCGGAGGCAAATACCCATGCTGGCCAAGCTGCTGACCCCCGCTGCGGCCGCGACGGTCGCTATCCTCACGCCGGCCGCCCCGATCGATCCGCACGATCCCAAACCGATCTCGCTCGGTACGCATTCGCTCAAATTGCCTGATACAGGGCTTGTAGCAGCTCGTGTTTCGGTCGATCCTGACGGTCGGATAATCGGTTGCGAAACGGTCGGCTCCAGCGGCTTTCCGACATTAGACGACGCGGCATGTGAGACGGCGCGGCGATCCGGGCAGATGCGCCCCGCGCGCGATCGTTCCAATCGGCCACAATATGGCGTGATGAGTCACTGGTGGCGATGGGAGCATGGCCGCGCGCCGATCTACCCTCATTTCGCGATTGACCTCTCGCTCGAGGTCAATCGGTTGCCAGATGTCAAAATGACGTTCGTGGTTATCGAGACCGCGATCGCGGTAAACGATAGCGGGCAGATCACGGATTGCTCGGCCGCGCCCATCCGGATTGTTACCTTAGGCGTGGATCAGCACGCCTACGATTCGCTTGCTGCAATCGCCTGTTCGAATGTGCGGAAAAACTGGCATGCGAGAGCGCCGGTCGATGCATCGGGCGCAAGCGTGTCATCGATTCAATCCGTGCGAGTCGCATTCGAGCGAACGGCAGCGACCGCATCTTAACGCCCATCTCCGTATATCGGCGCCCGTCATGCTGCGCGTCCTCACCTTTTCGACATTGTTCCCCGATGCGACACGCCCCAATTTCGGGGTGTTCGTCGAGCGGCAGACCTTGGGTCTGGCGGCACATCCGGGTGTTGCGCTCACCGCGGCCGCACCGGTCGGCCTGCCGCCTTGGCCGCTTTCGCGGCATCCACGGTATCACGCGCTTGCCGGCCTGCCGATGCGCGAGACCTGGAAGGGCATCGACGTCCATCGTCCCCGCTTCCTCGTGATGCCGGGAACCGGGGGCCGGTTCCATGCCAAAGCGCTCGCCCGCGCGCTCGTACCGATCCTCGACCGCCTCGCGTTCGACGTGATCGACGCGTCGTTCTTCTTTCCCGATGGTCCCGCCGCGATCGCGCTCGGCAGGCGCTACGGCGTACCGGTGTCGATCAAGGCGCGCGGTGCCGACATCCACCATTGGGGCAACGCGCCCGCCACCGCGCGGCAGGTACGTGAAGCCGGAAGCGCGGCGGACGGGCTGCTCGCGGTCAGCGAAGCGATGAAAGCGGACATGGTAGCGATGGGAATGCCCGACGAGCGTATCCGGGTGCATCATACCGGGGTCGATCTCGGCCGGTTCGTGCCGGTGGTTCGCGACCGGGCCGGGCGTCGTGTGATCTCGGTCGGCGCGCTGATCCGACGCAAAGCGCACGAGATCGTGATCGAAGCGGTCGCGCGCCTGCCGGGGGTTCGGCTTGATATCGCGGGCGACGGGCCGGAGCGCATTCGGCTTCAGGCGACGATCGATCGACTCCGCGTCGGCGACCGTATCCGGCTGCTCGGATCGGTACTGCATGGCGACTTGCCCGCATTGATCGCCGCCGCCGATGTGATGGCGCTCGCTTCTTCGTCGGAGGGGCTGGCGAATGCCTGGGTCGAGGCGCTGGCGTGCGGAACCCCGATCGTCAGTCCCGACGCGGGCGGCGCGCGCGAAGTGGTGACCTCGGCCGCCGCAGGCCGGATCGTCGCGCGCGACGCGGGCGCTTTCGCCGGGGCGATTCGCGACCTGCTCGGCCGACCGCCGTCGCGGGCCGCCACGCGCCGCGTCGCGGAGAGCTTCACTTGGACCGCGAACACGGCCGCGCTCTACGAGCATCTGAGCGAACTCGTCGCGGCCCGGCGTTAGCTGCGGCTCATTCCGCAGCCGGTGTCTGGCGCGCTACGCATCAGTTGCGCGACCGCGGCTTCGATGGTGGCGATCCGGTGCTTCAGCGCGGCGCGTTCGGTAAGGCGGGCGCGCTCGCGCTTCTCGCGGCGGCGCACCACCGCGATCGCGCGGGCGACGGGATCGGCGATGTCGGCGAGAAACGCGCGCTCGTCCTTGCCGTAGAAACTGCCGTCGGGACGCGGGCCGAGCAGCAGCCAGCCCTGCACCCCGATGCCATCGGCGACGAGAGGCACGCGCATCGGGAAGACCGGATCGTCGCGTACGCAATCGAGCTTGGTCGCGTCGCTCAGAGTCCAGCCGCGCCGCCACGCCACGATCGTTTCAGGACCGACGGCGAGGCTGGCGAGCACACGATCTTCCGAGATGAGCGCTGCGCCGGTCGCGCGCATTTCTCGATCGAGTCGCGCGATCGTCGCGGAGGCCAGCTCCTCGATCGTCGCGGTTTCGCGCAGGTCGCCGACCAGCGCCGGCAGGCCGTGGCGCAGCCGCATAAGGCGGCGCTGGAAGCGGTGCTCCGCCCATCGCCCGATCCGGTCGTGGAGCGGTGCGATCATCACCGCCGCGCCGATCCCGCCCGCCAACGTGCCGACGCTGTTGCCGAAATAGTCCTGGCCGAGCAGCTCGACGACCTTCTCGGTGCCGGTGAAGACCGCGATCAGCGACACGGTCAGCACCGCATACGCCGCCGACCGGCTGATCGCGCTCTCCGCGTCGTACAGCCGGTAGCGCAGCAGCGACACCAGCAGTCCCGCGGGAATCGCGATATAGACGAGCGGCGACACGATCGCCTCCAGAAGGAAGTCCGCAACGCCGGTCTCGACCGCCGCGACGTGGTGCGCGGTCACCAGGACAAGTTGAAGAATACAGGCGATGGTGAAGCCCAGCATCACCCATTTCATCTGTTGCCGATCGGTGCTGGCGACCGCCGAACTGCGATAGCGCAGGATGAGCGCGGCTGCGGCGCCGACGAGCACCAGCGCGGCCCACGACAGCCACAGATTGTCGAACCGTAGCGCCAGCGTCGGCGAGACGCGAAGCGGAATGTTCGCGATCGCCATCACCACGGCGACGAGCGCGACGATCCGGGAAAGGCGCGTCGGGAATCGGCCATCGGGGAACCCCGCGACCGCGGCGAGCATCACACTCCAGGCGAAATTGGTGATTGCCGGAAAAATCGCCAGCGGCCAGCCCGCGATGGCGGCCAGCCATTGCATCACATTATTTTCCCAGCACAGGCCGAGAAATCCCGTCGCGAAGAGCATCACCTCCGCGTCGCGCGCGCGCCGCATCGCGAGCAGTCCCGATGCGGCGAGCAGCATCAACGGAAAGGCTTCGAGCATCGCCAAGCTGAGCGTGGTGAAAAGCCAGATCGGCACCCCCGAAGCGGGATCGGGCAGCGACCAGCGATCGGGCGCGCGGGTGATGCGCGCGTCGATCCGCGCGCCGCCGCGCGTCACGGTGATCGTCGTCGCGGCGGGCGCGGTCTTCAGCAGCGCCACGACGCTCTGTTCGGTGGCGACGGGAAGCGGCGTGCCGGCCACCGCGACAATCCGGTCGCCGTCCTCCAGACCCGCGGCGACTACGCGCGCGGCGCGCTCGCCGACGATCGGCCCCTGGTCCTCGAGATAGGTGCGGAACCCGAAGGCGACCGTCGTCGGGATGACGTCGAGCCGGTCGCGCGCATTGAACCATACGCCGCCCGCGATGCCGATCAACGTCGCGGCGAAGGCCAACCAGTAGATCGCGCGGATGACGATCCCGGCGCGACCGTCGATCGATGGCAATCGCGTCGGCAGCGTCACGGCGAAGCCCCCCCGCGGTCAGCCTATTCCTCTCGCGTCAGCGATCAAGCGGATAGAGCGCGGCGGCGATCCAGCGGCCCTCGCCGCGCAGCACCGCCCAGGCGCGCGCGGCGGCGCGGCTGTCCATCGCCTCGATGCCGAAGCCGCGCGCCTCGATCGCCTTGACGAAGGCGAGCGGCGGGCGGGCGAGCGTCGCGCCGGTACCGAGGAGGAGAAATTCGGGCGGCGGATCGAGCGCGAGGAGCGGCGCGATGGCACTCTCGTCGAGCGCTGCGAACGGCGGCGGCGACCAAATGTCGGCGCGGAGCGGAGTGATGAGCAGCGCGGGGTAGATGCCGTCGTCGACGCGGAAACCGCCCGCGCCGAAGCCGGAAATGATCGGGCCGTCGGTGCGTCCGGCGCGTTCCATCTTCATCGGGCGATCATCGGCCAGCGCCGCCTTGAATTGATCCTCTCGCGCCAGGGGGAGGTGGCGCGCGCAGCGCGACGGAGGGGGAGGACCTAAGAAGACCGAACGTCGGTATCACCTACCGCTCGCGCGGCGCGACGCGTTCGGCGTTGGACATGTCGACGCGCGCGGGTTTCGCTTCGCCGGGCTCGGCGCGGAGACCCAGGGTGATCAGCAGCGACGACGACACGTAGATCGACGAATAGGTGCCGACGAAGATGCCGAGGATCATCGCCGCGGTGAAGCCACGCAGCACATGCCCGCCGAGGAACAGCAAAGCGCCGAGCGCGAGCAGGATGGTCAGAGACGTCATCACCGTGCGGGGCAAGGTCTCGTTGACGCTCAGGTTGATGATCTCGCGCATCTCCATCTTGCGATAGCGGCGCATGTTTTCGCGGATGCGGTCGTCGATGACGATCTTGTCGTTGATCGAATAGCCGATGATCGTCAGCACCGCGGCGACGATGTTTAGGTCGAACTCGAATTGCGTCAGCGCGAAGAAGCCGAGCGTCATCAACAGATCGTGGACGATCGCGACGACGGTCGAGACGCCGAACTGCCATTCGAAGCGCAGGATCGCGAACAGGCCGATGCCGAGCACCGCGAGAATGACCGCGAGGACGCCGTTGCGGATCAATTCGCCCGAGACCTTGCCCGAGACGGTCGAATAGCGGCTGAACTGCGCGCCGGGGAACTCGCGCGCCAACGCGGTTTCGACCTTCTTGACCGCCGCGTTGGTCGCGCCTTCGTCGGCGCCCTTCTGGATCGGCAGGCGGATCGTGATCGTCTTCGGGTCGCCGAACTGTTGGAGCGAGGCCTCGCCGACGCCTTGCGCATCGACGACGCTGCGGACGCGGTCGAGGTTGGGCGCGGCCGCGAATTTTTCCTCGATCATCAGCCCGCCGACGAAATCGACGCCGAAATTGAGCCCGCGCGCGACGGTCAGCCCGACCGCCGCGATGCTGAGCAACATCGTGATCGCGAACGCGATGCCGCGCAGGCGCACGAAATCGATGTTGGTGTTGTCGGGGACGAGTTTCAGGAGTTTCATTGCGACCTCGTCACCCCAGCGAAAACTGGGGTCTCTTGGTTGCTGATCAGCGCCCGAGAACGCCCTTCAAAACCCTCTCCCGCCTTCGCGGGAGAGGGTTGGGTGAGGGTCTTCTTCTTTTCCCACGCTTGCAAAAGAAGAAGACCCTCGCCCTCCCACCGCTGCGCGGCGGGCCCCTCCCTCTCCCGCGAAGGCGGAAGAGGGATTTGGATCGCGAATGTCGGGGCGCTTTCGCGGGAATGAAGAACGTATATCATATATTGATCGTCCTGGGCTTGGTGCGCCGCAGCCACCCGACGACGAGCATCCGGGTGAACGTCACCGCGGTGAACACGCTCGTCGCGATGCCGATCAGCAGCACGACCGCGAAGCCCTTCACCGGGCCCGAGCCGAGGACGAACATGATGATCCCCGAAATCGCGTGGGTCATGTTCGCCTCGAAGATTGTGCGGCTCGCTTCCTTGTAGCCGAGTTCGATCGATTGCGGGATGCTGCGACCGCGGCGATGCTCCTCGCGGATGCGCTCGTTGATCAGCACGTTGGCATCGACCGCAGTGCCGATCGTCAGCACGAAACCGGCGATGCCCGGCAAGGTCAACGTCCCGCCGATCAGCGCGAGGACGCCCAAGATGACGAACACGTTGATGATCACCGCGATGTTCGCATAGACCCCGAACCGCCCGTAAGTGACGAGCATGAACGCGACGACGAGCGCGACCGCGACCGCGCTGGCGAGGATGCCCGCGCGGATCGAATCTGCGCCGAGATCGGGGCCGACGGTCGATTCCTCGACGACCTTCAAGGCGACCGGCAATTTGCCCGAACGCAACGCGATCGCCAGTTCGTTCGCCGACTCCACGGTGAAGCTGCCCGAAATCTGCGCGCGCCCGCCGAGAATCGGCTCGTTGATGTTGGGCGCCGAGATCACGCTGTTATCGAGGATGATCGCGAACGGCTTGCCGGTATTCTCCTGCGTCACCCGCGCGAAGCGGCGGCCGCCGTCGCCGTTGAAGGTGATCGCGACCTGCGGCGCGTTGGTCTGCTGGTCGAATTCCTGGCGCGCGTCGGTCAGCTGGTCGCCCGAGATGATCGCCGAGCGCTTGACCGCGATGAAGGGCACGCCCGAGGGATTGTTCGGGTAGGGCAGAATTTGGCTGCCGATCGGCGCCTGGCCCTTGGCGAGATCGGCGGGGTTGGCGGTGATATCGACCAGCTTGAACTCGAGCTTGGCGGTCTTGCCGAGCAAGTCTTTCAGCGCCTGCGGATTCTGCAGCCCCGGCACCTGGACGACGATTCGGTTCGATCCCTGGCGGACGATCGTCGGCTCGCGGGTGCCGAGCTCGTCAATCCGGCGGCGGACGACCTCGGTCGCGTCGCCCATCGCGGTATCGATCGCCTGGGTGAGACCCGCCTGCGTCGGCGTGAGGACGAAGCGGCTGGTATCGACGACCGCCACGTCCCATTCGCGCTTGCCGCTCATCCCGACTCCGCCGCCGACAATGGGCAGCAGCCGCTCGCGCGCGGCATCTACTTGCGACGAATCGCGGATCAGGAACGACAGCTTGCCGCCACGCGTCGAAATGTCGCCGATCTCGATGCGCGGAGTCTGGCGGCGCATCTCGGTCGCGACCTGCTCGCGCATCGCTTCGATGCGGCTGGTCGCCACGTCGTTGACGTCGGCCTCGAGCAGCAGATAGCTGCCGCCCGCGAGATCGAGCCCGAGGTTAATCCGCGGGTGCGGGAAGCCGCCCCAGGAGTTGGTCATACGCTCGGACAGGAAACTCGGGATCGACAGCGCGCACAGCGCCGCGAGGAACGCCCAGATCGCGACGACCTTCCAGCGCGGGAAATCGAGCATGTCAGTCGTTCGCAGGCTTGCCGCCGAGCGGCGTCACTTCGGCGAGCGTCGCCTTGACCACGCGGATGCGGGTGTTGGCGGCGATCTCGACCTCGACGAACAGATCCTCGACGCGCGTCACCTTGCCCGCGATGCCGCCGCCGGTGATGACCGAATCGCCCTTCTTGACCGCCGCGATCGTCGCCTGCTGCGCCTTGGCGCGGCGCTGCTGCGGGCGAATCATCAGGAAATAGAAGACGACGAAGACGAGAAGCAGCGGGGCGAAGCTCAGGAACGACGCAATACCGCTCGACTGGGGGCTGCCCGCCGCCTGGGCGTAGGCTGGGGAAATCAACAAGGACGGCCTCGATGCATGGCTGGTCGGCGGACGAAAAGCCCGCGCGGGAAGGGTCGGGCGCTATCATCGTGCGCGGCCCGGCGCAACATTTGCAAATCCTCCCCGGCACGGGGAGGAATTACCGTCCCAACAACACCCTCGCCTGCCCCGCGATCTGCGCAAGCATCGCCGCGTTCGGCGCGGGCGCTAGGCGCGCGCGATCGACCACCGCCTTGAACTGCCCGACGCGCGCCGCATTCGTCGTCAGCCATTCATCGACCTGCTTGCCGGGATCCTGCTTGCCGCCGCGGCCGAGGAAATCGAGGCGGAGTTGCTGGAAGTCGCGCGCCAGCCCGGCGATCAGCAGGCGTTCCCACGGATCGCTCGGCGAAAGTCGCGCGGCGCTCGCCTGCGCCCAATCGAGTCCGAGCGCTTGTCCCAAATGCGTGAAGGCGCGAGTCAAATCGGTTTCGTCAATTTTCGCGCGCTCGCCGAGATCGGCGAGGCCGATCGCGCCGTCGAGCTCGAACAGCCGCACGACCTTCGCCACCAGCGCATCGGGCGCGCCCGCGGTGCGGAGCGTCTCGGCGATCCGCCCGCTCTGCGCCTGCGCCTCTTCGAGCAGCAGGTCGCCAGTCTGCTTGTCGAGGCGATCGATCCCCTTGCCGATCCGCTTGAGCACCAATTCGGGACCCGTGCCGGGCGCCGTCACACGAAGCAAATCCGCCATCTGCGCGCGCGCCGCGACCGCGACCTCGTCGAACAAGGCGATCCGCGCCGCCTCGGGCATCGCCGAGGTCTCGATTTCGGCCCAGAGCGCGGGGAGATCGAACAGCCGTTCGACGACGACGAACATCGCGGCGATGTCGCCCATCGCGGCGCCTTCCTCCTCGGCGAGCTCGAAGGGGTAGAGCACGCCCATCCGGTTGACGATGCGGTTGGCGAGCTTGGTCGCGACGATTTCGCCGCGCAGGCGGTGCTTGTCGATCGCCTTGGCGAACCGTTCGCGCATCTCGGTCGGGAAAGCGGCGTGAAGATCAGGGCGCATCGCATCGTCGTTCGCGAGCGGCGCATGCTCGATCGCCTCCTGCAAGCCGAGTTTGGCGGTCGCGAGCAGCACCGCGAGTTCGGGGCGCGTCAGCCCCCTCCCCTCGACCGCGCGACGCAACAGTTCCTCGTTGCCCGCGAGACTTTCGACGCGGCGGTCGAGTCGGCCCGCGCTCTCGAAGATTTCGATCACCCGCACATAACTCGGCAGCGCCTGCGCGCCGTCCTGTTCCGCGATCGACAGCGCCAAGGTCTGGAGACGATTGTCCTCGAGCACGAGATGCGCGACGTCGTCGGTCATCGCGCCGAGCAACGTGTTACGGTCGTCGAACGACAACCGCTTTTCGGCCATTTCGGCGTTGAGCGCGATCTTGATGTTGACCTCGTTGTCCGAGCAATCGACGCCCGCCGAATTGTCGATGAAGTCGGTGTTGATCCGCCCCCCACCAAAACTATTGGCGCGTTGCGAGAAGGCGATCCGCGCGGCCTGAGTGACGCCGAGATTGGCGCCCTCGCCGATCGCGATCGCGCGCAATTCCTCGGCATCGACGCGAATACGGTCGTTGGCGGGATCGCCGACGGTCACATGGTTCTCGGCGGCCGCCTTCACATAGGTGCCGATGCCGCCGAACCAGATGAGATCGACCGGGGCCTTGAGGATCGCCGAGATCAGCGCGCCGGGTTCGAGCACATCAGCCTCGATACCTAGCGCGGCCTGGATTTGCGGCGAGAGCGGGATCGTCTTGGCGGCGCGATCGAACACGCCGCCGCCCTCCGAGATCAGCGACGGATCGTAATCCGCCCAGCTCGATCGCGGCAGCGCGAACATCCGCGCGCGTTCCTGCCAGCTCTTCGCGGCATCGGGATTGGGATCGAGGAAGATATGACGATGGTCGAACGCGGCGATGAGTTCGATCGTCCGGCTCAGCAACATGCCGTTGCCGAAGACGTCACCCGACATGTCGCCGCAGCCGACGACGCGAACGGGTTCGGTCTGCACATCCTTGCCGCGCTCGGCGAAATGACGCTCAACCGAGATCCACGCGCCCTTGGCGGTGATCCCCATCGCCTTGTGATCATAGCCGTAGCTGCCGCCGCTGGCGAAGGCGTCGCCGAGCCAGAAGTCGCGATCGAGCGCGATCGCGTTGGCGACGTCGCTGAAGGTCGCGGTGCCTTTGTCGGCGGCGACCACGAAATAGGGATCGTCACCATCGAGCACGGTCACCCCTTCGGGATGCACGACCTTGCCGCCGACGATATTGTCGGTGATCGACAGCAGCGCACGGATGAAAATGCGGTAGCTTTCGGTACCCTCGGCAAGCCAGGCGTCGCGGTTCGCGGGATTCGGCAGTTGCTTGGCGTAGAAGCCACCCTTCGCGCCGGTCGGCACGATCACCGCATTCTTGACGCGTTGCGCCTTCATCAGCCCGAGAATCTCGGTGCGGAAATCGTCGCGCCGGTCGGACCAGCGTAGGCCACCGCGGGCCACCGGGCCGGCGCGGAGGTGGATGCCCTCGACGCGGGGAGAATAGACCCACACCTCCCGCCACGGCAGCGGCGCGGGCAGCCCCGGAATCTTCGCGCTGTCGAGCTTGAAGGCGAGCGCTTCGCGCGCGGTGGGCGCGAAGGCGTTGGTTCGCAGCGTCGCGCCGACCAGCGCCCGGTACGCCCGCAGGATGCGATCATCATCGATCGCCGAAACCGCATCGAGGCCGCGTGCGATCGCCGCATCCGCGGCCTTCACCGCCGATGCATCGGCATCGGGGCCGTGCGCCGCGGCGAATCGCGCGATCAGTGCCGCGGCGAGCGTCGGTGCGCGGCGCAGCGCCTCGACCACCGTCGCCATGCTGTAGGTCAGCCCGGCTTGACGGAGGTAGCGGAACCACGCGCGCAGCAACACGACCGACGCAGGCGCCATGCCGGCGACGACGATCAGGCCGTTGAAGGCATCGTTCTCGGCCGATCCTTCGAGGACCGCCGCGATCGCGTCTTCAAGCATCGTCGCATCGACATCCGCGACCGCGCCCTTGGCCTCGACGACGAATTCATGGATGAACGGCCGGCTTTCCTCGGCCAGTTCGGTCGGCAGCTCGCCGATCACGCGGAAACCGAAATTCTCGAGCACCGGCACGACGTCGGATAGCGCGAGCGCGTCGCCGAGACGATAGATTTTGAAATGCAGGTCTTCGCCGGACACGACCGGAAACAGCCGCACCGATCGCGCGTCCGGACCCGAAAGCGCCGCGATCCGCCGGATGTCGAGCGCCGCTTCCTCCGCGTTGCTGGCGTTGCGATAGCCTTGTGGGAAAGTGTTGGCCCAGCGCAAGGTGAGGCGCGCGGCGCGCGCCGCCGGGAGCGCCTCGACCAGCGCGGCCTCGACATTGGGCGCCCAACCGCGGACCATCCTTTCGAGCCGCGCGTCGAGCGCGGCGACATCGGGCATCCGGCTCGACGCGCGAATATCGAGCATGTAGCGGATCAGCGCGGTCTCACCGTCTTCGAGTGCGATTGACCAGTTCAGCACGGTCGCATCCGCCGCCCCCCCCAGCATCTCGCCGATCGCGATGCGACGCGCGGTAGTCAGATCGTCGCGCGGCAGCCAGACGAAGCCGAACAAATGCCGTCCGAGTTGCGAGCGCACCATGACCATCCTGGGACGCGGCCGATCTGCCAGCGACATCGCGGTGAGCGCCAGTTCCTCGAGCGACGCGCCATCGAAGGTGATGACCAGATCATGCGGCAACGCGCCGAGCGCGTGCGCCAGCGCCTTGCCGGTGTGGCTGCCGGGGTCGAACCCGAATTTTTCCTGGAACGCGGCCAACCGCTCGCGCAGCACGGGCACTTGTTCCGGCGGCGCGTTGAGCGCCGCGCTGGTCCACAGCCCGGCGTGGATCGACAGGCCGGTGACCTTCCCGCCCTCGACGATCGGCACCGCGATCAGATCGAGCGGGACGTGGCGGTGGACCGACGAGGTGAGGTTCGACTTCATCAGCAGCGGCGCGCGGCCACCGTCCTCGAACCAGCGCACCGCCCGGTCACGCGAGGCCGATGCGAGGACGGGTACGCGGTGTTCGCCGCGCGCGATGCCGAGCGCCTGCGCCGCCGCGCCGTCGCGACCGCACGAAACATGCCCGAGCATCGTGAAGCGCTTGTCGAGGAACCAGGCGAGCAGCTTGCCTCCCTCGGTATCTCCGAGCGCGGCGATATCGGCGGCCATCGCCGCCTGCAGTTTCGGCCAGTCGGCGACCGCGGCGCGGACGTCGGTGAGGTTGCGCTCGAGCGCCGTGACGAGATCGCGCCGTTCGCGCGCATCGACCCGCTCGGCCTCGATATAGATCATCGATTCGCGCGGGCCTTCGTCCCCGACGCTGGTGAGGTCGCCCTGCACCGAACGGAGCGCGCGGACGACGGGATGGATGATGCGGTCGATCGCGATGTCGCGCGACGACAGGGTCGCCGCGATCGAATCGACCAGGAACGGCATGTCGTCGTTGACAAGCGCGAGTCGCATGCGGCGCCGCTGGTCACCCGTCGCGATCGGCTCCAGCGCGATCGCCACGGTGCCGGGCGGGCGGTGCTGCGCGGTCGCGGCGAGGAACGCCGCGGCGTCAGCGCGCGCGCCCTCGTCGAAGCCCTGGAGCTCGCCCGGGAGTGCGCCTTTGGTTAGCCGGGCAGCGAGAGCATCCAGCAACAATTTCGATGATTTCGACATGGCCGCGCGCTATGCGCCGGGCGGCGCGCGACCTCAAGTCTCGTAGCGATTTGGATCGCGCCGTGGCGGTGCGGCGTCAGCCCAGCGCCTTGATCACGGCGTCGAGAATACGGCCCTGGGTGACCGTGCCGACGATGTCGCATCGGCCATCGACACCGCCGCGCGCGACGAGCACGACGATCGCGCCGGGCGCCACCGACTCGCCCAGCGAGACCGAGGCCAGTATCGGGCGCTCAGCCACGGTCGGCATGGCGACCGGCGCTGGTTTCGCGGGTCGCCGCGCCGATCGCTCGGCGGCGACGACACCCTTGATCCCCCCGGGATAGCCCGCCACGAATGCGGGAAGACCGCCCGCCGGAATCGCGTCGCGCCCGGCATGGCTCAACACCGCGGCGAACTCGGTCAGCCGCGTCTTGTCGTGATCGGCGCCGAAGACGAGCTTGGCCAGCGGCGTCATCGGCGCGCGCGCCTGCGCCTTGATCCCGGCGTCGTCGAGCAATTCCCGCAGCCCTTCGGCATCGTCGCGCGTCGCCAGCGCGAAATCGTGCGCGCGGCCTAGTGCCTCGTACAGCGCCGCGCGGCTGCGGCCGTCGGCGGTGTTCAGCGCCGCCGCGCTTTCGCGCGCGATGGCCAGGTGATCCGCCAGATTGTCCGGAGCCGCGGCGTCGTCGGCATCCCCGCTCGCACTGGGGCCATCCGCCCAGATCGCGTGCGGTTCGGACGGGAGCGTCGGCGCGGCGCGCACCGCAGCGGCGAGTTCGGCGGTCAGCGCCGATTGCGTCGCCGCGTCGGCGACTTCCTTCCAGTTGATGACCCCGTAGATGTAATCGATCGAATCGTCGTCCGACGAGAACGGCATCAGGATGCCGCGATAGAGCGTGACGTGACCGCGCGTGCCGGTAAATTCGGCCTCGAACCCGATCGGCGCGCGATTCGCGATGATCTGGAGGTAATGGTCGGTCAGCCGCGACAGCAGGGAGCGGGCGGGAACCTCGGAAATGCGGGTCAGCGAATGATCGATTCCGCATTCCTCGCGCAGCGCGCGGCCAAGAAACGGGAAGCTCGGATCCTCGATGCCGTTGGTGAAATCCAGGAGCACGCTGTGCGGGCCGAAATCGGCGATTCCCGCAGGGTCCAGGTCTTCGATCGAGGGGTAGGCGCGCCCCTTCAGCAGCGACACCCAGTGATTGTACGCGCGGACATGCATCCGCCGCTCGTCGCCGGTGAGCGCGAGCGTCGCCTCGTCGACCCCGCCGCCCGGCGTCTCGGGCTGGTCGTGTCGCGCTTCGCCGAATCCGCGGGCAATGTTCATTTGGGTCCTCGAAGGCCAGGAACGTCCTCGCGGGGTCTTTTGCGCGCTCCGTGGTAAACGTCGCGTAAAGGCGGACGCGGCTTGCTTGTCAGTGCGGAAACGACCTGATAAGCGCGCCCTGCGGTCGTGCCATCGATGGCGCGACCGGGCCGCTTTAGCTCAGCTGGTAGAGCATCGCATTCGTAATGCGGGGGTCACAGGTTCGAATCCTGTAAGCGGCACCACTCCAAGTTTCTGATTTGATTGATTGTTTCGTGACGCACTTCGATTGGCGAGTGCGAAATCGATCACCTTGGTATCGCACTGGTATCGCAGGTGCGCATTCGTAAACTGACCGACGTCGGCCCAGAACGATTCGACGCCCTCAATGAACTCGCTGAGGTACTCGGGTCTGAGATGACGATAGTGCCGCTTATTGGTGCCCACGCCCCGATGCCCGGCGGCGGTTTCGATCTGCGCCTCGGGAACGCCGCGTCGGTGCATCTCCGTACTGATCGTGTGGCGGAGCGTGTTCGGTGAACCAAGGGCCAAGAGCTTTTGTCGCGGCGCAGTTTCGCCAAGCCTACCGCGTGGCGGAAGCCAGACCGGGTTGCCGGCTCCGTCGGCTGCCTGGGCACATATTCCCGCCGCGATCAAAGTTTTCGCGAACGCCGTCTTGATGCTTTGGACAGGCATTAGCTCGAAGCGGTCTTCGCCTGACACCGGATCTATCGAGGTCTTCCGCCATTGGATTGCTCGACCGGCATGAACCGCTAACCAAGGTTGTAACGTAGGACAGATTGGGACGATCGATCGCCGCTTCTTCGTCTGAGTTCGGCCGGGAGCATTGAAATGAATGAGACCATCTCGGACCTGCACGTCCTTGTCGAGTTCGAGTACGGCCTCGACACGAGCGTTCGTGCTCAGCATGATCATCACAAACATGTGGATGTGGTGCCGCTCGTCGAGTGACCAAGCCGATTCGAGGATCGCGGCGACCTGCTCGGCGGAGTAAACGAGATCCCGCGGCTCACTCTTGCACCTGACCTCGGGAATGAACGGCGCCGATGCAATCATGTTGCGCTTCCATGCCCAGTTAAGCGGTTGGCGGAGCGCAGCGGTATCACGCGCCACGGTCGACCCGCACACGCCTTGCGCGAGGCGCCATGCGTGGAATCGCTCGACAAGCGCAGTTGTGATGTCCGCCACGGTGGGTGGCCCGAGAAGCCGACCGTCACGCTGCTCCGCTGCAAAGAACAACTGCCAATGTGCGACTCCGTTCGCATACCGACCAGGATCGGCGAGATTCGGCGCGGCGTACTCAAGCAGCCAGTCGGCCATTAACTTTTCAACAAAGACCGATGCGATCGGTGCCTGGACGGGCTTTTGCTTCGCGAGATAATGTTCGGCTAAGGCGTCTGACGCTGCTTTCGGCGGGTTAGCTGGATCACCGCCGCAGATGCCGAGCGACTTGCGGCGGACGCGACGACCGCCTCCGTCTGAACCATCGACGTACCAGCAGATCGTCCAGTCGTCTCGATCGGCGCGATACCAGAGCCAATAGGTGCCAAACTGGATGCGCTTCGAGCTCGTTCCCTTTCCGGCGCGACGGGTTGGTTGTCTTGGTGGCATTGAGCGTTCAATTCTTCTGCTTCGAGGGTTGCGATCACGCCGTAGATGCGTGGCGACATGAGAATCCGAACATGTTGCGCATCCAGGTGAAGCTTGCACCCGTTCCGCGTGGCGCGTCGCAATCGATCAGCTAGGGCGTGGCAAGTCAGATCCATATGCGTGCTATAGCACACGCATGTTGCCGAACCTAGTATTAATCGATACGCAACCCGTGGAGCTGGGTGGAATGATGTCAAAAGCCAACGAATTTCCGTTCCGTGATACGCACGCCGCGCGCATGTTGTCGGCCGGTTTGCAGCGAGCGATCGCTCAGCGCGGCGTGAGCCTACGGCAGCTCGGCGCTTCACTGGGATACAAGCAGGCGGTCGTACTGTCACACATGGCGTCGGGGCGAGTGCCGATACCAATCGACAGAACGAACGACCTCGCCGGTATATTAGAAATGGATCGTCAGTCTTTTCTCGCAGCAGTACTTAGTCAGCGGCACCCAGGTGTCGATTGGTCGATCCTGACTTCCGGCGCGGCGGGCCTGCATCAGACCGCATTGGCGAGCGAACTGACCGACGGGCGCCCGGCGGAGGAACTGGCACCAGGACAACGCCAAGTCATACGCGAAGCAGCGGCCGATTCGAGGGCCGATCAGCGCTGGCTGACGCCACACGAGGTTCCGGCGCTACGCCTATTGCGTGATCTCCGCCCCGCTATGGTGACGCACGGCTTAGCTCACCGCGACCTCGACGCGATCCGTGGGGCGCTGCGCTCGCGAACCCCGAAAGTCTCAACCAGCTAAGCAATTCGTCGCTCACCCGACATTTGTTCCATCGTTACGCATTCAGCATGACCCGCCTTTGAGGGCTGCCGGTTTAGCGGTGGCTTCTCCGCCCAGCCTTCCGGCACACGATGGCCGATCGGCTTCGCGAGGAGGGCGGATTCCTCGACGATCAGATCCAGGTCGCGCTTGGTCACAATCAGATCACCACCACCGGCGGCTATGGTGCGGTTCGGCAAGGAACCGTGAGGGTGCTCGCCGACATGATTGGGCGGGTGACGTTCGAGGGCGTCGAGATCGACCGGCTGATCGCGCTTCGATCCGCAGCATGACGCTTCACATTTCACTCGATACGCGCTAAGATACGGGTCTGCTTTAAGGAATGTTAGTGCCTATATCCCGTCCATCTCCCGACCCTTATGAAACAGAAGTGCTTGAATGGGGCAATTTGAATCCTTGGAAGACTATGGGAATTCGGATTTTGCATAAACAAAACGCTATGACTGCCGCTGATGTCGAAACAGATGGCAGTGGCAATATTTTAAACAGACCTCTCATGCGAAGTAAGCCCTGCTTCGGAAGGCCGGAGACATATTTCCGGCAGTCTCGTGAAGAAGAGACTGTCGATCACCCTGATGGCTACCCTGTCAAGAAGCAGACACGTTGTGGCGCTTGTGCCGTGGTGGGTACGAAGGCGGCATGTAAGAAGGTGGCATATGAGAGAGTGCATTCTGACCGCGATATGCAACGACATCTTGCGGCATGGAGTGTTGCCGCTAAGTCGTTAGCGAAAGTGCTCCCGAAGCCAATAAAGAACCCTGTGAACGATCTCTACGCCGGGAATAGACATGGATTCCCGATGGGAGACCTGTGGACAACTTTCAAAAGAGCTGTTGGCAAGCGCGGTCCGTTTGACGACTGCAACGATCAGGCGCTTAGGGAATACGCCGACCATCTCGATCAACGGGAGCGGGAGAAGGATGCGAGGCGGAAGCGGACATACCGCGCGCGCGTGCTCGCGAACGCCAAGGCAGGACAGATCGAACCCGACGATGACTTCAAGCGGGCGGCAGTCGCCGAACGAGATAGGCGTGCAGCCGCGTTATGCGATGCGATCGGTGCGGATGATGCGCCCCGGTACGTTTCAAGGCTGAAAGATCGCGGCGCGCATATCACCGCCGATGTCTGGCTAGGTCGGGCAATCCTCCACCAGTGGGGCAGGTCCGCGCAGCCTGCCGATATTGCGCGATGGATGGTAAGTGACGATCGCGACCATGGACTAGCGCCGAACTCATTGATCGCCCGTATCCATAAGGACGTGAAGCGGGTTTCAACGCTAGAGAACGGCACGCCGGATGCCCCGCCATTCTGGACGGCTTTCGACCCTCTAGGGTCCACTCCGGCGGCGTGATTTACCCGCTAGACCCTACCCACTAGAATGCCCGTCCTCGTGAAGAAGGGAGAGGACTCATACTATCCTTTATACTCTATGAGTCTTAGTTAGAGTCCATGTTTGACTATCCCTCTGCTAACGCAGAGGAATAAGACACGCCGCGATGCGGCGATGTCTTTTCGTTTTTTACTCATGTATAGAGCTGCGCTGCAATCGTGTTGTGTAGCGGTAGCGTCACCACTAAGGTTGATCGTTCCCGTCAGATCCACGCCTGAAAGTTTCTGTTGAAATTGCGAACGAAGTGCGGTATCATCTGCGTCACGACATACACGTCGCGGTGACGATAAACCTCTCGACCAAGCGAGACTCAATCTTGGAACTCGACCTTGGCGAGTATAACCTTGGGGAGTGTCTCCGCTGGCTTAGTGTCGGAGAAATCCACTGGCGACGGTGGGTGGCCCGCTCACCGGCTGAATGGTGGAGAAGTTGGAAAAGTCGGACAAATTTTGATTTAGGGCCGCTTGCGGACCACGCCCGAACAATGGGTCACTAGGAAGCCAAGTGCCATAGGCTAGTGCTCGAAACCGAGCCGATCGCATCAACCTTTGCATTGGTAGCCTGTGTCCCCTTCAAATTCATCTCGCCCAACGGGCCTAGCCGCGTCGATCGTCTCTTGGCGTGACGGCTCAAAAGGGTTCTTCCAGTTTCTGGACGACGTGCAACCGCGCGTCCGATCGAGTCCCGGCGGGTTCATTCCTTGCCTGCCCGGCGATCGTGCACGTGCGGACATCCGAACAGGGCTAGGCGGCGCCGAAACATTGGTCGTGGTGGTCGCATCTCGGAGGCGGGTTGGAAGGCCCGCGGGCGAAGATGGTAATGCTAAAATGCGCGGTGTGAACTGAAGCCACCCGCATCCAAGCTCGGTCGCATGCATATTGATCTCGTCAACAACGACGAGGTAGAAAAATGCATCTTCACGAAATCACCTTCACCACCGACGCGCCGGCGTGCCCGGTCTTCGCCGGGACCTACGACGAGGCCGCCGCGATCTTCGTCACCTGGTATGCCGCAAAGCACGGTCGAACACCGGGCGAGTTCGGGATCGAGCGACGAAAGCCGGACTCGGCTGATCTCGACCAGGCCCATCTCGCGCTTGCACTGCGCTCGCGTATTCCCGGCATCGGACGATACCACCGCGACCGTGGCTGGCTCATCACTCCCACTGGCTCCGACGTGGGGGAGGTCTGACCATGTTCGAGCTCAACATCTTCGTGGACGAGCACGGCTATCAGGCCGCCGTCTTCGCACCGCAACATGGTCGTGCAGAGGAAATCTGGGAGGCCATCGCCGAACGGTTCCGGCTCATGCCGGAAGGCTGGCTCGGCTGGGAGCGGGGTGAGCGTGGGCTTCCACTTCCGTCACCCTATCCTTGAGGCAGTCGATCGCGCATGACCGCCGTTGCTCTCCTCTCTCCCGGAGCTATCATCGCCTATCGAACGGAACGGAGGTCGAGATGCGTGCGGCGTTGATCGGATTTACCCTGCTCGCCCTGACACTCAGCAGGCCCGCCTTCGCTGACCCCGCCAAGCTCCACACGTTCCATTGCCTATATGGATGCCCGGTGGGCGCCCCGGCCAATGACGATCTGATCGTTCGCGAAATCTACACGCTGGCGTCCAACCCGGTAACCAAGCTCGCCGATTGGGTCGCCTATCGGGTCACGCCGGCGACGGTAGGACCATCGCAGCAACGCATCTGGTCGGCGGACCCGATGCTGGCACCCGACGAGACTTTGAAGCCGACCGACTACGATGGCGCAAATGCGGCGCTGCATATCGACCGCGGCCACCAGGCGCCGCTCGCGGCATTCTCGGGCACCCCCTTCTGGCTCGAAACCGACATCCTCTCGAATATCACCCCGCAGGCATCCGCGCTCAACGAAGGGCCCTGGCAACATCTCGAGGCGCGCGAGACCGATCTCGCGACTTCCGACAACATCGCGGTCTACGTGCTGACCGGCCCGCTGTTCGAGCGCGTCATGGCTGGACTCCCGGCGGGGCCGGCGCTGCACCGCGTGCCGTCAGGGTATTGGAAGGTCGTGGCGACGAGCGACGGTCGCATGACGGCCTTCGTATTTGATCAACAGACGCCTCGCGATGCCGATTATTGCTCGATGCGCGCGCCGCTCGACGAGCTAGTCCTGCGTACCCGCCTGGTCCTGTTCCCCGGACCTGACACTCCGGCGTGGACTCCGCTGGACACCAAGCTCGGTTGTATGACCCCGATGCCGCCACGACCGGCAGGGGAACGAATCGGCGCGCAATAGCCGCCGGGTCTCGTTCATCGCGGGATCTTGTGCTCATACGCTCCAGAGAGCTCGTGAGAGGCCGTAGGGACCGATTCAGGGGCTTGCGCGCCCAACGAAGCATCATAGCTTGCTCTCATGTCTCCTGACCACGAGAGATGGGCTGAGGCGCTCGCGATCGAGCGGTCGAAAGGCGATGGCGCTATGACGTTCATCGCTGAGCGGATTGCGGCGCTGACCGCCGCCGGGGAGTTGGCAGGGGTCGAACGATTTACGATACTCGCGGAGAGGCTCAGACAGCTCCAGCGGGGCAGGACGCAGTGAATGACGATCGAGAGGCGCGCTGGTTCGATTTCGAGGCGGTTGGGCTGGCGATCCTGATGTTGGCGGCCTCGGTGACCGCGATCTGGTCCATCCTATAATGTGCAACCGTGCCCGCTTCGCAAACGAACCCGAGACGATCTTCGGCGCAAAGGGCTGGCTGACCGAGAAGCCCCGCGACAATCGCTTTAATCCAAGGGAGCTTTACCCCAAGTCACGCGCCTACGTGCTCCGCGAACACGATGGCCAGCGCGGGATTGATGTCATGGCGTGGGATGTGCTGGGCGGTGGTGCCAAATGGCCGATGACCAACGTCCGCAACCTCGGCCTGCCGCAATGGCGCAGACTGGCGGAGAAGCCCGAGAACCGCTGCCTCGTGCCGTTGACGGAATTCTGCGAGTGGACGCCAGACTTGCACCAGATTGGCGAGGGCAAGCCGATCAAAGGCGAGATGTGGTTCGCCCTGACGGATCAGCCGGTGTTCGCGGTGGCGGGATTTTGGCAGCGCACCGCCAAGGGCAACAGCTTTACGATGGTCACCTGCGATCCGAATGAACTCGTCAAGCCGATCCATCCGAAAGCGATGATCACGATCCTTCGTCCCGACGATCACGGACGATGGCTGCGCGGGAGCTACGAGGATGTGGTAGCGCTCCAGCGCCCTTATGCCGCCGACGAAATGACAATGCGCGGGCCAGTGTTTCCGACGCGATCGAGGAGCTAGGCCGTAGGCAGCGTCAATTCGGCCCTTGCCCCCTGGTTTTTCTCATGCCAGCGGAATAGCATAATGAAAACGGGGGTTGCGATGAATGTGAAGCTGGTCGGCGCGGTGATCGCGCTATCTCTTGCTGCGCCGGCGATGGCCGAAACCCTTAACAACGCGACCATCATCGCCCTTAGTAGCGCTGGGCTGGGCGACGAAGCCGTTATCGCCAAGATCCGTTCCTCGACCGGGACATATGACCTATCGACCGACCAAATTATCGCGCTCAAGCAGCAGGGCGTGTCCGGGCCGGTAATTGCCGCGATGCTCGATTCGACCAACCCGGCGACGAGACCCGTTGCGTTTTCGATGACCTCACCTGACCCTCAGGTCCCGCATCCTAGCGGGGTTTATCTGATGGAAGGGGGCGGCGCCGGGGCCAGGATGCAGCGCATTGATGCGACTGCCTCCAACCAGGCAAAGACCGGCGGAATCCTCGGTTACGCCCTCACCGGCGGACTGGCCTCGATGAGCATTAAGGCCGCTATCCCTGGCGAAAGAGCGCGAGTTGCCACGACAAGCCACCACCCCACTTTCTATATGTTTTTCGACGCATCGAATCCCGAGAGTGCCAAACAGGTCGTGACCTTCGCGTCGGGCGCATCCGCGACCGTCAGTTCGCCAAACGAGTTTACGCTGATCCATCTCACCCAAAAGAAGGGGCGCCGTGAGGCGCGTGTAGGGAGCGTGAATATCGGGGGCGCGAAGACGGGTGTCATGGATAAAGACCAACTGCCGTTCGACTACGATATGGTTCGCCCCGGCGTTTTCCGAGTCACACCGAAAACCGATTTGCCTTCGGGTGAGTACGGCCTGATCTACGCCATCTCCGGGTCTGGGACTGGCGGCGCAATGTCAGCGCGTGTGTTTGACTTTTCGGTGCAATAGCGAGTCGAGCGGTTATCCCTGTGTCCGCTTGATATGCTCTTTCACCACCCGCCAGCTCGGCTGCGGCTTCGGCAACGGTATTTGTTCCACGGGTGGCGCGATCCCGCATTCGACGCGCTTCGATCCGCACCTGCCACAGCGGAAGCAGCACACGAAGGATGGCAGCGGGTTTACGATGGTGACGTGCGACCCCAACGATCTGGTCGCGCCAATCCATCCGAAAGCGATGATCACAATCCTGCATCCCGATGACCACGAACGCTGGTCACGCAGTCATATGACGACGTGGTTGCGCTCCAGCGGCCCTATGCCGCTGACGCGATGACGATACGCGGGCCGGTGTTTCCGACGCGCAGTTCAAATATTCACCGGACCTGATTTGCGAACCGGGTTGTGGTGGAGCGCCGGCGTGCGCTCCACCGTGGAGATTATACGGTCGTCGTCATCCTCGGACGGCTGGAGCTATGTCCGCCAGCATGGTGCAGAATGTCCATAATTGAGCTCGCGGTAGCGTTGCCGGCGTTAGGATTGACCGACACGAAAACGCCGCCATTGTTTAGGTGGCCCTCGTAGTAGGCGGCATCATCCGCGCTGACGCCGTGGTCGCCGAGAACATTGGACAACCCACCAGCTGCGCCTCCGATAGCGGCACCGGCGATCGCCGCGCCGGGAACGGCTGAGGCTGCAATGGCGCCGGCCGCGACGAATGGTCCGACACCAGGGATTGCGAGCGCTGCGATACCGAGCAGCGTGCCGATCCCGGCCCCGGCGGCGGTCTTCCCGATGAAGTCGGTTGTCTCTTCGGCTCCGCTTCCGTCTGTCGTCGTATGTTTACCGTCATGCTGCGCGACAATCGAGATTGCGGAGTCGTCGACACCCGCCTCGCGCAAGTCCGTGACCGCGCGATCAGCATCGGCGTGACTATCAAAGACTGCTGAAATGACGTTGGGATTCATGTTACTCTCCTCCTTCGACCAACGGGTCGGACTCACAAAACCCGCATGGCGCTGGTCCGTTCCTGCGATGCTTGGGGGGGGTTGCCCCCGCGTCCGTTTGATGTGTTCCTTGACCTCGCGCCACGTCGGCTTCGGCAACGGTATTTGTTCAACGGGTGGCGCGATCCCGCATTCGACGCGCTTCGATCCGCACCTGCCACAGCGGAAGCGCATCGCGACCAGCTCCCAGGCGCAGTTCCAGCCGCGGTTGATGAAATAGGCGCTGACGTGGTGAACCCGGAATATCGCGACGCGCTGGCAGGCAAGGCACTTGACCCTCAGGTCCGCTTTGACCCGCGCGACATCGTGGAGAGACTTGATGTTCGGCAGACCCATGCCCCAGCATGGCAGGAACAAAACGTGATTCGCAATCTCGCAATGTTGGAGAACTGAGCGCACAGCGACGCCGAATCCATAGCCGCCGCTTCAACGCCCGTTCTGGCTCGCTGGGCTAGTATCGCTTCAACAGGCGATCGACGGTTCCTTCCGTCGTCGCCCTTCTGCCGTCGTCATTGGCGATGTCTTTTTCGAGCGCGGTACGGATCTCGCAGATTTGATGGTCGGTCAGGTGTTCGATGCCGACGAACTCTGATCGAGCGTCGGGTAGCGAGCGGAGGATTTCGTCGAGCTTCGCCTGGATCGCCGCCCCGTCGCGGTTCTGGCTGTTCTGGATTAGGAAGACGGCCAGGAATGTGAGCACCGTGGTCGCGGTATTCACGATCAGCTGCCAGGTGTCGGAATAGTGCAGCACAGGGCCGCTGGCCGCCCAGACGATGATGAGGAGGGTCGAGACTACGAACGCCAAGGGCTGACCGAGTAGCGTCGCCGCTCGGGTCGCCAGTCGGGTGAAAAATTCGTCCATCGTGCCCTCCAAAGATGGCGCACCATAAGTTGGGTAAACAGGCGTCCGCGATGATGTAGATTGATAAGCGTGGTGCGGTTGCCGACCAGCGGGTCTCCCCTAAGGGGAATCCATCTCCAAAGCGATCGTGCACAGGCCGATCGCCGGTCAACGCAATTGGCTGTCCTTGCTGCCCCGACGGTTGATCCCGCCGCTGCGAAGCTGAGCGTCACGACGCGATTGGCAAGCGACACAGGTACGCGAGCCGGGCAGCACGGCGCGTCGCCTCGCAGGAATTTCCACGCCACAATCGTCGCATTCATCGCTGCCGCTATCGTTTCCGAGCATGTGCCGCGCGCGTTGAACGGCGTCGAACACCGTGTCGTCAATCTGATCCTGAACAGCGCCGTCGGGCGCCCACCCTCCTGCCATTGTTCCAACTCCTCGGGTTCATGCGAACGTCTAATTCGGCATCGGCTACGACGGTTCCGTTGGCGGTACCACTTCCAAGGCATGGCAAGGATTCGTCTCCTCGCGCAATTATTAGATCCAGTTCGCAGCCGCGCCGGCGCCGATGATCAATACCCCGAAGAAAGCTCTGACCTAGCTGTAGATCAAGACGATTGCACTCGGAGACCCGCAACCTCTGCAACGCAGCTTCGTTCTGGGCGGATCGTCCCGTCCGATCGGTTCGCGGGGCGAGGCCGGCGGGCTTACTCCCGTCCCCCCGCCGGCCGCTTTCGACAGCGCTCTCAGCCAATCTCGATCTTGTGCATGTGGAAAGCGGTTGTAGTGAAGGGCCAGCGATTCGGGGGGATGGCTGTGGCTGAACCGAGAGATACGAAGGCGCAACTTGCGCTCTACAAAGACCTGGCGATCGTCCTTTATCGGATCGCGAAGTTCGACGAGGCGTCGCCCGACCAACGCGAATGGGGGGACGCACAGCAAGATTTTATGAGACGTGCGCGCCGTCTGGCGAAAGCGTTGGAACGGCACGGCTACGAGCTAACCAAGTCGGACTCCCCACCAGTCGAGTACGACTAATTTTGCCGGACCCAGAAGCACCCGGCCTTTACTGACCGGGTGCTACCTTTGGGGGGCTGTGGTATCAACCGGCGGGAAGCGTCGATGGGCGGGCCGGCGTTTCCGACGAGGAAGGTCGGCTAGGCTGCTCGTCGAACGGCCGCCAGACCGGAGAAGGTTCCGCGAACGCTTGGCGATGCGTCGCGCGTGAGGTTGTCGATTTTCGCGAGGAACGCATCCGCTTCCGATCCAGGGCGGCGTTCCGCCATTTCCCAGTTCCCAAACTCGCGATGTTCAACATTCTTGCGAGAGAGGGAAACGAGCGCGCGGTGCCGGGGGTCACGTTTGATCCGGGCGAAGGTTTCTTCGACCGCATCTTCCGGTCCTTCGAGAGCTTGGAGAAACCGCGTCCCATCGGCGTAGAGCAACCCCGTTATACCGGCGCGCGCATTGTTGCGACGCGAGGCGGCAAGGATGCCGGCTATGTCTCCCGCCGACAGTCCGACTGGCGAGCTAATGTAGACGAGTTGCAGCATTCTGGCCTCCTACGGCGGCCGTAGAGGGCAAAGATTTTCAACGCGTAAATTGCGGCTTAGCCGAGATCATCCCCGCGCCCACTGATCGCCGCCCCGTCCTCACAGAATCGCGATGTACCATCGATCCCGTGTTAAGCAGAGACGGTATCATCGCGTTCATCAGCGGGGCCTAGCGTAGCGCCAGGCCACATAGATCGATCAACATGATGGACAGCCAGCGGGACAGTCCCAAGAAATTTCACACAAGGCGTGCTACCCAAGAGGCGGGGGCCGCTGGACAAAGCCGATCCGCAGCGCGGCAAGCCCACGTCGAGTTGGGGCGGGATCACGAGGTGCGTTCGTTCCTGAACCCCGACCTTTTCACCCCACTCGACGATGAAGACCCGGTCGCTCGGGCGATCGGCACTTCGCTTCGAGCTGCGATACCGGCGACGATCGAGGAGTCGCGAGACTGGCCGGGGTAGAAGCTAAAGATTTGGCGATTACGTATTTGACAAACCCAATATGATTGAGTAGGACAGACGGCAAGGAGCAATGCCGTTATGTCCGTTCTTTCGCAGCCCCGCTTTCACGACGAAGCGAAGGCGTTCGAGTATCTGGAAAGCCTGATCTGGGCGGACGGCACGGTATGCCCTCACTGTGGCGTCGTGAACGGTCGCATCTACGATCTGGCGGGCGTTCGCGGTAAGCCGAGCAAGAAGAACCCGGAAGGCGCGATCCGCTACGGCCTGAAAAAGTGTGGCGAGTGCCGCAAGCAGTTCACCGTCAAGGTCGGCACGGTGTTTGAGGACGCCAAGCTCCCGCTCCACCTGATGCTCCAAGCCGTCCACCTGATGATGAGCAGCAAGAAGGGCATCAGCTCGCACCAGCTAAGCCGCATCCTCGAAATCCAGTATAATTCGGCGTGGTTTCTCTCGCACCGCATCCGCGAAGCGATGCGCTCTGGCGACCTCGCCCCGTTCGGTTCGGGCGGCGGTATTGTCGAGGTAGACGAGACGTTCATCGGTCGCGTGAAGGGTGCGCCGGTCAAGCGCGCGTTCCACCACAAGATGAAGGTTCTGGCCCTCGTTGACCGCGACAGCGGCAAGGCCCGCACGATGGTTGTAGACAACGTATCCGCAGCCACGCTGATGCCGATCGTCCGCGCAAACGTCGCCAAGGAAGCGACGATCATGACGGACGAGCACAACGCCTACAATCGCATCGCCGATCACTTTGCGGGTCATGGCACGACGACGCACAGCGCCGGGCAGTACGTCGATTTCAACGATCGCACGATCCACAGCAACACGGTCGAGGGCTATTTCAGCATTTTCAAGCGCGGGATGAAGGGCATCTATCAGCATTGCGGCGAGCAGCACCTTCACCGCTACCTCGCCGAATATGAGTTTCGGTATAACAACCGGATCGCGAACGGCGTTGATGATCGCCAGCGTGCCGATAGCGCGTTGGCGGGTATCGTCGGCAAGCGCCTGACCTATAAGTCAGCTAACGTCTGAGGCGCCAGCGGCGACGACAAATGGCAAGCAAAACCGGAGTCGGTGGCGGACGAAGCGGCACCGAAAAGAGAGCGCTTTACGTGGAGTCCGCCCACGCCTAGAATCTACGCCGGAGGCGCGGACGCTGGCAGGACACGACCATAACCCGGGCTTCACGGTCTACCTTGAAGGGCATGAAGGCCATCAAGGGAATGTTCTAGTGAACGCCTTTCTTGGCAAGGTTCACCGGCTAGTGCTGGTTTTGAACCGGCTTGAGCGCGCCTACGTCGATTCTGGTACGCGTCAGACAGATTTCGAGATTGTTGACGCTGACAAACGAAACCCCACGACGCTCACGCTTAAGCCAGTGCCGCGAGTGCCGTCGTATAACCCCGCCCCGGCATTGGACTGGGGCATTAAGCAGATTGAAGCGGTGAGCCGTGGCGAGCAGCCGGACGAGCGGGTTCGTGGCGAAATTGCTAGTGATCTGGTGAAGCTAGCGACGAAAGAGAGCGAATACGGCTACAAAGCCTTCTGGATTAACGGCTCGACGGATGCAGTTAGGTTCGATGAAAAGTTTCTCGCGAATGCTGTCAAGTTGGCAAAGGAGCGTGCGAATGAGGATGCCACTAGTAAGTGGCATGTCGGAGCTTCCCTTGGAACGGTAGTCGGCGAATTGAGGAAGCTTGACGATCTAGATGCTGATAACGAGTTTGTTATCGTTCTACCAACGGGGGTTGCGGCCATTAGGTGCATTTTCCCGGCGGCTATGAGGAGCGAGATGGGGAAATTTGCTTTTAAGACTGTGCAAGTCAAAGGCGTCCTTCACTATGGCGAGGGGTCCCCGTTCCCTTATCGTGTCGATGCGGAGCAAGACGGCATCGAGCTATTCCCTGCCCGCGCACCGAGACGCACGCTATCCCAACTGCGAGGTGTTTTTGCAGAGCGACCCAATAGGCCCGACTGGGATAGCCTGCTGAATGGCTAAGCCGGTTCTCTATTGGGACGCCTGCATGTTCTACGAAGTGCTCGGAAACGAGCCCGTAGGCGCGGGGAAGAGGGCGGCCGTCAAGGAAATTCTCGCGGAGAACGATAAGGAGGAAAACCTCATCGTCACCTCAGTCATCACGCACTTGGAGGTCCTGCCCGATAAGCTGGCGGACAAGGGTGCATCGGACGAAGACGACTATTTAGCCCTTTTCGACGCGAAGCATTATCTTGGTATTGAGCTTAGCACCAACATCCTGTTTCGCGCCCGCGAAATACGGAATTTCTATTATACTGCGGCCGACGCCAACGGGTCTGGCGGAAAGATGATGGATTTAGGCGATGCGATTCATCTCGCGTCCGCTACGATCTACGGCGCAAGCGAATTCCACACGCGAGACAACAGACGCGGGGGCTCCAAAGTGCCGCTGTTGGATCTATATAAGGTGAGCGGCGAGCCTCACTTATGCGGGAAGTACAATCTGAAAATCCTCTCACCGGAATCCGAACAAGGGGACCTTCTAGATGGGCAATGAACCCAAAACCCAGCTCGACAAGTTCAAGGAAGCCGCGCGCGAGCTTGAAACCGACGACGACGAAGCGCGCTTTGACGAGCGCGTGAAGAAGCTGGTGAGGCACAAGCCGGTGGAGAGGCCGAACTAGTCTCTCGCCATGCGGAGGGCGGGCCGCTCCAACCCCGCGTGCGCGGCCAGCTCATCGTAACGGTCGGCCATCTCTTTGTGGATTTTCGCGATTTGCGGATCGACCGCGTTACTTGCCATCGTGCGGGCGTTCGCCGCGCGAGCCTCGAAATATTCCCGGCTGTTTTCTTCTGACATATCGACCCCCGGCGCTTGAGCTGAACCTTGCCATATCTTGATCGCCGCGCCCGACGATCACCAACCATAACATAGGTTGTATTGGGTCGCGAATCCCGGTCCGACGGGTTTGTCAAATACGTAATCGCCAAAGATTTTCAACACGTAAATCGCGGCTTAACCGAGATTACCCCGCCGTCCGTTTGATATACTCCTTCACCTCCCGCCAGCTCGGCTGCGACCTGGGCTTCGGTAGCGGTATCGCGGTTACCGGCGGCGCGATCCCGCATTCGATGCGCTTCGATCCGCACCTGCCACAGCGGAAGCGCAGCGGGACCAGCTCCCAGGCGCAGTTCCAGCCGCGGTTGATGAAATAGGCGATGACGTGGCGAACCCGAAAAATGGCGACATGCTGGCAGGACAGGCATCGGACCCTTAGATCGGCTTTGATCCGCGCGACATCGTGAAGCGACTTGATATTCGGCAGGCCCATGTCCCAACTTGGCAGGAACAAAACGTGATTCGCAATATCGCAATGTTGGAGAATTGAGCGCATAGCGACGCCGAATCGGCTGTGCGTTGCGGCCCGTTCCGGCTCGCGGCACAAATGTCGCTTCAATAAGCGATCGACGGTTCCTTTGGTCGTTGAACTTCTGCCCTCGATGTTGGCGATGCCCGTTCGGCAGGGGGGGTGTCATCGCCGCACCCAAAACTAAGGCGGTGCGTTACCCGGCGATGCGCCACCTGGCCCCCCGTCCCTTTGCCGCTCTTGCTTTAGCCGCCCTCGCGCTCACCGCCTGTGTGCCGAGGCCGGCGGTCGCACCTCCGGCACCCGCACCGCGCTTCGATCCGCTCGCCTTCTTTTCGGGCCACACGCTCGGCACCGGGATGCTGAGAAAGATGCTGTCGGGCGAGGAGCGAGTGATCGTCCACGGAATCGGAACCCTGGACGGTGACACGCTGGTGCTCACGCAGGATGTAGAGGAGGCCGGCAAGCCCGCCAAGCACCGCACGTGGCGCATCCGCAGCGACGCTCCCGGCCACTACAGCGGCACGCTCAGCGACGCGATCGGGCCTATCACCGGCACGGTGAACGGCAATGGGCTCCACCTCACCTTTACGATGAAGGGCGGCCTGCCGTCCGAACAATGGCTCATGCTCGCGCCTGACGGTCGTTCGGCGCACAATATCATGGTGGTGCGGAAACTGGGGATGCGGGTCGCGGTTCTCGACGAGGACATCCGCAAGACCGACTAGCAGGCGGCGGCCCCTGAACGGCGAAAAGTGGGGAACAGCGGAATGGCAGCTTCGGGGCGGCTGATATGCGATTGCCGCCGCATGGTCAGTGTGGCGCGAGGCCCATCTCCACGCCGGTTTTATCGTGCAAGGCAAAGCGATCGACGATGTCCGCACTCGCCCGGTTATACCCGACCACTTCGACCTCGCGACCGTCGCGCCGCAGCCGGGCAACGATCTTGTCGAGCGCACCGACGCCGGAAATGTCCCAGAAGTGGGCCGCTTTTACGTCGATGAGGACCCGACCAGCACGGTCCTCCTCCTGAAATGCTTGCGTGAAACGCTCGACCGAGGCGAAGAATATCTCTCCGGCGATACGATATGTTGCCTCCGTGCCGTCGGCGGTTGCCTCTCTCTCGACAGAGAACATCCGCTGCACCTTGCTGGCGAAGAAGATGCCCGAGAGGAGCACCCCAGCGAGCACGCCGAGTGATAAGTCGTGTGTTGCCACCACGACCACCACAGTCGTTAGCATCACGACCGACGAGGTTGGCGGGTGACGCCGTAGATTCGGGATCGAGTTCCAGCTAAATGTACCGATCGACACCATAATCATCACGGCGACGAGCGCGGGCATTGGCACGCGGCCAACGAACGGACCAAGCACCGCCAACAGGAAGAGCAGGAACGCGCCAGCGACGAAGGTGGAGAGCCTACCGCGCCCGCCAGAGGTGACGTTGATGACCGACTGACCGATCATCGCGCATCCGCCCATGCCGCCGAACAAGGCCGCCACAAGGTTCGCGCCACCTTGCCCGGCACACTCCTGCCTCTTGTCGCTGTCGGTGTCGGTCATGTCATCCACGATCTGCGCGGTGAGGAGCGACTCGAGCAAGCCAACCGCCGCCATCGTCAGCGAGTAGGGAAAGATGATCCGCAGCGTCTCCATCGTTATCGGGACGTGCGGCAGCACGACGTTTGGCAGCCCTTCGGGAAGCTTGCCCATGTCCCCAACCGTATGCACGGGCAATCCGAGACCAATGCTGATTGCGCTTAGGACGAGGATTGCCACCAGTGGCGATGGGATCGCCTTGTTGAAGCGAGGGAAGCCGTAGATGATCGCAAGACCGACACCGACCATGGCGTAGGTCTGCCAGCCGACGTTGGTCAGTTGGGGTAGCTGCGCCATGAAAATGAGGATGGCGAGCGCGTTGACGAAGCCCGTGATGACCGACCGGGACACGAACTGCATGACGAGATCGAGCCGGAGCAGCCCGCTTGCGATCTGTATGAAGCCCATCAGGATCGTTGCCGCAAACAGGTATTCCACACCGTATTCGCGCACCAGCGGGACTACCAGCACGGCGACTGCCGCTGTGGCAGCGGAGATCATGCCCGGTCGCCCGCCGACCAGCGCGATCGTTATGGCGATGGCAACCGAGGCGTAGAGGCCAACGCGCGGGTCCACCCCGGCGATGATCGAGAAGCCGATGGCCTCGGGGATGAGCGCGAGAGCAACGACGATGCCCGCCATTACGTCGCGACGGGCAGAGGGGGCGTCAGTGAACCACTGACGCCGATAAGCAGAAAGGTCGAATTGCATTGGTGATCCCACAACAGAGCACATGGCGCTGGAAAACGCGTCGGCTTCAATTGCGTGTTGTTGTCCGGCGGATCGGCGGCCGGAATAGCCACCCGGATTTCCACCGGGTCCCTGCGAATGGGTTTCCATAGGCGCGCATGGTCCAAAGGTGCAACACCTGAACGAGCGGCGGCTAACAGGCAGTTGCCGTTGTCGGATTGACAGCCGCTATTGGGCGATTCCAGCCCGGCACCCTTTCCCGCTGAAAGCCGCCCGATAGCTTGCGGGCATCACCATCGCCGGGGGCGGCGCTGGATGGCGAAAGTTGGGGGTAACCGCCCGGTCCGCTTTCGGGGCAGGACCCTACGGAGCGGACTAAGATTGCGTATTGCGCCCCT
>JBBSTE010000016.1:0-55427 GCA_038236185.1 Sphingomonadales bacterium | reverse complement strand
TTCTAGGTTGGGGCGCGTAGGTTGTTAAAAACTCCACCCGGCGGGCCCCGGCGCCGCCCGGGGCGGGGGGTACCCCCAACGGGCCCTCCCCACCCCGCGCCCCGGCCGCCCCCGCCCCACGACGGGCTTCAGCGTAAATGGATCGGTCTCTAAAATGCCTGACCACGCCCGCTCCACCTCTCCCGCCGTCCAAACGCAACTCGACCGGCTGTGGAAGCCCTCCCCCGGCGCCGACATTCTGGGCCTCGAACGAATCACCCGCCTGCTCGCGCGCCTGGGCGATCCCCACCGCCGCCTGCCGCCCGTCTTCCACGTCGCCGGGACCAACGGCAAGGGTTCGACCTGCGCCTTCCTCCGCGCCGCGCTCGAAGCCGCGGGCTATCGCGTCCACGTCTATTCCAGCCCGCATCTCTGCCGCTTCAACGAGCGCATCCGTCTCGCCGGAACGCTGATCGACGACGTGGCGCTCGCCGCGCTTCTCGCCGAAGTGCTCGACGTCGCCGGAGACATCGGCGCGAGCTTCTTCGAGGTGACGACCGCCGCCGCCTTCCTCGCCTTCGCGCGCACCCCCGCCGACGCCTGCGTGATCGAGGTCGGGCTTGGCGGGCGGCTCGACGCGACCAACGTCATCCCCGCGCCCGCGGTCTGCGGCATCGCCGCGCTCGGCATCGATCATCAGGCGTTCCTCGGCGATACGCTTATCGAGATCGCGCGGGAAAAGGCGGGCATCGCCAAGCCCGGCGTCGCGCTGGTGACGATGATTTACCCGCCCGACATCGCGGCGGTCATTGCAAAAGCCGCCGCCGACGCCGGAGCGCCGCTCATTGCGCGCGGCGCGGCGTGGCGAAGCGAGGAGAGCGAGGACGGACTCCGCTACGCCGAGTCCGGCTGCGCTCTCGCGCTGCCCTACCCGGCGCTCACCGGGGCTCATCAGGCGGACAATTACGCGCTGGCCGTCGCCATGCTGCGACACCAACGCGCCGTCACCGTCCCCGAAGCGGCGATTCGCGCCGCGGCCCATGATGTGGCCTGGCCGGCGCGGATGCAGCGGCTGGGAAACGGGCAGCTCACCAGCATTTTCGACGCGCCGAACGGCATCTGGATCGACGGGGCGCACAATCCGTCGGCGGCCGAGCCCCTCGCCCGCGCGTGGCGCGAAATCGCCGGTAACCGTCCAAGCGCACTTATCATCGGCATGCTCGCCAACAAGGATGCCGATGCGGTCCTCGCGATCCTCGCGCCCGTCGTCGATCGCATCATCACGGTGCCGATCGACGATCACGAACACCATGACCCGGAGGCGCTCGCAGCGACCGCGCGGACGCATAGTGCCGCGGCAACGTCTGCGAGCTCGATCCAAAAAGCGCTCTCGCAACTCGCGAATAGCGGCAAGCGCGCGGTCCTGATCGCGGGTTCGCTTTATCTCGCCGGCGAAGCGCTCGCCGCGAACGACGAGATGCCGACGTGACCCCTAACTGGCTCAATCAACCTAGGCGGACTCCCCTGCGCGCGCGTCGCCCTCCCCTTCGACGCCCGCGCTGCCGATCGACCGGTCGATCAGCCCCGACCGGCTCATCCACCAGAACAGGATCACGCCGGGGAAGGCTATGATCGTCGTTAGCAGGTAGAAATTCACGTAACCAAACTGCTCAATCATCGCGCCAGCCCCGAAGGCCGTGTTGCCCGTTACCAGCCGCCCGACGACGCTCGCCGCCGCCGAGATCAACGCATATTGCGCGGCGGTGAAGCGCAGGTCGCAGAGCGCCGAGAAATAGGCGACAACCGCGACGCCGCCGAAGCCGCTCGCGATATTCTCGAAGCCGATCGCCCCCGCCATCCCGAGGTTGGAATGCCCCGCCAGCGCGAGGCCTGCGAAGCTCAGGTTCGAGACAGCCATCAGCACCAGCGCCAGCAGCACCGATCGTTTCATCCCGATCCGGGCATAGAGCGATCCGCCGATGAAGATGCCAATCAGATAAGCCCAGAAGCCGATCCCGACATCGTAGAAGGCGATCTCGTCATTCGTGAATTTCAAATCGTCGAACAGCAGCCGGAAGGTCAGATTGGCGAGCGTGTCGCCGATCTTGTGGATCAGGATGAAGACCAGGATCACGACCGCGCCGGGCCGCTCGAAGAACTGGACGAACGGCCGCCAGATCGCCGCAAGCACATCGTTCACGCCCTTGCGCGCTATGCGGACCTGCCGCCGCTCGGGCTCACCGACGATCAGCCCCGCCAGCATCGCCGGGAGTGCCAGCGCGGCACACGCCAGATACGCCGCCTCCCAGCCGACCCGTGCCGCGATCACCAGCGCCAGCGCACCCGCCCCCGCCGATCCGATCCGCCAGCCGTATTGGCTCATCCCCGATCCCACGCCCAATTGGCGGGGTTCGAGGATTTCGATGCGATAGGCGTCGATGACGATATCGAAGGTCGCACCCGCCGCGCCGACCAGGATGGCGGCGATCGCCACCGCCATGATGTCCGCCTTCGGATCGACCAGCGCGAGGTTCGCGACCGCGGCGACCACCAGCACGCCTGCGACAATCAGCCACGACACCCGCTGCCCCAGACGTCCGATCCCCGGCAAGCGAACCCCATCGACGATCCACGCCCACAGGAATTTCAAATTGTAGACGAGAAACGCCAGGCTGAACGCGGTGACCGTCTTCTTGTCGATGCCGTCCTGCGCCAGCCGCGTCGTCAGCGTCGCGCCGATCATCGCATAGGGAAAACCCGACGACACGCCGAGCGCCAGCGCGGCGAGCGGCGCCTTTTCGAAATAGCTTTTCAGAGAGTCGCCACTGCCCGCGCCGGGGAGAGAAGCTGAAGGAGCAAATGTATCGAGATTGGGTTTCCGCTCGACGTCTGTCCGAGTATCGAGGACCCGATAGTCGGCACTAGATGCCGCCACAAACAGCAACGCGAGCGGCCCGAAAAGCACTCCTAAGGCAAACCATCCCGCACCGCTTCGTCCCTTCGTACTGGCGACATACGCGGCGCTCAGGCCACACCCCAACCAAATCGCTCCCGCCAGTACCCAATACATCTTTTGTCCCCGCGAGCCCTGATCACGCCAGCCCTTGCCCCCAGTCTTGTAAAGAACGAAAACCGGTCGGCAAGACGAGTAGAGGATGCGCAATGAACGCCCACACGCAAATTTTGCGACCGACCCGCGGGCAGCTCGCGCTCGCCGCGACGCTCGCCGACGGCGGCACCCAGCGGCAGCAGGCGATCACCTATGTTGACGCCACGGTCTATACCTCGCCCGAACGGCATCTTGCCGAACAAGCCGCGATCTTCGCCAAGACGCCGCTGGTCCTCGCGCCGTCGGCGCTCCTCCCCGACCCGGGCATGGCGGTGCCGCATGACGGTTTCGGCAAGACGTTGCTCATCACCCGCGACAAATCGGGGGAAGCCCATGTCTTCCACAACGTCTGCCGCCACCGCGGCACCCGCCTCGTCGAAGGCAACGAGGTCGCCTGCACCCCGCGCCTGATCTGCCCTTATCACGCCTGGAGCTACGCGCTCGATGGCAAGCTCGTCGCAATGCCGCGCGCCGATGCCTTCCCCGGCCTCGACAAGGCGGACTACGGTTTGAAACACCTTCCGACACGCGAGGCCGGCGGGCTGATCTGGTTTGCGTTCGACGAGTCGGCGGACTTCACCCACGCCGACGCGCTCGGCCACGATTTCGACGCCTTCGGGCTCGCCGGTCTTCATTTGTTCAAGCGCCGCACCCACGATGTGCCCGCGAACTGGAAGCTCATCATGGATGCGTTTCTGGAGAGCTATCATGTCCTGCGCCTACACGCCGAAACGATCGGCCCGTTCTTCAAGGACGGCGTGTCGACCGGCGACATGATCGGTCCGCACCAGCGCTCGGCGGTGGGCCGCGATGTCGATGAAGCGGCGGTGCGTGCGGGCGACTGGCCGACGCTCCGCACCGCGATCACCTACACTTATCAGCTGTTTCCCGGCACCGTCGTGATCGTCAGCCCCGATTACGTGAACCTGATGGTGCTCATGCCGCAGGCGCATGACCGCGTGCTGGTCGAGGATTTCATGCTGATCCCCGAAGCGCCCGCGACCGAAAAGGCGCTGCGCCACTGGGAGAGAAGCTGGAACCTCCTCGACGGCGGCGTCTTCGGCAGTGAGGATTTCCGCGCCGCCGCGCTCGGCCAGCAGGGTCTGCAATCGGGCGCGATCGACCGCGTCACGCTCGGCACGCTGGAGGCGGGCATCCGCAACTTCCACGATCAGGTCGAGGCGCGGCTCGGCTGAAGCAACGCGCGGCGATCTCAGCGATTAACCGAGATCAGGGCGCAGGCGCGGCCCTCTCAAACAGTCGAAACCCGCCCGGCAACCGTCGCGGCCGCTTGCCATCGAGCGTCGTCTCGATCGCGGCGATCGCCGCGAGCAGCGCGCGTTGCGTATAGGGTTTCGCAAGGCAACCGGCCGCCAGCGCCTCCGCCTCGCCCGGGCATTCGCCGGTGACGAACAACACCGGAATGGCGCGGGCGTGCGCCTCGCGCGCGACGTCGATGCCGCTGCCGTCGGTCAGCGTGACATCGACCAGCACGAGGTCGATCGCCCGGCCGTCGCCGACCAACGCGATCGCGTCGGCTACGCGATCGACCGTCGCGACGACCTCATAACCTTCCTCGGTCAGCAGGTGTTCGGTGTCGAACGCGATCAGCGGCTCGTCCTCGACGACGAGGAGCCGCGTGATCCGCCGCTGCTTCTTTCCGAACAACATCAGTCTCTCCGCGCGTCCGCGCTCGTTGTGTTGGCGACCTTAACGCGCCCGGCGACGATCCGTCGCAAATATTTCTGCGCGGGAAGCGTAACGGATGTATCAGCCGCACCATGCCGAGCCCGACATCCGACGGACACCACGATCAACGTATCGCCAAATTGCTGGCGCGTGCCGGTGTGGCGTCGCGGCGCGAGGTCGAGCGGATGATTGCGGACGGCCGCATCGCCAAGCACGGCGTGACGATCGACACCCCGGCGACGATTCTCGCGTCGCTCGACGGCGTCACGGTCGACGGCAATCCGGTCGCGGCGCCCAGCGAGGCGCGGCTGTTCCTGTTCCACAAGCCGTCCGGCGTGCTCACCGCCGAGCGCGACTTCTCCGGCAGGCCGACGATCTACGACAAACTGCCGAAGGACCTGCCGCGGCTCGTCCCTGTCGGCCGACTCGACCTCAATACCGAGGGGCTGTTGCTGATGACCACCGACGGCGGCTTCAAGCGCCAGCTCGAACTGCCCTCGACGGGGATCGAACGCGCCTATCGCGCGCGCGCCTACGGCCAGGTCACGCAGCCGCAGCTCGAGGAGCTGATGCACGGCATCGAGATCGAAGGTGTCCGCTACGGCTCGATCAACGCGAACATCGAACGCCGCACCGGCGCGAACATCTGGATCGAGATGATCCTCACCGAAGGCAAGAACCGCGAAGTCCGGCGTGTCCTCGAACACCTCGGCCTCCGCGTCAGTCGCCTCATCCGCACCCGCTACGGTCCGTTCGTCCTCGGCGACTTGCCGGTCGGCGGTGTCGGCGAGGTGCGACAGGCCGATCTGGAGGCGTTTCGATACACGCTCAAATCCCCCGGTAAGTCCGTCGCGACCGATCCGATCACGGTATCGGACGTTAGGAAAATGCTGTGGTCACGACATCGCCCTCCCCTCCCTGCAAGAGTGTCGGGTGGACAGCGCCCCGCGCTGTCCAGGTCAGGCCGAGAGCCGGACCGGCCCGACACTGGGTCGGGGGTGGGTGCGCGCGCCGCGCGCTCTTTCAGCCGACCCACCCAGCGTCAGGTGAACCAGCCCCCGGCTGGTTCAGATCGTCCGGGGGACGATCGGCCTGACGCTCCCTCCCTTGTCCAGGGAGGGGAGCCTCTCTCGCGCAAACGCCGATCGCCAAAACCCGCCGCGCACAAACCCGAACCGACGCACGGCCGCGAGGAGCGCGACCACCTAGACACCCGCGCGCCCCGCCGCGAACACGCCGAGGCAACACCGCGTCCTCCAAAACCCGTCCGCAAGGCCGGCTGGGCCAAGGCCAAACCCAAGGCGCGGCCGCATTCCAAACCGCGGACCCCGCGCAAATGAGAATCATCGCGGGTCAATGGCGCGGTCGCCCGATCGTCGCGCCGAAAGGCGACGCGACCCGCCCGACCGCCGATCGCACCCGCGAGGCGCTATTTTCGATGCTGACCAGCCGTCTCGGCAGCTTCGACGGCTTCGCGGTCGCCGATCTCTTCGCGGGCTCGGGCGCGCTCGGGCTGGAAGCGCTGTCGCGCGGCGCCGCCTCGTGCCTGTTCGTCGAGCAGGACAAGGCCGCGCTCGACGCGCTCCGGGCGAACATCGCGAAGCTCGGCGCGAAGGCCGATGTTCGCGCGACATCGGTGATGGCTCTCGGCCCCGCCGCGGCCCCGCTCGATCTGATCCTGATGGACCCGCCCTACGGCACCGGCGCGGGCGTCGTCGCGCTCGATCGACTCGCGCGCCTCGGCTGGACCGGCCCGGCGACCTGGATCAGCGTGGAAACCGCCAAGCCCGAGGAAATTTCGTTCCCCGGCTTCACGGTTGATGCGACGCGCGTCCACGGCAAGGCGCGCCTCACCCTTCTGCGCGCCGCCTGACCTTCCGTTCGTTTCGAGCGAAGTCGAGAAACGAGCGGACGATGGGAATGCTGTCGAAGCCGTCAGTTCAACGACCGCAACTTTCGTCGGTCAGGCAGGGTTCGGCCGCGAACTAACCTCGATCAAACTGATTTTCTCGCCGTCGCACGCAACGCCGAAGGCCAAGGCTCGTTCGACTCCCGTGCCCGCGACGCGGGGACGCACCGCCAATCGTCACAAGGATTACATCATGGGCCTGTTCACCAAGGATATCGAGACGTTCGAGGACCTGTTCCTCCACCAGCTCCAGGACATTTACTACGCCGAAAATCAGATCACCAAGGCGCTGCCGAAGATGATCGAGAAGGCGACCGACCCCGCGCTCAAACAGGGCTTCCAGACGCATCTGCGCGAGACCGAAGGCCAGATCGATCGCCTGAAGCAGGTTTTCGACCTGATCGGCGAAAGCCCCAAGGCCGCGACCTGCCCCGCGATCGACGGCATCATCAAGGAAGCCAATGAAGTCGCGGGCGACATCGCCGACAAGGCGGTGCTCGACGCCGCGCTGATCGCCTCGGCGCAGGTGGTCGAGCATTACGAGATCACGCGTTACGGCACGCTGATCGCATGGTCGAACACGCTCGGCCGGAGCAAGGCGGCGGCGCTGTTCCAGGCGACGCTCGACGAGGAATATGCGACCGACGACAAACTGACCGAAATGGCGACGTCGAAAACCAACGCGAAGGCCGAGGCGGTGACCGCCTGACCGGATTGCCGCGCCCGTTTCACGCGGGTGCGGCGTTCCTTCGTCCTGTCGCCAACCGCAACGAATACGCGTGCTGTGCCGTCGGTGTCACAGCTCAAACCGCGCCGATAATGCCGCTGCATGCGCGGCTACCTCATCGCCTTCGACAGACCATCGATCCAGCCATTCGCGGTAACTGGATGACAGGAACGACACTTCGTCCCCGGCCACCTGATCGCCAAACGCGGCGATTTCCGCCCGGTGCCCGCGATGATCGTCGTCGGTGATGAAGTGGCCACCGCGACTTCGAGGTTCGGCAAATACATAATACAGCGTCGCTCGCGTCTCCCGGCGCACCGCTTCACTTCTCAGGCCGAATGCGTGTTTCACCAATTGCGCCGCATCGAGATACGTAAACGACGTTTCGCCATTTCTCAGGCGATCGCGCATCCGCTCGTAGCGCCGCATATCGTCGCCCCACACCGGTCGATCGTAGGCCGGCGACAGGGAAATGGTCTTGCGGTCGCGGAAAGGTTCGAATCGCTTCGATTCGACGCCGATGATCATCGCGGGTTGCTCAACGACCGCATCCAGCCAGGGATGCCGGCCACCCGACCACGGAAAGCGTGCGCAGAATTCGACATCGACCCTGGTCGTCATTGCCCCATCACCGGTGCCGGGCAGCGGCGACAAGCGTTCGGGCCGTCCGACGAACCAGCCGAACGCGTTGATCGCGAGCGCCGCCGAACTCTCGGGACTGTCGAGTTTGCCTGATCCCGCCTCGTTGCCTCCGGCAGCGTCGAGCCGTTTCAGGATGTGCGCCACCGGCACGCCGGGAAGAAACCGCGCGTCGCTCATCGCGACGCCATCGGCGCATCTAGTAACGGGCAGGAACTCCGCCCGCCTTGCCACTAACCGCCCAAAGCCGCCGCCATCAGCGGCACGACCGCGTTCAGCGCCTTCATCGGGCGGATCATCACCTTAAAGGCGGTGATGCGCCCCGCCTCGTTCCACGCGATTATATCGACGCCGTTGACGCGGATGCCGCCGTCGATCTCGCATTCGAATTCTAGCACCGCCGACCGCTCGGCGCGCCATTCCCCGGTGTAGAGAAAGCTCGGATTGCCCAGCACCGTCGCCGCCGCGCCGAGATATTTCATCGTGATCGCCTTGCCCCGCTGCGGCGTGTGGACCGCGGGCGACTGGAACACGACGTCGTCGTCGAGCAACGTATCGAGCGCCGCCGCGGTCGGCGCCTGCATGTAGGCGTGCCAGCGCGCGATGACGTCCGGCGCCATATCGCCCATCATTCCATCCCCGGATGGGTCTGGAACTCGGGCAGGTCGGTCATCGCCTTGGTCCAGCCGAGCCGATCCTTGACCATGATCTGCGCGCCGGGCGGGATCGCTTCGGGGTCGTCGAGCGTGCCGGAGTGGACATCGACGATTCCGGGCAGAAACGCAGCGTTGCGATAGAACAGGCCCGTCCCGTACGCGCCGCAGAAATCGCGTCTGCCGTGCTCGGACGATTCGTACGTCACCGGCTCTCCGGTGATCGTGACCTGATCTTCCTTCCAGGCGATCCACCCGACCATCGGCGCGCCCGACCAAACCCGGCAGTCCGCGCAATGACACAGCGCATGATGCTCGGGCGGCCCCTCCGCCGAATAGCAGATCGCGCCGCAGTGGCATTTCCCGGTGGTGGGCATTCGAGTCTCTCCCATTCGTTTGTACTTTGTTCTCATGGATTGCGCCGCGTCGCAACCCTGCCTACCTGCTCGACGGTGACCGAAGACCCCCCTGTCCTCGCCAACCCGCCCTACCTCCGCGGCCTCAACCCGCCGCAGCGCGAGGCGGTGATGACCACCGACGGCCCCGTCCTCGTCCTCGCGGGCGCGGGCACCGGCAAGACCGCGGCGCTTACCGCCCGCCTCGCCCACCTGCTTTACACCCGCAAGGCGTACCCGAGCGAAATCCTCAGCGTCACCTTCACCAACAAGGCCGCGCGAGAGATGCGGACCCGCGTCGGCGCGCTCGTCGGCGACATGGTCGAGGGCATGCCGTGGCTCGGCACCTTCCACGCGATCGGCGCGAAGATGCTGCGCCGCCACGCCGAGCTCGTCGGGCTGCAATCGAATTTCACGATCCTCGACACCGACGATCAGCTCCGCCTGATGAAGCAGCTCATCACCGCCGCCGACATCGACGAGAAGCGCTTCCCCGCCCGCGCGCTCGGCGGGCTGATCGACGAATGGAAGAACAAGGGCCTCACCGCGCGCGAGATCGATGCGGGCGAGAGCGAACGCTACGCCAACGGCCGCGGCGGCGAACTGTACGAGCAATATCAGGCGCGGCTGAAGGCGGTGAACGCCTGCGACTTCGGTGACCTGCTGCTCCATGTGCTCACGATCCTGAAGACCGACCGCGAGGTGCTCGCCCAATACCAGCAGCGCTTCCGCTACATCATGGTCGACGAATATCAGGACACCAACAGCGTCCAATACCTCTGGCTCCGCCTCCTCGCGCAGGAGCGCCGCAATCTGTGCTGCGTCGGCGACGACGATCAGTCGATCTATTCGTGGCGCGGCGCGCAGGTGGAAAATATCCTGAAGTTCGAAAAGGATTTCCCCGGCGCCAAGATCATCCGCCTCGAACAGAATTACCGCAGCACCCCGCACATCCTCGGCGCCGCGGGCGGGGTCATCGCGCAGAACGCGGGGCGGCTCGGCAAGGAGTTGTGGACCGAACTCGACCAGGGCGAGAAGGTCCGCGTCATCGGCGTCTGGGACGGCCCCGAGGAAGCGCGCCGCGTCGGTGAGGATATCGAGGGCGCGCAACGGGGCGGCAAGTCGCTCGACGACATCGCCATCCTCGTCCGCGCGCAGCACCAGACCCGCGAGTTCGAGGACCGCTTCATAGCGATCGGCATGCCGTACCGCATCGTCGGCGGCTTTCGCTTCTACGAGCGCGCCGAGATCCGCGACGCGCTTGCGTACCTCCGCGTCGTCAACCAGCCCGCCGACGATCTTGCCTTCGAACGAATCATCAACGTCCCCAAACGCGGCCTCGGCGACAAGGCGGTGGCGAAGGTCCACCAGCTCGCCCGCGCCGAAGGCCTGTCGCTCACGTCAGCCGCCGCGCGCATCCTCGACACCGACGAACTCACCCCGCAAGCGCGCCGCGCGCTCGGCAACCTCGTCGGCGACATCGCGCGCTGGCGCGACATGGCGACCAGCCTCCCCCACCCCGAACTCGCGCGCCAGCTCCTCGACGAAAGCGGCTACACCGCGATGTACCAGGCCGAAAAATCGGTCGAAGCCGCCGGCCGCCTCGAAAACCTAAGCGAACTCGTCCGCGCGATGGAGGAATACGACAGCCTCGGCGCATTCCTCGAACACGTCAGCCTCGTCATGGACAACGAGGGCACGCGCGAGGACCCCAAGGTCACGATCATGACGATCCACGCCGCCAAGGGGCTCGAATACGACACCGTCTTCCTCGTCGGCTGGGAAGACGGGCTGTTCCCCTCGCAGCGCGCGATCGACGAAGGCGGCACCCGCGCGCTCGAGGAGGAACGCCGCCTGGCGTACGTCGCGATCACCCGCGCCCGCCGCCGCGCGACGATCCTCCACGCCGCCAACCGCCGCATCTACGGCCAATGGACGTCGAGCATCCCGTCGCGCTTCGTCGGCGAACTCCCCGAAGCGCATATCGAGAGCGAGACGACGATGTCGGGCGGCGAGAGCCTGTGGCGCGCCAATTGGTCCGAACGCGCTGATCCCTTCGCCGACGTGGCGAGAGGCACCGGCCGCGGCCCCGGCTGGCAACGCGCCGCCGGCGTCGATCTGAAGGCGCCCGGCGGCGGCTACACGAGCCGCACCTTCACCCGCGAGCCGAGCCGCGTCGTCGAAAGCCGCGCGTCGGCGATCAGCCTCGGCAACAAGGGCCGCGACGATCTCTCGGTCGGCATGCGCGTGTTCCACCAGAAATTCGGCTACGGCCAAATCGAGGAGATCGAAGGCAACAAGCTCGAGATCGAATTCGAGAAGGCCGGGCGGAAACGGGTGATGGATTCGTTTGTGACGGTGGGATAGTCCGACCGGAATCTCTATTCCGCCTGATTCGCCTGCTGTTTCCGAAATAGATCGTTGAATATTCTATCAGCGCCCCACGCTTGCGCCGACGCAAATGCTAAAAGCCGCTTTTCATCAGGCAAGAAGGGGGTGTCTGTCGGCTTGTAGCCTAAGTCATGATCGGCCTCAGACCATGCATGCTGAAACAATGTTTTTATTTGTAGTTCAAAAACTTGCGGGACTTGTTCTCTGGGGTACTCCGGTAAAATCAGGTCATTTGGAATAAGTAAAATAGAGTGATGCCCAAAATATCCAAATTCCCACTCAGATTCCGGCAATTTATCCTTGTCCTCTATCGCTCTCAAGTATCGTTTCACACACTCCAAAACGCGATTCGTGTCATCTTTATAAAATGTTATTATCCTCGCGCCGATTTGATCCTGTATCTGGGAAAGCGGATCGTGATATTTCGGTGTCCCATCGCTCGCCGGTTTGTTGGCCTTTTCCAGAAAACTGGAAACTCCCTTTGGTCTCGCCGTAATCCGGTCGACTCGCGGAACCCCAACAAGGAGGTCGGTCAGGTGAGAAACTAAATCCGTTGCGATGGGCGTGAGCGTCCGATTGAATCGTTCGCGATAATCCGATTCTAGGGTCACGTTGTTTTCTCAAGTTTTTCGCTCACGATCCAACCGATGGTCGAATAGCGAACGCCGTCTGGTAAATCTTCGCGTTGGAAAACGTCGTCAAAATTTGCCGATTCTGCTGTCAGAATAGCCCCTGAATCGAGCTGCACCGTCCGATAAATAACCTGTCGCCTAAATTCTTGCGCATCAAACCGAAATCGTTCGTTGATCAAGCCCCGATGCGGCATTTCTCTGACTATTGCCTCCTTTGCTGCGGGAGAAAGGCCAAATCGTTCAGCGAATTCGTCGACATTGATCATTTGTCCGTTAATACCTGGTGCCAATGTGGCGGCGGCGACGATTTCCTGCTTTACGCCGAGATCCGGAGCCTTGCGCGCTGCGGTTCGCATCGCTGTTGCGACGCGCCGTGTTCCTCCTGCCGAAGTGGTTTTAAGATCAGACGCAAGAAAGTCGTTTACCCAATATTGCGAAATATCCAGCTCACTACTGTTGATTTGACGATCAATCGCACGACCGGCCCAAAATCCGGCATCAAGCGAGGTATCTTGATAGGCGGCTGCCTTGTAGGCGAAAGCACTCCTCATAAAGACGCGCTCTAGGAATTGCACGGTCAGTGCCCTCTCGCCCTGTTCCGCCAATATACCGTTGTTCGCGGGAAACCGTGCAATTACAATTCTGTGCTGCATCCCCTCCATACCCCGAGCTAGGAATAGAAGCCCCAACCCAGAACGCTTAGTCGAATATGAACCGAGGCGCTCAGCAATTGCTCGCCCTGAGGCCACCGACGGTGCCGCGAGATAGTTACAAATGAGCGTCCGGCAGTCGTTCCGTGCATCGCCATCGGCGGCGTGATTGAATGAAATATCTATCGGGTGACCCTGCTCGTCGGCGCCATAGACGCCTTGAAGGAGAGCATATACCTTACCTTCTAGTGGCACCTCTGTACCGCTAACCGGCTGGGGGTCTTCAACGCCCCGGTTCGGATTCACCAGGAAAGTGTGAATGTGTTCTATTGGCACGACCCGCCCACCTACAACTAGAAAACGTTGTACAAAGAGCGCGTCTGAAACCGGCTAGTCAAGCTTGTGATTTAATTCATTATGGTCCGATCGCTAAGCCGCCACCCGCTCCACCTCGATCGTCCCCTCCCGCGCCCCGCACCGCTACCAGATCATGCGCCGCCTGCATCCGCATCAACGTATCCGCACTCAGCCCGAACGCCTTCTCGAACCGGATCGCTATTTCCGCCGACAGCCCGGCGCGACCGGTCAACAGGTAGCTCATCGCCTGACGCGTCACGCGCAGCTTCGCTGCAGCTTCGGTGACCGACAGGCCGTACGGCTCGATCACTTCGGCGCGCAGCCACGGGCCGGGATGCACGGCAATGCTCGGATGCATTTTGAGGGCCATTGCAGTTATTCTCTGAAAATCAGCCGGGGGCATAGCACAGATGGAACGCTACGACATCGAACAGGTCCGCGAGATGCTGGACGAACTTCTCGATCGCGCCGAGGCAGGCGAGACGATCGGCATCGAACGCGATGGGCGCCTCGTCGCGCGGCTGATTCAGCCGAACCTGCCGATGCTCTGATCGCGCGGGCTCGCTATTCGGAAAGCTTCCCTCGCTTCCCCTCCGCCCATCGTTTCCCGTCCTCCCCGCCCCACAGCAACCACGCGATATACCCCGCCGACGGGTCGCTCTCGCTGCCCCAGACGTGCGACTTGGTCTGCTTGGCGGCCTCGTGCCGCCAGAAATAACTGTACATCGATTTGACGTCGTCGAAATCGAGCAGGCGGCGCTCGGCGAGCTGGTGCGCGCGGGCGACGCCCACCTCGGTGCCGCCGCGCCCGAATGTCTCGCGCAGCTCCCGCCCGCGCTTCGCGGCGGCGGCCATCTTGAGCGTCGGCTTGAAATGATCCGGGGCCATGCGTCTATCCTTTCCGCTTTCCCATATCGGCATCCAACTCCCCTCCCGCGCCGGACCTCCCACGGTCCGCCTATCGCGACAACCCGCGAACCCGCGCCGAGGTTGCCCGCCGCACCGCAGGATTCGCCCCCTACCAATGTTGGAAAAACACGCAGATAGACTCGTCGATGACCGAGTCCCCCACCCCCGCCCCTGCGGTCGATCCCGCGAAATACCTCACCGATTCCCGCCGCGGCGACGGTTGGTCGATCGCGCGTCAGATGGATTTCCTCGATGCGCTCGGCACCCTCGGCGGCGTCGCCGCCGCGGGGCGCGCGGTCGGGATGAGCCCGCAATCCGCCTATCGCCTGCGCGAACGCTCGCCGAACCTCGCATTGCTCTGGCAATGGGCGATCGAGGAAGGCCGCGCCCGCGCCTATGACCGCGCGGTCGATCGAGCGCTCAACGGCTACACCGCGCCGGTCTATCGCGGCGGTCGCCTCGTCGGCACCTGCCACCGCCACGACAACCGCCTGCTCTACGCCGCCTGCTACGGCGCGAAGATGCCAAGATTGAGCGAATGACGCCGTCTCCCGTCACTTTCATCACCTTTCGCGACATCGTCGCGCCGCACGTGAAGGTTCGGTCCGAATGGCAGGTTGGCTGGGGCGGCAGGATTCGAACCTGCGAATGCCGGCATCAAAAGCCGGTGCCTTACCGCTTGGCGACGCCCCAACATGGCGAGAAGGCGCGCTTATAGCGGCGCGGCCTCGGGTGGAAAGGTCTTTAGCCCAGCCGCTTCAGCCAGCCGTGCGGATCGGGCGCGCGGGCGCGCTGGATGGCGGTGAGCTGGTCGAGGAAGCGCGCGGTCGTCTGTCCTGTGCCGCCCGAGCCGATCGTGAAGGAATAATCGGGCCCCGCGACTTGGCCGATCGGGGTGACGACCGCGGCGGTGCCGCAGGCGAAGCTCTCGATCAGGCGGCCGCTTTCCGCATCGGCGCGCCACTGGTCGATCGCATAGAGTTCCTCGCGCACCGTCAGCCCGGCGTCCCGCGCGAGCGTCAGGATCGAATCGCGGGTGATGCCGGGCAGGATCGTGCCGGTCAGCGGCGGGGTCTGGATGCTGCCGTCGTCGAACACGAAGAAGATGTTCATGCCGCCGAGTTCCTCGATCCAGCGGCGCTCGGTCGCGTCGAGGAAAACGACCTGGTCGTGGCCGCGGCGGGTCGCCTCGGATTGCGCGACGAGGCTTGTGGCGTAATTGCCGCCGCATTTGGCGGCGCCCGTCCCGCCGGGCGCGGCGCGCGAGTAATCATGGCTCACCCACAAAGAGATCGCGCGCGCCCCGCCCTTCCAATAGGCACCCGCCGACGAGGCGAGCACCATGTAGAGATATTCGCCCGCGGGCTTCACGCCGAGGAACACCTCGCTCGCGATCATGAACGGCCGGATGTAGAGCGAGCCGCCGTCGATCGTCGGAATCCAGTCGGCGTCGGTCTTCACGAGCGCTTCGATCGATTCGATGAACAAATCCTCGGGCAATTCTGGCATCGCCAGCCGATTCGCCGAATTCTGAAATCGTCGCGCATTGGCATCGACGCGAAACAGGCCGATGTCGCCGTCGTCGAGGCGATAGGCCTTCAGTCCCTCGAAAATCTCCTGCGCATAATGCAGCACCGCGGTTGCCGGATCGACCGTCAACGGCGCGCGGGCTTCAATCCGCGCATCGTGCCAGCCCTTCGCCTCGGACCAGCGCACCGTCGCCATGTGATCGGTGAAGACGCGTCCGAAACCCGGATCGACCAGCCGCTCGGCCCGCTCACTGGCCGGAACCGGCGACGGGTTGGGCGCGAATTCGAAACGCAACGTCTTGCTCCTGCGTGGCGGCGACTGCGGCGTCGCGTATGGGTTGCGGACGACTAAGGGCGATGGCAAGGCCGGTCAACATGACTGACCCTTCCCAGTCCGCCGCCAAATCGGCCTCCCCGCTGTTCCTGCGCGAGCCCGAACTCCGTCGCGGCATGGAACTCCTTTATTTCGGCCAGAGCCATCTGACTCGCGCGATTGACCGCGGACTGGCCGCGCAGGGGCTGGGCCGAGCGCACCATCGCGCCCTCTACTTCATCGCGCGGCGCCCCGACATGACGGTGAGTGATCTGCTCGCGTTGCTGGCGATCACTAAGCAATCGCTCGGCCGCGTGCTCAACGAACTCAACGAGCGAGGGCTGGTCGAGACGCGGCCCGGCGAGCGCGACCGGCGCCAGCGGCTGTTGCGGCTGACCGCGGCGGGGAGCGCGCTCGAATCGAGCCTGTTCGATGCGTTGCGCGAGCGGCTGTCGGTAGCGTATTCACGGGCGGGCCAGGACGCGGTCGGCGGGTTCTGGGCGGTGCTCGAGGGGCTGATTCTGCCGGACGAGCTGCCTCGGGTCGAGGCGCTGCGGGATTAGAGGCAAAAACGCTCGCTCTCTCGTCGTCATTCCCGCTTAGGCGGGAATCCATACTGGCTGGCCTTGGCTGAGGAATCGGAGCGTCGGCGTTTATGGATCCCCGCCTTCGCGGGGATGACGGAATTTAGCTGGTACGGTCGTTTTTCACTCTAGCCCCGCGCCTCTGCGGCGAGTGCGACGTTGCGGTCGCGCGAGGCCGCAAGGGTTTCGTTCAGGAGATTTTCTAACGCGCCGTCGCGATCGAGCCGGTTCAGGCCTTCGCGGGTCGAGCCGCCGGGGCTCGCGACGCGATCGGCGAGCACTGCGGGACTCTGGTCGCTCGTCGCGGCCATCGCGGCGCTGCCCTCGACCGTCGCCAGCGCCAGTCGTGCGGCCTGATCCGCGGGCAGACCGAGCGCCGCGCCCGCTCTCGCCAGCGCGTCGATGAAGCGAAACACGAACGCCGGGCCGCAACCCGACAGCGCGGTGACCGCGTCGAACAGCGCTTCGCTGTCGATCCACTCGACATGGCCGAGCGGCATCATCAGCGATTCGGCGGTCGTCCGCGCGGCTTCGTCGGCGCTCGACGAATAAAGCGCGGTCACGCCCTTGCCGATCGCGACGGGCAGGTTCGGCATCGCGCGGACGATCGCGCCAGCGTGGCACAAAGTCGCGAGCGTGGCCTCCTCGACACCTGCCAGCACAGAGACAAGAAGGCGCGGCGCATAGGCCGCGAATGTCTCGGTGCGGAGCGAAGCGAGTTGCTGCGGCTTGAGCGCCAACACTACGAGATCGAACGCCGCGCCGTCGGCGGGCGCATCGCGCACGACACTTACCCCCTCGGGCATATCGCGCAGGCTCGGGCTGACGACGGTGACGCGATCCGCGGACAGCCCGCTCGCCAGCCAGTGGCGGAGCATCGCGCCGCCCATATTGCCGGCGCCGATCAGCAGCAGCGATGCGTCGTTCACGCGCGCGTCCTCAAGCCTCGCCCTGCGTCTCGACCAAGGCGGCGGCAAGCGCGTCCTTGGGGGTCTTGCCGCCCCACAGCACGAATTGGAACACCGGGTAGAAGCGCTCGCATTCGTCGATCGCCGATTCGACGAGGAGTTCGGCGGCGGAAAGCGACATCGTCCCCTCCTCCTCGCCGTCGATCATCACGGCATGGCGGTAGAGCAATATGCCGCTCGACGACCACATTTCGAAATGGCCGACCCACAGCTGTTCGTTGATCAGCCCGATCGCCTCGTAGATCGCCACGCGGCGCTCGTCGGCGACCTTGATGTCGGGAAAGGCGAGAAATTGCAGGACGCTGTCGTCGTCGCGCCACAAAGCGCGCAGCTCGTATTCGGTCCAGCTGCCCTTGACCGTCGCGACGATCTCGTCGTCGTGCCGCTCGTGGCTCCAGCCATGCGCGGCGTAATAGCTTTCGAGCATGTCGATGGGCGCGGAGGCGTCGCGGTCGTAATCGGCTTCGTCGAGCATCATGCCGCTATCGCACGGATCGCCCGCGCGGGGCAAAGACCGGCCACCGGGAAACTGTGGAAAATCTCAGCGCTTCTTCTCAAGCGCGTCGAACCGCGCCTTGAGCGCATCGACCTCGTCGCGCGCCGCCGCAGCCATCGCCTTCACCGCCTCGAACTCGTCGCGGCTGACGAAATCCAAGCCGCCGATCCATTCGCGCGCTCGCGAACGCGCGCCAGCCTCGGCCTCACGACCCATGCCGGCGATGGTGCCCGCGGCGCCGTTGAACATCTTGGCGAGATCGTCGAAAATCCGGGTTTCGGACTGCATTGAAATATTCCTCGAAAGTCAGCCGATCACTTGGGAGGTCGATGCCGAGGGCACAAGGGTTTCGGCGTCGGGGTTCATCTGCCCGATCCGCCACGTCAGGACACCCGCGAAGCTGATCCAGACGAGATACGGCACCATCAGCCACGCCGCGGCCACGCGAATGCGCGCGAAGACGAAGGTCGCGGCGACCGAAAAGACCAGCATCCCCACGATCACAAGCAGCGCGTTGCCGACCTGATGCGCGCCGAAGAAGATCGGCGTCCAGGCGAGGCATAGCAGGAATTGGACGACAAACAGCGCCACCGCGACGCCGCGCTGCCGCGCGCCGCGCGCGTTGAGGATCATCGCCAGCGCGAGACCCATCAGAATGTAGAGGGTCGCCCAAGCGATCGGGAAGACCCAGCCGGGCGGCGTCAGCGAGGGTTTGATGAGCGCCTGATACCAGCGGCTGTCGTCCCCCGTCGCGACGCTGCGCCCCGACAGGAAGCCGAGCAGGACGATCAGCGGCACCACGACCATTGCCCAGCGCAACAGCGACATCCGCAACTGGCCCTTCGACGCGATACCGCCCACGCATCTGCTCCTGTGATCGCGCGCCTAATGGCGTGTCACGCGACCTCGGTAAACCATGGCGTACGCGCGATGGCTGCGCGGGTGTCCCATCATCGGGCGGCGGCAATCAGGAATTCGACGTTTCCTTCGGGACCGGTGATTGGGCTGGGCGTGACGCCCGCGACGCACCAGCCCTCGCTTTCCAGCCAAGCCGCCACGTCGTCGCAGACGCGCGCGTGGACCGTGGGGTCGCGGACGACGCCGCCTTTGCCGACCTCCGCGCGCCCCGCTTCGAATTGCGGCTTGATCAGCGCAAGCAGCCGCGAACCGGCGCGCGCGAAGCCGAGCGGCACCGCGAGAACCTTGGCCAGCCCGATGAAACTCGCGTCGCAGACGATCAGATCGACCGGCTCGGGAATGTGCGCCTCGGTCAGAATACGCGCGCTGGTCTGTTCGTGGACGATCACCCGTGCGTCCTGGCGCAATTTCCAGGCGATCTGGTTGGTGCCGCTGTCGATCGCATAGACTCGCGCCGCGCCCCGCGTCAGCAGCACGTCGGTGAAGCCGCCGGTCGAGGAGCCGACATCGATCGCGGCCGCGCCGGTCACGTCCCAGCCGAAATGATCGAGCCCGTGCGCCAGCTTGACGCCGCCGCGCGACACCCAGGGATGGTCGCGCCCACGCACTTCGACCGCCACATCGGCCGAGACCCCCTGCCCCGCCTTCTCGATCTTACGCCCGCCTGCGAAGACCAGCCCCGCCATCACCAGCGCCTGCGCGCGTGTCCGTGATTCGACGAAGCCGCGATCGACGAGCAGCTGGTCTATACGCACCTTCGCCATCGGCTGCGTATCGCGCGCCGATCGGGCTGTCGCAAGCTGGGAACATCCGGTCGCCACGCGAGGCGGGACCCAGGCTATTCGGCGCAGCGCTTGTAATCCTGGACTTCCGCCTTCGCGGGAGCACGGCTTCGATCAACCCGATTTGGAGCTTAGTGCGTGATTGCGTTCGTCGCGGTCGCGCCGACGCCGTCCCAGTCTTCGCTCTCGAACGGGTAGTCCGGCAGGTTTCCGCGCAACTGCGCGATGTGATGACAGACTTCGTCCTCGCGCCGCACGACGGGCCTGATCGTGACGCCTGCACCATCGTCAAGGCGAAGCGCCTCAACAACGAGGTCGGGAACCCGTATGATCCAGCCGCGATCAGTCTGCTCGATTTTCATCGGATCACTCCTTGGCCTCGACTCTCAATGTCTCGCATTCTGGAGTGCCGTCGCGAGTTCGGCAATGGTCGGGTCGTCCGGACAGGCAATCGGCACCTCACCAAGCCAATCTTCGAAGCGCTTCTCAAAACGTAGCGCAAGTCCGAAATGTCGTCGGGATCAATCTTCATGTCTCCATAAATTCGATCCGTCGGATAGGGTGTGAGCGGAACAAAGTAATAAGGTTGGAACTCGTCCCAAAGGTATGTCGCCAAATCGGGCTCAATCCCGTCTTTCCCCAGCAGACAACAAAATTCTTCGGCGGCAAGCGGCTTACGTGTCGCAGCCAACGCTCGCTGGCGTGATCGCTCGCGAATCGTCAGGACGACCACGGCTGCGACGAGTCCAGCGCCGCCGAGCGCCGCGAGCGTCCAGCCGCTCAGGCCCGCGCTCCCTCCATTGCGCCGACCGCATTGTGCCGTAGCGCCCCCAGCACCGTTGCGACGATCGCGTCGGCGTCGAGGCCCGCCTCGGCATATTGCAGCTCTGGCTTGTCCTGGTCCTGGAAGCGATCGGGCAGGCGCATCGTGCGGAGCTTGAGGCCGCCGTCGATCAGCCCCTCGTCGCTTGCCAGCGTCAGGACGTGCGCACCGAGGCCGCCGATCGCCGCCTCCTCGACCGTCACCGCGACTTCGTGCGTCGCGAGCAGGCGGCGGATCAGCGCCTCGTCGAGCGGTTTGGCGAAGCGCAAGTCGGCGACGGTGGTCGACAGGCCTTTTGCCTCGAGCGCGTCGGCGGCTTTCAGCGCTTCTTCGAGACGCGTGCCGAGCGACAGGATCGCGACGGTCTTGCCCTCGCGGACAATGCGGCCCTTGCCGATTTCGAGCCGTTCTGGAACCTCCGGCAGCGCCACGCCGGTGCCGTTACCGCGCGGGTAGCGCACCGCGATCGGGCCGCTGTCGTGGCATGCCGCGGTATAGGTCATGTGGACGAGTTCGGCCTCGTCGGCGCAGGCCATCACGACGAAATTCGGGAGCGTCGAGAGGTAGGTGACGTCGAAGCTGCCCGCGTGCGTCGCGCCGTCGGCGCCGACCAGCCCGGCGCGATCGATCGCGAACCGGACCGGGAGGTTCTGGATCGCGACGTCGTGGACGACCTGGTCGTAGGCGCGTTGGAGGAAGGTCGAATAGATCGCGCAGAACGGCCGCATCCCCTGCGCCGCGAGTCCCGCCGCGAAGGTCACCGCATGCTGTTCGGCAATGCCGACATCGAACGCACGCTCGGGATGCGCCTTGGCGAATTTGTCGACGCCGGTGCCCGAAGGCATCGCCGCGGTGATCGCACAGATGCGGTTGTCGGTTTCGGCGAGCTTCGCCAGCGTTTCGCCAAACACGTTCTGGTATGACGGCGGTCCGGGGGGCGCCTTCGCCTGCGCGCCGGTGATGACGTCGAATTTCTGAACGCCGTGGTATTTGTCCGCCGATTCCTCGGCAAAAGCATAGCCTTTGCCCTTCTTGGTCACGACATGGACGAGGATTGGACCTTCCTCGGCATCGCGGACGTTTTCTAGGACGGGTATCAAATGGTCGAGATTGTGGCCATCGATCGGGCCGACGTAATAGAAGCCGAGTTCCTCGAAGAGCGTCCCGCCCATCGTCATGCCGCGGGCATATTCGTCGGTCTTCTTCGCCGCCGAATAGAGCGACCTGGGCAGCTTGCGCGCGAATCTTTTGGCGAGATCGCGCAGAGTGAGGAACTCGCGGCTCGACACGATCCGCGACAGATAGGCGGACAGCCCACCGACCGGCGGCGCGATCGACATGTCGTTGTCGTTGAGGATGACGATCAGCCGGTTGCCCGCGGCTTCCGCGTTGTTCATCGCCTCATAGGCCATGCCCGCGGACATCGCGCCATCGCCGATCACCGCGATCGCCTTGCCCGGCCGGTTGCTCAGCTTGTTGGCGATCGCGAAGCCGAGCGACGCGGAAATCGAGGTCGACGAATGCGCCGCGCCGAACGGATCATATTCGCTTTCGGTCCGCTTGGTGAAGCCCGACAGCCCGCCGCCCATCCGGAGCGTGCGGATGCGGTCGCGCCGCCCGGTCAGGATCTTGTGCGGATAGCATTGATGCCCGACGTCCCAAACGAGCCGGTCGCGCGGCGTATCGAACACATAATGGATCGCGGTGGTCAGCTCGACCACGCCGAGCCCCGAGCCGAGATGCCCGCCGGTGGTGCCGACCGCGGAGATCGTCTCGGCACGCAGCTCGTCTGCAAGCTGGCGCAATTGCTCGGGTTTCAACTTGCGCAGGTCGACCGGCGACGCGATGGTATCGAGCAACGGAGTCTTGGGAAGATCGGTCATACCGACCTGCTTATCGCAGCGTTAAACGGGTGTCGATTGCGATAGCTATTCGCACTCCGCGCATTTGCCGCGCACTTCGATCACCGGACGCTCCGGCGTGAAGCCCGCCGCCTCGGCGGCGTGTCGAACGCCGCTGGTGATCGTGTCGTTGTCGAGATGCGTGGTCTGCCCGCACGAATCGCACACCAAGAAGATGCAATCATGCAGGCAATCGGGGTGCGCGTTGGCGATATAGGCGTTGGCGCTCTCGACGCGACTCGCGACATTCGCCGCGACGAAAAGGTCGAGAATCCGGTAGACGCTGTTGGCCGCGACGCGGCGGTCCTCGGCCTTGCTCACCGCATTGGCGATGTCATAGGCTGAGGCCGGCTTGTCGAAACCGGCGAGCGCGCGGAATACGCTTTCGCGCATCGCGGTCCATTGCTCGCCCGATTTTTCGAGCGAGGTACGCGCCGCCGTCATCAGCGCGGGGCCGTGCGGCTCATGATGTTTGTGCGCGTGGCTAGCCATCGGTGAAATCTAGGCGCGGGGGCGCCCCGGGGCAAGTCGCGTCAGTCTGCGGCGCGGCGGTTCAGGTCATGCCCGAAGGCAAGGATGCCGACACCGATGACCGTCCACAGCGCCTCGACCCCGCTGCCGTCGTGCGGAAAGGTCAGCGCGCCCGCCATGATGCCAAGCCCAAGCGAGCCCATCGCCGCCGGCATCATATAACCGTGGGTGAAGATGCCGCGCCCTAACGCCAGCGCGCCGAGTCCGATCGCGATCGTCAGCCCGACCTCGTGGAAGATCGGTGACAGCAGCATGCCGCCGGCGGTCGACAGCATCGCGAGCAAGATCGAGGTGGCGAGGCAATGCACCATGCACAGCCCCGACAGCCCGATCGCAAAGCGATCGAGCCCCAACGGAAAGGCGAGGCGAGTCGTGGCTGTCATTCGAGTCGCGATGTAGGCGCGTCGAAGGAAAGATACAACATTACATTGCTGTGGTTCGATTGCCGCGATCGCCGCGTGGAGTAAGGCACGAGAATGGCGGATTCGCGGAAGCTCCGGCACCTCCAGGCTGTCCGCCGCCATTGAAGGTCACACCAACGACGTGTTGGCGGGGCGCGGAAGTTAACCCGGCTGACCCGATCCACGCGCGAGTCTCCTGTTTGCTCGTTCGCTCTTGCCGCGGCGGTCGCCGCGCGGGAACATCGACTGTTTGAAAGAGCGGCGCGCTTATCATGCTCGCATCTCGTGTTACCACGGAGCCGGGGTTGTAGGACAGCGGATAATGGCTGTTGAGCCAGTAGCGGACGGATCGATCTCGACATATGAATGCCGACGAACGCGTGTTCGGGAGCTACTTGTGCTCGTATTCTGGTGGACTGGAAAAGGCTATCTCACCCCGGTGATCGTGGTTGCGACTGTCATTGTATTCGTGTTCATACTTCGAGCGGTCACCCCCAACTATGAAGACGACGGCGTATTCTGGGGTCTAACACTCGCCGTAGCTGGGGTCTTGAACTGGATCGCAGGGCGCAAGCAGAACGCTCGCAAACTCGCCGCAGTCCGGTCTGACAAGTTGCGCGACAGGCTGATCTATCGTGCACGGCACAAGTTCATGTCCCTACCCTTTGAGGTCTGGTCCATACCGCTGGTTCTTACAGGCCTCATTGTGACGATCGGGGGATTCGCGCACCGATAGTCGCGAGCGCCCGCCTTCCCCCAGTTCCTGTCCTTGGAGTCCGCCCGCGCCCCTCTCCGGTGTTGTCGCGCTACAAATATTCCCGCCAAGAAAAGACTCAACACCCGCGCCGCGCTCGGCTAACCGCCGCCCCATGCTTCAGGCCAGTCCGGGTTTTGCGACCAGCGCGCGTCCGCTGTGGATCGCGCGCTGGCTGTTCGCGGTCGCGGGGCTGGTCGGCGCGATGGTGGTGATCGGCGGGATCACGCGCCTGACCCAATCGGGGCTGTCGATCACCGAATGGAAGCCGATCAGCGGGATCATCCCACCGCTCAACGACGCGCAGTGGCAGGCGGAATTCGCGGGGTACCGGCGCATCCCGCAATCTGAGGCGCTCAACCACGGCATGACGCTCGCCGGGTTCAAGGCGATCTTCTTCTGGGAATATTTCCATCGCCTGTTCGGGCGGCTGATCGGCATCGCCTTCGCGGCGCCGTTGCTGTGGTTCGCGGTCACTCGGCGCATTCCGAAAGGTTATGGCTGGCGGCTGGTGGCGCTGCTTGCGCTCGGCGGGCTGCAGGGCGCGATCGGCTGGTGGATGGTCACGTCCGGCCTGCTCCAGGGGACGGCGGTCAGCCATATCCGGCTCGCGATCCATCTGGTCGTGGCGCTGGTGACGCTCGGCGGGCTGATCTGGACCGCGCTCGATCTCGTCGCGCTTGGGCGGGACGGGCTGGCGCGACCCGCGCGGTCGCTCCCGCTCGGCGCGGCGGTTCTGGCGATCCTTTATGTGCAACTCTTCTACGGCGCGTTGATGGCCGGGCTGCACGCGGGGCTGGTGACCGACCAATGGCCGCTGATGAACGGGCGGCTCTTTCCCGGCGAGACGCAACCGCGTGCGCTGCTCGATGCGCTGGTCAACGATCCGCGGATCGTCCATTTCATTCACCGCTGGTGGGCGTGGGTCGCGGTGGCCGGGCTGATCCTGCTGGCGCGCGCCGCGCGGCGCGCGGGCAATCGCCGGGCCTCGATCGCGATTCATATCGCGTTCGGCACGCAGATCCTGCTCGGGATAGCCACGGTGATGAGCGGCGTGGACATCACGCTGGCCGCGCTGCATCAACTGGTCGGTGCGACCTTGCTCGCCGCGACCGTGTGGGGCGCCCACGTTATTGGTCACCGAAACGTGCCGGTATCATAATACCCGTCAGCAAAGCCGCGCTTTGCTTGACTTTCCGCGCTCTCACCGGCATTGGACCGCGATCGACGCCGTTCCTCGTGAGCGGCGCGTTTTCGTTTCAATGAGGTCTGAAAAGCCATGAAGGCGCTGATGAAGACCACCAAGTCGGTCAAGCCGTACGAGGTGGAGAAGAAATGGCATATCGTCGATGCCGACGGCCTGGTCGTCGGCCGTGCCGCGGCGGTGATCGCCAACGTCCTGCGCGGCAAGCACAAGACGAGCTATACTCCGCACGTCGATTGCGGTGACAATGTCATCGTGATCAACGCCGAGAAGGTCCGCTTCACCGGCAAAAAGCTGGCGGACAAAATCTATTATAAGCACACCGGCTATGCCGGCGGCATCAAGAGCGTGACCGCGGGCAAGGTGCTCGAAGGCCGCTTCCCCGAGCGCGTTCTCGAAAAGGCGATCGAGCGAATGATTCCGCGCGGGCCCCTTGGCCGGCAGCAGATGCGCAACTTGCGCATCTTCGCGGGCACCGAGCATCCGCATGAAGCACAGAACCCCGAGGTTCTCGACATCGCGGCCATGAGCCGCAAGAACAAGGTGGGCCAGTAATGACCGACAACCGCCAGTCGCTTTCCGATCTCGCGAATCTGACCAACCAGCCGGCCCCTGCACCGGCCGCCGCCAGTGCCGCGTCCGATGCTGCCGCCGATGCGGCGGCGCCCGCCGCCACCGCGCAGCCGCCCGTCGAAACGATGCCGCTGCGCGAACAGATTCTCGATAAACAGGGCCGCGCTTACGCCACCGGCCGCCGCAAGGATGCGGTCGCGCGCGTCTGGCTGAAGCCGGGTTCGGGTAAGATCACGATCAACGGCCGCGATCAGGAAGTCTATTTCGCGCGTCCGACGCTGCGTCTCGTCCTCAATCAGGTGTTCGGGGTGACCGAGCGCGAGGGCCAGTATGACGTCGTCTGCACCGTCAAGGGCGGTGGCCTCTCCGGTCAGGCCGGCGCGGTGAAGCACGGCATCAGCCAGGCGATCACCAAATACGAGCCGATTCTGCGCGCGTCGGTAAAGGCTGCGGGGTTCCTGACCCGCGACAGCCGCACGGTCGAGCGCAAGAAGTACGGCCGCGCCAAGGCGCGCAAGAGCTTCCAGTTTTCCAAGCGTTAATGAGCCACGGATTGCGCAAGCAATCCGCGGACTCATAGCGCCGGCCGGCGAAGGCGGCAGCGCCGCTTTCGTCCGACGTCACGGATTTACTCCGTGACGACGTGGCGCCATGACGAAACGAAATGGGGCGGTCCGGCAACGGGCCGCTCTCTTTCGTCAATCCATCGTAGCGCCAGCCCTGCAAGCGCATCCGCCCATCGCGAACGCCCTTACGTGTCGCTTTCGAGGCTCAGCCCGATCGCCGAGAGCAAGGCAAGCGACTGCTCCATCCGGCCTTTCGACTCACCGGCCTCTTGCGCAACTTCCGCCTTCACCTCCGCCGCAATCCGGACGACGGCAACCGCCTCGTGACGAGTCAGCACCGACGATTCCACCAGCGAATGCAGGATGCTTTCGGCCAAGAGCAAGGCGGCCTGACCGTGCGCGTCGGGTTCGTGGCGCCGCGTCGCGACACCGCGATCATTGTCGTTGAGACTGCTGGACAGGAAATAAACCTTAAAAACACAAGCGGGAGCAAAATGCTGCTCTCAGCCGCCGGCGCCTGGGTATGCCTGTCGACGATCAATGGACCTTACAGGATCGGATCGATCGAAACGACAACCTCGGCTAGTAATCTTTCCTGATCTATGTAAAGTATCTCGGTGAGGGGCGGGCTATCGCCATAAATCTATGCTCAACCGGTTCGTCGATAAATTGGAATGTTTCGCGCCGCTGACGGCGGCGGATATTTCTGCGCTATTTTCGACAACCGCGAAAGCCCGAACTATCGGCTCGAAGCAGGACCTTATTAGGGAAGGCGACCGGCCCGGGCCGGTGTTCGTGATGCTCGAAGGATGGGCCTGCCGGTACAAGATCCTGCCCGACGGCAGCCGCCAGATCATGGCGTTCCTGATGCCGGGCGATACCTGCGACATTCACATTTCGGTCCTCGCCGAAATGGATCACGGTATCCAGACGCTCACCGAATCGCGAGTCGCGACGATTCCCAAGGGCGATATGGAAAGGATGATCTTGCTTCATCCCAACATAGCGCAGGCGCTGTGGACATCCCAGCTTATCGACGAAGGCACGTTGCGCGCGTGGATCGTGAGCATGGGGCGGCGATCCAGCATTGCGCGCGTTTCGCACCTGATGTGCGAGCTCTATCTGCGGGCGCGCAATGTCGGGCTGACGAAGGGTAATGATTTTACGCTGCCGATGACTCAGATCGTCTTGGCCGATGCGCTCGGCATGACACCGGTTCACATCAACCGCGTGCTCCGCGTCCTCCGCGAGGCGAGGGTCATGCAAATCGAGACGGGCAGCATCGCCATCCTCGATCCGGTCAAGCTCGCCGAGATCGCCGGTTTCGACGAGAACTATTTGCACCGGCGGTTGCGGCAAGCCGCCTGAATTGTTGCCGGTTACGTCGCCGCGCAGTAAAGCATGGGGCGATCGATCTCCAGATCACTCGCTAGCTTTTCGTAACGCTCGGCAAAGTTGCGATGAATGTGGCCGATCGCCTCGTCTTTGGCGCCATCGGCAAGTCGTCGCGAAACGATCGCGCGGCCGGCATAACATTCGCGGCTGTTTGTCTGGGCCATCATATCCTCCAAGGTCGGCATTCTCGAAAAAAAGGGCGCCCCACCAGCGGGGGAAGATGGCGGGGCGCCTACTCAGGATTGGCGGCCGATGTCGGGGGAGAGAACGCCGCCGTGAGGGATCTTACGCCTTGGGCAATTCGTCATCTTCACATTGATCAAGTATTTCGGATCGATCTTGCTTGATACGTCGGCGCGACGTGCAGTTCTCGAGGCGGCGCTGCTATTCCGGCCCCTTCAACCGCTCCGCGAAGAAATCGATCACGGTCCGTACTCGCGGCGTGTGCCGCAGCCGCTCATGCGTCACCAGCCAAACGCCGCGCTTCGTCTCGCGAATCGGCGGGAGACAGCGCACCAGATCGGGCTCGAGATCCGCGACCGAGCACGGCAACACCGCCAGACCGAGCCCGGAGCGCACCGCCGACAGCAGGCCGGTCGATGACCCGTGGTGGAACACCACCGCATTCTCGAGCCCGTTGTCGCGCAACCACATCTGGTAGATGCGCCAGACGCCTTCCTCGCCGCCGCCGATCATCGGATGGCCAACCAGATCGGCGCGGCGAGATGGACGACCGTGCGCCTTGGCGTAACCGACACTGCAATAGACCGTCCACGCATCGTCGAAGAGCCGCCGCGCTACGAGCCCGCTCCCGCTGAGCCGTTCGGCGACGCGCAGCGCGACGTCGGCACCGCCGCGCTCGAGATCGCGCAGCACGTCGGTGGTGTCGAGCTCGATGAAAATGCCGGGATGTTGTTCGTGGAGATCGCGGACGATCGGCGCGAGCAATGTCATCGCGTAGATTTCGGAGGTGGTGACGCGGACCACGCCGCCCGCCTCGCGCCGCCGCGCCGCCGCCGCTTCGTCGAACGCCGTCGCATCGTCTTCGATCGCATGCGCCGCCGCGAGCAGCGACTCGCCGTCGGGCGTCAGGACATAGCCCGCCTGCCGCCGGTCGAAGAGCGTCAGGCCAAGCGCTTCCTCGAGCGCCGCGACCCGCCGCGCGGCGGTCGTCTGGCTGACGCGCAACGCACGCCCGGCGCCGAGCGTGCTCCCGGTCTTCGCGACAGCAAGGAAATAGCGGAGGTCGTTCCAGTCGAACATGCGCTTATCCTGCATTTATGCAGAATGGTTTGGCAACATCGTTGTTAGGAACGCGCGCATCGGACGCCTAAATATGACTTGCGGCGAGGGCGAGACCCTCCCCGCTTTTGGAGACCCATCATGAATACGATTGCTTCGGTCGCGGCGCTTGCCGCGGCATTCCTGGTCGTGCCTGCCACTGCGCAGGGCCCGGCCGCCCCGACCCGGTCGATGATCGTCAAGATCGCCGACCTCGACCTCACCACCGCGCGCGGAGTCGCCCGGCTCGATCTTCGGGTCCACCGCGCCGCCGTCGCGCTATGCGGTAAATCCCCCGACTTCGACGTGCGCGGCCGTAACGAGGACCGACGCTGCGTCGCGGCTGCGAAGGCGGCTGCCGCGCCGCCCGTCACCGCGGCGATCGACGCGGCCCGGCCCGGCCCGCAACTCGCGGCGAGCCGTTGATCGGGGTGTTGCTTTCTTCTTCCGTTCGTCCTGAGCTTGTCGAAGGGCTGTCGTTCTTCCTTTAAAGCGAGAAAGAAGGGCAGGGCTTCGACAGGCTCAGCCCGAACGGGTTTGAAACAACTGCACCTGGTCTCAGGCCGCGCGGAACATCTCGGGCGGCAACGCCATGATCGCCTCCGCCCCGCCCTCGATCTGACGCCGCAGCGAACCCGTCTCGGGCATCACCCGCTCGGCGAAATAGCGCGCGGTGACCAGCTTGGCGTCGAGGAACGCTGCATCGCCCTCGCCCGCCGTCTTCAGCTTCGTCGCGGCGACCGCCATGCGGAGCCACATCAGTCCGACCGCGACGATCCCCATCAGGTGCATGTACGGCACCGCCCCCGCGCCGACATTGTTGGGGTTCTGCATGCCGTTCGCCATGAACCACATCGTCGCGCCCTGCAGGTCGCCCAGCGCCTTTTCCAGCCGCGCGGCGAGATCGGCGGTCGCGGCATCGCCCTTCGCCGCGGCGACCTCTTCGCTCACCACCTTGAACAGCAATTGCACCGCGCGTCCGCCGTTCTGCGCGAGCTTGCGCCCGGCAAGGTCCATCGCCTGCACGCCGTTGGTGCCTTCGTAGATCATCGCGATCCGCGCGTCGCGGACGTACTGCTCCATCCCCCATTCGGCGATGTAGCCGTGCCCGCCGTAAACCTGCTGCGCGGTGGTCGCGATCTCGTACCCCTTGTCGGTACCGACGCCCTTGATGACCGGGGTGAGCAAGCCGATCAAATCCGCCGCGGTCTGGCGCTCCTCCTCGGTCGCGGCATTGTGTTCGAGATCGACCTGGAGCGCGCCCCACAGACAGAGCGCGCGTAACCCCTCGGTCCACGCCTTGCTGTCCATCAGCATCCGGCGGACGTCGGGGTGGACGAACAGCAGGTCGGCCTTTTCCTCCGGCTCAGCCGGGCCAGTCAGCGCGCGGCCTTGCCGCCGGTCGCCGGCATATTGGACCGCATTTTGATACGCGACCTCGGCAATCCCCAGCCCCTGCAATCCGACCCCAAGCCGTGCCGCGTTCATCATGATGAACATCGCGGCAAGCCCTTTCATTTCGTCACCGACCAGCCAGCCGGTCGCGCCGTCGTAATTCATCACGCAGGTCGAATTGGCGTGGATGCCCATCTTGTGCTCGATCGACCCGCACGACACCGCGTTACGGTCGCCGAGCGACCCGTCGTCGTTCACCAGCACCTTCGGCACCACGAACAGCGAAATCCCCTTCGAGCTGTCGGGCGCGTCCGGCGTCTTCGCCAGCACGAGATGGATGATGTTGTCGGTCAGGTCGTGCTCGCCCGCCGAGATGAAGATCTTGGTGCCGGTAATGCTGTAAGACCCATCCGCTTGCGGTTCGGCGCGCGTGCGGATCAGCCCGAGGTCGGTGCCGCATTGCGGCTCGGTCAGGTTCATCGTCCCGCCCCATTCACCCGACACCATCCGCGGCAGATATTTCGCCTGCTGCTCGGGCGATCCCTTCACGACCAGCGCCGCAATCGCGCCGTGCGCGAGCCCCGGGTACATCGCGAACGCCATGTTCGACGAGATCATATATTCCTGGAACGCGGTCGAGACGACGTGCGGCATCGCCTGTCCGCCGAACGCCTCGGGCGCGCTCAGCGTCCCCCAGCCGCTCTCGACGAACTTGTCATAGGCTTCCTTGAAGCCCTTCGGCGTCGTGACCGACCCGTCGTCATGCCGCGTGCAGCCTTCGAGATCGCCCGAATGGTTTATCGGGAACAGCACCTCGGCGACGAACCTGCCGCCCTCCTCCAGCACCGCATCGACCGTGTCGGGGGTCGCCGCCGCGAAGCCTTCGACGTTGGCATAGCGGTCGAGCCCGACGACATGCTCCAGCACGAAGCGCGTATCGCGGATGGGGGGGGTATATTGCGGCATGGGTTCAGTCCTTGCTTTGGTCGAGGAGCGCGACGAATTGACCCAATTCAGCGATCGCCGCGTCGATATCGTGTTGCTGCGCTTCCAGCGTCGCGATCCGCGCGCGGCAGCGATCGATCGTCACCGCGCGCTGCGTGTGCCGCCCGTCGTCGACATCGTAAAGATCAATCATCTCCCGAATCTCGCCCAATGAGAACCCGACGCGCTTGCCGCGCAGGATCCACGCGAGCCGCGCGCGGTCGCGGTGCGAGTAGACCCGCGCCGTCCCGCGCCGCGCGGGCGCGATCAGCCCCTCGTCCTCGTAGAAACGCAGCGCGCGCGCGGTCACGTCGAACTCGGTCGACAGGTCGGTGATCGTAAAGAATTCGCGGTCTCGCCGGGGTGCGATCGCGGCATGAGCGGAAACGCTGGGCATTGCCGCTAAATACATTCCCTTTACGTCAACGTCAATTGCACAGCCGCGCGTTGCCCGCCCCCGTCATGCTCGCCGCCTCGGTGCCTGAGCGGCTGAGCCGCTCGGCGTTGAGCGCCGCCAACGAGGCGCGGCCGGTGCAGGCGGTATCACAAGCTTGCGGCAGGATCGCGGGAAAGACGATCCGGTCGCCCTCGACCTTCGCGGTAAACCGGCACCCGTCCTGAAACCGCACGTCGAGCGTCGCGCGACCCGTCGCGGTCCCCCGCGCGGTGCACGATTGCGCCTCGCCGTAATCGACAGACGCGCCGATCGTGTAGCCGTCCCCCTGCGGCACGACGCAGACGCGGTCGGTGTCGCTCGAATAGACCCCGACCGGATCGATCGACGCGGGATCGGCGACGATTCCGCGTGCGATCGCCGCCTTTTCGAGCGCAGCGCCCGCGCTGGTTTTTGGCGCGGCCGTCGAATTGTCCCCACATCCGGCGAGGAGCAGCAGCGCACCAACGAACGGCGTCTTCGCAAGCAGGCCCTTCATTCGACCGGCTCCAACCCATCCCCCGTGATGCGTCGATAGAAACAGCTTCGCGCGCCGGTGTGGCAGGCCGGCCCGGCGGCATCGACAATCAGCCAGACCGCATCCTGATCGCAATCGACCCGCATCTCGCGCACGCGGAGCACATTCCCCGACGTCTCCCCCTTGCGCCACAACGCCTGCCGGCTCCGCGACCAGAACACCGCCTCCCCGCTGGCGCGCGTCGCGGCGATCGCTTCCGCATTCATATGCGCGACCATCAGGACTTCGCCCGACGTGGCGTCGGTGACCACTGCGGTGACGAGACCGGCGGCGTCGAATTTGGGGGAAATGGTCAGGCCGGTTTTGCTGGGATCGGGCATGAACCGAGCCTTAGCCCATGCTGGTGCGGATCGACAGCAGGACGTCGGCCATCGGGGGTTAGCGGTCTGGCGGCTTACGGGCGACACCCGTTCCAAGCGGGCTCCCCGCGACACCCGAGGCTGTGCTTTCGCGGGACGCCGAACGGGAACAGCTCCCCCGGCGCAACGCAACGTCACCACGACCTGAAATTCGATCTCAGATCAAACCATGTCGACGTTGCGCGTGCGCTGTAGGTCGGAGTTCGATCTCATCGCCACAGGCGAGACGCCGCGCCGGCGTTCATTCGCGGGCGCGGCGTCGATCGGATGGAGTCCTACAACAGGAAGTCGTGGGCGAGGAGGGTGTGGGTGCCGTTCACTTGGATGACGAAGTCGGCCTTACCGTCGCCATTGGTGTCACCCGACACCAGCGCGAAGGCGGTGTATTGCTGCCAGATCAGGCTGCCCGCGCTTCCCGAAAACGCCGCGCCCTCGACTGCGTTGAACGAGAATGCCTGATCGCCGGTGACATTGGTCTTGGCATCGATCAGGCGCAGGTCGATGAGGTCGGCGCCGGTGGCGTAGGGCGCCGAGGCGCTGCCGTGATCGGTGAAACCGGTGATGACGTCGCGGGTCTTCGAGGTGGCTCCGCTGTCGCCGTCGGCGAAGATGAAGCGGTCGGATTCGTTGCCGCCGCCGGTGCCGCCGCCAGTCATGATGTCGCGCCCGGCGCCGCCGGTGATGAAGTCGGCGCCCGCGCCACCGATCAGCCGGTCGTTGCCGCCCTGCCCATCGATACGGTCCGCGCCCGCCCCGCCGGCGATGCGGTTGGCGTCGTCGGCACCGGTCACCGCGTCATTCGCCAGACCGCCGACGATATTCTCGAAATTGATGATGACGTCGTTGCCGACGGTGCGGGCGGTGGTTGCGGCGCTCAGATCGACAATGATCCCCAAAGTGGCCGACGACGCATCGTAGGTGTCGACGCCGTCGCCCGCGTCGATGTCGTCTTTGCCGTCGGCGTCGCCCGCCAGATAGACGTCGTTGCCGCCACCGAGATCGATCGTGTCGCTGCCCGCGCCGCCCCTGACCCTGTCGCGCCCATCGCCACCGTCGTATGTGTCGGCGCCGTCGCCAAGATTAACTACGCCGGTGATTACACCCAGCGAGTTATCGATGCTGTCTTCCAGATACCCGCACGTGACCGCGCCATTGATAAGCCCGGAATTGGTCAGGCTAAGCGTCAATACGCTGGCGACATCACCATTCATTGTGCCGCTATTATTTAGAACGGTGACACCGTAACTTATTAGGGAATTACTTGAAGAGTTTATTATTCCACTATTCTCAAGTCTAATAGATCCAGTTCCTTGATATACAGCAACGTCTCCAAAGATTGATCCAGCATTTTGAACAATGTTACTGGACCCGGAATAAAGGTAAACGCCGTAGCTAACGGAGCTAATATTTCCGCTATTTTCAACAAGGTTGTTGTCTCCATATATCAGCATCCCGGCGGCAGCGCCCTTAACAATACCGGCAGATGTTACCGAAACGTTATTATTCCCAACCAGGGCTGGATTGTCCGCAGAATAACGTAAAATCATCCCATAGAGGCTTTGTGAAATCAAGGATCCCTTTATAGTAATATCGCCATATCCACCCGCCGCATAATAAGCCGTCGTCGCGTCAGTAGCGATGTAGCCGCCCTCGGTGATCAGCAGAAAACCGCCGAAGTCGGTATCCACGAGCTGAGTCGTACGGCTGTTACTCGGTGTGATAATGTTGAATGCCACGCAAAAATCCCCCTGCTGCAATATCAGCCATCGTCGTTCATTGCCCGGCGCCGCGATGGGCGCCGCAAGCGATCAACCTGCCGAGTTTGACAGACGGTGCGTTCCCGAGCGGAATGTTAGCGCGATATGCCATGACCCGCCAGTTGTTTTCGCGAACTTCGAGCGCTTACCTCGTCTCGATCCGTCTGCTTCGGGCGACATCCATGCGGTTGGGGTAAACGCACGGATCGAGGGATGATATTTCGCGCGCAAGCGGTCCGTCACGGGGAAGCCGCGCCCCCGGACGTCGCGGAGGTGACGGCTGGGACACCTAAGAGCAAAGCCGATCCCGCCATCAAGCGCGAGAACCGCGAGGGCAACGCCGATCCGGTAAATCGCTTCTGACATGCCCTGGTCCCGCTCTCGAAAGCTGAGCTAGTTTAGCGGACGCGGCATAGTCCGCTTCTGGGCGAAAGCGGCCTATCCGGTTTGTTTTCAAAATTTCCGCTGTCCTACAAGCCCCGCCCTAGGTCATATACTGCCGGATGACGGCCCCATCCGAATCGTCCGACGACCCCCTCGTCTTCACCCCCGTCGCCACCGCGTCGAACCGGCATGACGGCTGGACCGCGGATCGCCAGCACGCCTTCATCGCCATCCTCGCGCAGCATGGCGGAGTCGCCGCGGCGGCGCGGGCGGTGGGGATGACGCCGCAGACCGCGCGTCGCTTGCTCACCCGCCCCGGCGCGGAGGGCTTCGCGCGGGCATGGGATGTCGCGATCGAGGAAGGTCGCATGCGATCCTTGGAAGCGATCACGCGCGGTCGTGACGGCTGGCTCGTGCCCGTCATTCGCGCCGGGCGATTCGTCGGCCACCGCCGGCGTTACGACGATCGCCTGCTCTTCGCCGCCTGCTACGGTGTGCCGATGTCGCGCTACGAGCGCCAAAACTCGTCACCAGGGTGGAATCGTTGTCGTTTTCCCGGAACCTTCGGGAACCTTTGTGTTCCCGCGAAGGCGGGTGGCCAGGGTTACAAGGCGAATCGAATGCGGTTCTAGGCTCCCGCCTTCGCGGGAACACATCGGCGCGGCTACTTATGACCGCGGATCGCTTTCACCAATTCGGCCTTGTCCATCTTCGACCGGCCTTCGATTCCGATTTCTTGCGCTTCGTTCATCAGATCGTCCTTGGTCCGATCCTCCAGATCGGTCCCGCGGTGGTCGAGCGTCCCCGCCGCCTTGGCATTAGCGATCCGCGCCGCCTTCTCCTTCGAATCGCCCTGTTCGCGCAGGTCCTCGTAGAGCTTGTCGTCCTTGATCCGCGGTCCGTGATCGCGCGCCATCTCAGCTTCCTCTCCGCGGTGAAAACCGCCGATGCGACGAAACGCTCCATCGATTTGTGACAGAAGGGCGACAAACCCGGATCAGCCCCCTATATGCCGCCCCGCACGATGCGAGCCTCCGGCATGCTGACGACGAATCCCTTCGATGACGACAAGTTGCACGAGGAGTGCGGCGTCTTCGGCGTGTCCGCGATCGACGGCGCCGCCGCGCTCGTCGCGCTCGGCCTGCACGCGCTCCAGCACCGCGGGCAGGAAGCCGCAGGCATCACCAGCTTCGACGGCACGCATTTCCACACCCACCGCGCGATGGGGCATGTCGCGGGCAATTTCGACCGCGACGAGATCATCCGCGCGCTGCCCGGCACCGTCGCCGCGGGCCACGTCCGCTATTCGACGACCGGCGAGACCGCGCTCCGCAACGTCCAGCCGCTCTATGCCGAGCTGCAATCGGGCGGTTTCGCGATCGCGCACAACGGCAATATCTCGAACGCGATGCGGCTGCGGCGCGAACTCGTCCGGCGCGGCTCGATCTTTCAGTCGACCAGCGATACCGAGACGATCATCCACCTCGTCGCTACCAGCAGCTATCGTACGCTCCTCGACAAGTTCATCGACGCGCTGAAGCAGGTCGAGGGCGCCTATGCGCTGATCGTGATGACGCCCGAGGGGATGATCGCCTGCCGCGACCCGCTCGGCATCCGTCCGCTGGTGATAGGACGGCTCGGCGATGCGGTGATCTTCGCGAGCGAGACGGTGGCATTGGACGTCGTCGGCGCAACCTTCGAACGATCGGTCGAGCCCGGCGAACTCGTCATCGTCCAGGGCAGCGAGGTCCGCTCGATCCGCCCGTTCGCGCCGATGGCCGCGCGGCCTTGCATCTTCGAATGGGTCTATTTCTCTAGGCCCGATTCGATCGTCGACGATCATTCGATCTATTCGGTGCGCAAAGCGATCGGCGCGCAATTGGCGATCGAATCGCCAGTCGAGGCCGACCTAGTCATCCCAGTCCCCGATTCGGGGGTCCCCGCGGCGATCGGCTATGCGCAGCAATCGGGCCAGCCGTTCGAACTCGGCATCATCCGCTCGCACTACGTTGGGCGCACCTTCATCCAGCCGAACAACGAGGTTCGCCACCTTGGCGTCAAGCTGAAGCACAACGCCAACCGCGCGCTCATCAAAGGGAAGCGCGTCGTCCTGATCGACGATTCGATCGTCCGCGGCACGACGAGCCTGAAGATCGTCCAGATGATGCGCGATGCGGGCGCGGCGGAGGTCCATATGCGGATCGCCAGCCCGCCGACGCAGCATTCCTGCTTCTACGGCGTCGATACGCCCGAGCGCACCAAGCTGCTCGCGGCGCAGCACGACGTGCGCGGGATGACCGATTTCATCCACGCCGACAGTCTTGCGTTCGTCTCGATCGACGGGCTCTACAAGGCGCTCGGCGAGCACGGCCGCGCCGACATCCGTCCGAAATATTGCGACGCCTGTTTCACCGGCGATTACCCGACGACGCTCACCGACCATGACGAAATCGCCGAGGTCGATCAGTTCCAGATGCTCGCAGAACGGGTGAACTAAGCCCCCTACATGACCAAACCATTGGAAAACCGACTCGCGCTCGTCACCGGCGCGTCACGCGGCATCGGCGCCGCGACCGCGCTGGCGCTCGCCGAAGCGGGCGCGCACGTCGTCCTCACCGCGCGCACCGCGGGCGGACTCGAAGAGGTCGAGGAGGCGATCCACAGGGCGGGCGGCTCGGCGACGATCGCGCCGCTCGACCTGACCGAAACCGACGCAATCGCGCGCCTCGCTGCGGCGATCGGCGAACGCTGGCACGCGCTCGACGTGCTGGTCCTCAACGCCGGCACGCTCGGGTCGCTGACCGCGGTCCCCGCGATCGACGCGAAGGAACTCGCGGCAGTGCTGACCCTCAACGTCAGCGCGCAAGCCGCGCTGATCGCCGCGTTCGACCCGATGCTCCGGCGCGCAAAAGCCGCAAAGGTCATCGGCCTGACGACCACCGTCGCCCGCGAACCCCGCGCCTATTGGGGCGCGTACGGCGCGTCGAAGGCGGCGTTCGAGACGTTGCTGTCAGCCTACGGCGACGAAATGACCGAGATCAGCCGCGTCCGCATCGCGCTCATCAATCCCGGCGCGACCCGAACCAAGATGCGCGCGCGTGCCTATCCGGGCGAGGACCCGGCGTCGGTGAAGGAGCCTTCGGTGGTGGCAAATCGGATCGCGACGCTGGCGATCGACGGCTTCGAAGCGGGACATTTCGAACGCATTGATGATCGGGCTTAGTTCACCGGATCGCGGAGCAAGTCGCTCGTGTCGGCATAGAGATAACCGGGATCGAATTCCGCGAGCCGCTGCAAACCCGCCAGATCGTGGATCACGACCACGCCCTCGCGAAACGTCATCAATCCGCCTTCGCGCAGCGTTCTAAGCGTTCGATTGGTATGGACTCCGGTGACGCCGCAAGCCTCGGCGAGTTCCGGTTGAGTGAGCGGGAATGCAAAGCTGCCTGCCTCGACGAGTCCCACCATCCGCAATCGCGTCTCCACCTCGCAGAAGAAATGCGCGATCCGGCCGGCGGCATCGAGCCGACCGAGCCGGAAGATCCACTCGCGGTGCATCGCCGCATCGAGCAAGGTGCTGAACCACAACATCCGCGTCAGGTTCGGTTCGCGTTCGTTGATCCGCGCCAGCCCGACGTGCGGAAACGTCGCGATCCTGACCGGCCCGAGCGTCGCGACGTCGTGATCCAGCCGTTGAAGCGCAAAACCGTGCAGATCGACGAAATCGCCCGGCACATGGATCGCGACGAGCTGCCGATATCCCTCGCGGTCGTCCATGTAGCGGCAGATGAAGCCCTCGATCAAATAGGTGCTAGTATGGACGATTTCGCCCGCGCGGACGATCGTGTGCCGCGCCGGCAGATCGAGGATTTCGCCGATCGAATCGTCGAGCAATCGCTGCTCGCGATCGTCGAGCGCGCCGCGCGCACGGCCCAGCAGGAATCGCCAGGTGGTCAGCATCTACCGCGCACCGAGCGCATCCTGGCTGGCATCGCCGACGCCGCTGCCGCCATCGACGTTCAGGATCGTGCCGGTCACATATTTCGCGGCGTCGCTCGACAGGAACAACGCCGCCTCCGCGATGTCGCTCTTGGTGCCGTAATCGCGCAGCGCCACGCGGCGCTTGATCGCCGCCTCGTGCGACGGATCGCCGCCCAGGCGTTTCATCCCCTCGGTGTCCGCGATCGGCCCCGGCGAGATGCCGTTGACCCGCACCCCCGCCGGACCCCATTCGAGCGCCAGGCATTTGGTCACCATATTGACCCCGGCCTTGGCGGCGCAGGCATGGATTTGAAACGGCATCGCCCGCTCCGCCTGCCCCGCGGTAATCGCGATTAGCGATGCGCCCGGCCTGGTCAAATGATCGAAACTCGCGCGGAAGACGTTGAAGGTGCCGAGCAGGTCGATATCTATAACGGTCTTGAACGCGTTCGCGCTCATCTTCAGCGCCGGGGCTAGGAAATTCCCCGCCGCGCCGGAGATCAGCACATCGATGGCTCCGAACGCCTCTACCGCCTGCGCGAACGCAGCCTCAAGCCCGGGATAGTCGCGCACGTCGCAGGCGATGCCGATCGCCTCCGCACCGATGTCGCGAATCCCTTGCGCCGCCGCCTCGATCTTCTCGGCGCTGCGGCTCAGCACCGCGACGCGCGCGCCTTCGCGTGCGAAGCCATGCGCGATCTCAAGGTTGATCCCGCCCGACGCCCCCGCGACGAACACCGTCTTGCCTTCGAACCGCCGTCCTTCGCCCATCGTCGCCTCCCGCTTCGCGACGCCTAGTGGGCACGGCGCGCGAGGTCGGTCAAGCAGTTCGGAACCTGGATGTGGCCCGGCGCGAGCCGAGCGAGAATTTTCAGGTTGGTGCGGGCGGGCGGGCTCGAACCGACACTCCGATTAAGGAACGGGATTTTGAGCTGCTTCATGCCGGACGCTCCTCGCCTCGAAAGCTTATCAGCATGAGCTGAAGTCCCATCGAATCGACGATGTCGACGCGCGGGATTTCGAAGGAATGGCTGATCGTCGCGAGCGGCGTCTCGATCCGGCGCGGTCCGGTGGCGGGATCGGGCACCCAGGAGACCGAGCGGGTGCCGTACAGCAGCACCGGCTCAGACACGATCGACGCGAAGATGGACTCTCGCCGGGCTTGGCGATGGGCTTCCGACATGCTGTCGGCATGACGTTGCCATTCGATGTGCGCTCGCGCTCGGACGGATGGAGTTCGGGGACGCGGCCGATCGACTTCAGGCCGTCGAGATACGCGCCCAGGCGTGCCAGCGCCCGTTCCACGTGCGGCTGTGCGGGATCGGCGTTATCGGCTGCAATATCCTTCAGATAGCCTTCGCCCACGCCGGAATAGTTGAACAGGATCGGATCGACGAGCAGGTCGACGATCTGCTCCGCCTGCCCGGCCGGGGCGGTTCGCAGCATCGATACCAGGATCGAGGCCATGACACGGGCCTTGAGGAAGAAGGTGCCGATCGCCTTGCGCGCGAGATAGCTATGGTCTGGATCGCGCAGCGAATAGCGAGTGAAGTCGATGGCCAGCGTCCGTTCGTCGGAACCTGGGACAACAGATTGTCATCGAGCGCGCGGCAGAGCGCGTAGTCGCCATCGAGCAGCCACGTCACGATCCAGTCGTCCATGACATCGCCGCCGATCTCGGCGAGCTTGTACCAAAAGGGGTCGAACTTCTCGGCATCGATCGGATCGCCCGGCCTTCGGATCAGGTGGTCAAGCAACACGCGGGCACGCTCGTTCTGGCCTTTCTCGACCAGCTTCATGAGCGAGAAATCGAGGGTTTCGATCGTGCCGAGATTCGTCGCTTTGACATGGCGGAGGGCGTCAAGGAGCTCTTCCAGAAGACGATCCGGAATGTGATCCAGGTCGAACGCGACGGTGCGCGCGACGGTGTCCAGTACGTGGTCGCCCAAGGTCTGCGCGATTGCGATGCCAAGATCGGCCAAGGCGTCGCGATATTTCTCCGAGGCGTCTGCCAAGCGGCGGGCGATTGCCGTGAGTATGACCGAACAAGTGGAATCTGATTCGGAGGCGGCGACCAGGGCGGCGAAGGCTTTAAGCCAGCGCGCCCAATCGGGGTCGTCGTGGAGAGGCACCTGACCGAGCGCATTGATCGCGGCCTGCTTCTGCATCTCGGTACCTGCGGTCAGAAACCCGTAGGCTCGGTCGAGGCAATGCCCGCGATCGACATTGACGCCATTCTTGATCGCAATCGTCGGGAAGCGATCGGCGTTGGGGGACTCGCCGATCGTATCGACGATCATCGTGAGACTGGCCTCCCATGTCTCGTCGAACACACCCTTCTGGATCGCGAGCGCAACATCGGGCGGCACGAATTCGGGCGGCACGGGATGAAGGACACCGAGGGCGTAAGATGCCTTCGACCAGACCAGCGCGTCGAGCGAATGCACATCACGGCCGAGCCGCTCGTGAAAATAGTGGGCGACCTCGGTCGCCATGCGGGTTTCGGGATCGGCGAGGCAGTAGCCGAGACTGAGTTCGTCCATCAGCTGCGCAGTGGCGCGTCGGGTTTGCAAATCCTGCTGATTGAACAGTTCGATGAACGCGCTCTCGCTCAGTGGGCAGAGCAACCGCCCCGCGACCACGCCATCCCTGAGCGCTGTCAGCAGCCTGACTGCGGCTGGCGGGCCAATACCGTTTTCCGCCTTCCTGAGCTGAATCCAGAAATTGGTATCAAGATAGATTTTCGTTCGGGTCTCAATCGCTGCGGCGGCAGCGATCCTCCGCGCGCGGGCATGAGGCGATGGCCGCACCCCGGAGGGAGTGCCGATGGCCAGCATAACCTGCCCTGCGGCTGTCATTTCGCGAGAGCGGTGTGCGGCCGTCCGGCCGTTTCACGCTGCTCATACACGGTTCGGCCCGCCGAGCGGCTAGGCCATGGGACCATGCTGAGAAAAGCTGGTGCGGGCGGTGGGAATCGAACCCACACTCCTCTCGGAACTGGATTTTGAATCCAGCGCGTCTACCAGTTCCACCACGCCCGCGACGCAATCGCCTATAGCGCAGCGCGCTTTCGGCGCAACGGCGGAATAGGTTCCGACGCCGGTTTCGCGCTCTTCTTTCTCGCCGCGGCGGGCTTAGGCCGCGCCTTGCGCACGTTGACGCCTGAGGCATCGATATTGTTCTTCAGATGCCGCCCGTAAAACTTCTCGATCATCTCGACGCTGGTGCGGCAGTTCTTGGCGACCTGATAGATGTCGGCGCCTTCGAGCAGCCGAAGGCAGATATAGGTGTGCCGGAGGCTGTAGCAGGTGTGGACATGGCTATCTCGGTCGAACTTGAGATTGAGCTCGTCGAGCACGTTGTTCATCAGATCGCGCGGTGTTTTCCCGAATATTCGCTCAGTCGGTTTGAGCTGCTTGCGCTTGCGGATGCGCTCAAACGCAGGATCGCACCCCGCATCGATTTGCAGAAGCCGACACCGCGTTTACCGCGCACCTCGATCTCGAGAATCCATTCGCCCGTCCCCTCGTCGTTCACGATCTTCACGTCCCGCAACTCCAAACGCGCGGACTCGTCGGGTCTTAGCCCGGTGTTGCCCATAAACAGGACGTAATCGTGGAAGTTCTCACAGACTTCCCGCCATCGCGGCTTGGGCGGGTTCTTCGCCCGCTCGCGAGTCGCCTCATAGAGTATCTTATACTCCTCGGGCGAAAACCACGCCCGATGCTCGACCTTCCCGGACGTCTTATGGGGCGCCGACATGTCGGGCAGCGCATCGATCCAGCCTTTGCGGTTGGCGGTCTTCAAGACCTGGCGGAGTGTTACCACTTCGCCATGCAAGGTCGCCCGCGCCGGCTTCTTCGGCTTGCCGGTTTTCGGGTCGAGCCGGGATGTCTGTCGATGGACCCGGTATTCTTGGACCGTGCCCGCGTTGATGTCAGCCAAGGCGATCTTGCCGAAGAACGGCAAGAGGTGAACGCGGACGTGATCTGATTTCTGTTTCACGTAATCGGCATTGCGCTCGCCAAGTGTGATGACCTCGAACTCCCTCGTGAACGCGTCGACGGCATCGCCGAAGCTGCGGCCGGTAGGCGTTCGCCGACGCCGACCGTCGGTCGGCGCGCCGGGACCGGCGACAGGCGGCTGGACGCGGCCGTCCAGCAAGAGAACGCCACCGCGTCGACGTTGGCGGTCCTCGACGCAGCGCTCCATATACCAGTCGCGAGCGAAATCCTTCGCGGCGGCGAGGCTGACTTCCTTGGTCGTCTCGCGGTGATTGCGGCTGCCGAGGTAGGTGGAACATTGCGAGTAGCGGCTGTTCTCACGTCGATAGACGTGGAGCGCTCCATCCATCATCTGATGGGTCTATGCCGGCATCTCGAAATCCCCAAAATGTGTAAGACATGTGTAAGGGTTTTCCGATGTGCCGCACATTCATAAGATGTTGTATTTAAGCGGTTTCTTCGACGTTTTGTAAGGCAAAACGCGATTTTGAGTCCCGCGCGTCTACCAATTTCGCCACGCCCGCATGCGGTGGCGACGCCTATAGCAAGGTTTCGCTGATTTCCAGACGGGAGGTTGCGGTTTCTCACTCTCCCCACCCGCCCGGTCGAGCCGGACGCAACCAACCCCACGCCGCCTCGTTCTCCCGGCAACCACCGCAGGAGATTACGAAAATGACCGATCACACACCGGAGGAAGTCGCTGAGAAGTTCCTCGACAAATTGAAATCGAGTCCGTTCGTGATGATCGGTCTCGAAGACAGCCACGCGCATTCGGAACCGATGACCGCGCAACTCGATGACGATCGGCCGAACACGCTCTATTTCTTCACCGGCGCCGACAATCGCCTCGCCAAGGGCGGCAAGGCGATGGCGCAGTTCGCGGCGAAGGGGCACGATTTCTTCGCCTGTCTGTCGGGCATCGTCGTTCGGGACAGCGATGCCGCGCAGGTCGACAGGCTCTGGAACAAACAGGCCGATGCGTGGTTTCCGAACGGCAAGGCGGATGCGACGCTGCTGCGATTCGATATCGACGGCGCCGAGCTGTGGGAGACCGACGTTTCGATCGGCGGCAAGATGAAGATGCTGTTCGGCGGGACGATCCGCCCCGACGAAGCCGGTAGTCACGCCAAGCTCGACTCGGTCGCGTAACGCGTCCCAAACCCCGCAGGAGCGATCCGGCGGGGTTTCGTATCAGATGTGGATCGCGCGGCCGTAGGCGCCGAGGACGCTTTCGTGCATCATCTCGCTGAGCGTCGGGTGCGCGAAAACCGTTTCCATAAGTTCGGCCTCGGTGGTCTCGAGCTGCCGCGCGACGACATAGCCCTGGATCAATTCGGTCACCTCGGCACCGACCATATGCGCGCCGAGCAATTCGCCGGTCTTCGCGTCGAACACCGTCTTCACGAAGCCCTCCGCCTCGCCGAGGGCAATCGCCTTGCCGTTACCGATGAAGGGGAATTTTCCGACCCTTAATTCGTGCCCGGCGTCCCTTGCCGCCGCCTCGGTTAGGCCGACCGACGCGACCTGCGGGCGTGAGTAAGTGCAGCCGGGGATATTCCAGGTTTCGAACGGGTGCGGCCTTTCGCCCGCGATTGCCTCGACGCAGACCACGCCCTCGTGGCTCGCCTTGTGCGCCAGCCACGGCGCGCCGGTGACGTCGCCGATCGCGTAGATGCCGTCGATGTTGGTGCGCGCATAGCCGTCGGTGACGATGTGGCCGCGATCGGTTTTCACGCCGAGCTTCTCCAGGCCGATGTCCTCGGTGTTTGGGACGATACCGATCGCGACGATGACGTGGCTGTATTCGGTCGTCTCGACCTTGCCGTCCTTGCCCGCGACCGAGGCTTTCACGCTTTTCGCCGAGGTTTCGATTTTCTCGATCTTCGCGCTTGTGAGGATTTTTATGCCCTGCTTGGTGAGCGCCTTGTCCATGAACGCGGAGACCTCCTCGTCCTCGACCGGGAGGATGCGGGGGAGCATTTCGACGATCGTGACGTCCGCACCCATGTCATTGTAAAAACTTGCAAACTCGACGCCGATCGCGCCCGAGCCGATGACCAGCAGCTTGGTCGGCATTTCTTCGGGGACCATCGCGTGGCGATAGGTCCAGATGCGCTTGCCGTCGGCCTTGGCGAAGGGCAGATCGCGCGCGCGCGCGCCGGTCGCTACGATGATGTGCTTGGCTTCGAGGTCGGTCGTCTTGTCGCCTTGCTTGACCTGGAGTTTGCCCTTGCCGGTCAGCGCGCCGGCGCCTTCGTAGACTTGGATCTTGTTCTTCTTCATCAGGCCCTTGACGCCGGCGTTCAATTGCCCCGCGACCTTGCGCGAGCGTTCGACGATCTTGCCGAGATCGAACCCGACGTTTTCCGCCTTCAACCCGTAGTCCTTGGCGTGCGTCAGATAATGATAGACCTCCGACGTGCGGAGCAGCGCCTTGGTCGGGATGCAGCCCCAGTTGAGGCAGATGCCACCCAAGCGTTCGCGCTCGACGATCGCGGTTTTGAGTCCGAGCTGCGCGGCGCGGATCGCGGCGACGTAACCGCCGGGGCCGGAGCCGAGGATGACGAGGTCGTAGGTGTCAGGCACGTTAGTTCCTTATTCCTCGGCGCGGTCCGCGAACATGGCGGCGCGAAAGTGGGGCACACTCATTCCCGCGATCGCCGCCATCGTGATGAAGCCGATGTTCCAGATCGTCGCATAGCCCTGCGGATAGGCCCAGGCCGCCGCGCCGAACATCGCCGCGACCGCGACTACGCCAGCGGCTAGGTGCAACAGCTCGACGAGGATGCGGGCGTAGCGCATGTCACGCCAGCATCGCGAGCGGCGCTTCCACCAGCGCCTTGAACGCCTGCATCAGTTCCGCCCCGTCGGCGCCGTCGATGGCGCGGTGGTCGAAGCTGCCGGTCGCCGATATCACCGTCGCTACGGCGAGCGCGTCGTCGACGACGTAGGGCCGCTTCTCGCCCGCGCCGACCGCGAGGATCATGCCCTGGGGCGGATTGATGACCGCGTCGAACTGCTTGATGCCGTACATCCCCATGTTCGAAATCGACGCGGTGCCGCCCTGATATTCGTCGGGCTGGAGCTTGCCGTCGCGGGCGCGGGCGGCGAGATCCTTCATGCGTGTCGAGATAGACGACAGCGACGCGGCGTCGGCCCCAAATATGATCGGAGTGATAAGCCCCGTCGGCGTCGAGACCGCAACCGAGATGTCGGCGCGGCTGAAGCTGATGAGCTGATCGGGCGTGAACATCACGTTGCACTTCGGCACCTGGATCAGGCTGACCGCGAGCGCCTTGATGAGCAGATCGTTGACCGACAGCTTGATGCCGCGCGCTTCGAGGCCCGCGTTGAGTTCGCCGCGCAATTTCAGCAGCTTGTCGAGGCGGACATCGACGGTGAGGTAGATGTGCGGCACCGTCTGCTTCGATTCGGTCAGGCGCCGCGCGATCGTCTTGCGGATGTTCGAAAGCTTGGTGGTTTCGTGCGGGATATCGGGGATCGCGGCGGGCTTGGCTGTCGAAGCGGGTGCCGCGGTTGCGGTATGATCTGCGGCTTTGGGCGCCGCCGCTTCAGCCTTGGCGAACTCGACATCGGCTTTCACGACGCGACCGTTCGGGCCGGTCCCGGTGACCGAAGCCAGATCGACACCCTTCTCTGCCGCGATCCGCCGCGCGAGCGGGCTTGCCTTCACCCGGTCGCCATCGGACGCGGTCTGCGCCTCGACTCTCTTTTCGGCCTTCGCTTCCGCCTTGGGCTGAGCCTCGACCTCCGGCGCAGCCTCGGTCTTTTCCGGTTCGGGCTTTTTCTCTTCCGTCACGGGAGTTTTCGTCGCCGCCCCGGCATCATCGCCGCCCTCCGCAAGGATCGCGATCACCGCGCCGACCTTCACATTGTCACTGCCTTCGGCGATCAGAATCTTCGCGATAACGCCCTCGTCGACCGCTTCGAATTCCATCGTCGCCTTGTCGGTTTCGATCTCGGCCATCAGGTCGCCCGACTTGACGGCGTCACCCTCCTTCACCAGCCATTTCGCCAGCGTGCCTTCCTCCATCGTCGGGGAGAGCGCGGGCATCTTGATCTCGATCGGCATGAAGTCCCTCGGCGACGTTCCGTTGCGGCACAGTCTCTCGCGCCGCGCTCGCCGAGGGTCAACCCCGGCGGCTTGCGTAGCGCGCGGGTTCGCGGCAGGCTCACGTTCATGCGCATCTACCTGACGGTGATCGATGAGAGCCCCGAAGCCGAGATCGCGCTGCGCTTCGCGGCGCGACGCGCGGTGAAAACCGGCGGTGGCGTCGAGATCGTCGCGCTGATCCCGCAGCAGGAATTCATCGCCTTCGGCGGGGTGCAGGCGACGATCGAGGACGAGGCGCGGCTACATGCCGAAGGACTGGTCGCGAAGGCGGCGGGGACGCTGATCGAGGAATCGGGGCTCCGTCCGTCGATCACGGTGCGCAGCGGCGACGGTCCGAAGGTGATCCGCGAGATCATCGAAGCGAACCCCGACATCGCCGCGCTGGTGCTGAGCGCGGCGGCGAGCGGCGCGCCGGGGCCGCTCGTCACGCATTTCGCGGGGACCGACGCGGGATCGCTGACGGTACCGCTGATGATCGTCCCCGGCAGTCTCGACCGCGAGGCGATCGACCGGTTGAGCTAAGGCCGTCGCGCTGCCACAGTGGCGTATGCGCATTCTGATCCTCGCTTCGCTGCTTGTCGCCACCCCCGCCGCGGCGCGCGATACGCCGTCGCCCGCGCGCCTCAAATCGACGGTCGAGTCGCTCGTGTCGTTCGGGACGCGCAATTCGCTGTCGTCGGCGACCGACCCGACGCGTGGGATCGGCGCCGCGCGGACCTGGGCGGCGGCGCGGTTCGCGGCGCTGTCGAAGGACTGCGGCGGCTGTATCTCAGTCGAGCGGCTGTCGCGCCGTTTCGTCGGGCCGCGCGCGCCTGACGGCGTCGTCATCGAGGATGTCGTCGCGATCCAGAAAGGCTCGGACCCGAACCGCTACGTCATCGTCGGCGGGCATATCGACAGCCGCGTCACCGACGTGATGGACGCGACCTCGGACGCGCCGGGCGCCAACGATGACGGGTCGGGGGTAGCGCTGGTGCTCGAGGCGGCGCGTATCCTGTCGAAGGAGAAGTTCACCGCGAACATCGTCTATGTCGCGTTCTCGGGCGAGGAGCAGGGATTGTGGGGATCAACCCTGCTCGCCGAGACCGCGAAGGCGCGCGGCTGGCAGGTCGATGCGATGCTCAACAACGATATCGTCGGCAATTCGGTTGGGCAGAACGGGTTGAAGGTCGCGGACCGGGTGCGGGTGTTCTCCGAAGGGATTCGCGCCGGCGATAGCCTCGCCGAAGCGATGGAACGCCGTGCGATCGGCGGCGAGGACGACGGGCCGAGCCGCGCGCTGGCCAAGGCGGTGGACGGTATAGCGGACGAGTTGCCGGGCAAGTTCGACGTGTTCGTCGATCGCCGGCCCGATCGCTTCGGGCGCGGCGGGGACCATGAGCCGTTTTTGCGCGAGGGCTATCCGGCGGTGCGCTTCACCGTCGGGGCGGAGAATTGGGATCGGCAGCATCAGAATCTACGGACCGAGAACGGGATCGTCTATGGCGATACCGTCGAGGGGATGGACTTCGACTATCTGGCGAAGGTGACCGCGATCAACGTCGCGGCCTTGGCGCGGCTGGCGGCGGCGCCTGCGGCGCCCGATGGCCTTACCGTGTCGGGGGGGGTGAGCCGGGACACGACCATCGCATGGACGGCGGTTCCGGGTGCGACCGCGTACAAGGTCCGCTGGCGGCGCAACGACAAGCAGGACTGGACCGATGCGCGCGCGGTGACCGGGGCGACGACGGTGCTGCTGAAGGAAGTGTCGGTAGACGACACTTTCATCGGTGTATCCGCGGTGGGCGAGGATGGGGCGGAGAGCCTGGTGAAGTTCGCGGGAAGGGTGGCGCGGAAGTAACTCCTCCCCATTCATGGGGAGGTGGCAGCGCATAGCGCTGACGGAGGGGATTCTCCTCGAAACGCAGCGCTGGTGGAGAGCCCCGTCCACCAGCCTTCGGCTGGTCCCCCTCCCCATGAATGGGGAGGATCGGAATTAGCGCAGCGTCCGGATGATCCCCGAGAAATCGCTGCCGCCGTTGCCCGCATCGGCGTAGGCTTCGTAGAGCTCGCGAGCGCGTTTCCCCATCGGGGTGTCGGCGCCGGCCTGTTCCGCCGCTTCCATCGCGAGGCGCAGATCCTTGAGCATCAGCGCCGCCGCGAACCCGCCCCGATAGTCGTTGTCCGCGGGGCTTTCAGGACCGACGCCGGGGAGCGGGCAATAGGTCGTCATCGACCAGCTCTGGCCCGAAGAGACGCTGGCGATATCGAAGAAGCGTTGCGGGTCGAGCCCAAGCTTTTCGGCGAGGACGAACGCCTCGCACGTCGCGATCATTTCCGCGCCCAACAACATGTTGTTGCAGATTTTCGCGGCCTGCCCGGCGCCACTGACGCCGGCGTGGATCACCGCCTTGCCCATGTCGGCGAGGAACGGTTCGGCGCGGTCGAAGCCTTCGGCCGAACCGCCGACCATGAAGGTCAGCGTCCCCGCATTCGCCGCGCCGATGCCGCCCGAGACGGGCGCGTCGACCGCGGTCAGGCCCTTGGCGAGCGCGGCTTCGGCGACGCGCTTGGCGGTGGCGACGTCGATCGTCGAGCAATCAATCAGGATCGCCGACGGGCTGGTGTTGCCGTAGAGGCTCTCGGAATAGACCTGCTCGACGTGTTTGCCCGCGGGCAGCATCGTGACGATCGACTCGGCGCCGTCGGCGGCTTCGGCGGCGGAGGCGACGGGGAGGCAGCCTGCGGCCTCGGCCTTGGCCAGCGCGTCCTCCGACAGATCGAAGGCGCGGACGTCGTGGCCCTTCTTCGCGAGATTCGCGGCCATCCCGCCGCCCATGTTGCCGAGCCCGATGAAACCGACGCGTGCCATTCTTCTATCCTCTAAAGTGCTGACGTCATCCCGGACTTGATCCGGGATCCAGGATTACAGGCGGCATCGCTTGCGATTCTGGATCCTGACTTTCGTCAGGATGACGGAGCTATTTTCCTCTCCACTTGCCCGCGCGCTTTTCGACGAACGCGGTCATGCCTTCCTTCTGATCTTCGGTCCCAAACAGGCCGTGGAACAGCCGCCGCTCGAACTGGATGCCCTGCCCCAGCATGGTCTCGAATGCGGCGTTGACCATTTCCTTGTTGGCGAGCACCGCGAGCGGCGCCATACCCGCGATCGTCGCGGCGGTCTTCATCGCTTCCTCAACGAGGTCCGCGGCGGGGACGATGCGCGAAACCAGCCCAGCGCGTTCGGCCTCTTCGGCGTCCATCATCCGGCCGGTGAGGCACATCTCCATCGCCTTGGCCTTGCCGACCGCGCGCGTCAGCCGCTGCGATCCGCCCATGCCGGGGGCGACCGCGAGCTTGATTTCGGGCTGGCCGAATTTGGCGGTGTCGGCGGCGAGGATAAAATCGCACATCATCGCCAGTTCGCACCCCCCGCCGAGCGCGAAGCCCGCGACCGCGGCGATCACCGGCTTGCGGGTGCGGGTGAACATCTCCCACCCCGCGAAATAATTGTCGCCGTACATGTCGCCGAACGATTGTGGCTGCATTTCCTTGATGTCGGCACCCGCGGCGAACGCCTTTTCGCTGCCGGTGAGAACGGCGCAGCCCTGGCCGTCGTCGGCATCGAACGCCTGGAGCGCGGCGACGAGTTCGCCGAGCACCTGGTTGTTGAGTGCGTTCAAGGCCTGCGGGCGGTTGAGCGTGATGAGCGTGACGCGGTCGCGCTGTTCGACGAGGATCGTTTCGTAAGCCATATCAGTCTCCTCGCGCGTTGGGCGGCAGCGGGCTCCACGCTTCGGCGGGCGGGAGTGGCTGGAAATATTCGTCGACCATCGCGGTGGTGACTTTGCCGGGGGTCGGCGGGGACCAGTTCGGCGCGCCGTCCTTGTCGATCAGAAGGGCGCGGACGCCCTCGGCGAAGTCGTGCGCGCGGTACATGCGGGTCATGATCGCATATTCCATCCGCATTTCGTCGAAGAAGTGGAGATGGCGCGGGCTTTCGACGAGCATCCGGAGCGAGACCTTGCACGCGGTGGGCGAGCGGCCGCCGAGCAATTCGCGGACACCCGCCGCCCAGTCACCGCCGTCGGCGTCTAGCGCGGCGACGATCGCGTCGAAATCGTCCGAGGCGAACAAGCGGTCGATGTCGGGGAGCTGGTCGGCGATCTTGGCGGGCGGAGGCGCTTCCGCCGCGCCGGCGAGGATCGATTCGGTCTTTTCGGGGGTGGCGCAAATTTCAGATTTCACCGCTTCGAGCCGGTCGCTTGGGACGTAGAAGTTGGCGAGACCGAGCGCGATGCAATCGGCGCCGTCGAGGCGCGCGCCGGTCAGCGCGAGATATTGCGCGCTCCGGCCTCTGAGCCGCGAAAGGTACCGCCCGCCGCCGACATCGGGGAACAGGCCGATCGTCGTTTCGGGCATCGCAAAGACGGTGCGCTCGGTGACGACGCGGTAGCGGCACGGGCAGGAAATGCCGACGCCGCCGCCCATGACGATGCCGTCCATGAAGACGACGCCGGGCTTCGGGTAGGTGTACATCAGATGGTTGAGGCGATATTCCTCGAAGAAGAAATCGCGCCCGACCGTGCCGCCGTTCGGCACGTCCTTCGCGATCGCGACGACATCGCCGCCCGCGCAGAAACCGCGGCCCGAGGCGTGATCGATCAGGACGATCCGCACGTCGTCGTCGTCGCGCCAGTCGAGCAGTGCGCGGGTCATCGCGCGGATCATCGCGAGGTTGAGCGAATGCAGCGCCTTGGGGCGATCGAGCCGGATGCGCCCGGCGCAGCCCTCGGCGAAGGTCAGCGCGTCGTCGGTGGTGATGAAGTTCAAGTCGGCCTCAGTGCGTGATGGATACGTAGGAGCCGGGCGCGGGCTCGATCGGGCCGACGGGGACGCGCGGCGGGACGCGCTTGCCCGACGCGTTGTCGGTCAGCCACGAGTCCCACGCCGGCCACCACGAGCCGTCGTGCTTCGTCGCGCCGTCGAGCCATTCGCGCGCGGTGTCGGGGCGGGCGTTGCTGGTCCAATAGCCGTGCTTGTTGGCGGCGGGGGGATTGATGACGCCGGCATTGTGGCCCGATCCGCCGAGGATGTACGTAACCGGGCCGCCGAACAATTTGGTCCCGTCGTAGACCGCTTCCCATGCCGAGACGTGGTCGTCCTTCAGCGCGATCACCGTCACCGGCGTTTTCACCGTCGCCAGATCGATCGCGACGCCGCCGACCTCGAACCCGGTCCCCGATTTCAGCGCATTGGCGAACAACAGCCCGCGATTGTACGATTTCAGGAACGCCTGCGGAATGCGCGCGCCATCCTCGAACCAATAGAGCAGGTCGCTTGGCGGCGCGGGCTTGTCGAGCAGGTAGTGATTGATGACCGACGACCAGATCAGATCGTTCGATCGCACCGCGGCGAACAATTGTTGCAGCTCGGTCGAATCGATGAAGCCGCGTTGCGCGAGGTGATCCTCGAGCGCGTCGAGATGGCCTTCGTGGACGAACGCCGCCCAGTCGCGCATGTCCGCGAAATCGACCATCGAGCCGATCAGGGTCGCGGTGTTGACCTCGCCCGCGCGCTTCTTGGCGGTCAGATACGCCAGCGTCACCGCGACGAGGGTGCCGCCGAGGCAGAAGCTGAACAGATCGATCGTGTCCGCGCCGCTCCGTGCGCGGGCTTCGTCGATCGCGGTGACGATGCCGTCGAGGACGTACTCCTCGACCCCGCAATCGCGGTGGCTTTCGTCGGGGTTGATCCATGAGACGACGAAGACGGTGCGGCCCTGATCGACCAGCCATTTGACCAAGCTCGACTTCGGCTGGAGGTCGATCATGTAGAATTTGTTCACCAGCGGCGGTACGTAGAGCAACGGTTCGGCGGCGACGTCTGGCGTGGCGGGATCGTATTGAATCAGCTGGAACAGGTGGTTCTGAAAGACAACGCTGCCGGGTGTCGCGGCGATCGTCCTGCCCTTCACGAAGGCGTCGGGATCGGTGCGGCGGCGGACGATGCCCTTTCCCGCGCTGACGTCCTCGATCAGATTGGCGAAGCCCTGCGCGAGATTGGCGCCGCCGGTCTCGACCGTCCGCTTGACGACTTCGGGGTTGGTCATCGCGAAATTGGTCGGGGCGACGGCGTTGAGATATTGGTCGGCGAGGAAGTTCATCATGGCGCGGTTGGGCGTATCGGCGCTGCCTGCGCCGACGAGGTCGTGGAGTTGCTTTGAGGCAAGCAGATAAGCGTCGCGCAGGGTGCGATAGGGTTGTTCTTCCCAGCCCTTGGCGGCGAAGCGGCGGTCGCGGGGTTTGGGAGCGTCCTCCTTCGGCGGCATCCAGGCCGCGGTCCAGAACTCGCCCCACTCGCGCGCGGCCTGCATCTGGACTTCGAGCAGTTGCTGCGGCTGCGCGGCGAAACCGCCGGCGAATTCGCCCATCGTCCGCATCAATGCGAAGGGATCGAACGGGCGGGTCGATGAGAGTTTCGGCTTCGCCTGCGCGGCGGCCATCATCGCCTTCGAGACGTTGGCGAGCGCGGACTGCCATAGCGTGGTCATCGCCGGGGTTTCGGTGACAATATCGCTCACGGTTTTCAGGGTCATTGGCGGGTCAGCTCCCGCCCGACGATCATCCGCATCACCTGATTGGTGCCTTCGAGGATCGAATGGACGCGCAGGTCGCGCCAGAAGCGCTCGATCGGATAGTCCATCAAATAGCCATAGCCGCCGTGGAGCTGGAGCGCGCGATCGACCACCGACGAGCCGGTGTCGGTCGCGAGCCGCTTCGCCATCGCCGCGAATTTGGTCTTGTCGGGCGCGTTGGCGGTGACCTTCGCGGCGGCGACGTAGAGCAGGTAGCGCGCCGCCTCCAACTCGGTCGCCATGTCAGCGAGCATGAACTGCGTGTTCTGGAAATCACTGATCGGCTTGCCGAACTGCTGACGATCCTTGGTGTAGGCGATCGATTCGTCGATGCAGCGTTGCGCGCCGCCCAATGAACAGGCGCCGATGTTGAGCCGCCCGCCGTCGAGGCCCATCATCGCGATGCGGAAACCCTCACCTTCCGCACCGACGAGGTTTCCGGCGGGGACGCGGACGTTGTCGAACATCACCTGCGCGGTCGGTTGTGCGTGCCAGCCGAGCTTGCGTTCGTTCGCGCCGAAGCTGACGCCGGGCATGTCCTTTTCGATCACCATGCACGAAATGCCCTTCGGCCCTTCGACGCCGGTGCGGACCATGCAGACATAGACTTCGTTTTCGCCCGCGCCGCTGATGAACTGTTTCGAGCCCGAGACGACGTAGTGATCGCCGTCCTTCACCGCTTTCGTCTTGAGCGCGGCGGCATCGGAGCCCGAGGATGGCTCGGTCAGGCAATAGCTCGCCATGCGGTCCATCGTGACGAGGCTGGGAAGGTATTTGTCTTTCACCGTCTGCGACCCGAACCGGTCGATCATCCACGATGCCATGTTGTGGATGCTGATGAAGGCGGATGTAGCAGGGCAGCCGTACGACATCGCCTCCATGATCAGCGCCGCCTCCAGCCGACCGAGTGCGATGCCGCCGGCTTCCTCGCTGACGTAGATCGCGGCGAAGCCGAGTTCGGCGGCTTCCTTGATCGTGTCGCGCGGGAAGATGTGTTTCTCGTCCCATTCCGCCGCGAACGGGGTGATGCGATCGGCGGTGAAGCGCCGCGCGAGCTCCTGGATCTCGCGCTGGTCGTCGGTGAGGTCGAATTGGTTGGTCAAGGCTCTACTTTCGTCATGCCGGACTTGATCCGGCATCCAGAGTCCGGGACGATATCGTTTGTGGCTCTGGATGCTGACTTTCGTCAGCACGACGATTGGAGGAGCGCGGGTGGAAAAGCAACCGGCGGTGTATATCACCGCCAGCGGGCGCAACGGGACGATCTACACCGGCGTTACGTCGCATCTGCTCGGCCGCGCGTATCAGCATCGGGAAGGGCTGATCGCGGGATTCACGAAGAAGCACAACGCCAAGCTGCTGGTCTGGTACGAAATCCACGAAACGATGGAATCCGCGATCCTGCGCGAGAAACGGATCAAGAATTGGCGGCGCGAATGGAAGCTGGTGCTGATCGAGAAAGACAATCCGACGTGGCGCGATCTTGCCGAGGATTTGGGGTTCGATCCGCTTCCTGCAAAACCGCCGTCATCCCGGACTTGATCCGGGATCCAGAGTAAAGAGCGGTGACGCTCGTGACTCTGGATCCTGACTTTCGTCAGGATGACGGAGGAGGACATGTCGCTCACCCCATCGTCGGAATGACGAAGGCGTTGGCACCATCCCCCACCCCGCCATCGGGCCAGCGCTGGGTGATCGTCTTGACCTTGGTCCAGAACTTCACGCCCTCCATGCCGTGCTGGTTGGTGTCGCCGAACGCGCTGCGCTTCCAGCCGCCGAAGGT
>JBBSTE010000015.1:0-57244 GCA_038236185.1 Sphingomonadales bacterium | reverse complement strand
TGCACCGGGATGCGGCATTTCCGGCATTAGGATCTGATCGCCTCTCGGCGATGGGCGGCACCAGCCCTCTCCCCCTCCCCACCTCCCAAAACATTATAATTGCATGGGAGGTGGGGAGGGGGAGAGGGCTGGTGCCGCTCTGCGCCCGTGAGGGCGTCAAAAAACTCTACCGCGTCAAACCGCCCTCGTTGGCCAGCGTCGCTTCTTCCGCGCGCGGCACTTTCGAGAACAGCGCGCGGTCCGCCGGGCCGAACGCCCATTTCCACAGCACGAACAGATACGTCGCGGCGATCGCGGGGATTCCGATCAGCAACTCGGCCCATTCGAAGCGCTTCGGCAGCGACGTGAACGCGGCGCCGACCACGATCGCCGCCAGTGCCGCCCAGACCAGCGGCCAGCGTAGCGGCGAGACGGGTGCGGCAAGGATATGATGGAGCAGCCAAGCCTTGATGACCGAGGTCAGCGCGAGGCTGATCATCAGCGCGACCGCCGGTCCCGCAGCCTGGAACGCGGGAGGCCAGCCGAGTGCGCGCATCGCGAGAATCAGCGCAAAGCTGAGTCCCATCTGGAACGCCAGCATCGTCGCCGAAATCACCAGATTGCGGTGCCGCGCGGTGTAGACGAGCGCCGATTCGCAGACCGCGCCGGTCGAGGCGAGCACCTCGGCGATCAGCAGGAAGGCGAGCGCGGCGGTCCCGGCGACGAATTGCGGACCGACGACGCCCATCACCGCTTCGCCGGGGATCGACCCCATCAGCGCGAGGCACCCTTGCGCGGCGATGATCCAGAACGCGACCTGGCGGACCTGCGCGGCGACCGCGGCGCGATCGTTCTCCGCCAGCGCGCGCGTGATGACCGGGCCGAGGATCGGGTCGAAACTGGTCTTCAATTTCTGCGGTAGCGAAGCGACCTGTTGCGCCATGTAATAGATGCCGACGACGCGCGGCTCGAACATCACGCCGAGGATGAACCTATCGACGTTGCGCGTCCCCCATTCGAGCGCGTCGGCGCCCGCGAGCGGACCGTTGGCGCGGGCGAGCTTGGCGATCTCGCGGACATGCGGCGTCCAGCCGTGCGGCAGGCCGTAGCTGCGCACGAACGGCACGATCGAGGCGACCAGCGCCGCGAGCATCGAAGCGACGTAACTCAGCACGAGGCCGTCGCGCGTCGTGAGGAACGAGAACCCCCAGGCCGCGATAGAGATCGTCCACGGCTCGACTACCGCACGCGCGGTCACCGCCGCCTTTACGTTCAGGCGATAGGCGAGCGCGGCGAGGCTGACGTCGGACCAGGCGACCGCGACGACGATCAGCGGCAGATAGCGGTCGAGCCCGACGATCGGCGTCCTGGGGTACATGATCTCGGGAAAGGCCCAGAGGAACGCGCTCGCCAGCATCGACATGACGAACGCGACCGCCATCGCATCCCAGACGACATGCGCGTGCAGGCGATCGGTCGCGCTTAGCGCCTGCGCGAGGCCGCGCTTGAGGCCGAGCGTCGCGACGAGCGCGGCGAGTTCGACGACGACGACCGCGATCGCGAAACGCCCGACGAGGTCGGGGCCGTAGAGGCGGCCCGCGATGAACAGGAACGGGATACGCGCGAGGAGGCGGAGCGCGAACCCGGCGATGTTGGTGCGGCCGCCCTTGGCGAGCGTGGCGATGTCGGCGGAGGATTCAGACATGCCGCGCCGCGGCGAAGCCGCGTCGTCGGACGGGCTTTGCCCGCCGGCCGTGCTTGTGCGAGCCAGCCGGACGCGGCCAGCTGCCGCACTGCGCACTCAATGCGCCGCGCCCCAACTCGCGCCGGTGCCGATCTCGATCGCTAGCGGCACATCGAGCTTGACTGCGGGTTCCGCCGCAGTCGCCATGACGCGTTCGATCACGGGGCTTGCCGCCGCGACGTCACCTTCCGGCAGTTCGAACACCAGTTCGTCGTGGACCTGCAACAGCATCCGCACATGCCCCAGCCCCGCCTCGGCCAGCGCGGGTTCCATCCGTACCATCGCGCGCTTGATGATGTCGGCGCTCGTGCCCTGGATCGGCGCGTTGATCGCGGCGCGTTCGGCGCCCTGGCGTTCGTGCTGGACCTTCGACTTGATCCGGGGGAAATGCGTCTTGCGGCCGAAAAGGGTAGTGGTGAAGCCGATCTCGCGCACGCTTTGGGTCGTCTCGGCGATATAACGGTTGATGCCGGGGAAGCGCTCGAAATAGCGGTCGATCATCGCCTGCGCCTCGTCGACGGTCACGTCGAGCCGCCCGGCCAGTCCCCAGCGGCTGATGCCGTAGAGGATCGCGAAGTTGATCGTCTTGGCGCGACCGCGGGTGTCGCGATCGACGGTGCCGAACAATTCCTGCGCGGTGAGGCTGTGAATGTCGTCGCCGCGCGCGAACGCCTCTTTCAGCGCGGGAACGTCCGCCATGTGCGCGGCGAGGCGCAGTTCGATCTGCGAATAATCCGCCGCGAGGATGACATTGCCGGGTTCGGCGACGAAAGCGTCGCGGATCTGGCGGCCGACTTCGGTGCGGATCGGGATGTTCTGGAGATTGGGGTCGGTCGAGGAGAGGCGCCCGGTCTGCGCGCCGGTCAGGCTGTAGCTGGTGTGGACGCGGCCCGTTTCGGGGTGGATCTGTTCCTGCAGCGTGTCGGTATACGTGTTCTTCAGCTTGGCGAGTTGCCGCCAGTCGAGCACCCGCGCGGCGATCACCTTGCCCGGCGAATCCTTGTCGGCGGCGATGCGTTCGAGTTCGGTGACGTCGGTCGAATAGACGCCCGACTTGCCCTTGCGCCCGCCCTTGATGCCGAACCGTTCGAACAGCACGTCCCCAAGCTGCTTGGGACTGCCGATCGTGAACGGGCCACCGGCGAGCGCGTGAATTTCGGATTCCAGGCTGCCCATCTGCCCGGCGAATTCGGTCGAGAGCCGCGCCAGCACCTCGCGATCGACCTTGATGCCGCGTTGCTCCATCCGCGCGACGACGGGCACGAGGCCGCGATCGACCATCTCGTAGATTCGCGTCGCGCTCTCGGCGGGAAGGCGCGGCCTGAAGCGGCGCCACAGCCGCAAGGTCACATCGGCGTCCTCGGCGGCGTAGCGCGTCGCGGCCTTCAGATCGACCTCGTGGAAGCCGATCGCCTTTTTGCCCGTGCCTACCACGTCCTTGTAGGCGATGCAGCTGTGCGAGAGATGCGTTGCGGCGAGTTCGTCCATGCCGTGGCCGTGGAGTCCCGCGTCGAGATCGAAGCTCATCACGATCGTGTCGTCGAACGGCGCGACGTCGATGCCGCCCATCTTCTCATAGGCACGCGCGAGGATGATGAGGTCGTATTTGAGGTTGTGGCCGATCTTGAGGACCGCCGGATCCTCGAACAGCGGCTTGAGTTTCGCCAGCACGATATCGCGGTCGAGCTGGACCGGTTTTTCGGCGAACATGTCGCTGCCACCGTGCGCCACGGGCACGTAGCAGGCGAGGTTGGGGTGGAGCGCCATCGACACGCCGACGAGGCCCGCGAGCATCGGGTCCTTGCCCGTCGTCTCGGTATCGATCGCGACCCAGCCCTGATGCCGCGCGACCTGCACCCAGCGGTCGAGCGCGTCCTCGGTCACCACCGTCTCGTACGAGTCGTGGTCGCAGGGCGGGTCTTCCTCGAAGACGATGCTCGCGGCAGGTGCGGGCTGCGGCGTGTCGGCGACCCCGCCCGCGCTGCCGAGCTTGGTTAGCAGCGACTTGAAACCGTGGTGCTCGAGGAACGCGCGGAGCGGCGCGTCGGGGATGCCCTTCAGCTCGAGGTCTTCGAGCGGCTCGGGCAGGCCGCGGTCGCAGGCGAGCGTCACCAGCACCTTCGACAGACGCGCATTCTCCGCCTGCTCGATCAGATTGTCGCGCAGCTTGCCGGGCTTCATCGCGGGGGCGGCGGCGAGGACGGCTTCGAGGTCGCCGTGCTCGTTGATCAGCTTCGACGCGGTCTTGGGGCCGACGCCGGTGACGCCCGGCACGTTATCGACGCTGTCCCCCATCAGCGCGAGCACGTCACCGAGCCGGTCGGGCCCGACCCCGAATTTCTCCATCACATGGTCCGGCCCGAGGCGGCGGTTGTTCATCGTGTCGTAGAGGTCGAGACCCGGCTCGATCAGTTGCATCAGATCCTTGTCGCTGCTGACGATCGTGACATTCCAGCCCTGCGCCAGCGCCGCCTTGGAATAGCAGGCGATGATGTCGTCTGCCTCCAGCCCCTCCTCCTCGATGCACGGCAAGGAGAAGGCGCGCGTCGCGTCGCGGATCATCGGGAATTGCGGGATCAGATCCTCGGGCGGCGGCGGGCGGTGCGCCTTGTACTTGTCGTAGAGGTCGTTGCGGAACGTGTGGCTCGATTTGTCGAGGATCACCGCCATGTGCGTCGGGCCGTCGGTCTTGTGGACCTCGTCAGCGAGTTTCCACAACATCGTCGTATAGCCATAGACCGCGCCGACCGGCTCGCCGTGGACGTTGGTGAGCGGCGGCAGGCGGTGATAAGCGCGGAAGATGTAGCCCGAGCCATCGACGAGATAGAGATGCGGCATCAGGGCGGGATAACCGATCGCCGCGGCGCCGTCATCCCGGCGAACTACATCCCCGTTTCGTCGCTGTCGTCGCTCGCTGCGACCGTCGATGCCGCCCCGCGATAGCCGGTCAACGCTGCCGCCGCCGCCTGGATCAGCTCCTGACGCGTCCGCATCGAGGTGGTCGTGTCGCCGATCATCACCGCGATCGCGTAGCGGCGACCGTCGGGCGCGGTCAGCAGACCGACGTCGTTGAAGCCCGCGTTGCGACGGCCGAGTTCCTGCCCCGTGCCGGTCTTGTGCGCGATTCGCCAGCCCGAGGGGAGCGCGGCGCGAAGGCGCGCGCGGCCGGTGACCGATTCGCCCATCGTCGTCAGCAGCAGCCGGGTCGAAGTTTCGCTGAGTAATTCGCCGCGGGCCAGCCGCGCCAGCGCATCGGCGATGGCGAGCGGCGCGGCGCCGTCGATCGGATCGGCGATATAACTCATCATCGCCGCTTGCCGCACGTCTGGCGAGAGGCGCGACCGCGCGATCTGGAAATTGTTGCCGAGGCTGTAGCTCTGCTGCCAGGTCAGCCCGGCGGTGCGGCTCTGGAGCAGGCGCTCGCCGGGGCCGAAGCGGATGTCGCCGAGCCGCTTGGCCTCGATCATCGCGCGCACCGCGCCCGGACCGCCGACGAGCGTCAGCAGGCGGTCGTTCGCCGTATTGTCGCTATGCGTCAGCGCGCGATAGAGCAGGTCGCCGACCGTGGTCTGATAGCCGCTGTTCTTGACCAACCCGGCGAGCGGCTGGTGAAACAGCGTGAGGTCGCCGCGCGTGACGGTGATCGGATCGTCGAGGCGAATGCGGCCCTGATCGCGCTGATCGAGGACCGTGATCGCGACCCACAATTTGCTGACGCTCTGCTGCGGCATTCGTACGCGCCCGCCGCTCTCGACCGTCCAGCCCTCATCGACCGCGCGGATCGCGATTCCGGCCTTGCCGTCGAAACCGCGGATCAGCGCATCGACCGAAACGACGAGGCCGCGCGGCGCGCGGTTGAGCGGCGGCGGTTTCGGCGCGGGGACGGGAATCGCGACGACATAGGCGGGCGGCCGCTCGGGCGCCCGCGCCGACGAGCGCGGCGCGGCGGGCGGCACGCAGCCGGCGACGCTCGCCAACGCGACACAACCGGCGAAAAGCCGCGAAACACGCAAATTCACAAACATGCTGGAACGAAGGACCCCCTTTTGGGCCTGACAGTGCGGCGTTGCGGTGCGAATAGGCAATGTCCTCGAGGTGATGATTGCGACGAGCGCGATTCCTTACACGACGAAGCGTGAACAGGGGCCGAATAAATGCAGGGCTTTGATTTCCAGTCGGTTGGCGCGATGCTGTTCATCGCATCCTTGGTGGCGATGGCGACGCACCGGCTGAAGCTGCCGTACAGCGTCGGCCTGGTCGTGGCGGGGATCGCGCTGGCGCTGTTCGCGCCAGGGTCGACGCCGCCGCTGACCCCGGAACTGATCTTCTTCGTCTTCCTGCCGCCGCTGGTGTTCGAGGCCGCGATCCAGATTCCGTGGAAGCCGCTCGGACGCGAAATGCCGTTGCTCCTCGCGCTCGTGACGCTGGGGGTGATCTTCGCCGCCGGCGTGGTCGCGGTCGGGATGCATTATTGGATCGGCTGGAGCTGGCTCGGCGCGGGGTTGTTCGGGGTGCTGATCGCGGCGACCGATCCGGTGTCGGTGATTGCGGCGTTCAAGCAGTTGCGCGTCCAGCCGCGGTTGCATTTGCTGGTCGAGGCGGAAAGCCTGCTCAACGACGGCGTCGCCGCGGTCGGCTTCGCGATCCTCGCCGCGCTCGCGGCAGGGGCGCCCGCCGAGGGCGGGGCGATCGCGGGCAAGCTGCTCCTCACCGTTTTCGGCGGCATCGCGGCGGGTGCGGGGGTGGCGGTGCCGCTGATCTTCGTTGCGGGGCGGACGCGCGACCGGCTTGTCGAGATCACGCTGACGATGCTCATCGCCTACGGCTCGTTCCTGCTCGCCGAGCATTTCCACGCGTCGGGGGTGCTGGCGACGCTGACCGCGGGGCTGATCGTCGGCAATTGGGGCTTCCTCGGGCCGATCTCGGAGGACGGGCGGCGCGGCGTGCTGCATCATTGGGAATTCACCGCCTTCCTGATCAACTCGCTGATCTTCATCCTGATCGGCGGGCGCGAGGCAAAGACGCCGATCCTGACGGTGCTCGAAGCGGCTGCCGCGGCGACTTTGTTGTCATTGATCGGTCGCGCGGTCGGCGTGTATCCGGTGATGGCGGCGTTCAAGCACACCAGGCTGTGCGTGCCTTGGGCGTACAAGCATGTCCTGTTCTGGGGCGGGCTGCGCGGCGCGCTGGCGCTCGCTCTGGCCTTGGCGTTGCCGCGCGAGATCGCCGAGCGTGGGCAGATCATCACCGTCGCTTTTGCAGTGGTCGCCTTCTCGATCTTCGTGCAGGGGCTGACGATGCCCTGGATGATCCACCGCCTGGGCCTCATCGAAAAGGATCCTGAATGATCGCCTCGATCGTCGCGGCGGCGGTCGCGGGGCTGCTTGCGCTCATCACGCTCAGGCCGAAATTGCTCAAGTCGGACATGTGGCGCGCGACGGTGACGCCGCTCGCCTCGATCATCGGATCGGGCTTTCTGGTGGCGGGACCGATCCTCGGCCATGCGGCGGGGCATTGGGCGTTCGCCGGGATGATCGCCTTGTGCACGATCTCGTTCGTGTTCGGCGAGGCGATCCGCGACAATATCGAGCGCGTCGAGCCGTTGCTCGAACAGGAAAACCCGCCGCATCACATCGTCATCCTCGAACGGCTGTCCGATCTGGCGCTGATCCTCGCCTATTTCGTGTCGGTCGCTTATTATCTCTACCTCTTCTCGGCGTTCGGGCTGAAGGGGTTCGGCGTCGTCGACGAGACCTATGCGCGGACGATCACGACGGTGGTGATCGCGGCGCTCGGCGTACTGGGCTTGTTCGGGGGCTTGCGCTGGCTCGAACATGTCGAACTGGGCGCGGTCGGGCTGAAGCTCGCGCTGATCGGCGGGCTGATCGCGGCGATCGCCTGGGCGGTCGGCGCGAACGCGGTGGGCGGCACGCTGACGTTGCTGCCGACCGCGAACACCAGCGGGATCGAATCGGTCGAAATTTTGCTCGGACTCATCATCCTGGTTCAGGGATTCGAGACCTCGCGCTATCTCGGCGAGGCGTATGATCGGCACACCCGCGTCACAACGATGCGGCGCGCGCAGCTTATCGCGTTCGTTATCTATATCGCCTTCGTCGCGCTGATCACGCCGTATCTCGACGGCAAACTGCCTGCGATCGGCGGAGAGACGCACATCATCTCGCTGATCGCGCCGGTCGGTTTCATCGTCGCGCCTTTCGTCATCGCGGCGGCGCTGATGTCGCAATTGTCGGCGGCGGTCGCGGACATGAACGGGGCGAGCGGGCTGGTCCGCCAGACGAGCAAGGCGCGGCTGTCGACCGCGGTCGGCTATGTCGTCACCGCGGGGGTCGCGATCGCGATCACCTGGGCGGCGGATATCTTCGCGATCATCGTTTATGCGTCGAAGGCGTTCGTGCTCTATTACGGCATCCAGGCGGTGACCGCCGTGGTCGTCGAAATCCGCGACAGCGACGAGACGCGCTGGAGCCGGGTCGCGCTTTTCGTGGCAGCGACATTGCTGGCGGTCGCGGTGCTAATGCTCGGGCGATCGGCAGAGGGCTAAGGCACCAGCACGGTGTCTACTGCGACCGGCAACGTCTCCGGATAATCGAGCGTATAGTGCAGCCCGCGGCTTTCGTGGCGGTGGAGCGCACTGCGGACGATCAGATCGGCGGTCTGAATCAGGTTGCGCAACTCGATCAGGTCGGGGGTCACGCGGAAGTGGCCGTAATAATCCTCGACCTCGCTGGTCAGCAGCTTGACGCGGTGCTGCGCGCGTTCGAGCCGCTTGGTGGTGCGGACGATGCCGACGTAATTCCACATGAAGCGGCGGATTTCGGTCCAGGTCTGCTTGATCACGACCTCCTCGTCCGAATCGGTGACGCGGCTTTCGTCCCAGGCATGGATCGCGGGAACCGGGGGCAGCGCATCCCAATTGTCCGCGATGTGCTTCGCCGCCGCCTCGCCGAAGACGAAGCATTCGAGCAGCGAATTGCTGGCGAGGCGATTGGCGCCGTGCAGGCCCGATTCGGTGCATTCGCCCGCGGCGTATAAGCCGGGCAGATCGGTCTTGCCGTCGCGATCGATGACGATGCCGCCGCAGGTGTAATGCTGCGCCGGAACGACGGGGATCGGCCCGGTCGTCATGTCGATGCCGAGGCCGATGAGTTTTTCGTAGATGTTGGGGAAATGCCCCTTCACGAAATCCGCGGGCATGTGACTGATGTCGAGATGGACGTAGTCGAGCCCGTAGCGTTTGATCTCGGCATCGATCGCGCGCGCCACCACGTCGCGCGGCGCGAGTTCGGCGCGGGGATCGACATCGGGCATGAAGCGGTGGCCGGTATTGGGGTTCTTGAGATGCCCGCCCTCGCCGCGCACCGCCTCGGTGATCAGGAAATTCTTGACCTCGAGATTGTAGAGGCAGGTCGGGTGGAATTGCATGAATTCCATGTTCGAGACGCGGCATCCCGCGCGCCACGCCATCGCGATGCCGTCCCCCGTCGCGCCGCGCGGCGCGGTCGAGAACAGATACGTCCGTCCCGCGCCGCCGGTCGCGAGGATCGTCGCGCGCGCGGTGTGCAGCGCGACATGGCCGCTGGTCTTGTCGACCGCATAGACGCCCCAGACGTTGCCCGCGCCGGAATAGCGCTCCTCATGGCGTGAGGTGGCGAGATCGATCGCGACCTGATCGGGGACGAGGGTGATATGGGGGTGCGCTTCGGCGGCTTTCTGGAGCGCCTCTTGCACCGCCCAGCCGGTCGCGTCGGCGACGTGGACGATGCGGCGGTGACTGTGTCCGCCCTCGCGCGTCAGGTGGAGCGCGTCGCCCTCGTGATTGAACGGGACGCCGAGTTGTTCGAGCCGGTGGATCGCGGCGGGGGCATTCTCGACGACGAATTCGACGATCTCGCGGTCGTTCAATCCCGCCCCGGCGGCCATCGTGTCCTCAACATGGTTTTCGAACGTGTCGCCGGGTTCGAGGACCGCGGCGACCCCGCCTTGCGCCCAGGCGGTCGCGCCCTCGTTGAGCGCACCCTTGGCGAGGACGGTGACCTTGAAGCGATCGGCGAGGTTCAGCGCGGCGGTGAGGCCGGCGGCACCCGAGCCGACGATCAGAATATCGCTCATCGCGGTCCCACAACGCGACGATGGCTCGGCGGCGCTACCGCGAGAGGCGCTGGGGGTCGGGTGTCAAGGCGAAGCGAAGCGTGCATTCGACGTGTGTGGCACAATTGCGGGCCTCTAGGACAGGGCAAGAATCGGCGTCCGCACGGTGCCCCTCTCGGATGATTCCGCGCACGGCAGTCGCACGAAACGACGGGTCGGTCGCATGCCTCGGGACCCGGTTCGAGTTTCGAGTCTTCGGTTGTCCGCCGTCGGCACCCGCAGCGGTCGGGCGCGATACGGGAACCGTTCGTCGAGGTCGCGGGTTTACGAGACGAGTGGAGTGAAGATTATGGGCCCGGTATTTTTCGTGATGGCGATCATGGGATGCGGCGACGGCAGCACGCAATGCTCGGTCGCGAAGATTGAGCCGACGCACTACGTCACCGCTGCTCAGTGCCGCGCCGATCTTCCCGCGGCGCTCGCGCGCAACACCGATCTGTCCTTCCCGGTGATCAGCGCCGCCTGCCGCGCCAACGGGCCGCAGGTCGCGTCTGCGAGCACAAGCGCACGCGGCAGCTAGTCGTCTTGAGGGGTTGCGTCAGGCGTCTTCGACGCAGCGCTCCATCGGCAGCGACCAGCGAATCTGTTCGCGCAGCATCACTTCGAGATCGTCCGCGCCCTGATTGTCCGCGGTCGCGCGTTTCCTGAGCAGCGCGGCGAGCAGACCCGCGCGTGTTGGCGGCAATCGGTCGGCACGACCTCGGTCCACCGCGCGCGCAAGGATCAACGACAATCTGCTCATGCCGCGACAATGCACCGAGAAAGGTTCGCGAGCCGCTTCGAGAGATGATGAATCGCGCGTTTATCTTGGCCTCGTCCACAACTCCGGATCGCGCGGCGCATAAGCGACCCGCTTGCGCCCCGCTGCCGCAAAGGCCGCGCGCGCCATAAAGCCCAGTTTCGCCCGGGGCGAGGTCGTCACGCGGTGGTCCCAGGCATGCGTCCCGCGATCCGCGACCCCGCGTCCGATCGCCCCATAGATATCCGCCGCCGCCAGCACCGCCCAGGCCGATCGGAACGGCAGCGACGACGCGCCGACGCGCGCGCTTGCCTCATAGGCCGCGGCACGCTCGGCCAGCCGCCGCGCCAGCACCGCCAACCGGTCGCGGAACGGCGGTTTCATGTGCTGTCCCGGCGGCATGTCCATCTCGACCAGCCAGTCTTCGGGGACGTAGCAGCGCCCGACGCGGTCATCCTCCTCGATGTCGCGCGCGATATTGGCGAGTTGGAACGCGATGCCGAGATCGCACGCGCGGTCGAGCGTCGCATCGTCCTGCGGATCGACCCCCATCGCCAGCGCCATCATGCAGCCGACCGCGCCCGCGACATGATAGCAATAGGTGTAGAGATCGTCCTCGCTGCGCGGTCGCCATTCGCGCGCATCGAGCGCGAAGCCCGCGATCACATCGCGTGGAAAACGCGGCGGCAGTTGCACCTCGGCGGCGAAGAGGCGCAGCGCATCGAACGCGGGATCGCCGATCACCTCACCCGCCAGCGCGTCCTCGGTCATCGCGGTCATCCGTACGACGCGCGCGGGGGCACCCTCGACCACGGTCATGTCGTGGCCGTGATCCTGCCCGTCGGCGATATCGTCGCACGCCCGGCACCAGGCGTAGAGCAGCCACGCCTTCTCGCGCGTCCGCCGGTCGAACAGCCGCGACGCGGCGGCGAAACTCTTCGACCCGCGCCGGATCGACTCGTGCGCGGTCGCGACGATCGCGTCGCGGGTGGGACTGGGTGGTAACGACATTCAGCCAGCGTCGGCTTGAACCAATCCTCCCCCGCCAGGGGGAGGTGGCGCGCGTAGCGCGACGGAGGGGGAGGACACGAAACATAGGTCGTCGCTGCCCGCCCCCTCCGTCAGCCTGCGGCTGCCACCTCCCCCTGGCGGGGGAGGATCAAAAGACGACGAGGGGCATACCACCCTCACAGATCGTCCGCCGCCATCCGAACGATCGGTTGCGCCGGAACGTGGCGCTCCATCCGGGCGAGCAAGTCGTCCAGGGTATCCGCGACGATCAGCAAGTCGCAGTGCTGCGCGCGCAGGAACCCGACCTCGCCCATGCGATGCCAGAATTCGATCAGCGGATCGTAATAGCCCGCGACGTTGAGCAACCCGACCGGATCGGCATGATAGCCGAGCTGCGCCCAACTGAGCGCCTCCCACAATTCGTCCATCGTCCCGGTGCCGCCGGGGATCGTGACGAACCCGTCGGCGAGATCGGTGAACACGCGCTTGCGCTCGTGCATTCCCGTTACGACGTGCAGTTCGGTGAGCCCGCGATGCGCCACTTCGGCGGCGACCAGCGCCTCGGGGATCACCCCGATCACCTCGCCGCCAGCTGCGAGCGCCGAATCGGCGATCGCGCCCATCAATCCGAGCCGTCCGCCGCCGTAGACGACGCCGATGCCGCGCTCGGCGAGGGTGCGGCCGATCGTGCGGGCGGAGTCGAGATAGATGGGATCAGCGGGGGTGGCCGAACCGCAGTAAATGGCGAGGCGGTTCACAAATCCTCCCCGGCACGGGGAGGGGGACCCTTCGCGAAGCGAATGTTGGAGGGGGCTATCGCCGAAGCGCACCGCCGGTGGAGAGCCCCCTCCACCATGCTTCGCATGGCCCCCCTCCCCGTGCCGGCGAGGAATGATGTCGCGCTCCTCACGCCCCCTCCAGCATCAGCTTCGCGGTCGCCTTGGCGCTCCCGACCACCCCCGGAATCCCCGCCCCCGGATGCGTCCCCGCGCCGACGAAATACAGGTTCGGAACATGATCGTCGCGGTTGTGCACGCGGAAGTACGCGCTCTGCATCAAGGTCGGCTCAAGCGAAAACGCGCTCCCGAGATGCGCGTTCAAGTCGCGCCCGAAATCCTTCGGGGTGTAGCTGAACTTCGTCACGATCCGGTCGTGGATGTCGGGGATCAGCCGCCGCCCGACCTCGTCGAGGATGCGCTTTTCGAGGATCGGCGCGATACGGTCCCAATCCTCGGGGAACTTGCCCATGTGCGGCACCGGCGCCAACGCGTAGAAGGTGCTCATCCCCTCGGGCGCCATCGACGGATCGGTGACGGTCGGGTGGTGCAGATAGATCGAGAAATCCTGCGCCAGCACACCGTGGTCGTAGATGTCGGCGAGCAACCCTTTGTAGCGCGGCCCGAACAGGATCATGTGATGCGGGATGCCCGGCCACGTCCCCTTGATGCCGAAATGGACGACGAACAGCGACGGCGAATAGCTCTTGCGTTCGAGCGAGGCATGCGTCCGCTGCGCGCTGCGCGAGTCCGACAGCAGATCGCGATAGGTGTGGACGATATCGCTGTTGGCGGCGAGCATGTCGCATTCGCCGCGCCACCCGCTCGCGGTGACGACGCCGGTCACGCGGTCGCCGAGCGTCACGATTTCCGCCACCGCATCGTCCAGCCGGATCGTCCCGCCGAGCCGCTCGAACAACGCCACCATCCCCGCTATCAGCTTGTTGGTGCCCCCGCGCGCGAACCAGACGCCGCCGTCGCGCTCCAGCTTGTGGATCAGCGCATAGATCGCGCTCGTCGTGAAAGGATTGCCGCCGACGAGCAATGTGTGGAAGCTGAGCGCCTCGCGCAGTTTCTCCGACTTCACGTATTTCGACACGATCGAATAGACCGACCGCCACGCCTGATATTTCGCCAGCGCGGGCGCCGCCTTGATCATCGACGCGAAGTCGAGAAACGCGACATGGCCGAGCTTCTCATAGCCTTCGCGGTACACCCCGGCTGAATAATCGAGGAACTCGCCGTAGCCCGCGACGTCATCGGAATTGAGCTTCGCGATCTGGTCGCGCAGCACCTTGTCGTCGTTGGTGTAATCGAAATTTGTCCCGTCGGGCCAGTTGAGCCGATAGAACGGCTGGACCGGATCCAGCATCACGTCTTCGGCCATATCGCCGCCCGACAGCCCCCAGAGCTCTTTCAGGCAATCGGGATCGGTGATGACGGTCGGCCCGGCATCGAAGGTGAAGCCGTCCTTCTCCCAGAAATACGCGCGGCCGCCCGGCTTGTCGCGCGCCTCGATGATCGTCGTCGCGACCCCCGCCGATTGCAGCCGGATCGCGAGCGCCAGCCCCCCGAACCCGGCGCCGACGACGATTGCGGTTTTCATTTTTCGAATCCTGTTTGAAAACGCGCTGCTGGTGCGGCCTCGAAACTCGCTCTTTCGCGAGTTTTCAAACAAACCGTCCTCACTTCTTCAACGCCCTTACCACCCCGATCGCGCGCCAGAACGGCACCGGCGGCTTGCCCATCAACGTCCGCGCCTTGTCGGCGGTCGTCGAACGGCCTGCGTAGAACCGCCCGATCAGTCCAGCGCGCAGGCGGTAGAAGCGTTCCAGCACCTTGTAGCGCTGATCGGGATCGGCGGCGCGGAACAGCATCGCGTCGAGCATCCGGTAGAAGCCGCGCGACTCCCACGCCGCCTTCGCATAGCGATAGGTGAAGTCGTGCAACGCGGCGCCCGACAGATCCTTCGCCTTGGCAAGTTTGACCGCCAAACGGACCGCATCGGGTAACGAATACCCCGTCGTCGGATGAAACAACCCGGCGCGTGCGCCAGCCTTTGCGACCTTCGCGCCGCCGCTGCGCCAATACGCCTCGAAATCGCCGCCGATCGTCACCGGCAGCGCGCCGCGCTCCTCGCGCGGCGGCGCGTCCCCGGTTTCGACCGTCCAGCCGCGCTGGTTCGCATAGACATCGATCCGCTTGTTGAGCGCGCCCGCGTTCAGCTTGGGCGTGTCGCTGTAATACGTGTCCTCGACGAAGACGCGCGTGGCGGAGAACGGCAGGCAATAGACGAAGCGATAGCCGTCGTGCTGCTTGACCGTCGCGTCCATCACGATTGGACGCTCCAACCCGTGCCCCCCCGGTACCTCAATCTCGCGCCCGACGAATTTCTGCCAGCAGACCTCGAGCATCGACGTGTCGCTTGAGCCACGCGCGTCGATTACCCCTTTCGCTTCGATCCGGTCGCCGTCGGCCAGCACCACTGCGGTCGCGCTGCACGCCGAGACCTTGCGCCCCGTCAGGATCGCCTCCGCCGGCAGCGCCGCGCGAACGACCGCGTCGAGCCGTTCGGACCGGATCGAATAATACGGCTGGTTGAAGCTGCGGCTATGGGCCGGGAACATCACGTCATACCCAGGCCATGCATGGCAGACGAGCTTGTCGAGCAGCCAGCGATCGGCCTTGGCGACATCGGCCTGGAAGAACGACCAGATATGATTGCCGCCCAGCGTCTCGCCGCCCTCGACGATTCTCACGTCGATCTCGGGCCGCTTTTCCGCCAGCGCGAGCGCGATCAGCGACCCCGCCAGCCCGCCGCCGACGATCGCGACGTCGCAGGTGATCGTCGATGCCATACGAATGCGCCTAGCCCAATCGCCCGCCGTCGTAAAACGTCCGATCGGGACCGTTTGCACAAATCGGGACAGCGCCTTGCCGCCGCGCTATAGCCGCTGGCGTGCCGATCGCTCTCGCCATTCTCTTTTCCGCGTTCGCGATGACGCTTATCGTCGGCTTGCGCTATCTCGCGACATCGGGCGGGTTCGCGCTGGCGACGCGGCTCACGCGTCCCGGGCTTTACGTCGGGCTCGATCGGCAGATGCGCCGCGAGATCGCGTGGAGCCTCGCCTCGGCGGCGATCTACGGAATCCCCGCGGGCATCGTCGCCTGGGGTTGGCAAAACCGCGGCTGGACGCGGATTTACACCGACCTCCACGCCTTTCCGCTCTGGTATCTTCCCCTGTCGGTGATCGCGTATCTCTTCGCGCACGACACATGGTTCTACTGGACGCACCGCTGGATGCACCGGCCCGCGCCGTTTCGTCTCGCCCACGCGGTCCACCACGCCAGCCGCCCGCCGACCGCCTGGGCCGCGATGGCGTTCCATCCGATCGAGGCAGCGACCGGGGCTGTGATAATTCCGCTACTGGTGTTCCTAATTCCGATCGATGTCGCCGCGCTTGCATTGGTGCTGGCGGTGATGACGATTATGGGGGTGACCAACCATATGGGGTGGGAGATTTTTCCACGGTTCATCTGGGCGGGTCCACTGGGGGGCTGGCTGATCACCGCGAGCCATCACCAGCGGCATCATGAACGGTACGGGTACAATTATGGCCTTTACTTCCGCTTCTGGGATCGGCTTTGCGGCACCGACGGGGGTGTCGGCAGCTTCGCGGCGCCGCGCCGTCGCGGCGGCGGCGCTGGGGCTGTTCGCGGCCCTGTCGGCGGCGGCACCGGTGGCGGAGCTTGACGTCGCGATCGATCACGTCCGTTCGGCGAAGGGGTTGATCCGCGTCTGCCTGACCGCCGACCCGAAGAATTTTCCCGCATGCGTCGACGACGCCAACGCCACCACGCGCTCGATCCCGGCGAGTGCGCCGAGCCTGCGCTTCGAAGGCTTGCCGCACGGCGATTACGCGGTCGCGGTGATCCACGACGAGAACACCAATGCGAAGCTCGACACGTTTGCGGGCATTCCGCGCGAAGGGTACGGCTTCTCGCGCAACCCGCCGGTGATGTTCGGCGCGCCGCGCTTCGCCGCCGCGCGCTTCGCCATCACAACTGATGCAAATACGCAACAGATTCGGATGCGCTACATTCTGTAACATGACGACGCGGAGCCAATTCGCGACTATTGAGTTACGGTCCCGATCCAACAAGGGTATTTCGAGTTGCGCGCCATCCGTCTCATCGTCGCCGGGGGCCTGCTGGCCGCCCTGGCTTTCTCGACTCCTGCATTCGCGCAGGACGCCGGCACACCTCTCGCCGCCGCGCCCGATCCAGAGACTGGCGGCGATTCGATCACGATCGGCGGCGGCGGCGCATATTTGCCCGATTACGAAGGCTCGAACGATTATCGGTTCACGCCCGTCCCCGGCGCGATCGGATCGATCAGCGGCTTCGCTTTCACGCTTGCGGGCAACCGCTTCAGCGTCGACCTGATCCCGAACCAGCCCGGGCCAGTGTGGGATTTCCAGGCCGGGCCGATCGGCGTGGTCAACTTCAACCGATCCAATAACAAGAGCATCGACGACCTGCGCATCCGCGCATTGGGCGAGCGCGACACCGCGATCGAGATCGGCGGCTATGTCGGCGTCGGCAAGACCGGCGTGATCACCAGCCCATACGACAAGCTTTCGGTCTCGCTCAGCTATCGCCACGACGTCGCGGGCGCGCACGACAGCGAGATCTGGCAGCCGAGCGTCAATTACTTCACCCCGCTCAGCCGCAAGGCGGCGGTGGGGCTGTTCGCCTCGGCCGAGCATGCCGGGCGCGGCTATGCGCGTTATTATTACACGATCACGCCCAACCAGAGCCTCGCCAGCGGCCTGCCGACGTACAGCGCGCGCTCGGGCTGGAAGGATATTTCGCTCGGCCTCGTCGGCACCTATGCGCTGACGGGGGATTTGCTCCACGGCTTCAAACTCGTGGCGGGCGGGAGCTATCGCCACCTGATGAACGATTTCGGCGATTCACCCGTCGTCAGCATCGCCGGCGGTCGCGGCCAGTGGCTCGGCGCGCTGGGCGTCGCCTATACTTTTTGATCCTGTAAATCCGAGCAAAGTCGTTGAACTTTTTTCGTCATCCTGCGTTCGCGGCGGGTTGAAAAGGGGTTAGGATTGAAGGGCGATCTCGCGAGACGCAGGCTGGCGGCGGACGTCGCGCTCGTCGGCGAGCGCGATCATGCCGCGTTTCGCCGCGTCTATGAGCAGACCTCGCGCAAGCTGTTCGGGGTCTGCCTCACAATCCTCCCCGATCGCAACGCGGCCGAGGACGCGCTCCAGGAAATTTACGTCAGCGTCTGGGAACATGCCGCGCGATTCGACGCGGGGCGCGCCAGCCCGATCACCTGGCTTTGCACGATCGCGCGCAATCATGCGATCGACACGCTCCGCTCGGCGCAGCGCCGGACCGCGCGCGCCGACAAAATCTACCCGATCGTCGCGACCGAAATCACCCCCGCGATCGACGCGATATTGGTCGAGGCCGAATCCGAACGCGACGCGCTTGCCTGCCTCGATCAGCTCGGCGACGATCAGCGCACGTCGATTCGGCAGGCTTTCCTCGAAGGATTGACCTATCAGGAGCTCGCCGATCGCCGCGAGGTTCCGCTCGGCACGATGAAGAGCTGGATCCGTCGGGGGTTGATCGAGATGCGGCGTTGCCTGGCCGATGAGTGAGGAAACTGTGTTCGGCAGGGAAACCGGCGACGACGGCGATCTGACGGCCGCCGAATATGCGCTCGGCGTTCTCGATGGGGGCGATTATGCGGTCGCCAAGGCGCGCTATGCGCAGGACAGAGAATTCGCCGCCGCGGTCCACCGCTGGCAGCATCGTTTTTCTCCGCTCTATCGCGAGGTCGAAGAGGAAGACGTTCCCCCGGCGCTGTGGGGGCGCATCGCCGGCGGCACGCGGTTGCAGGTCGCGCGGCTGGCGGGCCGGATGGCGGCGTGGCGCGCGGGCGCGATCACTGCCACCGCGCTCGCCGCGACGCTCGCGGCGGTTCTGGTCCTACAACCGGCTAAGGTCGCGCCGCCGAGAGTCGTGACACGAGTCGAGGTCGCGCCGCCCGGGCCCGCGACGTTCGCGCAGCTCGTCCAGACGGGCGGCAAGGCACGGGTCGTCGCGCGCTTCGAGCCCGCGACCGCGCGACTGCGCGTTGAGGCCAACGATCTTCCCGCGGGCGGCGCCCCCGAATTGTGGGTCATCGTCGATGGTGGCGCACCCAGGTCGCTCGGGCTGATCGGCCGCGCAAACGTGGTCAGCCTGGCGGTCGGCGACGACGTCCGGCCGCTTCTCCACGCCGGCGCGACGCTGGCGGTGACGCTCGAAGACGCCGCGACCGCGCCGCACGCCGCCCCGACCGGAGCGATCCTTGCCTCGGGCACGATCGCCCGGCTGTAATGGGGTAGAGGGTCGCGGCGCGTCGTAGCGCGCACGCCATCGGGCGGTCTCTCCGCTCGTTCCGCGAGAGACTTTGGCGTCGCTTCGCGGCGGTCGAGGGCCGTGCGAATCCGCGGCTCGAATTTTTTGCTTAAGCTCGACGGCGACCGGTCGTGTCCGGAGCCGGTGTCTCGGCCTTCGCTCTGGGGGCGGCGGAAGATGCCAGGCAATGGAGAAGACCCATGACGGTTATCGGAACCAATATCTCGTCGCTTCGCGCGTCGACCGCATCGACCAAGGCGAACATGGACCTGTCGACGGCGATGGAGCGCCTATCGACGGGCAAGCGCATCAATTCCGCGAAGGACGACGCCGCCGGCCTCGCCATCGCGGCTTCGATGACCGCGCAGATTCGCGGGATGAACCAGGGCGTGCGCAACGCCAACGACGGCATCTCGATGGCGCAGACCGCCGAGGGCGCGCTCGACGAAGTCAGCAACATGCTGCAGCGGATGCGTGAGCTCGCGGTGCAGTCGAACAACGGCACCTACACGGCGAGCGACGTCGCCAACATCACCGCCGAGCAGGACGCGCTGTCGGCGCAGATCGCCAGCGTGATCGCCAACACGTCGTTCAACGGCAAGAACCTGTTCTCGACCGCCGCCAACGCGACCACCGGAATCACGATCCAGGCGGGCGCCAATTCGACCGACACCGTGACGTTGAAGTTCGACGAACTCGACGCCGCGGCGTCCAAGCTTTCGGCGGTGGTCGATTTCACCGCCGGCACGATGAAGACCGGTCTCGCGCTGACCGCGTTCGACGATGCGATCGCCGAAGTCGCGAACAGTCGGGCCGGCCTCGGCGCGGGCCAGAACCGTCTGGAGAGCGCGGTCAACAACCTGACCTCTAACGCGACGAACCTGAGCGATGCGCGCAGCCGGATCGAGGATGCGGATTTCTCCGCCGAGACGACCAACCTCGCGAAAGCGCAGATCCTGTCGCAGGCTTCGACCGCGATGCTCGCCCAGGCAAACCAGTCGCAGCAGAGCGTGCTGAAACTGCTCCAGTAAGCGTCGGACTCAGCTCCGGCGCCGCCCCCAAAAGGGTGTCGGAGCCGATACGGAGAACCCCGGTGGCCACCAGGCCGCCGGGGTTTTTCGCCATCGGCGTGAGCGGATCAGCTCCAGCGGCAATCGATCCGGCAATTCCCGGCTAAACTTTGCCGGAAAACGGCCGTTAATCATTATGATAATCAAAAGGGAGATTCGCGGATGACCGTTATCGCAACCAACATCTCGTCGCTGCGCGCGTCGAATGCGTCGACCAAGGCGCAGATGGGCCTGTCGACCGCGATGGAACGCCTGTCGACAGGCAAGCGCATCAATTCCGCGAAGGACGACGCCGCCGGCCTCGCCATCGCCGCGTCGATGACGTCGCAGATCCGCGGGATGAACCAGGGCGTGCGCAACGCCAACGACGGCATCTCGCTGATGCAGACCGCCGAAGGCGCGCTCGACGAAGTCGGCAACATGCTGCAGCGGATGCGCGAGCTGGCGGTGCAGGCCGACAACGGCACCTATTCCGCTTCGGACCGGCAGAACGTCTATGCCGAGCAGAACGCGCTCGCCGATCAATTGTACGCGACGTTCCAAAACACCAGGTTCAACGGCAATTCGCTCTTCAGCGGCGGCGCCGGGCCGAACAATTCGAAAGTTCTGACCGTTCAGGCCGGGGCGAATGCCGCCGATGCGGTCACGCTCAACCTGCCACGCCTGACCGAGCCGAGCACGGCCTTGAGTGCGCTCGCCAAGGTCGTGGACATGGGCGCGCCCGGGGGCGGCATGGCCGGAGATTCGACGGTGGACGCGGTTCCGATGCTGGCGGATTATGACGCGGCGGTGGCGCAGGTCGCAACGGTGCGCGCAGGCTTCGGCGCGTCGCAGAACCGCCTTGAGAGCGTGGTCAACAACCTGACTTCGAACGCGACGAACCTGAGCGATGCGCGCAGCCGGATCGAGGATGCGGATTTCTCCGCGGAAACGACCAACCTCGCCAAGGCGCAGATCCTGTCGCAGGCCTCGACCGCGATGCTCGCCCAGGCGAACCAGTCGCAGCAGAGCGTGCTGAAGCTGCTTCAATAAGCGCCGGACCGTCGTTCCGGCGCCACGCGTTTCACGCCGTTTTGAACGTCATCGCCACGCCGTTCATGCAATAGCGTTTGCCGGTCGGCTTCGGCCCGTCGTCGAAGACATGGCCGAGATGCCCGCCGCAGCGCCGGCAATGCACTTCGGTCCGGGAGAACCCCAGCGTCGAATCGCGCCGCATCCGCACCGCATTGGGCAGTGGCGCCCAGAAGCTCGGCCAGCCCGTCCCGCTCTCGAATTTGGTCTTCGACGAATAGACCGGCAGCGCGCATCCCGCGCACGAGAACGTGCCAGTGCGATGTTCGCCGTTGAGCGGACTCGAAAACGGCCGTTCGGTATCCTCATGGCGCAGCACCTGATACGCGGCGGGCGTCAATTTCGCTTTCCATTGCGCGTCGGTAAATGTGACCCCGAATTTCTCGGGCGTAGCGGCGGGCGCGGCGCGGCAGCCGAACACCAGCGGCGTGGCGATACCGGCCATCATCAAGGTGCGAAGCGCTTCGCGGCGATCGGTCGAAAACATGTCTGTACTCCTGTCTTACATGATAGGTACGACGCGGATAGGCGATTGGTTTCAGGTCGTTTCGGTACCGATCGACCTTGACGCAGGATAGCACGATTGCGGGCGGCTCTGTGGGAACGAAGATTTGCCCCGCGCGCTTCCCCGCGCATGGCGTTCCAGCAACTCGATCCGCCGATTCCGGTCCACATCCTCGACAAGGGCAAGGGCTTTGCTTTCGCGGTCATCGATTACGGCCAGGAGCACAATCTGATCTGGGTCACCGCGCTCGATGAGACCGGCGAAATCTGGTGTGCGCCGAACCCCCGCGTCCGGCTCCAGGCGAACTGGACGATGGGGCGGGCGAGGCCGACGGCGGTAACCGGCGATGGTTCGGGCGATTGTTCGGGGAGCGCCGAGGCGCTCAGGGCTGAGACGATCGAAAAGCCTAGCTGACCTCTCGCCGGGCGCGCGTTGGCGTGATAGCCGCGGCGCAATGCCCGACGCGACCGATCTGATCCACGCTCTCGCCAGCCGCGCCCGCGTTGCGGCTGGGCATCTCGCCGCGCTGGCGACGGCGGTCAAATCGCGCGCGCTCCTGGAAGCGGCACCAGCGCTGCGTACCGCGACCCCTGCCATCCTCGCCGCCAACGCCAGCGACATGGCTTCCGGAGAAGCGGCTGACCTCTCCGCCGCGATGCTCGATCGCCTCGCCCTCGACGAAGCGCGCGTCACCGCGATCGCCGATGGTGTCGCCGCGATCGCGAAGCTGCCCGATCCGGTCGGCATTACCATCGACGAGACGCGCCGCCCCAACGGCCTGATCCTGCGCCGCGTCCGTGTGCCGATCGGCGTCATCGGCATCGTCTACGAAAGCCGCCCCAATGTGACCGCGGATGCCGCCGCTCTGTGCGTGATGGCGGGCAATGCGGTCATTTTGCGCGGCGGTTCGGAGGCGGTCGAAAGCAACCGCGCGATCCACGCCGCGATTTGCGCCGCATTCGCGACGGCCGGGCTTCCCGAAGATGCGGTGCAACTCGTTCCGACCACCGATCGCGCCGCGGTCGGCGCGATGCTGGCGGCGCACGGTGCGATCGACCTGATCGTCCCGCGCGGCGGCAAGGGCCTCGTCGCGCGCGTCCAGGCGGAGGCGAAGGTTCCCATCCTCGCGCACCTCGACGGCATTAACCACGTCTATGTCGATGCGTCGGCCGACCGGACGATGGCCGAGGCGATCGTGGTCGATGCCAAGATGCGCCGCACCGGTGTCTGCGGTGCGATGGAGACGTTGCTGGTCGATCGCGCTTATCCCGGAACGGTGTCGTTGCTCGCGGCGCTCCGCCGGAGCGGTTGCGCCGTCCGGGGTGACGAAGCGGCCCGCGCGCTCGATCCGGGGATCGACGTGGCGACTCCCGACGATTGGAACACCGAATATCTCGACGCCGTCGCTTCGGTCGCGATCGTCGAAGGCGTGACGGGCGCGATGACGCACATCGCCCGCCACGGCTCGCACCACACCGACGCGATCGTCGCCTTGGACGAGGCGGTCGCGCAACGCTTCCTCGCGGGCGTCGATAGCGCCATCGTCCTGTGGAACGCATCGACCCAATTCGCCGACGGCGGCGAATTCGGCCTCGGCGGCGAAATCGGCATCGCGACGGGGCGGCTCCATGCACGCGGCCCGGTCGCGCTGGAGGGGTTGACGACGTACAAATGGATCGGAGTCGGGACGGGACAGGTGCGGGGTTGAGCGGCTCAACGTCGGGTTTCTCGAACGAAGGGTTGACTACGATGATGCGGTTGTATACATTTGATACATGAATAAATCCGCCGTCATTACAGCGCGCCTCGACATCGATATTGTGAACCTCGTCGATAGGGTTGCACTGGCACGAGGGCAGAGCCGTTCGTCTTTCGTCGCTACCGTCGTCCGTCAGGCGGCGCGTCGTGAAGCTGATTTTCTCGCATTTGTGCAAGAAGGGATCGACGATCTCGATGCGGGACGCTCGATACCTCAGGACGTGGTGATCGCGGAACTCGATGCCATGATCGCTCGACATGAGGCGCGATGCCGGATGTGAAGTGGGCCGAAGCGTTGCTTCGCGATCTGTCCTCGATCGACGCTTTTCTGGCGCGCGGCGATCCTGAACTTGCGGCCCGGATGCTCCGCGCGATTCGCACGGCGGCTCTGCGTCTTGAGGACTATCCGCGGATCGGGCGGGCAATAGACGAACCCTTCCGCGTCCTGGGTGTCCGCGCTACGCCCTATTTGCTAGTGTATCGCATCATCGGTGCCGAGGTGGAGGTTGCACGCGTCCGACACGGTCGCGAGGACTGGCTGCCGCAGCCGGAAGGCGAAATCTGACCCGCATCGGCCTCCTCGGCGGATCGTTCAATCCGGCGCACAGCGGTCATCGCGCGATCACGCTCGCGGCGATCCGCGCGCTGGCGCTCGACGAGGTGTGGTGGCTGGTCTCGCCGGGTAATCCGCTGAAGCCTGTCGAAGGCATGGCGCCGTTCGCCGCGCGGCTCGCCTCGGCCGAGGCAATGGCTCATGATGCGCCGATCCGGGCGAGCGATATCGAGACCGATCTCGGCACACGCTACACTGTCGATACGCTTCGTGCGATCGCTGCGCGCTACCCGAACGACCGCTTCGTCTGGCTGATGGGCGCCGACAATCTCGCGCAATTCGACCAATGGCACGACTGGCGCGGTATCGCGGACACAGTTCCGATTGCGGTGATCGCGCGACCGGACTATGACGACTACGCTCTCGCGGCCCCCGCGATGGGTTGGCTGCGGCGCTTCCAGAGGCCCGTTCGCCAGGCGAAAGACTGGACGACGTGGAGTGTGCCAGCCCTGGTGCTGTTGCGTTTCCGCCCCGACCCGACGTCTGCGACGCAGCTCCGCGCGGCCGACCCCGCCTGGTATCGCCGTTATTCCGCGACCCCAGTCAAACCGGAAACCCCCAAACTTCAAAGTCAGGAGTAATCTTGCCCGCAACCCAGCACGCGTACCGATCGTCCGATGCCGACAGCGTCGAGGCGCTTCACAAACTCGTCCTCGACAGCCTCGACGACGATCAGGCGGTCGACACGATCTCGATTCCGCTCGCGGGGAAATCGTCGATCGCGGACCACATGGTCATCGCCAGCGGGCGATCGACCCGCCAGGTCGCGTCGATGGCGTCGAAGCTCGCCGAGAAGATCAAAGGCGAGGCCAAGCGCAGCGTCCGGATCGAAGGCCTGCCGACCGCGGATTGGGTGCTGATCGATGCGGGCGACGTGATCATCCATCTGTTCCGGCCCGAGGTGCGCAGCTTCTACAATCTCGAGCGGATGTGGTCGTTCGGGGATGCGCCGGCGGCTCCCGTTACCGGAACCGCCTGACCTGCTCTTCCACATCGTCGCGCGCGGCAAGATCGGGCGCTCACCCGAGGCGGATCTGGTCGATCGTTACCTGAAACGCATCGCCTGGCCGTCACGCGTCACCGAATTACCCGATGTCGGCGGGCGTGTCCCCGACTCCCCGCTCCAAACGAAGACCGTGCTTCTCGACGAAAAGGGTGACATCCTGTCGTCGATGAAGCTTTCCGAAATCCTCGGTCGCTGGCGCGATGATGGCGTGCGCGAGACGCGGTTCCTGGTCGGCGCGGCGGACGGCTTCGGCGATGCCGAACGCGCCGGTGCCGATCTTCTCCTGTCGTTCGGTCGCGCGACCTGGCCGCATCTGCTGGCGCGGGCGATGCTCGCCGAGCAATTGTTTCGCGCGACCAGCATCCTCGCCAACCACCCGTATCACCGCGAAGGCTGATGCGCGGTCTGGTGCCTGGCGCGGTCGCGGCGATGTTGCTGGCGTCGAGCGCTCCCGCACAGGACACGCTCGACGGCGAACGCAGGCGGCTCGCCGAGGCGAAGGTCGCTGCGGCCGCCGCCTCGTCGCGCGCTGCCGAACTCGATCGGTCCGCTGCGATCGAACGCAACGCTGCGGCGAAGGCGCGGTCGCAGGAAGCCGCGGTCGCCGCGCGGATCACGCGTGCCGAGGCCGATATCGCCGCGGCGCGCGCGCGGGTCGCGATCGTCGCGACGCTGCTCGAACGCCAGCGCGCCGACCTCGGCGAGCGTGAGGCGCCAGTCGGGCGGTTGCTCGGCGCGCTCCAGACGCTCGCACGCCGGCCCGCGCTCGCCGCGATCGCGCGGCCGGGATCGGTCGATGATCTCGTTCATGTCCGCGCGGTGCTCGGCAGTGTGCTCCCCGTGATCCGCGCGCGCACCGCCGATCTGCGCGCGAGCCTCGCCGAAACGCGTCGGTTGCGCGCCGCCGCCGCGCTCGCCGCAAACAGCTTGCGCGATGGCCGGATCGCGCTGGTCCGCGAACGGCGCGCGCTCGCCGCGATGCGCGAACTCCACGCTGGCCGCGCCACCGCCTTCAACCGCGATGCGCTCGCGCAGTCGGACCGCGCGATCGCGCTCGGCGAAGCGGCGCGCGAGATCGTCGATCGGATGGCAACCTTCGCGACCCGGCAGGAGACGCTCGCGAACCTCGAGCGGCTTCCCGGCCCGCCCCGCTCGGCCCCCTCTCCCGTGTCGCCGTCGCCGTTTCGCCTTCCCGTCGAGGGGCGCCTCGTCGAGGGTTTGGGGGAAATCTCGGACGCGGGCGTACGTGCGCGCGGCCTCACGTTCGCAGTCGCGCCGGCGACACCCGTCGCGGCTCCGGCCGCGGGACGCATCGTTTTCGCGCGTCCGTTTCGCCGTTACGGCACGACCGTCATCATCCATCACGGCGATGGCTGGACGAGCGCGCTGACCGGTCTCGCCGGGGCATCGGTGCCGGTCGGCACGCAGGTCCAGCGCGGCGAAACGATCGGTGTCGCCCCTTCCACCGAAGCGCCAACCGTCACCGTAGAACTCTACCGCCGTAACCGCCCGGTCGATATCGCCGCGCTGATCGGCTAGCGTATCGCGATCAAATACGATTCACATACCGAACGCCGTTCCAACGCTCAGCATTCGTTCAGCCCGGCCCGCGCTTTCGTGTCCCCGAAAATGCCGCTAGGATCGCCCGACCCGTTGTTGAGAGCCACACCATGACCTCCAGATTGTTGAAGACGACCGCGATCGCGAGCCTGATCGCGATCGGTGCCGGGACCGCCGCGATGGCCGCGACGAACACCGACACCTACAAGTCGATGGAGGCGTTCATGGACGTCTACAACGAGGTGAAGCGCAATTACGTCGATCAGGTCACCGATGCGCAGCTCATAAAAGGCGCGATCCAGGGGATGCTCTCCAGCCTCGATCCGCATTCCAGCTACGTCGATGCGCTCGATTACGACAATCTGCGCATCCAGACCGAGGGGAATTATGGGGGCGTCGGCCTTACCGTCTCCATGGAGGACGGTGCGGTCAAGGTCATCGCGCCGCAGGAAGACACCCCCGCCGATCGCGTCGGCATCAAGCCCGGCGATTACATCACGCACATCGACGGCAAGCTGACCTTCGGCGGCACCCTCGACGAGGCGGTGTCGCTGATGCGTGGCAAGCCCGGGACGAAACTGTCGCTGACGCTGGTCCGTCCCGGCCGCGACAAGCCGATCGACGTGACGGTCGTGCGCGAGGTGATCGTCCAGAAGCCCGTGAAATGGGAAGTGAAGGGCGATGTCGGCTATATCAACATCAACACCTTCTCCGAGAATACCGGCGCCGACACGCGCGGCGCGATCATGGCGATCGAAAAGTCGCTCGGGCATCGTCCGCTCGGCTATGTCGTCGATCTGCGCGAGAATGGCGGCGGCTTGCTGACTCAGGCGATCGAGGTCGGCGACGCCTTCCTCGACCACGGCGAGATCGTCTCGCAGCGCGGCCGCGAGAAGACCGATATCGAGCGTTATTACGCGAAGCCTGGCGACGATGCGCACGGCCTGCCGATCATCGTGCTGACCGATGCGGGAACGGCGTCTGCGTCCGAGATCGTCGCGGGTGCCTTGCAGGATCACCACCGTGCGCTCGTCATGGGTGAGAGGACCTTCGGCAAAGGATCGGTCCAGACATTGCTACAGCTCGGTCCCGAGACCGCGCTTCGCCTGACCACCGCGCGGTATTATACCCCCTCGGGACGGTCGGTGCAGGAAGGTGGGATCGAGCCCGACATCAAGGTGCCGCAGATCAGCGACGCGGATTACAAGTCGCGCCCCGTGTTCCGCGAGGCCGATCTGCGCCGTCACCTGATCAACGAAATCAAGGCCGACAACAGCGTTCTTGAAGAGGATGTGAAGGACGATCCCCGCTTCGGCATGACCGCCGACCAGCTCAAGAAGGAGGGGATCGAGGACTTCCAGCTCTGGTACGCGCTGAAGACGGTCGCGCGGCTTGGTGGCCCGACGCAGGTCGCGGCGGTGACCGCATCGCTCAAGAAGGATGTCGCCGCGAAGTGACGCCGGGTTTCGTTACTGCCCGCTGGATCGCGCTGCTCCTGCCCGCTGCATTGCTCGCGGGTGCCTGGGGATCGCAACTGATCGGCGGGCTCTACCCGTGCGAGATGTGTCACTGGCAGCGCTGGCCGCATTACGGCGCGGTGGTTGCGGTGGGGTTGGCGTTCGTGATCGGCGGACCCTCGGTCAGGCGAACGCTCGTCGCGGGCGCGGCGGCGCTGATCGCGGTCTCCGGCCTGATCGGCGTGTTCCACGCGGGGGTCGAATATCATTGGTGGCAGGGGATCACCGCCTGCTCGACGACGATCACCGGCGAGGGAATGACGTCCGAACAAATGCTGAAAAGCATCCTTGCCGCCCCCGTCGTCCGCTGCGATGCGGCGCAGTGGCGTCTCATCGGTATTTCGCTCGCGGGCTGGAACGCGATCCTGTCGCTCGGCGGGACGATGGCGATCGGCCGGTTGCTGGGGAGACGCCGATGACGTGGAAACCGGGCGATCCGCGCCCCGCGACCGATGCGATGATCCGCGTCGATCAGGCGGGCGAATATGGTGCGACGCGGATCTACGCGGGGCAGCTCGCGGTGCTCGGCGATCGCTCGCCCGCGGCGCGCAAGATTTCGGGAATGGCGCTGCAGGAGGAGCGCCATCGCGCCTTCTTCGACCGGATGATCGCGGATCGAGGCGTCCGCCCCACCATCCTTCAGCCGTTCTGGAACGTCGCCGGCTTCGCGCTCGGCGCGGTCACCGCCGCGATCGGGCCGGAGGCGGCGATGGCGTGCACCGCCGCGGTCGAGACCGAGATCGACAAACATTACGCCGATCAGCTCGCCGCGCTCGGCGACAGCGATCCCGAATTGTCGGGCGCGATCGCCGAATTCCAGCGCGAGGAACTCGAGCACAAGGCAACCGCACTCGCCAGCGGGGCGGAGGATGCGCCCGCCTATCCGCTGATGTCCGCCGCGATCCGTCTGGGCTGCCGAGTCGCCATCGCCGCGGCGAAGCGAATATGATAGGGGGACTGCATGATCGCTCGCTTCGCTCTCACCGGCCTGTTGTTCGTCGCCGCACCCGCGTTCGCGCAGACGCCCGCCCCGGTCGGCCCGTTGGCACCCGATGGGCCACGTCGCCAGCCTGCCCAGGACACGCCGACCGTATCGCGCAACGCCCCGGTTAACGGCGTGCTGACGCTGTTCGGCAATGAGCGCTGCCCGACCAACAAGGATGGCGCCGAAGTCGTCGTCTGCGTCCGCCGTGGCGCGGCCGAGCAGTTCCGCATCCCCAAGGAACTCCGCGAATTTAAGATCACGCCTGAAAACGAGGCCTGGGCGGTGCGCGAACAGGCGACGCTCGCCGAAGGCACCGGCGTCAACAGCATCGGCAGTTGCTCGGTCGTCGGCCCGGGTGGGCAGGCGGGATGCTTCGTCCAGCAGGCGAAACGCGCGCGGGCGGAAGGCAAGGAGCGCAAGAAGGACGAGACCATCGATCTCAGTCCTTACTGACGGCAGTTGCGGCGCATGAGAGCGACAGCTAGAAGTCGGCAAGCCGCGTGACTGGCGCAATCGTGGAGCACCACGGGGAAGCGCGGACCTGATATCGCCGCGCGCCTGGGCATTCCTCATTTCGAAGGAGTCCCCGCCATGCGTATCGCATTCCTCCTCTTCCCGAACGTCACCCAGCTCGATCTGACCGGTCCCGCGCAGGTGCTGTCGCGGCTTGGCGGCGGCGCGCGCCTCGATCTCGTCGCAAAGATGCGCGATCCCGTCCCGACCGACGCGGGCTTTTCGATCCTGCCGACCGCGCTATTCGCCGACGTTCCGAACGCCGACATCCTGTGCGTTCCCGGCGGCATGGGCACGAATGACGCGATCGCCGACGATGAGACGATCGATTGGGTCCGCTCGGTAGGTGAGAACGCGACATGGGTGACGAGCGTCTGCACCGGCTCGCTGATCCTCGGCGCGGCGGGGCTACTGCGCGGTTATCGCGCCACCTCGCATTGGATGTGGCGCGACATGCTGCCGCTGTTTGGTGCGGAGCCGGTCGCGGCGCGGACGGTGATCGATCGCAACCGCGTCACCGGCGGCGGCGTCACCGCGGGGATCGACTTCGCGTTGACGCTGACGGCGGCGATCCGCGGCGAGGAGCATGCGCGGATGGTGCAGCTCCAGATCGAATACGATCCGCACCCACCGTTCGATTCGGGTTCGCCCGAACGCGCCACGCCTGCGCTGGTCGAGGCATTCCGCAAACGCGCCGACGCGATGGCGCCGACCCGCGAGGCCGATCTCCGCGCGCTTGCCGCGATGCGAGGCTTTACCGGCGCTTGAGGCCGCGCACGCGGTGCCAGACGTAGAAGGCGCCCGCCGCCACGAGCACCACGCCGATCGCGAGATCGGCCTGGTGGAAGAACGCCTTCAGCCGCGAATCGCTGTTCCATTTGTCGCCCAGCGTCATCCCGATCCACGCCAGCAGTAGGCAGAACGGCCATGATCCGACGAAGGTGAAGACGTGGAACGGCAGCAGCTTCATCCGCGCGACTCCCGCCGGAAACGCGATGAAGGTGCGGATGATCGGCAGCATCCGCCCGAACAGGATCGCCCATTTCCCCCAGCGATCGAAGAACCGGTCCGCCAGATCGAGCTCGCCCGGCCCGATCAGCAGATAGCGGCCCCAGCGTTCCGCGACCGGCCGGCCACCGCGCTTGCCGATCTCATAAGCGACGATCGAGCCAAGATTGCAACCGATCGCCCCCGCGGTCGCGGCGAGGTACAGGTTCAACTCGCCGGTCGAAACGAGATAGCCCGCGAACGGCATGATGATTTCGGACGGCAACGGAATGCACGCGCTCTCGATCGCCATCAGCAGCGCGATGCCCCAATAGCCCCCCGCCGAAATGACTCCGATGACGAAGGTCGCGAGCGTGGCGAGGATTTTCTCGAACATGGCCGCGGGCGATGCGCGAAGGGTGGGAACGGGTCAATCCGCCGCCGCGCGCGCCGCCTTCAGATCGTCGACGAACCGCGCATATTCGCTTCGCTTCGCGGCCTCGTCGGGCAGGCGCAGCAGATAGCTCGGATGGACCGTGATCCACGCCTGACCGCCGCCGTCGGGCAGGTCCAGCGCGCGGCCGCGTTCGCGCGAGATAGTCATGATCTTGCCGAACAGGCTGCGCGCGGCGGTCGCGCCCAGCGCCACGGTCACCTTCGGACGCAAAAGCATCTGTTCTTGCTCGATCCACCAGCGACAGGCGTCGATCTCGCCCGCGTCGGGCTTGGCGTGGATTCGCCGCTTGCCGCGCGCCTCGAACTTGAAATGCTTGACCGCGTTGGTGACGTAGGTCTCGGTGCGGTCGATTCCGGCGGCGGCGAGCGCGCGATCGAACATCTGTCCGGCCGGCCCGACGAAAGGGCGCCCGGCCAGATCCTCCTGATCCCCCGGCTGTTCGCCGACGAACATCATCCTGGCGGTGACCGGCCCTTCGCCGAACACCGTTTGCGTCGCATGTTTGTAGAGCTGGCAGCGTTTGCAGCCCATCGCTTCCTCGCGCAGCGCTTCCCACACGGCCAGGCTGTTGCCGCCGATCTCCCCGCGCGGCGCTCGTCGTGACTGGGCGATCATGCCGCTCTCCCGTGCCTGGGCCTTCGCCAGCAACCCCGGCACCAACGCGGTCTCGGGCATATTTTTCCAATATTTCTTCGGCATTTCCTTCAGCATCGCACCAACCTTGACGCGTGCGGGATTGAAGATGCTCGCGTAATAGGTTTTCCAGATCTCCTCGGTCGGGTCGCCGTCCGGAGCTTCGGCCTTGGTCGTGCCCGGACCCTCGGATAGCGTCTTGCCGTCCCAGTGAAGCGACAGCTTAGGCGTCAGGATCGACCAGCGCATCGACACGAAGCGATCGAGGAAGAACCCCGCATTGGCGCGGACGATGTGATGCTCGGGTTCGAACCACGCGACGTAGCGCGAGCCGCCGTCGTCGCGTACTTCGCGGAAGCGCAGGAAGGCGCGCATCTTGTGGATGTCCCGCCTTACCGCCTTGGCGAGGCCGTCGAGCCGCCGGACCAGCGGATCGGCGCGGTCTTCCATCAAGTCGGGTTCGCGGCGCAACCGCGTCAGCAAGGTGTAGAGCGACGCGAACCGTTCCGGATCGCTGGCGAGGATCGCATCGCGCGCGAGATCGACGAAGGCGCGCGGCACCGAAAAGTTCGGCCGCGCGATAGCGGGCGGCGCGTCGGCGGCAGTCGCGAACAGATCGCCGGTATCGTCGCCGACCTGCCAGACGACATCCTCCGCCGGCACGCCCTCCGCAATCAATCCACGCGCGGCGTCTCGCCAGGCATCGAAATCGTCGGAGGCGGGCAGCGTGACCGTGCGCATCGGTTATTCAAGCCGCGAACAGTTCCAACTGTTCCTTCCCTGGCGCCACGACCGGCCGCAGGTTCGCGCGATCCGACAGCGCGACCGGGCGCCAGTCTTCGGCGATGATGAACGGTCTGACTTTCGCCACCGAAACCGTCAGCCGTGCGACATCGTCGAGGCGCAGTCGTCGCCAGCGTCGCGACGTCAGAATCGATGCGACCGCTTTCGTTCCCAGCCCCGGCACACGGAGCAGCATCTCGCGTGGCGCGCGGTTGACATCAACGGGGAAGGACGCGCGAAACTTCAAAGCCCAAGCCAGTTTCGGATCGATATCGAGCGGTAGCATGCCGGTCGCGTCATCCGCCGCCGCGACGACCTCATGTGCGCCGAAGTCGTAGAAGCGCATCAGCCAGTCGGACTGATAGAGCCGGTGCTCGCGCATCAACGGCGGGCGTTGCAACGGCAGCACCGCCGACGCATCGGGGATCGGGCTGAATGCCGAATAATAGACGCGGCGCAAATCGAAGCTGTCGTACAGACGTGATGCCATGATAACGATATCGCCGTCGGTCGCGGCGTCGGCACCGACGATCATCTGCGTCGATTGCCCCGCCGGCGCGAATTGCGGCGCCGATCTGTAGCGTTTCCTGGCGTCGCCGAGGTCGGCGATCGTCGTCTTGGTCGCCGCCATCGCGCTTTCGATCCGCGGTGCCGACTTCTCCGGAGCAAGCCGCTTCAGCCCGCTGACGGTCGGCAGTTCGACGTTGATCGACACGCGATCGGCATAGAGCCCGGCGCGGTGAAGCAGTTCGGGATCGGCGTCGGGGATCGATTTCAGGTGGATATAGCCGCGGAAGTGATGATCCTCGCGCAGCGACCGCGCCACCTCGACGATCTGCTCCATCGTATAGTTCGACGACGCGATGATCCCCGACGACAGGAACAGCCCCTCGATATAATTGCGCCGGTAGAACGCCAGCGTCAGGTTCACGACTTCCTCGGCGGTGAAGCGCGCGCGGCGGACGTTGCTGCTCTTGCGATTGATGCAATAATGGCAGTCGAAGATGCAGCTGTTGGTCAGCAGAATTTTCAGGAGGCTGATGCAGCGTCCGTCGGGCGCGTAGGCGTGGCAGATGCCCATCCCGCCGTCGGTCGATCCCAGCCCCTTGCCGTCGCGTGAGGTTCGCTTGACACTTCCCGACGACGCGCACGACGCATCGTATTTCGCGGCATCGGCGAGAATTTCGAGCTTTTGCCGGACATCTAGCTGGGCCATAATGTTCGATATATGTTCCAAAAGGCGCGCTGTCGATTGACTTGCGTTACTCCGCTGCCAGCATTTGTGCGCCACTGAGATCGACCGACACCAGCCGGCTCACGCCCTTTTCGATCATGGTCACGCCGAATAGACGGTGCATCCGGCTCATCGTCACCGCATTGTGCGTTACGATCAGATAGCGTGTGTCGGTCTCGCGGGTCATGCGGTCGAGCAGGTCGCAGAAGCGTTCGATATTGGCGTCGTCGAGTGGCGCATCGACCTCGTCGAGGACGCAGATCGGTGCAGGGTTGGTGAGGAATAGCCCGAAGATCAGCGCGATCGCGGTCAGCGCCTGCTCGCCGCCCGACAGCAGGGTCAGCGACTGGAGGCGCTTTCCCGGCGGCTGCGCCATGATCTCGAGGCCAGCTTCGAGCGGATCGTCCGAATCGATCAGGTCGAGATGCGCGCTCCCGCCGTCGAACAGCGTGGTGAACAGGCGGCGGAAATGGCGATCGACCGCCTCGAACGCGGCGAGCAGGCGCTGGCGGCCTTCGCGGTTGAGGGTGCCGATCGAGCCGCGCAGGCGGTTGACCGCTTGCCCCAGTTCGTCGCGTTCGGCGGCGTTGGTCAGCGCGCCGGCTTCGAGTTCGGCGAGTTCGGTTTCGGCGACGAGATTGACCGGACCGATGCGGTCGCGGTCGAGCGTCAGTTTCTCGTGCGCCGTCGATTCGTCCTGCGGCGCGCGGACGCTCGCGGCGTCGAAGCAGAGTTTTTCGGGGAGGACCGGAGCGGGACATTCGAAGCGTTCGCCCGAGAACCGCCCCATCTCGACGCGGCGCAGTTCCTGGTTCTCGACCCGCGCGACCGCGCCGGCGCGGGTTTCGCGCACTGCGGACAGAGCTTCGCCGGTATCGCGCAGCGCGGCTTCGGTCTGCCGAACCCCCGCTTCCGCTGTGCGTTCGTTCGTGGCGAGCGCTTCGGCGGAGGTGCGCGCGGTTTCGTGGTCGGCGGCGAGCGTCGCGATCTCGGCGTCGAGCGCGGCGGGGCGCGGGGCGAGCGCCTCGGCGTCGCGCGCGATTTCGGTTTCGCGCTTGGCGAGATCGGCGATCCGCCGCGCCGCTTCGCCCGCGCGGCCGCGCCAGTTGCGCGCGTCGGCTTGCGCCGCTGCGAGCCGCTCGCGCGCGGTCGCGGCGATGCGTTCCTGTGTCGCGAGATCGGCGCGCGCCTGCGCGACGATGCCGCGCCGCGATTCGGCCTCACGCTGGAGCGCCGCGACTTCGTTGGCGGCGGCGGACGGATCGGGGAGATCGGCGAGCGCGGCGTCGGCGCGCGCGGCTTCCGTCGTCGCAATTTCCCGATCCTCGCGCACATGAGCGATTCGCGCGTCGATGTCGGCGCGCTGGCCTTCGAGGCGTTCGAGTTGCGCCGTGGCGCGGTCTTCGCGTTGCTGGGCTTCGCGGACGGTGGACTCGGATCGGGCGAGCGCGGTGCGGGCGGACTGATGCTTGGCGCGGGCGCTTGAGATTGCGGCCTCTGCGGTTGCCAACTCCCGTTCCGCCGCGCCCAGCGCCCACGCGGCGGCAGGGCGTAGGTTTTCAAGCGTTATTAGTCGGTTACGTCGTTCCAAGCGTTCCGCTGCCGCGCCTGCGCCCGATTTTGCGACGAAGCCGTCCCAGCGGCGTAGCGCGCCGTCGCGTGTCACTAGACGCTGCCCCGGTGCGAGTGCGCGGCCGTCGTCGTGGTCCGTCACGATGACCTGCGACAGGCGGCGGGTAAGTTCGGCGGGCGCCTCTACGTGTGGAGCGAGATTCGCGGCTTCGGGCACTTCGGGGTCGCCGGGCTGCGGCAGTGCGCCGGCCCAGTGTGTGTCGGCGGCGGGGTCGATGCCGAATTCGAGATCGTCGCCGAGTGCCGCCGCGACCGCGCGTTCGTAGCCGGGGGCGGCGGCGATGCGGTCGAGCATGCGGTCGCGGTCTTGTGCGGCGGTCGCCTGGATCAGCGCCGCTGCCTCGGCATCGAGTGCGGCGAGTTCGGCGCGGAGCGCTGAACGGGTCGATTGCGCTGCGTCCCGCGCGGCTTCGGCATCGGCCTGTGCCGTTTCGGCTGTCGTGATTGCCGCGCGCGCGGTTTCGGTGTCACGCAACGCGGTGGCCCCTAGCGCGGCGGCGTCGCGGCGTTCGGCTTCTAGAGGCTCGGGCGCACCGATCGCTGCGAGTGCGCGCTCTGCCGTCTCCACCTCGCCGGTAGCGCGCGCGGCCCGCGCCCTCGCGCTCTCGACAGCGGCTTGCGCGATCCTTGCGTCTGCGGCTTGTGCTGCCTGCCGAGCCAGTGCCTGCGCGAGCGCGATTTCGATGTCGCGCGCCAGCTTTTCGGTATCGGCCAGCGCCAGGCGGCGGGCGGGGAGTTCGGTCGTCGCCTCGGCGATTTCCGTCTCGAGCGCCTTCGCTTCTGCGGCGAGGCGGTCGAGCGCTTTGGCGGCGTCGTTGCCGAGGGTGCCTTCGCGGTCGCGGTCCGCCGCAATCCGGTCGGCGGTGTCGGCGAGTTCGATCAGGCGGCGTTCGATACCCGCCTTCTCGGTGCGGAGCGCCGCGAGCCGGTGTCCCGCCTCGCTCGCGCGGTCGCGCGCGGCGAGGGCGGCGGCGCGGGCCTCGGCGAGCGTCTCTGCGGCTTGCGTCTGGTAGGCGGCGGCGCTTCGCTGGGCCTCGGCGGCTTCGGCGACGTGTTGCTCGGCGGTGGCGGCTTCGGCCTTGGCGGCATCGGCGGCGACGACGGCGTCGCGCCAGCGCGCAAAGATCATCCGCGCTTCGGCGAGGCGGATCTGGGTGGTGAGGAGGCGGTAGCGTTCGGCCTGGCGCGCCTGGCGCTTGAGCGCGGCGGCGCGCGCGTCCTGATCGGCGATGACCTCGTCGAGGCGCTGGAGGTTCGCCTCGGTTGCGCGCAGTTTCTGCTCGGCGTCCTTGCGGCGGACGTGGAGGCCGGCGATCCCTGCTGCCTCTTCGAGCATGGCGCGGCGGTCGGCGGGTTTCGCGGCGATCACCGCACCGATCCGGTTCTGGCTGACCAAGGCGGGCGAATGCGCGCCGGTTGCCGAATCGGCGAAGAGCAAGGCGACGTCCTTGGCGCGGACGTCGCGGCCGTCGATCCGGTAGGCCGAGCCCGCGCCGCGTTCGATCCGACGGACGATTTCTGTCTCAGCGCCACCGGTTTCGGCGAGGATCGAGACTTCGGCGAAATCGCGCGCGGGGCGCGTCGCGGTGCCCGCGAAGATCACGTCCTCCATGCCGGCGCCGCGCAGCGACTTCGCGCTGGATTCGCCCATCGTCCAGCGCAGCGCCTCGAGCAGGTTCGATTTGCCGCAGCCGTTGGGGCCGACGACCCCGGTCAGCCCGGGTTCGACACGCAGATCGGCGGCGTCGACGAAACTCTTGAAGCCCGACAGGCGGAGGCGCTTGATCTGCATTCTTCGCCCGAGATTATCCGATCGTCCGCTCGTGTCGAGCGAAGTCGAGAGGAGGCCGAGAATGGCCCCTCTGCTGCGCTCACGAATCACCACCCGTTCTAAACGGCGCAGCCTCGCAAATTTCCGTCATCCCCGCGCAGGCGGGGATCCATAAGCCTGAACGTCTCGAACCTTCTCGGAGACAGCCAGTATGAATTCCCGCCTTCGCGGGAATGACGGGTTGGGGTCTCGCCTGATCCCCTTCGCCCTACTACGCCCCCGCGCCTTTCAGCGCTTGTTCCACTTGCGGCCACGACACCGCGCCGTCGAGCTTCTGGCCGTTGAGCATGAACGTCGGCGTCCCCGTCACGTCCTGGTCGCGCATCGCGGTCTCCGACAAGTTGGCGACCTCGGTCAGCATTTTGGGATCGGCGAGGCACGCTTTCGCCTGCGCGTCGGTCACGCCGCGCTGCTTGACGAAATCGACATAGCCGAGGTGATTCGCCCAGGCTGCGGCTTGCTGGGCGGGGGGCTGACCCTGGATGCTCTGCTGGAACGGACCCGCGCCTTCGAGCTTTTCGAGGAAAGCTGGCTGTTCGAGGTACATCTGTTCGAGGATCGGGAAGAACGGCGCCGCCCCGGCGCAATGGCCGAGGATCGCGACCCCGAGATCGGGCGCGTGGACGAGGAAGTCGCGGAATTCGTAACTGACCTTTCCGGACTTCACATAGGTTTCCTCGAGCGGGCGCATCCCGGTCTGGCCGAACGCGCCGCAGGTCGGGCAGGTGCGCGAGCCATATTCGATGAGCTTGATCGCCGCATTGGGGTTGCCCATCACATAGCCGCCCTCGGCGGTCTTGCTGACGACCTGCGTCCAGTCCTGCCCGGCGGGGGCGGGCGCGGCGGCGACCGAATTGGGCGCCGCGCTGATACTGTTGCCGTCGTTGCCGCCACCGCAGGCGGCGAGCGCGAGCGCGGGAGCCAGCGTGGACAGGGCGATCAGATATCTCATCGGTTACTCCAGTTCATTTCGATATTTTACCCAAGGCTAAAGCGCGTTGCTACACGCTGTGCTCCTGCGGAGGCAGGAGCGCTGGGTAACGGGCGATCCGCGTTCCACCCAGGGCTCCTGCTTTCGCAGGAGTACGGTGTTGTTCGGGCACAAAGCATCGTTCATTTCGCTCCGGCGGCGCGGAGCATCGGTTCGAGCGCGGCCCAGGTGACGAATTGCGGGGGGCCGCCGTTAATCTGAAACGCGGGGGTCCCCCTTATCGCGGGATCGATCGCCGCCGAGGCCTTCAGCGTGCGATCGCGGATCGCGGGGTCGGTGAAGCAGCGGTCGAGCGTCGCGGCAGGCATTCCGGAGGCGCGCGCGAGGTCGCTCAACCCCGATCCATCGGCGGTCGCGCGAAGCTGCGCCTCGGGCGAATAGAGCCGGTCGCGGGCGGCGTTGGTCGAATCGTAGTCAACGCCACGCGGCACCCATTCTTCCTGCTTCGCGTAAAGCGTCTCGTGGAAGCGCGGGAAGGTGGCGGGGCCGATGCAGCGCGCGAGCAACGTCGCGGCGAGATCGAGCTTGTCGTGGATCTGGTTGCGGATCTCGATGCTGGTCGATCCCGAGCGGACCATGCCGCCCTTGAGCGTCGCCGCCGATTCCTCGGTGAAATGGCGGCAATGCGGGCAGGTGTAGCTGATATATTCGATCAGCTTCACCTTCGCGGCAGGGTCGCCGATCCGGTAGCTGCCGCTCGCGGTCTGGGTGGCGACGTCGGCCCAGTCGCGTGGCGGCGCGGCGAGCGCGAGCGTGCCGGCCAGGAACGAAAACAGCAGCGCCAGCAAGATTCGCATCATTTCACCACGGGAAGGCCGGCGGTCGAGGCGACCCCGGCGGCGAGCGATTCGAGCACCGCCTTCAATTCGGGATCGGCGATCGTCTTGAGGCTGTTGCCGAGTTCGACCGGGACCGCCCTGATCGAGGGCGGGGCGCGGCGTTCCGGTTTGGCGACGACATCGCCCTGGCGGATCACGACGCGCGCGACCGCGGTGTAACCGAAGAAGCGATTCACGCGCTCGACCACCTCGGGCAGGATGTGCTGAATCATCGAGGCGTGCGCGCCGCGAACGGTGAGCGTCAGCGTGCCGTCCTGCTTCTTGCCGACGGGGAAGCGGAGCGATTCGGGGGCGCTGACCGCGGCCCAGCGATCGCCGATGATTTCGGGCCAGCGGCTGACGATCGACGACTGGACGAAGCCGAATTTCCGGAACGCGGCGCGGCCGACGTCGGGCAGCAGCTCGGCGACTTGCCTCGGGCCGTTACGACGGGTGACGGGTTCGGGGGCGCGGACGCGCTTGCTCATATTTGCGTCCATGCCATAGCCGGGGTGTGGTCGCCAAGCGTTCCGACATCTCCGCGACTTTGCTCGACTGGTACGATTCGAATGCGCGGGTGCTGCCGTGGCGCGCGCGGCCCGGCGAGGTGGCCGATCCGTACCGGGTGTGGCTGTCCGAAGTGATGCTCCAGCAGACGACGGTGGCGGCGGTGCGACCGCGATTCGAGGCGTGGGTGGCGCGGTGGCCGTCGGTTGACGCGCTTGCGGCGGCGGACGAGGCGGCGGTGATGGCCGCCTGGGCGGGGCTCGGTTATTATGCGCGAGCGCGTAATTTGGTGCGTACGGCGCGGCTGGTTGTGGAGCGAGGCGGGTTTCCTCGCGACGAGGTCGGGTTGCGGGAACTGCCGGGGTTGGGCGCGTATACTGCCGCGGCGATCTCGGCGAGCGCGTTCGGGGACCGCGCGGTGGGGGTGGATGCGAACGTCGAGCGCGTCGCAGCGCGGCTGTTCGCGATTTCCGACAAGCGGGACGTGCGCTCGGCGGCGGATGCGGTCACGCCCGACGCGCGGGCGGGGGATTTCGCGCAGGCGATGATGGATCTTGGGGCGACGATCTGCACGCCGCGCGGGCCGCGATGCCTGTTGTGTCCGTTACGCGCGTTGTGCGCGGGGTTCGCGAGCGGGGCGCCCGAGGCGTTTCCGGCGCGCAAGGCGAAGGCGGAGAAGCCGCAGCGATACGGGACGGTCTTCTGGCTGGAACGACTTCCTCAATTCGTTTGCCCTGAACTTGCCGAAGGACCGCCTATTTCTTCTAGGACGGATCGAGATTCAGCAAATCCTCCCCCGCCAGGGGGAGATGGCACGCGTAGCGTGACGGAGGGGGCGGATGCGGAACGGGAGTTGGCCGCCGCCCTCCCCCTCCGAGCCGCTGACGCGGCCCACCTCCCCCTGGCGGGGGAGGATTCGCGGTCGTCGTCTGGAAAGTCGATTAGCTCTAATGTCGAAGGGAGGGGCAGGGCTTCGACAAGCTCAGCCCGAACGGGAGAGGGAATATGTCCCGGCACTGAAGTCCTGCTTGTCCGCCGTCCCGCGCGCGGCCTGCTGGGCGGGATGCGCGCCCTGCCGACCGGGCCGTGGAGCGGTTCCCCGCCGGGTTTGGCCGACGCGCCCGCCGCGATCGACTGGCGCCTGCTCGATACCACGATAACCCACACATTCACCCATTTCCGCCTCGAACTCGCGCTTGCGGTCGGCAGTACGGAGGCGCAGAGCGCGGCGGTCGAGGGCGAATACTGGCCGGTCGATCGGCTCGAAGAGGCCGGATTGCCGACGGTCTTCGCCAAAGCGACGGACGCGATACGGAGAATGGCATGAGGAAGGTCTGGATCGGTACGACGGCGGTGGCGCTCGCGGCGAGCGGGGTTCTATACGGGCGCCAGGCTCAACTCGCGCCGCAGCCGGCTCCCGCGACCCGGCCCTCGCCCTCGAACGTCGCGTCGCTTCCGGCGAGCGCGATCCTGCCGAATACGCAGGCGCTGTTCGATGGCTATGTCCGCGACGGGAAAATGCCCGGCATCGTCGGAGCTTTCGGTGTCGGCGACATGCCGACCGTATTCGTAACCGCTGGCAAGATTTCGGACGATCCCGACGCCGCCGCGGCGGACGCGGATTCGCTGTGGCGGATCTATTCGATGACCAAGCCGATCACCGCGATGGCGGCGATGATCCTGATAGACGAGGGCAAGCTTCGCCTCGATCAGCCGCTCAGCGATTTCTTCCCCGCGTTCAAGTCGATGCGGGTGCTGACCAGTCCGGACACGTCGCTCGACAGCGTGCCCGCGAGCCGCCCGATCCTGATCCGCAACCTGCTGACCCACACCGCGGGGCTCGGTTACAATATCAGCGCCAAAGGGCCATTGCTCAAGGAATATGAACGACTCGGCCTCCTTCCGGGGGCGATCAATGCGGCGGTCGAGTCTCAGATGCGAGGGGCGCGTCCCCGAACGCTTGCGGACTTCGCCGAACGGGTCGCGAAGGTGCCCCTTGTCGCCCAGCCCGGGACGAAGTGGCATTATTCGATCGGCCTCGACGTCATGGGCGCGGTGATCGAAAAGGCGAGCGGGATGCCTTTCGATCGGTTTCTCCAGACACGGATATTCACGCCGCTCAAGATGCGGTCGACATATTTTACGGTGCCGCGTTCGGAGGTCGGGCGGTTCGCGACGAACTACGTTTTTGTGGGCGACAATCGCACACCGATCGATCCCGCGGCGACATCGGTCTATCTTCACCCGCCGAGCTTTCCATATGGCGGCGCGGGGCTGGTCTCGTCGACGCGCGACTATGACCGGTTCCTCCACATGCTCCAGAATGGCGGGACGCTCGACGGCGTCCAGATCCTGAAGCCCGAAACGGTCGCGCTGGCGATGTCGAATCTGCTGCCCGTCGGCGTTTTCTTCGAAGGAATCGACAGCGGCACGGGCGGCACCACCGCTCCGGTGAAACTCGGTTTCGGGGCGGGCGGGTCGGTCTATCTGGCCGATGTACCCGGTGGCGCGTCTAAAGGAACGTACGGCTGGGGGGGTGCCGCAGGGACGATTGCCTTCGTCGATCCGGTGAAACACTTGCGCGGTACGATCATGGTGCAATATTTCCCCGCCGAGAAATGGGGGCTGCGCCAAGGCGTGCCGGCTGCGTTAGCCAAGGACATGGCGCGGTTCACGCGGTGATCCCGCCGGGATTTACCGGCGGGCTGCTCGACCGCGCCGATGCGCTGCGTCACGATAGCGATGCGCTGGCGGCGGCGATGGGCAATTGGCAGGCGCGGTTGCTCAAGCTCCACCAATGGGAGCCCGAGGTGACCGATGACGGGCGGCTCGGCTGGACGATGCTGACCGAGGCGCCCGACGAGGCGGAGTTCGTGCTGCTCGGGCTCGACGAAGATCGTCCGCGCTTTGCGGCGTTCGTGCCGGGGCAGGGCGCGCCACCGCCATTCCGCTCGCCCAATCTGTTCGGCATGCTCGACCAGCTTCGGCCCGGCGAAGCCGCGACCTTCGCGGCGGCGCGGTCGGTGCTCGACTGGCACGCGCGGCATGGGTTCTGCGCTAATTGCGGGACTGCGACGACGATTTTTCGCGCCGGCTGGGGGCGCAAGTGCGGCAAGTGCGGCGCGGAGCATTTCCCGCGCGTCGACCCGGTCGTCATCATGATCGCCGAGCATGACGGGCGCGCACTGGTCGGACGGGCGGCGTCGTGGCCAGCGGGGCGATATTCGGCGCTGGCTGGCTTCCTGGAGCCCGGCGAGTCGATCGAGGAAGCCGTCGCGCGCGAGATTTTCGAGGAAGCCGGCGTACGCGTCTCGGGCGTCCGCTATGTCGCAAGCCAGCCGTGGCCGTTTCCATCGCAATTGATGATTGCGTGTATCGCCACCGCCGAGGACGATACGATCACGCTCGACACCAACGAGCTGGAAGACGCGATCTGGGTTCCGCGTGCGGATGTCCGCGCGATCCTCGCGGGCGACGACGGCGCGTTCCTCGCGCCGCCGCCCTATGCGATCGCGCATACCCTGCTCAGCGAATGGGCCGCCGAATAGCCGTTACTCGATCCACATGTCGCGGTCGCTGACGTACAAGATGTCCTTGCGGCAATAGTCGATCGACTGGTTCAGCCGCGCGCCATTGGCGAAGGTGATCTGGGTATTGTGCCGGCAGGCGCTGCCCGTGGCGAAATTCATGTTGCGGAACGCCTGCGGCGCGACGCTTTCGCCGGGACGCAGCCAGTTCTTGCTCGAGGAACCGGAAGCGCTGAGCATCACGAAATTGGTGATCGGAACCCGGCTCGAATTGAACAGCCGGAAGGCGAGATCGGCCTTCAGGGCGGCACTGTTCGCGGTCGCCCGCACGTTGGCGCGCGCCGCGGCGGCGCGGGCGGCGGCGCGGGGATCCTGCGCGGCGGGAGGCGTATAGCGCGCCGAGGAGCCACCGTAATTCGATGGCGGCGGGCTGTAGCTTGACGGCGGCGTGTAGCCGCCCTGTTGCGCATAGCGCGGCGCCGGGGCCTGCAACCGCGACGAGCGCATGGTCGCGGTGCGCGGGTCGTAGGGGTCGCAGGTGCCCGAGAATTTGGCGAGCGACCCGTCGACCGTCATCGTGCCGGTCGCGCGATCGATCGAGAAGACCGGGCTGAACAGCCAGTTGAAATAGATTTTGCCGGTGATCGAGCGGTCGGTGACCTGAAGCTTCTTGAGTTCGTGCCACCCGCGCGCATCGTCGTCGGCGAGCATGTCGTCGGGGATCATCGCCTGGCCGGCGCCGCCCGCGACCCGAACGTGGATCGGGCCGGTGAAGGGGACGCGGCTGTTGTCGGTCCGGTTGGTGAACGAGCCGTCCGGATTGCGGACCTTCGTCGTCGTGGTGACGAATCGGTCGCCGCGCCCGCGGCAATACAGGTCGGCGTCGAGCGCGGATGTGGCCTGCATCGACGCGGTCAGCGCGACCGCAGCTGCAAAGGTGAGCAATGGCATGATTTTCCCCCGATTTTTCTTCGGGGATAAGACAGCACCGGGTGCGCGCGAGTCAAGCAATGGCGCCCCGGATCGGGACACCCGCCGCTAAGCGCCCTTAAAGCCAAGGAACAAAGTTACCCGCGTTTACGCGCCTGCCGGTACGTCCCGAGCATCCGTACCCATTTCGAGTGGAAGCCGAGTTCTTCCATCGCGCGGTCGAAGGCGGCGTCGCCGGGTTTGCCCTCGACATCGGCGTAGAATTCGGTCGCGGCGAAGCTGCCGCCGTGCTGATAGCTTTCCAGCTTGGTCATGTTGACGCCGTTGGTCGCGAAACCCCCCATCGCCTTGTAGAGCGCGGCGGGGATGTTCTTCACCTCGAAGATGAAGGTCGTCATCCACGGTCCGTCCCCGACCGGCGGCCGCGCGCCGCGCGCCAGCGCGACGAAACGCGTCATATTGTGGTCGGCATCGGCGATGTCGGTCGCGAGCAGATTGAGACCGTAGATATCCGCCGCTCCCGGTGGCGCGAGCGCGGCGAGCGTCGGGTCGGCGCGCTCGGCAACCACCGCGGCGGCACCGGCGGTATCGGGATAGGCGACCTGCCGGATGTCGTGCGCCTTGAGCCAGTGCCGGCATTGGCCGAGCGCCTGCGGATGGCTCATCGCCGCGCGAACCCGATCGCGGGTGCCGGTGCCCATCAAGGCGTGGCGAATGCGGAGGAAATGCTCACCGGTGATCACCAGCCCAGATTCGGGCAGCAGGAAATGAATGTCGGCAACACGGCCGTGGAGCGAGTTCTCGATCGGGATGATCGCGTGGGTCGCGCGCCCGTCCTTCACCGCGTCGATCGCGTCGGCGAAGTCGAAACACGGGAGCGGCAGGCCGTCGGGGAAGGCCTCGACGACGGCGACGTGGCTGTTGGCGCCGGGCGCGCCCTGGAACGCGACGGTGCGCTCGGGCGCGCGTACTGCGGCTTCGGTCATCCGGGCGACGATCGGGCGGGCGGGGGCGGCGAAATTTTCCATCGCGACGCGCATTACGGTCGCGTGGTGCGGCGCACAAGTATCGCTTTGGCGCGGCTTGCGGGAAGTCCACGGCCTTTCTATGGGAACGCGACTTCGCTTTCTGGGGCTGGACTTTACGATGGACGATCGCAGCAACACGATTGCCGGCTGGGTGCTGGCGGGCTTCGGCGCCGCTTTAGGACTGTCGATCGTGGGGAGTATGGTCTTCCACAGCGAGCATCCCGAAAAGATGGGCTATGCGGTCGAGGGCGCCGAAGAGGCCGGGGGTGGCGGCGCCGCCGCCGAAGTCGCGATCGCGTCGCTGCTGCCGACCGCCGATGCCGCCAAGGGCGCCGAGGTCTTCAAGAAATGCGGCGCCTGCCACACGGTCAACCAGGGTGGCGCCAACGGCATCGGCCCCAATCTCTACGGCACGCTCGGCGAGCCGATCGGCGAGGGCAAGGGCGGCTTCGCTTTCACCGACGCCTTGAAAAGTGTCGGCGGCAATTGGGACTTTGAGAAGATGAACGCGTGGCTGACCTCCCCGCGCAAATTCGCCCCCGGCACCAAGATGACCTTCGCGGGCCTGTCGAACCCGCAGGATCGCGCGAACATCCTGCTCTACCTCAACCAGCAGGGCTCGAACCTGCCGTTGCCCGCCGCGCCTGCGGCGGGCGCGCCTCCCGCCGCTGCAGAGACGGGTAATGCCGCCGATGCGGTCGCCAACGCGACGGGTGCGCATACGGGCAATATCGCCAATACCGGCAGCCCGGCGCCGGGTGCGCCTTCGGTCGATCCCAACGCGGCGAAGGAAGCGGCGGCGCGGGGGAATTGATTGAGCTGCGTAGCTCGATTGCGACCTCGCTTCCATCCATCCTCGTCATCCCCGCGGAAGCGGGGACCCATCTTCAGACATCTCTCCGAGGTGAGGTCGGTCGCGTTTGTCGCGTCGATAAGAGATGGGTCCCCGCTTTCGCGGGGATGACGGTATTGGAGTTCACGCCGACGGTGTCGATTCTTTCTTCATCCGGTCCTTGTAGAATTGCTGGACCACCGCCCAGCCTTCGGCCGCGCTCTCGACGAAGGTGAAGATGCCGAGGTCGCGTTCGCTGACCACGCCTTCCTCGACCAATGCGGGGAAGTTCACCACCTTTTCCCAGAACGCGCGGCCGAACAGCAGGACCGGGATCGGCTGGATTTTGCCGGTCTGGATCAAGGTCAGCAACTCGAACAATTCGTCGAACGTGCCGAACCCGCCCGGGAACGCCGCAAGCGCGCGGGCGTGGAGCAGGAAGTGCATCTTGCGCAGCGCGAAATAGTGGAATTGCATGCTGAGCGAGGGCGTCACGTAGGGGTTGGGCGCCTGTTCGTGCGGCAGGACGATGTTCAGCCCGATCGATTCAGCGTGGACGTCGGTCGCGCCGCGATTGGCGGCTTCCATGATCGACGGGCCGCCGCCCGAACAGACGACGAAATGCCGCATGCCCTTTTCGTCGCGCGGGAAATTGCTGCACAATTGCGCGAGTTCGCGCGCCATTTCGTAATATTTCGACTTGGCGACGAGGCGTTCGGCGATCGGGCGATGCGCGTCGTCGGCCATGTCGAGCATCGCCTGCGCCTTGGCGGGCTCGGGAATGCGCGCCGAGCCGTAGAAGACGAAGGTCGAGCCGATATGCGCTTCCTCGAAGATCAGCTCGGGCTTGAGGAGTTCGAGCTGGAAGCGGACGGGGCGGAGATCCTCGCGCAGCAGGAAGTCCATATCCTGGAAGGCGAGGCGGTAGGCGGGGTGCTCGGTTTGCGGGGTCGAGATGTTGGCTTTCGCCGCATCGGCGTCTTGCTTGGCGCGCGGGAAGACGCGGCTCGGTACACGGGTGTCGGTCATCCCGCGGCCCTAGCGGCATAGGCGCGCAGGGGCCAGCCCAACGCATCTATTGCTTATGAGAACCAGTTGCAATAAAGCAATGGCTTTAGCGGGTTGCTCCCGCCCCGGTTAGCGCCTAAGGCCCGCCCCGAAACGCGCCGCGCGACGGACGGCGCGGCGCAAGCGGAGGACGCATATGGCCCGCAAGAAGATCGCGCTGATCGGCGCCGGCAACATCGGCGGGACGCTCGCGCATCTCGCGGCGCTGAAGGGGCTGGGCGACATCGTCCTGTTCGACGTGGTCGAGGGCGTGCCGCAGGGCAAGGCGCTCGATCTCAGCCAGTGCGGCCCGGTCGAGGGCTTCGACGCAACGATCACCGGCACCAACGATTATGCCGATATCGCGGGCGCCGACGTCATCATCGTCACCGCGGGCGTCGCGCGCAAGCCGGGGATGAGCCGCGACGATTTGCTCGGCATAAATCTGAAAGTGATGAAGGCGGTCGGCGAGGGCATCAAGGCCAACGCGCCGGGGGCGTTCGTCATCTGCATCACCAACCCGCTCGATGCGATGGTGTGGGCGCTGCGCGAATTCTCCGGCCTGCCGCACCATAAGGTCGTCGGGATGGCGGGGGTGCTCGACAGCTCGCGGTTCAGCCATTTCCTTGCCGACGAATTCGAGGTGTCGGTCAAGGACGTGACGAGCTTCGTGCTCGGCGGGCATGGCGACACGATGGTGCCGGTGATTTCCTATTCGGCGGTCTCTGGCATCCCGGTGCCCGACCTCATCGCGATGGGCATGTCGACGCAGGCGAAGGTCGACGCAATCGTCAAACGGACGCGCGGCGGCGGCGGCGAGATCGTCGCGCTGCTGAAGACCGGCAGCGCGTATTATGCCCCCGCGACGAGCGGCATTGCGATGGCGGAGGCGTATCTCTACGACCAGAAGCGGGTGTTGCCGTGCGCCGCCTATGTCTCGGGCGAATACGGTTTGGACGGGCTGTACGTTGGGGTGCCGGTGGTGCTCGGCGCGGGCGGGGTCGAGAAGATCGTCGAGATCAAGCTCGACGACGAGGCGAAGGCGAACCTTGGCGTGTCGGTGGATGCGGTGAAGGAGCTGGTGGAGGCGTGCAAGGGGATCGATGAGAGTTTGGCGTGATAGCCACCGCGGTCTTGTTTTTGGTCGCAGCGCCGCAGGCTGAATTGCCAGCACCTCATCCGTTGGACTTGTTCATGTACGACGTCACGGAAGGGTGTTTGCTGCCCGACCTCGAGGTGGGCGACTACGGAGATATTTTACTGCACACGGGTGGGCGCGCGAGGGCGACGACGACAAATTTTCCAAGCAAATCAATGGAGCGGGATATTCGGTAGTTGTAAGGTGGCCGGCGACCAAAGAGGCCTCTGCATCGTGCTCGTTCGAAACCGATGATGTCGCCGCCGCGGACGCGTATAGCTGGTTTCGGCTCAGGATCGGGGAGCCGAACGACATTGTTTGGAGCGAACGACAGATCGGCGGGTGGAAGATGACGACGAACGGCCACGACGCTGGTGTTTACCTTAGCCGCAAGCGCGGCAAGGGTACCGATTATGTGGGCATGAGGCTCCACATTCTTCAGAAATGAGAATTCAGGAACCCCAATGAGAATCCTCGTCGACGGGACCACGCGCGTCATCACCCAGGGGATGACCGGCAATACCGGCAGCTTCCACACCCAGGCGGCGCTCGATACCCGCGCGCTGGAAGCGGCTGAGTGGAATCCCGGCGGCGTTGGAAACGTGCTAGTGAGGCTGTATGGCTGATCACGATCCGTCCACCCCGCTACGTCCGAACTATCCGGCGTATGACGAGGATTTCGCGGCCTGGCTTGCGGCGCAGGCGACCTTGCTTCGAGAACAGCAGTTCGATCAGCTTGATATCCAGAATCTGGCCGAAGAGGTGGAAAGCGTGGGACGCAGCGAATTCCGCGCCTTCACCAGCGCGATCGAGTTGGTCATCTTTCACATGATGAAATGGGATTACCAGCCCGAAAAGCAGGGTCGGAGTTGGCGCAAGTCCATCAACGACCAGCGCAAGGGGATACGGAAGCTACTCAACGACAACCCCAGTTTCAAATCGCGCATCGGCGAGGCGATCGAGAGCGCCTATGATGGCATTCCCGATGATATCGAGGAAGAGACGACAATTCCCGCGCATCGTCTGCCGCAAACCTGCCCTTATGGCTGGGACGAGATCATGACCCGGCTGCACGACGTCGATCCCGATCGGCCCTGGCCAAACTGAATATTCGCTACGGAGCCGACCTTCCAATGAGCATCCTCGTCGACAGAACCACCAAGGTCATCACCCAGGGGATGACCGGCAACACCGGCAGTTTCCACACCCAGGCGGCGCTCGATTACGGGACGCAGATGGTTGCGGGGGTTACGCCCGGCAAAGGGGGCACGACGCATCTCGGCCTGCCGAACTTCGATACCGTCGCCGAGGCGATGGCCGCGACGGGCGCGACCGCGAGCGTCGTGTACGTGCCGCCGCCCTTCGCCGCGGATTCGATCCTCGAGGCGATCGACGCCGAGGTGCCGCTGATCGTGTGCATCACCGAGGGCATTCCGGTGCTCGACATGGTCAAGGTCAAGCGCGCGCTGTCGGGCAGCAAGTCGCGGCTGATCGGGCCGAATTGCCCCGGCGTGCTGACACCGGGCGAGTGCAAGATCGGGATCATGCCGGGGTCGATCTTCAAACAGGGTTCGGTCGGCGTTGTCAGCCGTTCCGGCACGCTGACCTATGAGGCGGTGTTCCAGACGACCAACGCCGGGCTCGGCCAGACCACCGCGGTCGGGATCGGCGGCGATCCGGTCAACGGGACCAGTTTCATCGACGTGCTCGAACTGTTTCTTGCCGACGACGCGACCACGTCGATCATCATGATCGGCGAGATCGGCGGGTCGGCCGAGGAAGAGGCGGCGCAGTTCATCAGGGACGAGGCGAAGCGCGGGCGGGTGAAGCCGATGGCGGGGTTCATCGCAGGCCGCACCGCGCCGCCGGGTCGGCGGATGGGGCATGCCGGGGCGATCGTCTCGGGCGGGCAGGGTGGCGCCGAGGACAAGATCGCGGCGATGGAAGCCGCGGGGATCAAGGTGGCGGCGTCGCCCAGCGAACTGGGGTCGACGTTGCTGGAGGTGTTGAAGGGGTAATTGTCATCCCGGCGGAAGCCGGGATCCAGAGTCGCTGTCGCAGCGCTCGTAACCCTGGACCCCGGCTTTCGCCGGGGGGACGATCGGAGCAAGTACGATGGGCTACGAAGGCCAGGATTTCAGCGATATCGCAGGGCAGGTCAGCCCCGGGTTCGTCGATGCGTTGTTCGCGCGGTACAAGGCGTCGCCCGATAGCGTCGAGCCGGATTGGCGCGGGTTCTTCGAGGGACTCGAAGGCGCGGTGACCGGGCCTTCGTGGGCGAACGCCACCTGGCCGCCCGCGATCACCGACGATCTGACCGCGGCGCTCGATCCGACGCAGATGGAGCCTGCGCCCAAGCCCGCCAAACCGGGCGCGGCCAGGGCCTCAGCGCCCGCGCCGTCGCGGGACGACATCGTCAAGGCCGCGGGCGATGCGATCCGCGCCCAGATGCTGATCCGCACGTACCGTGTGCGCGGGCATCTCGCCGCGAATCTCGATCCGCTCGGGCTGTCGGGCACGCGCGAGCTGCCTGCCGATCTGAAGACCGATTATCACGGATTTTCCGACGCGGACATCGATCGCCCCGTCTATCTCGGCGGCACGCTCGGGCTGCAATGGGCGAGCGTCCGCGAGGTCGTCGATATCCTGCGCGCCAATTACTGCGGCAATGTCGGCCTCGAATATATGCACATCTCCGACGTCGAGGAGCGCCGGTTCCTGCAAGAGCGGATGGAGGGCAAGGACAAGGCGATCGAATTCACCCCGCTCGGCAAGACGGCGATCCTCAACAAGGTGATCGAGGCCGAGCAATGGGAGAAATTCCTCGGCCGCAAATATGTGGGCACGAAGCGGTTCGGGCTCGACGGCGGCGAGAGCATGATCCCAGCGCTCGAGAGCGTCATCAAATATGGCGGCGCGATGGGGCTGAACGAGATCGTCATCGGCATGTCGCACCGCGGGCGGCTGAACGTGCTTGCGAATGTGATGGCCAAGCCGCTGCGCGTGATCTTCCATGAGTTCGCAGGGGGCAGCGCCACGCCCGAGCAGATCGGCGGGTCGGGCGACGTCAAATATCACCTCGGCACTAGCACCGACCGCGAGTTCGACGGGATCAAGGTCCATATGTCGCTGGTCGCCAACCCGTCGCATCTCGAGGCGGCGGACCCGGTCGTGCTCGGCAAGACGCGCGCGATCCAGACGATCGCGGGCGACCTGAAATATCACTGTAATTCGCTCCCCGTTCTCATCCACGGCGACGCTGCGTTCGCGGGGCAGGGAATCGTGTGGGAGTGTTTCGGGTTCTCCGGCATCCGCGGGTACAATACCGGCGGGTGCATCCATTTCGTCGTCAACAACCAGATCGGCTTCACGACCAGCCCGCAATTTGCGCGCTCCTCGCCTTACCCGTCGGATGTCGCGAAGGGCGTCCAGGCGCCGATTTTTCACGTCAACGGCGACGATCCCGAGGCGGTGACCTTCGCGTGCAAGATGGCGATCGAGTTCCGCCAGAAATTCCACCGCGATATCGTCATCGACATGTGGTGCTACCGCCGCTTCGGCCACAACGAGGGCGACGAGCCGAGCTTCACCCAGCCGCTGATGTACAAGGCGATCCGCAGCCATCCGCCGGTCAGCGAAATCTACGGCAAGCGGCTGATCGCGGAGAAGGTGGTCGATCAGGCGTGGCTCGACGACAATGTGACGCAGTTCACGACCTTGCTCGAAGGCGAATTCGCGGCTGGCGCGAGTTACAAGCCTAACAAGGCCGACTGGTTCTCGGGGCGATGGTCGGGGCTGGGCGCGCCGGTCGATGCCGAGACCGCGCGGCGCAACGTCGATACCGCGATCGAGACCAAGCTGTTCGATTCGATCGGGCGGACGCTGACGACGGTCCCCGAGACGCTGACCATCCACAAGACGCTGGCGCGGGTGATCGATGCCAAGCGCGGAATGTTCGCGAGCGGCGCGGGGTTCGACTGGGCGACCGGCGAGGCGCTGGCGTTCGGGTCGCTGCTCTCGGAAGGGTATGGCGTGCGGCTGTCGGGGCAGGATTCGGGGCGCGGCACGTTTTCGCAGCGCCACGCGGTGTGGGTCGACCAGAACGACGAGCATAGATATGTGCCGTTGTGGAATGTCGAACACGGCAATTTCGAAGTGCTCGATTCGACGTTGAGCGAGTACGGCGTGCTCGGGTTCGAATATGGTTATGCGATCGCCGACCCGAAGACTCTGGTCCTGTGGGAGGCGCAGTTCGGCGATTTCGCCAACGGCGCGCAGATCATGATCGATCAGTTCATCGCCAGTGGCGAGGCGAAGTGGCTGCGCGCCAACGGGCTCGTGCTGCTGCTGCCGCACGGCTACGAGGGACAGGGGCCGGAACATTCGTCGGCGCGGCCCGAGCGGTTCCTGCAACTCTGCGCGGGCGACAATATGCAGGTCGCCAACTGCACGACCCCGGCGAATTATTTCCACCTGCTCAGGCGGCAGATGCATCGGAACTTCCGTAAACCGCTGGTGATCATGACGCCGAAGTCGCTGTTGCGGCACAAGCTCGCGGTGTCCGCCGCGAAGGATTTTCAGGGCGGGACGCACTTCAAGCGGATCCTTTCCGACACGACCGGCGCGGCGGATGCCGAGACGACGCGGCTGGTGTTATGCAGCGGCAAGGTCGCGTATGATCTGATCGAGGCGCGCGATGCGGCGGGCGACGGCAACACGCAGATCGTCCGGATCGAGCAGCTCTATCCGTTCCCCGGCGATCCGCTCGCGGTGCGGCTCAAGCGGATGACGGCTCTCGAAGAGGTGATCTGGGCGCAGGAGGAACCGCGGAACCAGGGCTATTGGTCCTTCGTCGAGCCGCTGATCGAGGAGTCGCTGAAGGCGGCGAAATGCAAGGTACATCGGCCGCGCTACGCCGGGCGGAACGCGGCGGCGTCGCCCGCGACCGGGCTGATGAAGCGTCATCAGGCGGAACAGGGCGCATTGGTCGCGGATGCGCTGGGTCATAATGTCCGGGCGGAAATCCGCCGGACGCGCAACGCTTAGCAGCGACGCACTTTGTATTCCCGCGAAGGCGGGAATCCAGTCTGGGCTCCCGCCTTCGCGGGAGCACAAGAGGAAGAAGACAATGGCAACAGAAGTTCTGGTCCCGACATTGGGCGAATCGATCACCGAGGCGACGCTCGGCGAATGGCTGAAACAGCCCGGCGATGCGATTGCGGCCGATGAGCCGATCGCGAGTCTGGAGACCGATAAGGTCGCGATCGAAGTGCCGTCACCCGTCGCGGGGACGATGGGTCAGCATGCGGTGCAGGTCGGCGACACCGTTCAGGTCGGCGCGATGATCGCGACGATCGACGCCGGCGACGGTGCGCCCGCGAAGGCGGCCGCGCCGCAACCGGCGGTGACCGAGACGCCCAGGACCGAAGATTCACCCGCCGCGACTGCCGGCCAGCAGGCGCCCGCCGTTCCCGAGGATGACGCCCCCGCCGCGCTGTCCCCGTCAGTCCGCCGCGCGATCCTGGAGCACGGCGTCGATCCCGCGACGATCACCGGCACCGGCAAGGACGGGCGGATCACCAAGGAGGACGTCGCCGCCGCCGCCTCGTCCAAGCCCGCCGCTGCTCCTGCCGCCGATCCGGCCCCCGCGACGCCGTCGGTCACCAACTCGACCGGTCGCCGTGAAGAGCGCGTCCGGATGACGCGGCTGCGCCAGACGATCGCCAAGCGGCTGAAGGAAGCGCAGAATACCGCCGCGATGCTGACGACGTTCAACGACGTCGATATGTCCGCGGTGATCGCGGCGCGCACCAGGTACAAGGATCTGTTCGAGAAGAAGCATGGGGTACGCCTCGGCTTCATGGGCTTCTTCGTGAAGGCCGCGGTGCTCGCGCTGAAGGACATCCCCAACGTCAACGCCTCGATCGACGGGGACGAGATCGTCTATCACGATTACGCCGATATTTCGGTCGCGGTGTCGTCGCCGGGCGGGCTGGTCGTGCCGGTGATCCGCGATGCCGACCAGATGACGGTCGCCGGGATCGAGAAGACGATCGGCGATTACGGCAAGCGCGCCAAGGACGGCACCTTGAAGATGGAGGAGATGAAGGGCGGGACCTTCACGATCTCCAACGGCGGGGTGTTCGGATCGCTGATGTCGACACCGATCATCAACCCGCCGCAATCGGCGGTGCTGGGGTTGCACCGGATCGAGGATCGCGCGGTGGTGGTCGACGGGCAGATTGTTGTGCGGCCGATGATGTATCTGGCGCTGAGCTACGACCACCGGCTGATCGACGGGCGTGAGGCGGTGACGTTCCTCGTCGCGCTGAAGAATGCTATCGAGGATCCGACGCGGATTTTGATCGATTTGTGAGGAGTGAAAATCGTGGAGATCGACTGGCGAGATCACATCCATTCAGACGCAGGCATAGGCTTCGGCAAGCCGATTTTTCGGGGAACGCGACTGAAGGTCGAGTTCGTCCTGAAGCTTATGGCGGCGGGGTGGACCGCCGAACAGATGGCCGACGAATATCCCGGCATCGAGGCTGTACATCTTCAAGCAGCCGCCGCGTTCGCTGCCGATTTGATGCACGATGAGAGCTATGTGGCGGTCGCCCGGGCGCGAGCCGCTTGAGGTTCCTGCTGGATGTCCACATCAATATCACGCTCGCCCGATCTGTGATTGCAATCGGGCATGATGTCCTTCGCGCCGCGCTCGATCACGGACGATGGTCTGACGAGCGTCTTCTCGATTTGGCGGTCACCGACAGTCGGATCATCGTCAGCCAGGACAGTGATTTTTCCGAACTGATTTATGCCTTCGGAAAGCCCGTCCTCCCGCGGTTCTTTACGTGCGATGTGAACCAGAGCAGCAGCTCGAAATGAATGGACGCATTCTCGAAGTCATCGCAGCAGGGAACTTCGACGGCCATATGGTCGTGATCGAACCTGCGAACACCCGTTATCGTCCGCTACCGAAGAGCAACGACAATGCCTGACTACGACTATGACGTCCTCATCATCGGCTCCGGCCCCGGCGGCTATGTCGCCGCGATACGCGCGGCGCAGCTTGGGCTGCGCACCGCCTGCGCCGAATCGCGCGAGACGCTGGGCGGCACCTGCCTCAACGTGGGGTGCATTCCGTCGAAGGCGATGCTGCATGCGTCGGAGTATTTCGATGCGGCGGCGAACGGCACGATGGCGAAGATGGGGATCAAGGTCACCCCCGAGCTCGATCTCGAGACGATGCACGCGCAGCGCAAGGATGCGGTCAAGCAGCTGACCGGGGGGATCGAATTCCTGTTCAAGAAGAACAAGGTCGACTGGTTGAAGGGTCGCGCCGCGTTCGAGGACGCGCATACCGTAAAGGTCGGCGACAAGAGCGTCACTGCGAAGAATGTCGTCATCGCCACCGGCTCCTCGGTCACGCCGCTGCCCGACGTCGAGGTCGACAACGACAAGCAGGTCGTGGTCGATTCGACCGGCGCGCTTGAGCTGGCGAAGGTGCCCGAGCATATGGTCGTGATCGGCGGCGGGGTGATCGGGCTCGAGCTCGGCAGCGTCTGGCGGCGGCTCGGCGCGAAGGTGACGTGCGTCGAGTTTCTCGACCAGATCCTGCCCGGCTTCGATGGCGAGGTGCGCAAGGAATCCAACAAGATCTTCAAGAAACAGGGGATCGTCTTCCAGCTTTCGACCAAGGTGACGAAAGTCGCGGTCAAGGGCGGGAAGGCGACGCTGACCACCGAACCCGCGAAAGGTGGCGAGGCCGCGACGATCGAGGCGGATTGCGTGCTCGTGTCGATCGGGCGGCGGCCCAATACCGACGGTCTCGCGCTCGACAAGGCGGGGCTCGCGGTCAACCACCGCGGGCAGATCGAGACGGGCCATGAGTTCCGCACCGCGGTCGACGGCATCTGGGCGATCGGCGACGTCATCCCCGGCCCGATGCTCGCGCACAAGGCCGAGGATGAGGGGATCGCGGTGGCGGAGAATATCGCCGGACGGACCGGCATCGTGAACCACGATGTGATCCCGAGCGTGGTCTACACCATGCCCGAGATCGCGGGGGTCGGGCTGACCGAGGAAGCCGCCAAGGAACGCGGCGAGGTGAAGGTCGGCAAGTTCCCGATGATGGCCAACAGCCGCGCCAAGACCAACCACGAGCCCGACGGCTTCGTGAAGATCATCGCCGACGCCAAGACCGATCGTGTCCTCGGCGTCTGGGCTATCGCCAGCGTGGCGGGCACGATGATCGCGGAAGCGGGCCTCGCGATGGAGTTCGGCGCAACGTCAGAGGACATCGCCTACACCTGCCACGCGCATCCGACGCACAGCGAGGCGATCAAGGAGGCGGCGATGGCGGTGACGGGCAAGCCGATTCATATCTGAGCGAGAACGCCCGCTGTTACTGGCTCGCGCGATCCTCCGATCGCGTGGCCGTCGCGACCATCGCCACCACCCCATCGCAGCGGATCGCCTCGTACCGTCCGTCGCCCGCCGCGCGCAGATCGACCGGCTGACCGGCGAACAGCGGCGCCTGCGCGCGAAAGGCGAATGTCGCGAGTGCGCCGTCCTTCGCGGCTAAGAAGGCGAGGCGGCAGGCGGTGAACGGCCCATGCACGACCAGCGCGGGATAACCCTCCACCTGCTGCGCGTACGGCAAATCGTAGTGGATCCGATGCGGATTGAACGTCGCCGCCGAGAACCGGAACAAGTGCAGCGCCTCGGGCCGCCACGCGCCGTCGCGCGCCTCCACGGGTAGCGGCGTGGGATCGCCCGGCGCGCGATAGACGATCGTCCGCCGTTCGCGCACGCGAATGAGGCCCTCCTGCTCGATCACCTGATCGAGCTCGACGAATATGAGCGCGCCCGTCCGGCCAAAGGTTTCGCGGACATCGGCGATCGTCATGCGTTGCGTCGCCTCCGCATCGACGATCAACGGCGCCTCGAAGGCGATCGACGCGGCGGCGAACATCCGGCACGGGAGATGCGGCGCCGCCGGTAGGAAATCGCCCCGTCGCGGATGCCCGTCGTCGCCAAGCGCATCGTCGGCCACGATATCGAGAAACCACGCCCAATGCGCGAGCGGCGGCATCGCGTTGCCGCTCAGGCCCGTCGCGACCGCGAGCCGCGCCATCGCGCCGCGATCGAGCCGCTCGACCCGAGTCACGCTGCGCCCGATCGTGCGTTTTGCGTTCACGTCGGCAGTCTCCCGAATTTCCAAGGTCCCAGCCAATGCCGCCTGAGGTATGGCCGCGGCAAGGGTCGATCGTTCGCGCGAGGAACGACGAAGCCGGCACCGCGGGCTACGGTTCCGCCGCCGGGGACCGTGTCGCGGCCCCGCCGGGTGCTCGACGGCGCGGCCGGTTGGGCAAAAGGGGGGGGGTGTACCGGGCTGGGGCAGGGGCTGAGGGCGCGC
>JBBSTE010000014.1:0-57923 GCA_038236185.1 Sphingomonadales bacterium | reverse complement strand
TCTCCCCCTCCCCACAGGGGGCCAACCCAGCCCCACGGGCGGCCCGACGGGGTACTAAACCCCCCGCGGTCGGACGCGCCTAAACCCGCGCCGGCCGGGCCGGCTCTTGCGACCGGGCTTCGCCGATCGCATCGGCGCGCTGCTTTGCTGCGCGCCTAGAGCCGGCCTAGAGCCGCCCGAAAACCGCTTCAAACCCTTTCACATCGCCCGCCGCCAGAAATCGCGCCTGTTCGATCCAGCGGTCGCGGGCTATGCGGCCGGTGAAGGCGCCGAGCTGGGCGTCGAGGCGTTCGGCTTCGCTGGTGTCGAGCGCGGCGATCTGGCCGACATTGGTGATGCCGAGTTCGGCGAGGCGCGCGGCCACCTTTGGGCCGAGGCCCTTAATCTGGATGACTGGGCGTTCGCCGTCGCTGGAGGTCGGCGGCGCGATTTCGTAGTCCGGGGCGGCTTCGCTGGCGGGGGAAGCCGCCCTCGGTGCGGCGGCGGCGACGGGTTCATCGGAAAGGCTGGGTTCGGGTGCGGGCGTGGCGATCACCGGACCGTCGTCGAGCGGTGGCGGTGAGGGCGCGACCGGGACCGGGGCGGTGGGGACCGCGACGGGCGGTGGTGACACGGCGTCGTCCGGGGCGATCGGCGCCTCGGGGTCGATCGCGGTGCCGCCTTCGTCCTCGACCCGGGCGATCTCGATGCGGTCGGCTTCGCGGCGCTGGCGCTTCAGGCGCATGCCCCACAGAATGCCGAGGATCGTGACGACCGCGAGGATCAGGATGATCGTCAGCGTGGTGGCGGTGAGGAGGCCGGTTTCGGCTACGCGTTGGGGCATGAATGGGGTTCCCGTTCGATTTTCTTAGCCCTCTCCCGCGTTCGCGGGAGAGGGTTGGGTGAGGGTCTTCTTCTTTTCCTTGCTCGCAAAAAGAAGAAGACCCTCACCCTCCCACCGCCTGACGGCGGCGGGGCCCTCCCTCTCCCGCGAAAGCGGGAGAGGGTAAGGCTTCGTCGCCTCTATCTAACGCTTACTCGCGCGCTCGATTTCGCGCCAGCCGATGTCGTTTCGGTTGAAGCCGGTGGGGAAGTCGATCGCCTCGACGCCGGCGTAGGCGGCGTCGCGAGCTTCGCCGATGGTTTTGCCGGTGGCGGTGACCGCGAGAACGCGGCCGCCATTTGCGACGATGCCGTCCTTCGCTGTGCGGGTGCCGGCCTGGAAGACCGTCGCGCCGATCGCTTCCGTCGCGTCGATGCCGCAGATCGCGCCTCCGGTTTCGGGCGTGCCCGGGTAGCCGTTCGCGGCCATCACCACCGTGAGAGCGACCTGGTTCGAGAATTTCGGCTCGGCGATGTCGGCGAGGCGCCCTTCCGCAACCGCGAGCAGCGTTTCGAGCAGGTCGCCATCGAACCGCGCCATCAGCACCTGGCATTCGGGATCGCCGAAACGGACGTTATATTCGATCAGCTTCGGGCCGTCGGGGGTCAGCATCAGGCCGGCGTAGAGCACCCCAACATAGGGCGTGCCCGAGGCGGCGAGCGCGTCGATCGTTGGGCGGACGATTTCGCCTAACGCCTGTTCCTCGAGGTCGGCGGTGAGGATGCTCGCGGGGCTGTACGCGCCCATGCCGCCGGTGTTGGGGCCGGTGTCGCTGTCGCCGACGCGCTTGTGGTCCTGCGCCGAGCCGAACGAGGCGGTGGTCGTGCCGTCGCTGAGGACGAACAGGCTGACTTCCTCGCCGTCGAGGAATTCCTCGATGACCGCCTCCGCCTTGCCGTCGGCGAAGAGCTCGGCGATCGCGGCCTCGGCGTCGGCGCGCGACATCGCCACGACGACGCCCTTGCCCGCGGCGAGGCCGTCCGCCTTGATGACGCATTGCTCGCCAAAATCCTCGATCGCGGCGAGCGCGCCGTCCTTCGAGGTGACGCGGAAATAGGCGGCGGTCGGGATGCCGACGCGCGCGCATAAATCCTTGGTGAAGCCCTTCGATCCTTCGAGCTTCGCCGCCTCGCGGCCGGGGCCGAAAACGGGGACGCCGATCGCGCGGATGTTGTCCGCGAGGCCATCGACCAGCGGCGCTTCGGGACCGATGACGACGAGGCCGATCTGCTGACGGCGGACGAAGTCGACGGTAGCGCGGTGATCCGCCGGGTTGAGATCGACGATCGTCGCGTGCGCGGCGATGCCGGGGTTGCCGGGCGCGGCGTAGAGCGTATCTAACCCTTTCGATTGCGCGAGCTTCCAGGCGAGCGCGTGTTCGCGGCCCCCCGATCCGATCAGCAGAACTTTCAAAATGTCCGACCCCGTTTTCGATCCACCCGCCCGGCTGGTAGCCGACGCCATCCCCGGCGACAACGCGCTGGCGTTGTCGGTCGGCGAGCTTTCGATGAAGCTCAAGCGGATGGTCGAGGGCGAGTTCGGGCATGTCCGGCTGCGCGGCGAGATTTCGGGGTATAAGCGCGTCGCCTCGGGGCATGCGTATCTGTGCCTGAAGGACGATGCCGCGGTGATCGACGCGGTGATCTGGAAGGGGCAGGCGGGTGCACTCGCGTTCCGACCCGAGGACGGCGCGGAGGTGATCGCGACGGGGCGGCTGACGACATATCCGGGGCGGTCGAAATACCAGATCGTCATCGAGCGGATGGAGCTGGCGGGCGCGGGGGCGCTGATGGCGCTGCTCGAGAAGCGCCGTGCCGCGCTGGCGGCGGAGGGGCTGTTCGATGCAGGCCGCAAGAAGCCGTTGCCGTTCCTGCCGCGCGTCATCGGGGTGGTGACGTCGCCTACGGGCGCGGTGATCCGCGACATCCTCCACCGGCTGGAGGATCGCTGTCCGACGCATGTCATCGTCTGGCCGGTCAAGGTGCAGGGCGATGGCGCGGCGGAGGAAGTCGCGGCGGCGGTGCGGGGATTCGATGCGCTGGTTGAAGGGAGCAATGTGCCGCGGCCCGACCTCGTCATCGTCGCGCGCGGCGGCGGCTCGATCGAGGATTTGTGGACATTCAACGAGGAGGTCGTCGTCCGGGCGGTGGCGGAGTGTTCGATCCCGATCATCTCGGCGGTGGGGCATGAGACCGACACGTCGCTGTGCGACCATGCCGCCGATCTGCGCGCGCCGACCCCGACCGCGGCGGCGGAGCTCGCGGTGCCGGTGCTCGCCGATCTGCGACTGACGATCGAGGGCTATGCGCAGCGCGTCGAGCGATGTGCGCGGCGCTATGCCGAGCGTGGGCGCGAGCGGCTCGATGCGCTGGCGCGGTTGCTGCCGACGCGCGACCGGTTGCTCGGGCCGCAGCGCCAGCGGGTCGATGACGCGGGGCTGCGGGCGGATCGTGCGCTGGAGCGGCGGGTGGCGGCGGCGCGGGGCTTGCTCGATCGGCAGGCGGGGGCGCTGCGTCCCGCGATGTTGCTGCGGCAGGTCGAGGCGGCGAAGGCGCGGCTGGCCGACCTCGGGCGGCTGCTCGACTCGGTCAATCCCGACACGATCTTGCAGCGCGGCTATGCGCGGGTGACCGCGCGCGACGGCCGGACGCTGACAACCGCGGCGGCGGCGCGCGGCGCGGGGGCCTTCACGATCTGGTTCCGCGACGATGTGGTCGAGGCCAAGGTTGAGCGTGAGCACACGAAGACCTATCCTGCCGCCAGGCCCGAACAACCGACCTTGCTTTAAGGAGCCGCGCCATGCTGATGTCCAACACCGATCGCCCGGCGCGGCTGCAATATGGCGCAAATGGTTTTCGCGTCTTGAGCCCGGGCGATCATGTCGTCTGTGCGATCTCGGGCGCGCGGATCACGCTCGAGGAATTGCGCTATTGGGATGTCGTGCGCCAGGCGCCGTTCGCGAGCGCGGCATTGGCGATGGAGGCATTGGCGCCGCAATGAGGCGCGCCGGACGCCGTGCGCTGATACCCGCGGTCCTGCTCGTGCTCGGCAGCTGCGTCGGCGCGGCGGTCGCTCCTGCCGAGCTGCCCTCGCCCGTTTCGCCGCCACCGCGTGCGGCTCCACCGCAGAAGCCGCTGCGCTTCACTTTGGAAGGCGCGGCGCGCCAGGGCGGTGTCGTGCTCGGGACGGCGCCCGAGGGGACGGTAGCGCTAGCGCTGGACGGCGCGGCGGTCGCGCTTGCGCCCGACCGCCGCTTTCTGATCGCGTTCGATCGCGACGCGCCCGCCGCCGCGACGCTGACCGCGACAATCGACGACGGGCGGCGCTTCAGCGAGCCGCTGTCGGTCGCGCCGGGCGGCTGGCGGATCGAGAAGGTCGATGCGGCGCTGACGGCAGGGCATAGCAGCGCCGAATTCTCGCGGCTGCGACCCGCTGAACTCGCGCAGATCGCGGCGGTGCGGCGGATCGACGTCGATACCTCGGGCTGGCGCCAGCGCTTCGCCTGGCCGGTACACGGCCGCGTGTCGGGGCTGTTCGGGGCGCAGCGCGTCTATCGCGGGGTGCCGGGGTCGTTCCATTCTGGGGTCGATGTGGCGATGCCGAAGGGGACGCCGGTGCTCGCGCCCGCCGACGGCGTGATAGTGCTGGCGACCGACCATCCCTTCACGCTCGAAGGCAATCTGATCATCCTCGATCACGGCATGGGGCTTAACAGCGCGTTCCTGCATCTGTCCGAGATCGACGTGCAGGTCGGCGAGCGGGTGGTGCGCGGGCAGCGGATCGGGCGGGTCGGCGCGACCGGGCGCGCGACGGGCCCGCATATGCATTGGGGCATGAAGTGGCGCGACGCGCGAATCGATCCGCTGCTGCTCGCCGGGTCGATGGAATAGTCGCGGGTGATTCCCGACGAGGTTCAGGTATTGCTGCGCGAGGCGTCGCGGCTGTTCCACGAAGGGCGGATGGCGGAGGCGGCGCCGGCGTATCGCCGCCTGCTGGCGACGTGGCCCGATCTGCCGAACAGCTGGTTCAACCTGGCGATGGCGCTGCGCGCGACGCGCGATTTTTCCGGGGCGCTGGACGCGTACGCCCGTGCGCTGGAACTCGGCGTGGACGCGCCCGAGGAGGCGCATCTCCAGCGCGGGGTGATTCTGGCCGACGATCTCGGGCAGGCGGCGGCGGCGCGAGCGGAACTGGAGGCGGCGCTGGCGCTCAATCCGCGATACCTCCCGGCGTTGCTCAACCTCGGCAACCATCACGAGGATGTCGGCGATCGTGAAGGCGCGCGTGCGGCTTATGCGCGCGCGCTCGACGTGGCGCCGGGCGATGCGCTGGCGCTGGCGCGGCTGGTCGGGGTGAGCGATGCGGCGGGTGCTGGCGACTCGCTTCTCGCGCGGGTGCGCGAGGCGATCAATGCCGCGGACCGCGCGGAGGATCGCGCCGATCTCGGCTTCGCGCTGGGCGATGCGCTCGATCGGTCGGGCGATTACGACGCGGCGTTCGCGGCGTTCGCGGCGGCGAACCGCGAGAGCGCCGCCATCGCGGCGGCGGCGGGCCTGCGCTTCGACCGCGCCGATTTTTCGCGCCTGATCGACCGGATCATCGCCGCGTTTCCCGAACCTGCCGGAAAGACGGGCGCGGAGGAGGCCGCGCCGATCTTCCTCTGCGGGATGTTCCGATCGGGATCGACGCTCGCCGAGACGATCCTCTCGCGGCACAGCGGCATTGTCGCGGGCGGCGAGCTCGACGTTCTCCCCGCGTTGATCGCGGATTCGCCCCAGCCCTATCCCGAGAGCGCGGCGCGCGCGCCAGACGCGACGATCGCGGCGCTTCGCGACCGGTATCTCGCCGAAACCGCCGCGCGTCGCTGCGATTCGCTGCTCGTCGACAAGCGGCCCGACAATCTTCTCCACATCGGCCTGATCAAGCGGATGTTTCCGTACGCCCGGATCATCCACACGGTGCGCGATCCGCGCGATACCGCGATTTCGATCTTCGCGCTCCATGCCGGGCCGGCGCTCGGTTATGCGACCGACCTTGCCGATATCGCGCATGTCGAGGCGGAGTATCGTCGGCTGATGGCGCATTGGCGCGCGCTCTATCCCGACGACATTCATACGCTCGACTATGACCGGCTGATCCGCGATCCCGACCGCGAGGTGCGCGCGACGCTCGATTTCATCGGGGTTTCGCCCGAGCCGGGCCTGCTCGATCCCGGCGCGGCGGATGCGGCGGTGCGCACCGCGAGCAATTGGCAGGTGCGGCAGGCGCTGTATACGCGGTCGTCGGGCAGGTGGCGGCATTATCGCGCACCTTTAAATAACGCAGGATTTTCGGATTGAGCGACGTGCAAGATCAGGTTCCCCGCGCGCTGGCGCTCGCCAAAGCGGGCGACATCGCGGGCGCGATCGCGGCGGGCGAGGCCGATCTGGCGGCGCGGCCCGGCGACGCCGGGCTCGCGATGTTCGTCGGCGTCCTGTGTTGCCGGCAGGGCGACCTGGCACGCGGGATCGCGCATTTGCGGCGTTCGGTCGAACTCGCGCCGAACGAATCCGCCGCGAAGGTCGAGCTCGGCCGAGCGCTGTTGAGCAGCGGCGCGAGCGAGGAGGCCGAGGCGCTCGCGGCGCCGCTCGCCGCGATCGAGACCCCGATCGGTCGTGAGATGTCGCGCATTCGCGGCCAGGCCTTGTTGCGGGTTGGGCGAGCGGACGAGGCCGCCGAAGCATTCTCCGCGCTGACGCGCGCCGACGGCGCCGATTTCGAGAGCTGGGACGGACTCGCGGCTTCGCGGATCGTCCTCAACGATCCGCCGGGCGCGATCGAGGCGGGGCTGCGCGCGACCGGCCTGCGCCCGACCGCGATCACGTATTGGATCAATCTCGCGCGCGCCCACGTCGCCGCGAAGGATTATCCAGCGGCGATCGAGGCTGCGGGCAATGCGGTGATGCGCGATCCGAACAACGCCGCCGCGCGGCTGGAGCTGGGTCGGGCGTTGGCGGGCGATCGAAAGACCGGAGAAGCCCTGGCGAGCCTGGTCATCGCCGAACGCCTCGCTCCGGACAGTCCGGATATGCTGAGCGAGATCGCCGACGTCGCCTTCACGTGCAAGGCGTTCGACCGCGCCGAGACGCTTTTCGAGCGCGCGCTGGCGATCAAGCCGCGACTCGAGCAGGCGCTTCTGGGGCTGGGACGGACGTACGAGCGGACCAACCGCAATCGCGCCTTGCTGGACTTGTTCGACGCCCCCGAGAACGCGTGGATTCCGCCCGAACGCACCGCGTTGCTACGCGCGCGGGCGCTTCGCGGTGACGGGCGACTCGACGAGGCGTGGGTCGCCATCGAGGATGCGCCCGTTGATGTTGATCGCGCTTCGCGCGCGCAATTGATCGGCGATATCGCCGACCGGCGTGGCGATACCGCCGCCGCTTTCGCCGCCTTCACCGAAGCGAACGCGCATTTGGCCGCGTCGGCGAGCGACTCGGCGGTTCGTGCGGCCGAGTATCGCGATCAGTTCGATCGCATGCGTTCGGTGATCACGCCCGAATGGTACGCGGATTGGACGCCGCAGCCCGCCGCGATCGATGGACGCCGGCCGCCGCTCTTCATCTTCGGGTTTCCGCGATCGGGCACGACGCTGATCGACACGATGTTGAGCGGACATCCCGATGCGATTGTTCTCGAAGAAGAGCCGGTGATCGATCGCGTCGCCGAAGGGTTCGGCTCGATCAAACGACTCGCCGATCTTTCACTGCGCGAGATCGCGACGCTGCGCGCGCGATATTTCGCGGAAGTGGCGAAGGTCGAACCCGATACCGCGGGCAAGCTGATCGTCGACAAGCATCCATTGGCGCTGGGCAGCACCCCGATCCTTCACCGCATATTTCCCGACGCGCGTTTCGTGTTCGTGGAGCGTCATCCGTGCGACGTGGTGTTGAGCTGCTTCATCACCAGCGCGGTGATGGATGCGAACGTCGCCAATTTCTTCGATGTGTTCGGGACCGCGCGGCTATACGACAGCGTGTTCGCATATTGGCATCGGTGCCGCGAGGTCCTGCCGATCCATGTCGCGACGGTGCGGTACGAGCGGCTGATCGCCGACCCCGAAACGGAACTGCGCCAGCTTGCCGGTTTCGCCGGCCTGGAATGGACCCCGCGACTCCTGGCGCATCAAGACAGCGCCGCCGCGCGCGGCTCGATCGGATCTCCAAGCTACACGCAGGTCGCCGAACCGCTTTACACGCGGGCCACCGGACGGTGGTTACGCTATCGGGAGGCCATGGCCCCGGTCATACCAATCCTTCAGCCGTGGATCGATCGACTGGGCTATTCGCTGGATTGAAGCGCGGGAGAGGCGACCGGAGCCGATCAGCCACCCGGCAAAGCGCGCTGGGTCTGGATACGATCGACCGTCTTGCGCTGCTCGTCCTGCTGCTGCTTCCACTGAATCCGCGTCAGGCATTTGCGTTCCGTCGCAAGACGACTGCCGACGATGGGTTCGCTGCGGCAAATCACTTGATTCGGATCAAGCGACTTGGACTTGTCGCCGGGTTCCGCCAACGCCGGGACAGCGGCACACACCAACGCCGCGAAAATTACAATGCGCATATCGATACTCCTGAATTGCGTGAAATATGGCATGAAACGCCTGAAAATTCAAGCGACGTCGAATGCGGTCGTCAGGCGCTCGCCGCGAACGAAGGGGCGCGTCGCGTGCCACATCGTCGATGGGAACAGGACCAGACGGCCGCGACGCGGCTCGATTTCGCGGATGGGATCGACCTGAACGCCGAGCGACGGCTGCGGTTCGCCGAGCGTGAGCCAGCCGGATTTGTCGACGCCGTCAGCAGGGGGCAGACTGATGTAGAAGGCGGAACTGATCCGCCCCTCGCCGTGGATATGCGCCTCATGGAAGCCGCCTCCGGCGAGACGGACCGACCAGGAACCGACGAATCGGGGGTGCGCCGGGATGTGTCCGAGCAACGGGTGCGCCGGATCGGGCGCGGGAAGCGCGGCGATGTACGCCGCCACTTCGAGGCGCAGTCGCTCGCGAAGCGCCGCGATGACCGGATCGATCCGGTGGAGCAGCGGGCCGTCGGTCTGCGTCCCCCCGCGCACCGACTGATCGAGCGGCTGGCCGTCGCTGACGTGTAGCGCGCGCAAGGTTTCGGCGAGTTGCGGCAGCAGCGGCCAATCCTCGCCGAAGTCGATCACCTTGACGAAATGCGGACCATCGAGCCAATCGTGGCGCGGATCGCCGAGCAGCCGCCATGCGAGCGACAGATACGGCCAAACGACCTCCGCGTTCGGCGGCGCCAGATCGCCGTGGAGCGCCGAAACGCGCTCGGGCTCGCCGCGGCGGAGCAGATGCCTGAGCCAGTGGATCGCGAGATCGGGTTGCGACAGCGGCTCGACCCGGGCGAAGGCGGCGTCCGCGGCGGAGATGCTGTCGTGCTCGGTGGCGAGGATGGCGGTCAGGCTCCGCGTCACCTCATCGTCGCCAAGCGCGGCGCGCGCCGCCCGCAGCGCGCGCAGCGCGGCTTCGTCGTCGCCGCCGCGATGGAGCGCGGTGACCTTCAGGCGATGGAGGCGCGGGTCGCCGGGCGCCCCCGCGATCGCGCGGTCGAGTTGCGCGAAGGCCTTGTCCGATCCGCCGCCGGCGTGGCGCATCCGGATCAGCGCCGCGTGGCCCGCGATCCACCCCGGGTGCTGGTCGAGCGTGTCGATCAGGAGTTGTTCGGCCTTTCGGTGTCGGCGCGCCGCGAGCAACGCCGCCGCTTCGCCGAGGATGACGTCGGCATCGTTGGGGGCGAGGCGGCGTGCACGGGCGTACCAGTTGAGACTCGGCAAGCCCGCGTCCTGCGCGACCCGCGCGCGGGCGTGGACGAGACGCGCCGACCCCGGTCCCTGCGCGAGCGCGCGATCGAAGGCGTCGATCGCCGGCGCGAGATCGCCGATCGCGCGGTGCAGCAGCCCGAGGACGTGGAGCAGGTTGACGTTGCCCGGGGTGCGCGTGGCGGCATCGGTCAGGACGGGGAGCGCGTCCTCCTCGCGTCGTTCGTCGAGTGCGCGCAGCCCCAGCGCCACAGCGAGATCGGCGCGATCGGGCCGCGCGCGGGTAAGGGCGAGCATCGTGTCGAACGGCTCGCTCGCGCGCACCGCGGGCGTCACAGCGGCGCCCCGTGCTCCGCTTCGTCGGCTTCCATGATCCGGACGACGGCGGCACGCTCGGCGCCGCTCAGGCCGGGATGCCACAGGTCGATGATGAGGACGACGCGGGGCTCGCCGCTGTCGTTGGCGGCTTCGTGCTCGATCGTGTCGTCGAAGACGAGCGCCTCGCCGATACGCCATTCGCGGCGCTCGGCACCGACGCGGAACCAGCAGTTCGGGGGGATGATCAGCGGCAGATGGCAGACGAGCCGGGTGTTGGCGATGCCGGTGTGCGGCGGGATACGGGTGTTCGGTCGCAACAGCGAGAACATCGCGTTGGGGCCGCGATTGGCGATGTGCGGCTGATCGACGTGTTCCAGCGCCGCCATCGTCGCGGGGCAGCGATCGGCATTCTCGGCGATGCGCTGACCGCCGTGGAGCAGGTGGAAGGCGGTCCAGTCCATCGAATTGTTGAGCGCGGCCCACTGCCGGACGGGGGTATCGTCGGCGTAGCGGATATAGGGCTCGGCGCGCGCGGTGCGCGCGTCGAGCAGCGCCTGGCATTCGCGGCGGATTTCGGGGGCCGCGGCTTCGAGCGCGGCGAGCCAGGGAAAGTCCTCACGGTCGTGGAACTCGCGTTCGACGAGGCCGGGATAGTGGTAGTGCGTCGGGTCCGAATGCCAGACGCGCGTATCGCGCAGCGCGTTCGATTTGAAGCGACCGAGGTGGCGACGTTCGGCGTCCGACACCGCAGGGTCGGCGGCGATCGCGCGGTCCCAGGTGTCGGCGACGTCTTGCGCGTACGCATCGCGGACGGCGGTGGCGTGATCGATCATCGCGCGCAGGCCGGGCGGGGGCGTCTCGTCCTCGGGCGCCTGAGCGAGAGCGCGGGTATAGGTGCGCGCGGCCTCCTGAGGGTCGCCCGCGGCCTCGAGCAGCTTGCCCTTGCTGAGCAGCGCGATGAAGTGAAGCGGATCGACCCGGAGCGCGCCGCCGATGGCGTTGAGCGCGGCGGGCACGTCGCCCGCGGCGCGGCACATCGCGGCGAGCTTCAGCCAGGTTTCGACGCGGTCGGGGGCGGCGTCGACGATGCCGCGCAACAGCCGCCGGGCGGTCGGGATATCGCGAGCGGCGGCGGCGCGATCGGCCTCCGCCTCGCGCGCGTCAAGGTCATGGTCGATCACATTGCTTTCCACCGGGCGGTGATGCCAGACGAGCGCACAAAAGGAAACGGCGGACCTTTCGGCCCGCCGTTCCATTCTTTCCGCTTCGGGCGGTGTCGGCTGGACTAAAGGTCCAGCGTGACACCGGCGAAGATGTAGCGGCCGAGGCCGTCGTACACCTGCGGGAAGGTGTTGCCGTTGCCGCGCACCGCCAGGCCGAGGCCGTTGATCGGCGGCTCGCGGTCCAGGATGTTGTTGGCGCCCACCTGGAAGGTGAACTTGTCGGCGACCGGATAGGAGAACGACAGATCGAAGTAGCTCTGCGAGTCGATCCGGGCGTTGCCAGGACGGGTACCCGCGCCGCCAGGGTTGGCGTTGTCACCCGAAACCTGGTCGTTGTCGACGCCGGAGAAATACCGCCACGCGAGCGAGCCGCTCGGTCCCTGCGGCAGCGTGAACGTCGCACGGGCCTTGTGACGCCATTCGGGGTTCGGCGTGCCGCAGATGTTACCATAGTAACCCTTGCAGTCATAAGGAGCGGCGCCGACCGACTCGGTAACCAGCGAGTCGAGATAGGTGCCAACCATGCTCAACCCGAGAGTCCCGAAACGTCCGATTTCGCGGGTGTACGCCAACGTCACGTCGATGCCCTTGGTCGAGAGCTTGCCGGCGTTGAGGTTGGTATCGACCACGAAACCGTCTGGACGATCGAGACGGCCCGATGCGCCGCGATTGATGAGGCTGCAATAGGCCGGCGCGCCCGTCGTGATGCACTGGTTGATGATGTTGTCCGCGCCGAGAACGCCGATCTGATTGCGCAACTTGATGTTGAAGTAATCGACCGTCGCTTGGAAGCCGCGGAGGAACGTCGGCGTGAGGACGACGCCCGCAGTGTACGAATCGGCGACTTCGGGCGTCAGGTTCGGGTTGCCGCCCAGTTGTCCGTTATACTGGTTCGCCGGATTGCCCGCGACGTTGCCGTATTGCGCCGCACTAAGACCGGTGAGCGCGCACTGTGCCTGGGTCGCGGTCGGCGGGACAACACCCGACGAGGTATTCGTCGTCGTGCAAGGATCGGTCGAACCGTCAAGATTTATGCTCTGCGCCGCGAAAAGTTCGACGATATTCGGCGCGCGGACCGAGCGGTTGTAACTGGCACGCAGCTTGATGTCGCGAACCGGAGCCCAATTGCCCTCGAACTTGTAGGTATCGGTGCTGAACGAGTTCTTCACACCGTTACCATCGACCTTGTACTTCGAATACCGGTAACCGGCGCCGAAACGCAGATCCTCGAAGAACGGACGGTCCTGGACGAGCGGCAGCGAGGCTTCGACGAAGCCCTCGCGAACGTCGAACTGACCCGCGGTCGGGGTGGTCGGGCCACCCTGACCCGCGCCGTCGCCGCTGCGGAAGTTCGAATCGACCTCGAAGTTCAGCGTCTCCTTGCGATATTCGCCGCCGACGTTGATCGCGAAGCCTTCGGTCGCGAACGGGCTGACGACGCCATATTCGCTGCCGAGGATCGTGACCGAGCCGTTGGCGATCTGCTCGGTCGTCTGGCCACGCGAGAACAGCGGCACCTGCAGATAGTTCAGCGCTGCCTGGGTCACGCCCCCGGTCGTGAAGATATTGTAGGGGACGCAATCCGGATCGGTGCCGTTTACCGCCGAACGGCAGGCCGGCTGGCCCGTCGCGGGATCGGTGATGACGTCGATCGCCTTGGTGATGCGCGAGATCGAGAAATCGTTGCGATAGGTCTGCGCGAAATTCACCCGGCTGTACTGGTAGGAGGCATCATAGCTGACGCCCTTCGCAACATCGCCCTTCGCGCCGATCACGCCGCGATAGGTGGTGTGCTGAAGATCGTCCCGGCGACCGCCGCCTTCGACGTTGCGACGACCGATGTAGAGCGGAACCGTCGCGGGCGGGTTTGCGCCGGAGCATCCCAGGATGCCGCTCTGCTGCGCGGAGAGCAGCGGATTGTCGCAGTTGATCGTATTAGTGCTGAAGAAATCGCCCGACGGAGCGATCTGCGAGATTGAGCGATCGTCCATGAACATGAATTCGGCGTAGGGCTTGAAAGCGTCCGCCACATCATAATGCGCGAAGAAGCCCGCGGTGTAGCGTTCGTCGGGACGCTGGAAATAATTGTACGGCGCGTAGTTGAACAGAATCTGGCCCGGGACGAACTGGTTGCCCTGGACGTTGTAATAGGCGCCGCCCGTGTAGAACGACCCCTGAGCCGAGGTTCCAGAACCGCCGCAATTGTAACCGCGGCCAAGCGTTCCCGCGGCCGCGGCCGAGTTCGCGCTGAGTGCGCAGGATGAATAGTCGCGCAGATCCTGCGTGACCGGATCGATCTTGCGGTAGTTGCCGTAAGCGGTGACGTGACCGCGGCCATCGTCGAAGCCCGCGCCGAACACCGCCGACACGTCGATCCCGCCGCCGTCGGTGGTCAGACCCTTCGGATAACCGAAGCCGCGCGCGTTGAGCGCGTTGATGACATTGTCGTTGTGGCGGTTGTTATGGTTGTAAAAGTTGTACTGGGCATCAACCTTGAAGCCGTCATATTCGGTGTCCAACACGAAGTTGACGACGCCCGAGACCGCGTCCGCGCCGTACACCGACGAGGCGCCGCCGGTCAGGACGTCGACGCGCTTGATGAGCGCGGCGGGGATGATGTTGATGTCCTGCGCCGGGCTGCGCGGATCGCCCGGGACGAGTCGCCGACCATTGACGAGAACGAGCGTACGAACCGAGCCGAGGCCGCGAAGATCGACGGTCGCGGTGCCGGTGGCGCCGTTGGCGATGTTGCCGCCCTGGCCGGCGAAGACCTGCGGCAGCGCGTTCAGAAGATCCTCGGTGCGGGTCACGCCCGAAACCGCGACTTCCTGCGCGCCGACGATCGTGACCGGGCTGGCCGATTCGAGATCGGGGTGCGGAATGCGCGACCCGGTGACGACGATGTCGCCGCCGGTGCTGGTGTTGGCGACCTGCGCGCCGTCGGACGATACCGCGGGCGGAGTCGTAGGAGCCGGATTGTCCACCGCGGGAGCGGTCGGCGCTTCCTGCGTGGTCTGCGCAAAAGCGGGCATCGCAAGCAGGGCCGCGCCCGCGACCGTCGTGGTCGCAAGCAGCCGCTGCCGGATCGTTCTACCACTCATCAATATTCCCCTTCGTTGATATGTGCGACGCGCGTTCGCCAATCCGTCATGCGCGGTGCTGCGACGCTCGTTACAGGAGGACCAGCGCGGCAATCAATCGCTTGCGATGGTTTCGAACAAGAATGGAGCGACGTGTAACAATTTGGCCACATGCCGCGTCCCGGCCCGCTCCCCCGTTGTGGCGGCCGACGATTCTTTCTAGAGGACTGGTCTTCTGGAGGACCGGCCTCGCAATCCCGGGGGAGTCAATGCCGATGAGACGATCGATCACTATCCTCGCGCTCGGCGCGCTCGCTTCGACGACGGCCGTGATGGCGCAGGACGCCAAATCCCCCACCGCGGTCGCCAAGGTCTTCGAATGCCGGACGCTCTCCGACGACAAGGCGCGGCTCGCGTGTTTCGACGAAAGCGTCGCGCAGCTCGATGCGGCGCGAAACAAGGGCGACGTCGCGATCGTCGATCGCGAGGATGTGCGGCAGACGCGGCGCAAGTTGTTCGGGTTCAGCATTCCAGACTTCGGCATCTTCGGCGGTCACAAGGATGAACGCGGGCGCGACGATGAGGACGAACTCAAGGAAATCGTCGGGACGATCAAGGCGGTGGCGCGCGGCCAGGATGGCTTCATCATCACGCTGGAGGACGGCGCGCGCTGGGCGCAGACCGACGGCCTCGTCCTCGGCCGCAGCCCGCGGGTTGGCGAGCCGGTGACGATCCGGCGCGGGACGCTCGGCAGTTACAAGATGAGCTTCAAGATGGGGCCGGGGGTGAAGGCGCGGCGGATCGGGTGATTATCCGACCGCCAGCGCCAGCTTGCCGTCGCCTTCATCGACCTTGACGGTCGATCCGTCCTTGACCTCGCCGCGCAGGATCAGGTCGGCGAGCGGATCCTGCAGGTAGCGCTGGACCGCGCGCTTCAATGGCCGCGCGCCATAGACCGGATCGTAGCCCACCCGCCCGAGCCATTCGCGCGCGGCGTCGGTGAGGTCGAGCGTGATCTTGCGGTCGGCGAGCAACTTGCCGACTCGCGCGACCTGGATATCGACGATCGGCGCCATGTTCGCCTGGCTCAGCCGATGGAACAGGATGATCTCGTCGAGGCGGTTGAGGAATTCGGGGCGGAAGTGCGCGCGGACGATTTCCATCACCTGCGGCTCGACGGTCTCGACATCCTGCCCCTCGTCGAGGTTGGCGAGATACTGGCTGCCGAGGTTGCTCGTCAGGATGATGAGGGTGTTGCTGAAATCGACGGTGCGGCCCTGGCCGTCGGTGAGGCGGCCGTCGTCGAGCACCTGGAGAAGCACGTTGAAGACGTCGCCATGCGCCTTTTCGACCTCGTCGAACAGTACGACCTGATAGGGGCGGCGCCGCACCGCCTCGGTCAGGACGCCGCCTTCCTCGTACCCGACATAGCCGGGGGGCGCGCCGATCAGGCGGGCGACGGCGTGCTTTTCCATGAACTCGCTCATGTCGATGCGGACCATTGCCGAGGCATCGTCGAACAGGAATTCGGCGAGCGCCTTGGTCAATTCGGTCTTGCCGACGCCGGTGGGGCCGAGGAACAGGAACGAGCCGAGCGGGCGGTTCGGATCCTGTAGCCCGGCGCGCGCGCGGCGGACCGCGGTCGAGACCGCGTGGACCGCGTCGCTCTGGCCGATGACGCGCTTGCCGATCGCGGCTTCCATGTTGAGCAACTTTTCGCGCTCGCCTTCGAGCATGCGATCGACCGGGATGCCGGTCCAGCGCGCGACGACACCGGCGATGTCCTCGGCGGTGACTTCCTCGCGGAGCATCGCGCCCTTGGTCGCGCCCTGCGCGTCGTCGAGCTGTTTCTGCAAGCCCGGGATCGTGCCGTAGGAAAGCTCGCCGGCGCGCGCGAGATTGCCCTCGCGCTGCGCCTGATCGAGTTCGATCCGGGCGGCATCGAGCTGTTCCTTCAATTTCGCCGCGGCGCCGATCTTGTCCTTTTCGGCTTGCCAGCGCGTGGTCAGTTCGGCGGATTGCTGTTCGAGATTGGCGAGTTCGGATTCGAGATTGCCTAGTCGATCGACCGAGGCGGCGTCGGTCTCCTTCTTCAGCGCCTCGCGCTCGATCTTGAGCTGGATGATGCGGCGGTCGAGGTTTTCGATCTCCTCGGGCTTCGATTCCACTTCCATGCGGATGCGGCTCGCGGCCTCGTCCATCAGGTCGATCGCCTTGTCGGGGAGGAAGCGGTCGGTGATGTAGCGGTTCGATAGAGTCGAAGCTGCGACGATCGCGCCATCGGTGATGCGGACGCCGTGGTGAAGTTCGTAACGGTCCTTGAGGCCGCGCAGGATGCTGATCGTGTCCTCGACCGTCGGCTCGCCGACGAAGACAGGCTGGAAGCGCCGCTGGAGCGCGGGGTCCTTCTCGACGTATTTGCGATATTCGTCGAGCGTCGTCGCGCCGACGCAGTGGAGCTCGCCGCGCGCGAGCGCGGGTTTGAGCAGATTGCCCGCGTCCATCGCACCTTCGGATTTTCCCGCGCCGATCAGCTGGTGCATCTCGTCGATGAACAGGACCACGTCGCCCTCGGCGGCTTTCACCTCGTCGAGCACGCCCTTCAGCCGCTCCTCGAACTCGCCGCGATATTTCGCGCCCGCGATCAGCGCGCCGAGATCGAGCGCCATCAGGCGGCGACCCTTGAGCGTATCGGGGACGTCGCCGTTGGCGATGCGCAGCGCGAGGCCTTCGGCGATCGCGGTCTTGCCGACGCCGGGTTCGCCGATGAGGGCAGGGTTGTTCTTCGTCCTGCGCGCGAGAATTTGAATCGTGCGGCGGATTTCCTCGTCGCGGCCGATGACCGGATCGAGCTTGCCGTCGCGCGCCGCCTGCGTCAGGTCGCGCGCGAATTTCTTCAATGCGTCGTAGCGGTCCTCGGCGCCGGCGGTGTCGGCGGTGCGGCCCTGGCGCAGGTCATTGATCGCGGTGTTGAGCGCCTCGGGGGTCGCGCCCGATGCCTTGATCGCCTTGCCTGCGGCGGTGTTGAGCGACAGCGCCAGCGCGACGAGCAGGCGTTCGACGGTGACGAAGCTGTCGCCCGCTTTCTGCGCGATCTGCTCGGCCTGGTCGAGTACGCGCACCGCGTCATTGTTGACCCCCGGCGTACTCTGCGCGCCCGATCCAGAGACGGCGGGGATTTTCGCGAGCGCGAGATCGGTCTCGCTCGTCGCGCGCCTGGCATCGCCGCCCGCCGCCGAGATCAGCCCTGCGGCCATGCCCTGTTCGTCCTCGAGCAACGCCTTCAACAGATGTTCGGGCGCGATCTGCTGATGGTTCATGCGGATCGCGACGGTCTGCGCCGACTGGAGGAAGCCCTTGGCGCGATCGGTGAATTTTTCGAGGTTCATGCTGGTCCCTTTGCCTCGTCGGTAAATAGTGTTGTATTTCGGCAACACAAGAACCCGCTCGTCATGCCGGATTTATTCCGGCATCCACGGTTCCATAATCATCCGCCGGGGTATTTGCGGTGCGGTGGATGCCGGAACAAGTCCGGCATGACGGAAGGGATGGAATGATCCGAAAGGTCGCAATCGGGCTGGTCGTGCTCATCGTCCTCGTCGCGATCGGTCTGGCGGTGTGGGAGCCGCTCCGCGCCGAGCGTTCCGCGCCGCCGCCGGCGCACAAATACGACAGCATCATCGCGCGCGACAAATTCGGCGTGCCGCATATCTTCGGGAAGACTGACGCCGATGTCGCCTATGGCATCGCGTACGCGCATTCGGAGGACGATTTTTCGACCTTGCAGGAAGCGCTGGCGATGACGCGCGGGCGGCTTGGCGCTATGATCGGGAGCGAGGGGGCGAAGGTCGATTATGCCGCGCATCTGCTCGGCGCGCGCGCGACGGTGGCGCGCGACTATGCGAAGCAGCCCGCCGATGTCCGCGCGCTGCTCGACGGTTATGCGAGCGGGATGAACGCCTACGCGCGGCGTCACCCCGGCGAGGTGCGGCTGAGCAAGCTGTTCCCGGTCAACGGCGCAGATGTGGCGACGGGCTTTGTTGTGCGCTCGCCGTTTTTCTACGGGCTCGACCAGGTGCTCGGTGCGCTGGTTGGGGACACGCCGCTGCCGCCCGACAGCGCGGGGGCGATCGATGCGGCGGACCCCAAGGCTTTGCCGCCCGCGAGGGAGGGGAACCAGAACGGCTCCAACGCCTTCGTCGTCGCGCCGTCGCGGTCGGCGGACGGGCATACCCGGCTGGTGTCGAATTCGCATCAGCCGTGGAGCGGGCCGGTCGCGTGGTACGAGCTTGTCGTGCATTCAGGTGCTGGCTGGAATTTCGCGGGCGCGACCTTTCCCGGGGTGCCCTATCCGGTGCTCGGGCATAACGAGACGCTGGGGTGGACCAACACGGTCGACCGGCCCGATCTGGTCGATGTCTATAAGCTGAGGCTCAACAATGCGAGCGACGCGTATCGCTTCGACGGGCGGTGGAGGCGGCTGGAGAAGGCGCGCGTCTGGCTGCCGGTCAAAGTGTTCGGGCCGTTCGTGCTGCCGGTGCCGAAGATGGTCTATCGCGCCATCCAGGGCCCGGTGATCCGCAATGCCAGCGGCGCCTATGCGATCCATTATGCCGGGGCGGACCAGCTCCGCATGGTCGAGCAATATTACCGCATCACGCGCGCGCGGAACTGGGGCGAGTGGCAGCGCGCAATGGCGATCCAGGGGATTCCGGCGACCAATTTCCTCTACGCCGATGCGACCGGGCGGATCGCGTACATCTACAATGCGATGTTCCTGAAGCGGAAACCGGGGTTCGATTACGCGCACGTCCTGGCGGGCGACACGTCGGCGAATTATGCGCCGGGGACGGTGCCGTATGCGGCGTATCCGAAGAACGTGAATCCGGGTTCGGGCTTCCTGATCAACGCCAACAATTCGCCGTATCAGGCGGCGGGCGCGGGGTATGAAATCCCGCCGCAGCCGCCGCTGCTCGGGGTCGAGACCGACACGACCAACCGCGCGACGCGCGCGCTGGAGCTGGTGGGGGCGGATGCCTCGATCTCGGCGGCGGACCTCGATCGGATCAAATACGATACCGCGGTCAGCCGGAAGAGCTGGGCGGGGAAGTGGTTCGCCGATCTCGCCGTGGTCGATGCGAAGGGCGATGGGCGAATCGCGGACACGCAGAAGCTGCTGGCGCGATGGGACCGGAATTACGACGGCCGCGGCCCCGCCGATGCGCTCGCCGCGATCCTGCTGCGGGCGGGGAACAAATGGCATTACCGGCGGCTACCCGAAGCCGACCCCCGCGCCGCTCTCGGCGATGCGGCGGCGTATCTGACCAAGCATTTCGGTCGGATCGACGTACCGCTCGGGACGGTGCTCAGGCTGCGCCACGGGAAGGTCGATCTGCCGCTCGACGGTGGCCCCGACGTGCTTCGCGCGATGGCCTTGTGGGACGAGGCCGACGATGGTCGGCTGGTGGCGAAGCACGGCGACAGCTTCCTGATGTTTATGGATTGGGACAGAGCGGGCCGGGTCACGTCGCGATCGATCCAGCCGTTCGGCGCGGCGACGACGCGGGTGGCTTCGCCGCATTATGCGGATCAGGCGGCGCTGTTCGCGACCCACCGGACCAAGCCGGTGTGGTTCCGTCCGGCGGTGCTGCGCGGGCATGTCGAGAGGGTCGAGCGGCCTTAGGAGAGGATTCAGACTCGCTCGTCGTTGCGAGGAGCGAAGCGACGAAGCAATCCAGCTCCGTTCGCTGGGCGCTGGATTGCTTCACCCGGCTACGCCGTGTTCGCAATGACGCGTTGGGTCAGTTCCAGGTCGTCGCTCTCCCGCTTGCCGATCCCGCGCCACGCCGTCATGCTGGCGCGATGACCAATCGGCTCTATTACGGCGACAACCTCGCGGTGCTGCGCGAACATATCGCGGACGCCAGCGTCGATCTCATCTATCTCGATCCGCCGTTCAATTCGAACGCCAGCTACAACATCCTGTTCAAGTCGCCGTCGGGCAGCGGCGCGGATGCGAGCATCGAGGCGTTCGACGATACCTGGGCATGGGGGCCGGCGGCGTCGGCGGCGCTGATGGACATCACGCAGAGCGGCAACCACACGCTCCATGTGCTGATGCAGGCGATGAAGACCGCGATCGGCGAGAATGCGATGATGGCGTATCTCGCGATGATGGCGGTCCGCCTGGTCGAGCTCCACCGCGTGCTGAAGCCGACCGGCAGCCTCTATCTCCACTGCGATCCGACCGCGAGCCATTATCTGAAGCTGGTGCTGGATGCGGTGTTCAGCCCGAAACACTACAAGGCCGAGATTGTATGGGGGCGCACCAATGCGCGCGGGACGTCAGGAAAATGGCCCCGGCTGCACGATACGATCTTCCACTACGTCAAGTCAGAAGAGGCAAAATTCAAGGCGCAGAAAGCTCAATCACTTAAAGGCAAACCACCGCATACGCTCATCAAACGAGGCGATGGCCTCAAGTACAATACTCTCGAACTCACCGGCGCTGGAGTCACCAAAGATGGCGAGAGTGGACGGCCGTGGCGAGGATACGACCCGACACCACTGGGACGCCATTGGGGCTACTCCAATAAGCAGCTCGATATATGGGCCTCGCACGATCTCATTCATTTCCCGAAAGACGGCGGATTTCCTAGAAAGTTCGACGAAGAGCCGTTCGACCTCACAAATCGTCTTGTCACTGTAGGCGACGTTTGGGTGGATATTGATCGGCTCAATCAGAAATCTGCGGAGCGTCTCGGTTACCCGACTCAAAAGCCGGTGGCTCTCCTCGAACGCATCGTCGCCGCCTCCTCCAATCCCGGCGACGTCGTGCTCGACCCGTTCTGCGGCTGCGGCACCGCGGTCGATGCGGCGCAGAAGCTCGGGCGGCAGTGGATCGGGATCGACGTCACGCATCTCGCGATCGGGCTGATCGAGAAAAGGCTGACCGAGGGTTATCAGGGCGACGCCCAATGGGAGACGATCGGCGTCCCCGCCGATCTCGACAGCGCGCAGCGGCTTGCCATCGACGATCCGCACCAGTTCCAGGCGTGGATCACGCTGAAGCTCGGCGGCTGGCCGTGGATGGGTGGCAAGAAGGGCGGCGACAAGGGCGTCGACGGCTATTTCTATTATGTCGGCGAGGGCGGGCAGACCGAGACCGGGGTGATCTCGGTGAAGGCGGGGGGCAACGTCAATCCCGGCATGGTCCGCGATCTCGGCCGGGTGATGGCGCGCGACGGGCACAAGCTCGGCCTGTTCGTCTGCGCCGCGCTGCCGACCAAGGGGATGACCGACGAGGCGGCGAGCCACGGGCTGATCGAGACCGAGTTTGGCCGCTTCCCCGCGCTCCAGACGTTCACGCTCGCTGAACTGTTCCAGGACCGCCGCCCGAAACTGCCCCCGCTCGTCAGCCCCAACCGCCGCGCCGCGCGGGTCGAGACGCGGGCCAGCCACAAGGCGGGGTCGCAGGGGGCGTTGCTGTAGGCGAACCCCTCTCCCGCTTGCGGGAGAGGGTTGGGGAGGATTTGCGGTCGTCGTCTCGAATGTCGGTTCGTCCTATTATCGCTGCCGCGTCGCGCGTTGCGTCGTGGTCTGCGCGCGCTACAGAGGGGGGATACTTTATCTCCGGGACTCGCTTTTTCATGATCTTTCGCACCCTGGCGCTCGCAAGCGCGGCCTCGATCGCGTTCGCTTCGTCCGCCTTCGCGCAAGCCCCCCAATCCACCGACAAGCCCGCGCCCGTCGCCGAACTCGTCAAGGCGATCGACATTCCCTATCAGCAGTTCACGCTCGCCAACGGCCTCCGCGTGATCGTCCATAAAGATCGCAAGGCGCCGGTCGTCGCGGTCAGCGTGTGGTACGATGTCGGGTCGAAGAACGAGCCCGCGGGCAAGACCGGCTTCGCGCATCTGTTCGAGCATCTGATGTTCAACGGCTCTGAAAACGCGCCTGGCGATTTCTTCGAGCCGCTCAAAGCGGTCGGCGCGACAGACAGCAACGGGACGACCTATTTCGACCGGACCAATTATTACGAGACGGTGCCGACCGCGGCGCTCGACCGCGCGCTGTTCCTCGAAAGCGACCGGATGGGGCATCTGACCGGCGCGATCACGCAGGCAGTGCTCGACGAGCAGCGCGGGGTCGTCCAGAACGAGAAGCGGCAGGGCGACAACCAGCCGTACGGGCTCATTTCGTACAAGATCGATGCCGGGCTGTTTCCCGCCGGGCATCCGTACGGGCATCTGCCGATCGGATCGATGGCCGATCTCGACAAGGCCAGCCTCGCCGACGTGAAGCATTGGTTCCAGCAACATTACGGCCCGAACAATGCGGTGCTGGTGCTGGCGGGCGACATCGATCTCGCCACCGCCAAACGGCTCGTGGACAAGTATTTCGCGGGCATCCCGCGCGGGCCGGAGACGGTCGCGCCCGAGGCGAAGGTGCCGACGTTGGTGGCGCCGGTGAACGACGTGATGAAGGACCGCGTCGCCGCGACGCTCGTCACGCGCAACTGGGCGGTGCCGGGGGTGAAGAGCCCCGATGCGACCGCGCTGGATGTCGCCGCGTCAGTCCTCGGCGGGCTGGCGAGTTCGCGGCTCGATACCGCGCTGGTCAAAAGCGACAAGGTCGCGGTGCAGGTCTCGGCCGAGAACGAGGCGTTCTCGCAGGTGGGCATGTTCTCGATCAACATGGTCGTCAGGCCCGGCGCCGATGTCGCGGACGCGACGCGCAAGCTGGATGCGCTGGTCGCGGATTTCATTGCCAGGGGGCCGACCGCCGACGAGGTGCAGCGCGCAGTGACGACCGATGTGTCGCGCGATCTTTCGGGGCTGGAATCGGTCGGCGGCGGCGACGGCAAGGCGGTCGCGCTGGCCGAGGGCGCGCTATACGCAGACGATCCGGGATTCTACAAGAAGCAGCTCGCCGAGCAGGCGGCGCAGACGCCGGCAAGCGTCACGGCGGCGATGCGGCGCTGGCTGACGCGCCCGGCGTACGGGCTGACGGTCGTTCCGGGCGAGCGTGCCGCCTATGACGAGGCGGTGGTGCCGCCGCCTGTCGAGGTCGCGGCGGCGCCCGAGACGCCGGTCAAGGGCACGCGAGGGGCCGTACCGGGGGTCGGCGACGCCTCGACGCTCGCCTTCCCCAAGGTCGAGCGGACGAAGCTCGCGAACGGCATCGTGCTGATCTACGCGCAGCGCGATACGGTGCCGCAGACGCAAGTCGTGATCAGCTTCGACGCGGGGGTCGCTGCCGATGTCGCGGACAAGCTCGGCACGCAGCAACTGATGTTGGGAATGATCGACGAGGGCACCGCCAAGCTCGACTCGGTCCAATTGGCGGAGGCGAAGGAGCGGCTCGGCACCGATATCGGCGTCGGATCGACGCTCGATCGCACCACGGTGTCGTTCCGCGCGCCGAGCGCCAATCTGGCGCCCGCGATCGACCTGTTCGCCGATATCGTCCGCCGCCCCGCCTTCGCCGATGCCGAGGTCGCGCGGGTCAAGGACCAGCAACTGGCGGGGATCGCGCAGGAGTTGACCGATCCCCAGTCGCTTGGCGCACGGGTGCTGCCCAAGCTCGTCTATGGTGCGGCGTCGCCCTATGCGAAATCCTCGGGGGGCGGCGATCCCAAAGCGGTGACGGCGTTGACGCGCGCCGATCTCCTCGCGTTCCACCATGCGTGGATTCGGCCCGACAAGACGAAGCTGTTCGTCATCAGCGATCGGCCGCTCGCCGCGGTGAAGGCGCTGTTAGACCGCGCGTTCGGCGACTGGAAGGGCGAGGGCGCGGCGGGGGTCAAGAGTTTCACCCGCGGGGTCGCGGCGACGCCGAAGATCGTGCTCGTCGACCGCGCCGATTCGCCGCAGTCGCTGATCCTCGCGGGCGCGCCGACCGGCTTGACCGGGACCGACGATCTGCTGCCGGTGCTGACCGCCAACGACGCGCTCGGCGGCGATTTCACCGCGCGGATCAACATGGACCTGCGCGAGGGCAAGCATTGGTCGTACGGCGCCTATGGCTATTTCAAGCGCGCCGAATATGCCGCGCCTTATTACGTCCAGGCGCCGGTGCAGGCCGACAAGACCGGCGCGTCGATCGCGGCGCTGCGCGACGACATCGCCGGGTTCGTCGGCGCGAAGCCGATGACCCAGCGCGAATTCGACCTGACGATCGAAAGCTCGGTGCGGTCGCTAAGCGGGGACTTCGAGACGTCGGCGGCGGTGCTCCAGGGCATGCAGACCAACGACCTCTACAAGCGCTCCGACGACTATTACGCGACGCTGCCGCAAAAATATCGCGCGCTGACCTTGCCGCAAGTTGACGCTGCGGCAAGGCGGGCGATCGACCCCGCGAAGTTCGTCTGGGTGGTCGTCGGCGACGCCAAGAGCGTGCGTCCGCAGCTTGACTCGATCGGGCTGCCCGTCGAGGTCGTGCCGGCGGCGTCCGTTGCGGGCGCGCCCTCGCAAATCGAACTGGAGAGCAAGTGATGGCTGTGGATGGCACCTACGACGTGACGGTCAAATCGCCGCTGGGCGACCAGGTTTCGACGCTGACGGTGAAGAGCGACGGCAATTCCTTCACCGGCACCAACTCAGGCGCGATGGGATCGAACGACATTTCGGGGACGGTCGATGGCGACACGCTGACCTGGAAGCAGGAAATGACGGTGCCGATGCCAATGACGCTCGACATGACCGCGACCGTGGATGGCGACGCGATCACCGGGACGGTCGGCGCGGGCGCGTTCGGCAGCTTCCCGATGACGGGCACGCGGACGGGGTGAAGCGAGCGGTTGGCGATCCGATCGTCCGCCTGAATTCGTCAGCGCACCAAATATGGTCTCACGACGCCTCGCGCGCCGGCGTCTAGCCGCAACAGCGCGCCCGCCAGCGGCTCGCGCGCCTTGTCCGCCGCGCTCATATTGTCGGACGCGGTGGTGACGTAGAGGGTCGCGAGATCCTCGCCGCCAAAGGCCGGCATCGTCGGCTGGCTGACCGGCAGGTCGATATCGCGATCGACCGTGCCGTCGGGGCGAAAGCGCCGCAGCTTGCCGCCGCCGTGAAGCGCGGACCAATAGCCGCCCTCGGTATCGATCGCGGCGCCGTCGGGGATGCCGAGTTCCTCGGGGATCGTCGCGAAGACGCGGCGGTTCGCAATCCTGCCGCCAGCCACGTCATAGTCGAAGGCGATGATCTGCCGCTTGTTGCTGTGCGACAGGAAGAAGGTCGCGCCGTCCGCGCTCCACGCCATGCCGTTGTGGAGTTCGGCCGCATCGGGCTCGTCGCGCAAGCCGCCGTCCAGCGTGAAGCTGTGGAGCCGCCCCGGCTGCGGCGCCGATGCGCCAGCGAGCGGATCGAACATGACGCCGACCCAGAAGCGCCCGTTCGCATCGCACGCGCCTTCGTTGAAGCGGAACAGCGCGGTATCGAACGGCGGGGGGGCCAGGGAATGGAGCGCGCCGCTGTCGAGATCGAGCCGGTACAGCCCCTCGCGCAGCGCGACCAATGCGCCGCCGTCCCCGGTCAGCGCGAAGCCGCCGATGTCGCTGGTCACCGGCCAGGTCCGCGTCGCGCCGTCATCGGGGCGGTAGCGGTGGAGCGCGGGCGCCTTCACGTCGATCCAGTAGAGCGCGGCTTCGGCGGCCACCCACGTCGCGGATTCGCCGATCGTGGCATGGGCGTCCAGCACGGTCTCGATCGTCATCGCCGATTTCCTCTCGATGGGCAAAACCCGCCCATCGCCGGACCCGTTCCCGCGCCCCGCGCATTGTGCGGACAAAGGAGCCTCGCATGGCCGATCTGCCTTTCACGCTCGGCATCAGCGAGTTCACGACGATGCCGTGGTCGTTCGATGAGGATGTCGCGCGCTACGCGAAGCTCGGCGTCGATGCGATCGAGGTGGTCGAGGCCAAACTCGACGACGATCGCTTCGCCGAGCAGATGCGATCGATCGCCGCCGCGGGCCTCGTCGTCAGCGCGGTGCAGCCCAGCGTGCGGACCTTCTTCGACAGCAAGATGATGCCCGACCCCAAGCCGCTCGATGAACGTGTCACGTGTCTGAGGCAGTCGATCGAGCGGCTGGCGCAATACGCTCCCGGCGTGCCGTTCATCACCAACACCGGCGCGCATCCCAAAGGCGACATGGCCGAGGCGATGACGGTCGTGGCGAAAAAGCTCGGCGAGCTCGGCCGGATTGCGGCGGATCACGGCGTCACGATGGCGCTCGAGCCGCTCAACCCCACTTCGGTCAATGTCGAGAGCGCGATCTGGACGGTCGATCAGGCGCTCGACGTGATCGAGGCGAGCGGCAGCGACCATGTCGGTCTGTGCCTCGATTACTGGAACATCTGGCAGAATGCGGGCGTCGAAGCGGCCATCGCCCGCGCGGGTGATCGTATCCTCACCGTCCAGGCGAGCGACTGGCGCACGCCGCGCTCGTTCGCCGACCGCCTCGTGCCGGGCGACGGCGCGATCCCGCTCGCGTCGCTGATCAGGGCGACCCGCGCGACCGGCTATGACCGGCCGTGGGTCGTCGAGATCTTCTCGAACGACGTGCCGGATTCGCTCTACGACGACGATTTGGAAGCGGTCGTGACGCGCTCCCGCGCGGGGATGGCCGCGGCATGGACCGACGCGGCGTGAACCCCTTATCGACAGGGTCATCATCCCGAAGGAGAATACCATGGTTGATCTCAGCCTGAATGGGCGGATCGCGCTCGTCACCGGTGGGGAATCCGGGATCGGCGCGGCGTGCGTCGCGGCGCTGGCGGCCGCGGGCGCGGATGTCGGCGCGATCTACTTCAAGAGCAAGGAGATGGGCGAGGCGAGCGTCGCGGTGGCGACCGGGCTCGGCCGCAACGGCTTCGCGGTGCAGGCCGATGTCGGAAAGGAAAAGGACGTCGAGCGGGCCTTCGACGCGGTCGAACGCGCGATCGGCATTCCCGATATCCTCGTCAATTCGGCGGGCAAGAACATGTCGGGCGTCCGGGTGGCGGACATGTCCACCGATCAATGGGAGGACCTCATCCGGACCGACCTGACCGGGAGCTTTTTCACCGCGCGCCGTTTCGTGCGCAACCTGAAGGAGGCGCGGCGGCCCGGCGCGATCATCAACATCACCTCGATCCATTCGAGCGTGATGCGCGCGGGCGGCGCCGATTACGATGCGGCGAAGGGCGGCCAGACCAACCTCACCAAGACGCTGTCGCTCGAGGTTGCCGAACACGGCATCACGGTCAACGCGATTGCGCCGGGCATGATCCTGACGCCGATGAACGACAAGGCGTTGCACGATCCCGCCTATTGCGAAAATCTGGCGCGGAGCATTCCGCTCAAGCGCCCCGGCCAACCCGAGGAGGTCGCCGGGGTCGCGGTGTTCCTGGCCTCGCCCGCGGGCGCCTATATCACCGGATCGACGGTGACGATCGACGGCGGCCTGTCGCTCCAACTTGGCCAGAACGCCTGATCCTCAGCGTTACAGTTCTCCGGCGGCCGCGAGCTTGCCGATCCGGTCGGCGGTGCGCATCGCGATGGTCTGGATGGTAAGCGACGGATTGACGCCCCCGACGGTCGGAAACACCGAGCCGTCGCACACCCATAAATTGGGGATGTCCCAGCTCCGGCAATCGGCATCGACCACGCTGGTGCGCGCGTCGAACCCCATTCGCGCGGTGCCGCCAAGGTGGTTGGTGTCATTGTCCTGCACGAACATGTCGGTGGCGCCGATCGCCTCGATCGACGCGCCCATCTGCTCGATCGCGTGCGCGATCAGCGCCTTGTCATTGTCGCTCCAGGCATAAGTGATCCGCGCGACGCGCAGCCCGTATTGATCGAGATCGTCGGCGAGCGTCACGCGATTGGCTCCGTTGGGCAGCATCTCGCCGACCATCTTCACGCCGATCATGTGGTTGTAATCGAGCATCGCTTCGCGCAGCGGCGCCCCCCAGAGGCCGCGCGCGCCGGTCTGGACCGACGCCCATTCGATCGGCAGCGGGCCTTGCCCCATCCAGCAATAGCCGCCGAAATGGTCCTTGTTGTCGTCGTAATTCCAATGCTCGGTGATCGCGAGGCTGGGCGGCCCTTTGTACCAGCGCACCGGCTCCTCCATCCGCCCCCACACCGCCTGGTTGGATTGAGTCATCAGGTTCTTGCCGACCAGCCCCGAACTGTTCGCCAGCCCGTCGGGATAACGCTGGTTCGCCGATGCGAGCAGCAGGCGCGGCGTCTCGACCGCGTAACCCGCGACGACGACGTTCTTCGCGCGCTGGAAGCGCCACTCGCCCTCACGGTGATAATGAACCCCCGTCGCGAGCCCGTCGGCGCCCGTCTCGATCCGCCCGACCATCGCGAGATCGCGGACTTCCGCGCCCGCCGCGAGCGCGCGCGGGATCCACACGGTCAGCGCCGAACGCTTGGCGTTGGTCGAGCAGCCGAACCGGCAGAAGCCGCGAGAGGCGCAGGGCGGGCTCTTGCCCTCGGGCCCGGCATGGGGGGCGGAGAGCGTCGCGAGCGGGGTTTCGGTCCAGTTGATCCCGATGCCCTCGCAGCCCTTGGCAAGCAGCTTGCCGGCGGTGTTCAATTCGTGCGCGCGGTACGGATAGCGCGGCCGCTTCGGGCCCCAGGGATAGGTCAGCGGTCCGGCGATGCCGATCTGCCGTTCGGCCAGGCCGTAGTAATGCCACATCTCCTCCCAGGAGATCGGCCAGTCGGCGCCGTATCCCAGCGTCGTGCGCGATTTGAACCATTCGGGGCGGAAACGCAGCGACACCATCGCGTAATGGACCGTCGATCCGCCGACCGCCTTGCCCGAATTCTTGCCCCCCATCTGGATCGGGTTCGGCCCATCGACGACGCGGGCGTCGTTCCAGTAGAGCTTTTCCTGCTCGGTCTCGTCCGAGGCGAAATCCTCGAGCGGGCGGAAATAGCCGCCCGCGTCGAACGCGACCACCGAGAAGCCCTGTTCGGCGAGCAAGGCGGCGAGCGTGCCACCGCCCGCGCCGGTGCCGACGATCGCGAAATCGACCGCGTCGTCCTCGCGATATTCGCGCATCGACACCCACGCGTCGCGGCGAAACACGTCGGGCGCGCGCCCCTCTTTCGCGCGCGGCGCGGCCAAGGGATCAGACGACATGCCGGTTTTCCCGCCGGGCGCGCGCCTCGTCGCCGGGTTCGGCCTCCGCCGCTTCCCACGGATCGCGCCGGTCGCCGTCGAGGCGGACATAGCCGCGTGGACTCGCCGGGCCGCCGAACCCCATCTCGTTCCACGCCTTCGGGAGGCCGTAATAGAGCGGGGGGACGTCGATGAGGATGCGGCGTTCGAAGAAGGTCTTCGCGTCGATCCCGGCCCAATGCCGCCCCGATGCCTCGCCCGCCTGCATCGCGGTCAGCAGCGCGTCCTGGTCGCGTACGGCGAGGCTGGCGAAGCCCTGGTCGGCATAGCGGCCCTTGGCCTCTTGATCGATGGCGGCAAGCCCCGCGCGCCAGGCCTTCTGCATGTAGGGCATATCCGCCTCGCGAAAGCCCGCCCCCGCGTTGGCCTGTAATTTGGCGTCGAGCAGCGCGACAAGGGACACCGCGTCGGCCTCGCCCGTTTGCGGGACGATGCGACGGCATAGCGCGTCGGCGGTCACCCATTCGTCGGCGGTAAAGAAGCACGGCACGCCGGGGCTGGCGAGCCGGCGGTCGATCACCGCGCGCGTCTGCACGTTCCAAGATGGCGTGTCGCGCTTGGCGAGCACGTCGTAGCCGGGATAGCGCGGCGGTTCAGTCATGTTCGGGCTTCTTCAAGAGCGCGAGTGCGGCAAGCCCGGCGAGCGCCAGCCCGGTGAAGGAAGGTGGCGCGGGAAGCGGCGGCCCGGCAAAGGCGTTCTGCCGCCAGTTGCGCCATCCGCCCATCCCGCGCGAAACGCCGTAAGCGTGCAGCGCGACGCCCCCGACGCCCATCGCCGCGGTCGCCGCGAGCCAGTAGCGCGAAACGGGGCGATCCTTTCCCGCGTCGCCGATCGCGGCCCCGGCGAGCAGCGCGGCGGCGACGGGCGGCATCGCCACCGGGAGCAGCATCGCGGGGTTGTGAAACGCGCCGCGAAAGTGGAGCAATCCGGCCTCCGAGGTCGTGCCCAGCAGCGACACCGCCGTCACCGCCGCGATCACGCGCCCGGCGGGCACGCCGAACACTTGCGGTTCGTCTTCGGACTGGTTGTCGCGCACCCGTTCCGACAGGAAGCCCATCAGGCCGGCGAGCGACATCGCCGCGGGGGCGCCGAGCGGGGCGGAATAGAAAAGGTTCTGCCAGTTGAACCCGCCGACCTTCTTGGTGACGTTAAAGATATGAAAGCCGGTGCCGATGATCCCGACCAGTCCGGCCGCTGCATAGATGCCGTTGCGAACCGAATGCGCGCCGTGCCGCCGGTCGGCGAGTCCGTGGAGGCTCACCGCGATCGACAGTGATGAGGTCACGACCGGAGCCCACATCGCCTTGCTGTGAAAATTGCCGCGGTAATGCTCCATCGCGCTGTCGATCAGCACCGACGTGGCGATCGTGCCCGCCGCGCGATTCAACCGCCGCGCGGCGGTGACGATTGTGCCGGGCGAATCGCGGTGCGCCGACAGCGGCGACGCGAAGGTCCGCGCGATCGGCGCTTCGGGCTTCACCTTGGGGCGCAGCGTGCTGCGCCGCCGCGTCCTGGCGGGGGCCACGCAGGGTTACTCCTTGCCCGGTAAAATGCTCGCGAACATCTGTTTCGCGCTGTTCTTGATGACGCTGGCGAGTTCGGGCTCGTTGCGCATCATCGTCATGAAGTTCTTCGCGTCCTTCAGCGTGATGTGCGGCGGCAGCGGCGGCACGTTGGGGTCGGCGCGCATGTTCATGATGACCGGCCGGTCGGATGCCAGCGCCTCGTCCCACGCCGCGCCGACCTTGTCGGGGTCGTCGCAATAGATGCCCTTGAAGCCCAGCAGTTCGGCATATTTGTGATAAGGGAAATCGGGGATCGTCTGAGTCAGCGGGGTCTTGCCCTCGCCAAGTTGAACGCGTTCCTCCCACGTAACCTGGTTCAGGTCCTGATTGTTGAGGACCATGATGATGAAGCGCGGATCAGCCCAATCCTTCCAGTATTTGCTCACCGTGATCATCACGTTGAGCCCGTTCATCTGCATCGCGCCGTCGCCGATGAAGCCGATCACCGGGCGGTCGGGATGGGCCATCTTCGCGGCCACCGCGTAAGGGGTCGCCGCCCCGAGCGAGGCGAGCCCGCCCGACAGAGACCCCATCATCCCGCGCCGCATCCTGATGTCGCGCGCATACCAATTGGCGACCGAACCCGAATCCCCGGTCATGATGACGTCGGCGGGCAGGCGTGGCGACAGTTCGTGGAAGATGCGCTGCGGATTGACCGGATCGGCCGACTGCATCGCGCGGTCCTTGAGTGTCTCCCACCAGTCGGCGACGTTCTTCTCGATCTCCGCGCGCCAGCCATGATTGTCGTTCTGTTCGAGCAGCGGCAGCAGCGCGGCGAGCGTCTGCTTGCTGTCGCCGACGAGGCTGTATTCCATCGGATAGCGCAGCGAGACGTTGGCGCCGTCGATATCGATCTGCACCCCGCGCGCGTCGCCCGGTTTGGGCAGGAATTCGCTGTAGGGAAACGCCGATCCGACCATCAGGAAGGTGTCGCATTCCTTCATCAGATCCCAGCTCGGCTTGGTCCCGAGCAGCCCCAGAGAGCCGGTGCAAAACGGCAGATCGTCGGGCAGCACCGCCTTGCCGAGCAGCGCCTTGGCGACGCCCGCGGTGAGGCGATTGGCGACCGCGATCACCTCGTCGGTCGCGTGCAGCGCGCCTGCGCCGACCAGCATCGCCACCTTCTTGCCCGCATTGAGGATGGCGGCGGCTTTTTTTAGATCGTCGATGCCGGGCAAGGTCGCGACGCCGGGGTAGCCGACGCCGGTATGCGTCGCGCCGTGGACCATCGGCGCGTCCTTATAGTCCAGTTCCTGCAGATCGTTGGGAAGGATCACGCAGGTCACCGCGCGCTTGGCGTGCGCGATGCGGACCGCGCGGTCGATGCAGGTGCGGACCTGTTCGGGCACGACCGCGGTGATGACATATTCGGCGACGTCGGCGAACAGGTTCTGGAGATCGACCTCCTGCTGGTAGCTCGCGCCGAGCGCCGATCGCGCCTGCTGCCCGACGATCGCGACGACGGGCACGTGATCCGCCTTCGCGTCGTACAGCCCGGTGAGCAGATGGATCGCGCCCGGCCCCGAAGTCGCGTAGCAGAGCCCCGGCTGGCCGGTGAACTTGGCGTGCGCCGACGCCATGAACGCGGCCATTTCCTCATGCCGGACCTGGACGTAGTGCATGAAGCCTTTCGCCTTCTGCAGCGCGACATCGAGTCCGCCGACGCCGTCGCCGGGATAACCATAGACCCGCGACAGTCCCCATTCGTTGAGGCGGCTCCAGACGAATTCGGCGACGTTCTGCGACATTGACGATCCTTGTGTTGCGCGTTCGCGGCTTCCCGCGATTTCGCTGCGGGGAAACAATCGCTGGCGTGCTCGGTTAGGTCATGAACCACCAATGCCTCGTGCCGCGATTGTTTCCCGGAGCCCGCGATTGACCGAACATTATGACCTGATTGTCATCGGCAGCGGCCCGGGCGGCGCGTCGCTCGCGCACCGTCTCGCCCCGACCGGCAAGCGCATCCTGATCCTCGAACGCGGTGACTATCTCCCGCGAGAAGAAGACAATTGGAGTTCCGAGGCGGTGTTCGTCGAGGGCAGGTACCAGGCAGAGGAAAACTGGATCAACCGCAACGGCGACACCTTCTCACCGCAGCTTCATTATGTCGTCGGCGGCAATTCTAAAGTCTATGGCGGCGCGCTGTTCCGGCTGCGCGAACGCGATTTCGGGGAGATCGTCCATTCCGGCGGCGTGTCGCCGGCCTGGCCGATCGGATACGATGCGTTCGCCCGCTATTACGACGACGCCGAGGCGCTGTTCCATGTTCACGGCGCGCGCGGGGAAGATCCCACCGAACCGCCGGGCGACACGCCGTATCCGTTCGTCGCGGTGAAACATGAACCCAAGGTCGCGGAGCTTGCCGACAAGCTGACCGGCATCGGCCTCAAGCCCTTCCACCTGCCGCTCGGCATTTTGCTCGATCAGAACGACGACGGCCTCGCGACGCCGACCAGCACCTGCATCCGCTGCTCGTTCTTCGATGGTTTCCCGTGCCTGTTGAACGGCAAGGCCGACGCGCAGGTGATCTGCATCGATCCGATGCTGGCGAAACACGCCAACGTCACGCTGCGTACCGGCGCCTATGTCTCGAAGCTCGGGATGGACGCGACCGGCCGCCGCATCGACGCGGTGCATGTCGAGCGCGATGGCCGCGACGAAATCTATACCGCCGACACCGTCGTCGTCGCGTGCGGGGCGCTGTCTTCGGCGCTGCTGTTGCTGCGTTCGGCGAACGAGCAGCATCCGAACGGCCTCGCCAACGCGTCGGATCAGGTCGGGCGCAATTACATGCGCCACGAAATGAGCATCGTCGTGGCGGTGATGCGCCACGTCAACGACACCGTGTTCCAGAAAACGCTCGCGCTCAGCGATTTCTATTTCGGCAGCGACGACTGGGATTATCCGCTCGGTCTGATCCAGCTGACCGCGACGAGCCACACCGATCAGGTCAAGGCCGAGGCGCTTCCCGCCTGGCTTGAATGGCTGCCCGACATGCCCTTCGAGCAGATCGCGCGCCACTCGATGGACTTCTGGTTACAGGCCGAAGATCTGCCGCACCCCGACAACCGGGTCTATTACAAGGATGGGGAGGTCCATCTCGATCTCGTGGCGACCAACCCCGAGGCGCTCGTCCGCCTGAAGGACAAGCTCAAGGAGGTGTTGTCGCAGATCGGCTGGCCCGCCGTGCTGCTCGAACGATCGCTCTATCTCGGCAAGGACATCGGGCTGGCGGGCACCGCGCATCAGGCCGGCACCTGCCGCTTCGGAACGGACCCCGAGACCTCGGTGCTTAACCTCGATTGCCGCGCGCATGAGGTGGACAATCTCTACATCACCGACGCGAGCTTCTTCCCTTCGATCGGCGCGGTCAATCCGACGCTGACGATCATCGCCAACGCGTTGCGCGTCGCCGACATCATCGGGGAGCGATTGTGAGCACCGCCGCCACGGTCGCGCTGATCGTCCGCTTCGGACTGGTGCTGCTGTTCTTCCCCTTCAGCGCGATCGACAAGATTTTCGGCTTCGATCACGCGGTCGAACAGGCGCGACAGGTCTTCACGCCGCGCCCGCTGGCGATCGTCGTCATCCTGATCGGCCTGACGATCGAGATCGTCTGCAGCCTCGGCGTCCTTACCGGCATCGCCGATCGCGCCGCGGCGCTGGTGATCGCCGGTTACTGCGCGGCAACCGCGATCCTCTACAAGCAATTCTGGGCGCAAGGCGATTTTCGGGCCGATCCCGACGGCAAGGGCCGCACCTTGCTCTGGGATTTCCTCAAGAATCTGTCGCTCGGCGCCGGCGTCCTGCTGATCGTCGTCGGCGCCGACGGATCGGGGCTCCGGCCCTTCCTCCACGCCCCCTTTGCCTCCAGCCACCCTTATAGGAGCATTCCATGAGCGACCCCGGTCCGAAGCCCTCGGTTCCCTATTGGAACCTGCACGTCGATGAAGACGGCGTCAGCCACCAGACCAAGTGTGCGCTCGAGAATTACGAGTTGAAAGGCGTCGGCCCCGCCGATCCGCAATGGAACGACAAGATGGAACGCGGCGAGGCGACCGTGGTGTTCACCGTCCAGCCCGTCGGATGGGTCGGCGACTGGCACGAGAACCCGGCACCGCAATGGATCATCGTGCTCTCGGGCCGCTGGTGGATCGAAAGCATGGACGGCACCCGCGTCGAGCAGGGCCCTGGAGAATTCTCGTTCGGCGAGGATCAGGGCTGCACCGAGACCGACGGCAAGAAGGGTCACCGCTCGGGGGTGATCGGCGACGCGCCGTGCTGCCTGATGACCGTCCAGCTCCACGTCGACCCCAAGCGCGAGCCGTGCCATCTGACATGACCCTGCTGCGGACGATCCTCGGCTTCCGGCTCGTCACGGCCGATCCCGATCGGCTCGTCGCGTTTTACGAGACGATCGGTTTCATTGCGGGGGCGCCGGTGGCGATCGACGGCGAGCAGATGCGCAGGCTCGAATTGACCGGCACGGGTCGCCGCGTCCCACTGACGCTCGGTGGCAGCCGCGTCGACCTCGATACGTTCGAGATGCGCGGACGGCCCTACCCCGACGACGTCAATGCCGCCGATTTGATCTTCCAGCATCTCGCGCTGGTCACCGACGACGCGCAAGCAGCGTGGGCCCGCGCCGCGGCGGCGGGTGCGATCCCGATCAGCCGCGACGGCCCCGTGACGCTCCCTGCATCGGCAGGCGGGGTGACCGCGATCAAGTTCCGCGACCCCGAGGGGCACCCGCTCGAATTCCTCCAATTTCCGCCCGGCGCCAATCCGGCCTGGCCGGGATCGGGCATCATGGGCATCGACCACAGCGCGATCTCGGTCTCGGACGTTGCCGCCAGCCGGGCCTTCTACGAATCACACGGTCTCACGACCGGCGACACGTCGGTCAACCACGGCCCGACCCAGGTCGCGCTCGACGGGCTGGACGATGTGAATGTCGATGTCGTGCCGATGAATCCGGCAACCACGCCGCCGCATGTCGAGTTGCTCGGCTACCGCGTTCCCACAGCCCGTCCGTATCCGCCGCTTGCCGCCAACGACGTGGCCGCCACGCGGATCGTCTGGCGCGCGGAAACGGACGCGCGGCTGCGCGATCCCGACGGGCATCTCCACCAGCTCAGTCGGTGAGGTCGATCGCCAGCAGATAGTTGGTCGCGGCGATGAACAGCCGCCGCCCGTCCGCGCCGCCGAAGGTGCAATTGGAGGCGACCGCGGGGGTCGGAATGAACCCAAGCTTGCGCCGGTCGGCCGACCAGACGTGAACGCCATCCGCCGCGCTGGTCCACAGCCAGCCGCGCGCATCGACGACGAACCCGTCGGGATAACCGTGATCGGTGTGGCAGAAAAAGCGACGGTTGGAGAGCACCCCGCGCGCGCTCACGTCGAACGCGATGATCTCGTGCCTGGTCCCCGCCGCGAATCCCGGCACTTCGCCTAGCGACAGCGATGTGTCGGAGACGTAGAGCATCGTGCCGTCGGCGTTGAAGGCGAGGCCGTTGGGCTCCTCGAAATCCGCCATCCGCGCGAGCGCCCCGCTCGCGGGATCGAAGCGATAGACGCTTCGGTGATCGATCTCGGCCTTCGCCAGCGCGCCCTGATTGGGCATGATGATTCCGAAGGTCGGATCGGTGAACCAGATCGTTCCGTCGGGCGCCACCGCCACGTCGTTGGGCGAGTTGATCCGCTTGCCCTGATAATGCGTCACGATCGGCTCGGGATCGCCGCCATCGCTGCCGCCCCGGCTGATGCAGCGCCGCCCATGTTCGGCATGAACCAGCGTCCCGTCCGCCTCGACGGCGTTGCCGTTCATGAACCATGTTCCCTCGATCACCACCTCGACGCGGCCATCGGGATACCAGCCGAGCAACCGCCGGTTGGGCACGTCCGACCAGACCAGTCGTTCGCGCGTCATTTGCCAGGCGGGACCTTCGCCGTGGATCGTACCGTCGTAGAGCTCGATCAACGCAGCATCGGGCGGCAACACGCCGGCGAGACGATCGTCGTCGATCTGGACGCCGCGAAAACCCGCGACGAGATCAGACGGTCCGGCATGCCGAAGCAGGCGCCCCGGAAGCAGATCGGTTGCAGGCTGCATGTCATTTCTCCCTGTGGCGCATTCCAAACGATCGACGGGACACGTCCGACGCATTCCGACGTCGCCCGCGGCGCGTCGCGCCGGGTTGCAGCCGGGAACGTCGCCGCCCCCGATCCGTTCGCTAGGGTGTCGAGTTCAGGATCGGGAAAGCGGATGCAGGGCGGCGGGCGCAAGCGGATCGTCATCGTCGGCGCGGGATTTGGCGGGCTGGCGGTCGCGCTGGGTTTGCGCGGCGTCGATGCCGACGTGACGATCGTCGATCGCCTCAACCATCATCTGTTCCAGCCGCTGCTATATCAGGTCGCGACCGCCGCGTTGTCGCCCGCCGACATCGCCACCGCGACGCGCTCGCTGCTGCGGCGTCGCGATGCCGAGGTCATCCTGGCGGAGGTGACGGGCATCGATAGCAAGCAACGCTCGATCCGGTTCCGCGACGGCGGGAGCACACCGTACGACTATCTGGTTCTGGCGACGGGCTCCGCCGACAATTTCTTCGGGCACGACGACTGGGCCGAGCACAGTTTCGCGTTGAAGAGCCTCGACGATGCGCTCGCGGTGCGGCGACATCTTCTCGAAGTGTTCGAAAAGGCCGAGCGCTGCGAAGATCCCGCCGAAGTCGAAAAACTGCTGACCCTGGTGGTCGTGGGGGGCGGCCCCACGGGGGTCGAACTTTCCGGCACGATCGCCGAGCTGTGCCGGACGACGCTCGCGCACGATTTCAAACGGGTCGATCCGGCGACCGCCCGGATCATCCTGTGCGAGGCGGGCGACCGGTTGCTCACCAGTTTTTCCGCCGCCCAGTCGGCTTATGCGGCGAAGGTGCTCGAATCGCTGGGCGTCGAGCTGTTGATGAACCACAAGATCGAGAAGATCGACCGCGGCCGGGTCCGCGCGGGCGGCGAGGATATCGAAGCGGCGACGGTTCTGTGGTGCGCCGGCACGAAGCCACGCCCGGCGGCGGACTGGCTCGGCGCCACCGCGGCGAAGGACGGCGGCGTCACGGTCCTCCCCGACTGTTCGGTAAAGGGACATCCGGAAATTTTCGCGATCGGCGACGTCGCCGTCTGCCTCTCGGCATCGGGGAAACCGCTTCCCAAACTCGCCCCCGTCGCCAAGCAGCAAGGCGGCTATGTCGCCAAACTGCTCAAGGCCCGGTTGGCGGGCAAAGCCGATTATCGCCCGTTCCGTTACCGCGACTGGGGTTCGCTCGTGGTCATCGGCCGGTCGCGCGCGGTCGCGCGCTTCGGGGCTGTGCATCTCACGGGCCGGATCGCCTGGCTCAGCTGGGCGCTCGTCCATCTCGCGCTGCTCGTCGATTTCCGGAGTCGCATCCTGGTTTATGTCAACTGGACCTGGGCATGGCTGAACGGCAACCGCGGCGTCCGGTTGATCCTCGGCACGATCGGCGATGGCGCGACGGTCGACGACAAAAGATCATGTTCGGCTGCGAACGGCGCGGATCGCTGACTGTTTCCCGTCAGCCCAGACAATGTGTGCGCCGGGCTGAGGCGAAATGCGGCGAGAACGGCGAGCGACGATATGGCAAGCCCACGATGCTGGTGCGCAAGCGAAAAGGCGCTATTCGGGCGCGCGGCAATTCAGCGAGGCGGCAATGCAGGCAATCGGCGTGATCGGGGCGGGGCAGATGGGCGCAGGGATCGCGCAGGTCTCGGCGGCGGCGGGGTATCGCGTGCTGTTGAGCGATGTCTCGAAGGATCGCGCTGACGCGGGGAAGGCGGGGATCGCCAAGCAGCTCGCGCGCGCGGTCGAGAAGGAGAAGATCGATGCCGCCATGCGCGACACGACGCTGGCGCGGATCGAGCCGATCGATGCGGTCGCGGCGATGGCCGAATGCGGGATCGTCATCGAGGCCGCGACCGAGCGTGAGGAGATCAAGCGCGCGATCTTCGGCGATGTCGGCAAGGTCATGGGTGATACCGCGATCCTCGCGTCGAACACGTCGTCGATCCCGATCACGCGGCTGGCGCAGGCTTCGCCCGATCCGGCGCGCTTCGTCGGGGTCCATTTCTTCAATCCGGTGCCGGTGATGGGACTGATCGAGCTGATCCGCGGGCTCGCGACGAGCGACGCGACGGTGAAGGCGGTCGAGACCTATGCCGAGGCGCTCGGCAAGCGCGTGGTTCACGCCAACGATGCACCGGGGTTCATCGTCAACCGCGTGCTGATGCCGATGCTCAACGAAGCGTGTTTCGCGCTGGGCGAGGGGGTTGCGACGATTCCCGATATCGACGCGGCGTGCCAGTTGGGGCTCAACCACCCGATGGGGCCGTTCATGCTCGCCGACTTCATCGGGCTCGATACCTGCCTGGAGATCACGCGGGTGCTGTTCGAAGGCACCGGCGATCCCAAGTTCCGCCCCGCGCCGCTGCTCGTCAAATATGTCGAGGCGGGCTGGTACGGCCGCAAGACCAGGCGCGGCTTCTACGATTATTCGGGCAGCGAACCGGTCCCGACACGGTAGGGGAGAAGCTTGTGAGCCTCGACGACACGATCATCGACACCCCCGAAGGCCCGATGACCTTCGCTGCATGGAAGAAGAAGAATCCGGTGCAGATTCCCTCGCGGCGCACCAAGGGTAAGAAATTGCCGAACAAAGTAAAGATTCGTACCGACGAACCTTGAGTCGCCGAATCAGTTGATCATCTTGCATCCATTTCGACCGGGCGACGTATCTTCCTGTGACTTCGGGCATGTGCCTATTGTTACAGGAGAATGACGATGAAACTCTATATTCGCACGACGATCGCGGCCTTGGCTCTCGCCACTGCCGGCGGCGCCATCGCGCAGCAGAACCCGATGGTCGGCGGCGCCGCGATGTATCCGACAAAGAACATCGTCGAAAATGCGGTCAATTCGAAGGACCATACGACGCTTGTCGCGGCGGTGAAGGCCGCGGGTCTGGTCGAGACTCTGTCGGGTCCGGGGCCGTTCACCGTCTTCGCGCCGACCAACGCAGCCTTCGCCAAGCTGCCCGCGGGCACCGTCGATACGCTGGTGAAGCCCGAGAGCAAGGCGACGCTGACGTCGATCCTGACGTATCACGTCGTGCCGGGGACGATCACCGCGGCGGACATCGCGGCGAAGGCCAAGGCCAATGGCGGTACCGCCACTTACACCACCGTCCAGGGCGGCATGCTCAGCTTCAAAAAGGCGGGCAGCGGCTGGGCGATCATGGACGGCAAGGGCGACATGGGCAAGATCACCATCGCCAACGTCCGTCAGTCGAACGGCGTGATCCATGTCATCGATACCGTGATGATGCCGTAACGCGTTTCTCGGCCGGGGTTTTCCCGTTTCGCCCCGGCCGGGATTTACATCTGCGCCCTCGCCAGCGCGAAGCCGATCAGATCGGCGAGTATATGTGCGATCATCGTGCACGGCAGGTCGCGCCGCCAAAGGTAGAGGCCGACCAGGATCACCGTCGCGAAGGCGACGACGATGAGCTGGGTCGGCCCCACGACCAATGCGCGAGCAGGAACACCGCGCCCGACGCGACGCCTGCGATCCAGCGGTTGCCTGTCAGGAACTCGATCCGTTCGATCGCATAGCCACGGTATAGGATTTCCTCCGTCACGCCGGCGACGATCGGCGTCGTGATCAGCAGCCATAATGGCACCTGCACGATCGCCGCGGTCTGCTTCATGTTCTGGTGCAGGCCGAGCGCTGGGGCGATGACCGCGAAGGTCAGCATCACCGTCGCGATCAGCGCGACCGTCGCGGCGAGGCCCCAGCCGAGCGTGCCCCAGGTCGGGCGTTTCAAGCCGATCGAGGCGAGCGGCAGGCGTTCGACGTGTGTCACCCACAACAGCAGGAGCGCGCCGAACGCGAGCCACACGATCTCGCGCCCGATGCGCGCGCCGATGCAGGTGTCGCCGAACAGCAATTTGGGGAGACCGAGTTCGGGAAGGCCGAACGCCAGCACCAGGCCGAGACAAGCGAGCGGCACGAGGCGCAGACGTTCGGCCGCGCTCACTTCGCCGCCCCGGTCATCCAGGCGGGGCCGTCGATGGTGCCGCCCGCCGCGATCCGCGCCCTGGTCGCGGTCTGGATGAAATCCCAGACGGCGCGACCGAAGCCCATGTCCGGATAGGTTTTCCAATTGTCCATGTCGCCGTACATCCGGGCCGTGCCGTTCCACATTTCCGGCGTGGCCACGGCGCTGAAGGGCTTGAGCAGCGTGAACCATTCATCGACGAAGGTCTGGGCCTTCTCCGATGCAGGATCGATCGGCAGAGCAGCCTCGATCCGGCCGCCGAGCTCCCGCCATTTCGCGCTATAGTCTTCCTGTACGAATCCTTCGGGAGCCTGCGCCATCTTCGCTTTGAAGCGGCCCTGCTCCTCGGGACTGAAATACTGGTCGACGACGGTCTTCCACTGTTGGTTTTCCATGATGTGTTCTCCGCTTCTGATCAGCGAGCAAAGGGTCGCGACGTCGATCGGCTCGCCGCGATCGATGCGGGACTGGACGGTGAGGAGGAGATCGCGAGACTCGGCGAGCGCGGTCGCTTGCGCATCGACCTCCGCGATCTGCGCCGCGATGAGGCGCGCGAGATCCACGGTGCGCCCCGCGAGCAGATCGGCGATCTTGGCGAGGCTGAACCCGGCGCGCGTCAAGGCGACCGCCGCGTTCAGCCGGGCGAGTTCGCCGCGCCCGTAGACCCGCCTGCCGCCCGCAGTGCGCAGCGGTTTGACGAGGCCACGGCCTTCGTAGAAGCGTAGCGCGCGGAGGGTTAGGCCGGTCGCCTTGGCGACGTCGCCGATGTCGAGCATCTCTTCCATGCGAATCGGTGTACCGGGTGACGTTACGTCAGGAGCAAGCGTTTTACGTCAGAATAGAAGCGAAGTCGCGATTTCCGTTTGAATGGCGGCGATGACCGCGAGGTAGGTCGAGAACGGCTGCTTTCGCGTTTGTGGCGGAACAGGTGTCGCGCGAGGTAGGCGCCGGGCGTGCCGCCGACGAAGGCTAGCCCCAACAAATCCGCTTCGGAAATTCGTCGCATCCCGGTGATCGCGCGCTGCTTGTCGTCGTAAAATCGCCAGACGGTCGCGGCATTGATCGCCGCGAAGGCGAGGATCGCGTAGCCAAACATTGCCGCTGTCCTGCAATCTGACCGGTTTCGGTTCGGTTACCCGATCAGCAGCCCCGCCAGCGCCGCTGACATCAAATTGGCCAGGCTCCCCGCCGCGAGCGCGCGTAGGCCGAGTTTGGCGATCATCGGGCGCTGGTTGGGGGCGAGGCTGCCGGTGACTGCCATCTGGATCGCGATCGAGGAGAAATTGGCGAAGCCGCACAGCGCGAACGTCACGATCGCGACGGTGCGGGGGCTGAGCGCCGCGGCCCGTTTGCCGAGGTCGATATAGGCGACGAATTCGTTGAGGACGATCTTCTCGCCGAACAGGCCGCCCGCCGCGCCCGCCTCGTTCCACGGCACGTTGAGGAGGAACATGATCGGCTGGAACACGTAGCCGAGCAACCGCTGGAAGCTGAGCCCCTCGATCCCGATCATATTGCCGACGCCGCCGAGCAGGCCGTTCGCCAGCGCGACGAGCGCGACGAACGCCAGCACCATTGCGCCGACCGCCACCGCAAGCTTGACGCCGGTTTGCGCGCCCTGCGCCGCAGCCATGATGATGTTGGCGGGTTTTTCCTCGTCGTGCGTTGCCTCGGGGAGCGGCTCGCCCGGAGTAGAACGTAGCGTGCCTTCGGGGAGGAGCGCGGCGGGGCCTTTGCCGCTGATCCGCGCCTCGGCGAGTTCGATCTGGCGATCCTCGTCCGGTACGTCGCCCAGCGGCAGCTCGCCCTCGCGCGGGGTAGGATCATCGGGCATCATGATCTTCGCCATCAATATGCCGCCGGGCGCGGCCATGAAGCTGGCCGCGAGGAGATAATCGATGCGGATGCCCATCGACGCGTAGGCGGCGAGGATCGTTCCCGCGACGCCCGCCATGCCGCTGGTCATCACCGTGAAGAGCTGCGCGGGGGTGAGGCCGGCGAGATACGGGCGGATGACGAGCGGCGATTCGCTCTGCCCGACGAAGATGTTGGCGGCGGCGCACAGGCTCTCGACCTTGGAGACGCCGATGACCTTTTCGATGCCGCCGCCGATCCAGCGGACGATCAGTTGCATGACGCCGAGATAATACAGGATCGACACGAGGCTGGCGAAGAAGATGATGACGGGAAGCGCCGCGATCGCGAAGCTGTTGCCGCCGATCTCGGGTCTGGCGAGCGGGCCGAACAGGAAATCGACCCCCGCCTTGGCATAGCCGAGGAGATTGGCGACGCCGCCCGACATCCAGCCTAGCGCGGCGCGGCCCCACGGCGCGTAGAGCACGAGGATCGCGATTCCGGCCTGCAGCGCGAAGGCGGCGCCGACGACACGCGGCCGGATCGCGCGGCGGTTCGTCGAGAGGAGCGCGGCGAGCGCGAGAATCACGACGATGCCCGCGACGCCGATGAGAAAGCGAGTCATTTGGTCTTTCGCGACTGCACGCGGCCCCCCGCGCTCGTACCGGGCTTTACACGCGATGCGGCTGAGTTCTACCCACGACGTCATGCCGGACTTGTTCCGGTATCCACCCTGATCCCGAAGACAATCAGCCGTGATGCAAGAACCACGGTGGATGCCGGAACACGTCCGGCATGATGGTGGTGAGGTTGCGTCCCGCGCAAGTTCCGATAGCACCGCGGCATGGAAACTCGCCCGATCCCGCGCTCGTTGTTCGCTTTTGCGATCTTCTACGGCGGGATGGTCTGCATCGCGGGCGTGCTCGGGGTGAAGCAGGTCGCGCTCGGGCCGCTGGCGGTGGAGGCGGGCATCTTCGCGTTCCTGCTGCTGGTCGTCATGTCGAGCGCGATCGCCGAACTGCATGGCCAGAAAACCGCGACCGCGCTCGTCCAGCTCGGCTTCGTGCCCCTCATCGTTTCGGCGCTGCTGATCCGGTTCGTCCTGCTGCTGCCGCATGATCCGGGTATGTACCCGCCCGCGATCGACGCATTCCCCATCGTCGTCGGGCAAAGCGCGCGGATGATGATCGCGGGGCTGATCTCCTATGGAACCTCGCAGACGCTGAACGTTTTTCTGTTCGACCGGCTGCGCGCGGGGATGGGACGGCTGGTTTGGCTGCGCGGGATGATCGCGAGCGTCGTGTCGCAGATCGTCGATACCTTGCTGTTCATCACCATCTCCTTCTACGGCGAGCGGCCGATTCTGGCGCTGATGGAAGGACAGATGCTGACCAAAGTCGTGCTGTCGGTGGTATTGGTGCCGTTCCTGATCACGGGCTTCGTGTCGCTCGGCCGCAAGCTGGATCGGGCATCGTCGTGAAACCCGAGTCCCGCAAGCAGCAGCATCCATGCTGGCGATAGACCGGTCGGGAATCCCTGGCTCATATTCTCGACAATATATGCCCGAGTGCATACGACGCGCCGTATGAAAGTCGCGCTATGTATTCCGTGCCACGGCGATCCCAAGGCTGATTTCACCTTCTCGCTTGCGCGCCTGATCGCTCATACCCTTCGCGCCATGCTCGAAGTGGAGATCGAGACCTTGATCGCGCGAAGCTCCATTCTCGTGCAATCCCGGACGCGGCTTTTCGAGTGGGCGCGCGAATGGGGGGCGAATTACATTCTCTGGCCCGATTCCGATCATACCTTTACTCCAGACGCTCTGGCCCGGCTTTTGCAGACCGGCTTTCCCGTCATCGGCACCAATTACCGGAGGCGGCACGCTTCCGTATTTCCGTCCGCAGTCAAGCACGAGCGCGGGCCAGTGGCAACTCGTTCATACCACTCCGGTGATCGCAGCGACGAACCCGATCGAAACCGTAGATCGTATCGGCTTCGGCTTTCTTCTGATGCATATCGATAGTGTCGTGAAAGCGTTTGGCGAACCGCTTTACCCGTTGTTCACCACGACATCGCTGGCAAACGGCGACTTCGTCGGAGAGGATATCCTGTTCTGTGATCGCCTCGGCGATTCAGGCATCGAGATTCGGGCAATTATATACTTGACGTAGAGACAGGTTTGGCGGATAAGGAGGCATCAAGAGGATGCTTCCGATGTTCGACCTTACCAATCCAATTTTCACCGACGCCGACAAGGCCCGCGAGCATCTGGAAGCGATCAATTGGCCGCAGGGTCCGTTCTGCCCCCATTGTGGCGAGTGCAAGAACGTCCACCGCCTTCAGGGTAAGAGCACCCGTCCCGGCCTGATCCAGTGCAATTCGTGCCTGAAAAACTTTACCGTCACGGTCGGCACCGTTTTCGAGCGTAGCAAGATCGCGCTCAATAAGTGGATGCTCGCGACCTACCTACTCGCGTCGAGCAAGAAGGGCATGAGCGCGCATCAAATCCACCGCATGCTGGGCGTCACCTACAAGACGGCGTGGTTCATGTGCCACCGCATCCGCGAAGGCATGGATGGTGCGGCTCCTACCGGACCTATAGGCGGCGAAGGCGCGACCGTAGAGGTCGATGAAACCTACGTTGGCGGCAAGGCAAAGAACCGCGCGACCCGCAAGCCTGCCCCTAAGAAGGCGGTTGTAGCGTTGGTACAGCGCGACGGTAACGCTCGCAGCTTCCACGTCGCGAACGTCACCGCCAAGGACGTTCGTCCGCTAGTCGTGTCGCACGTTGATCGCGCCAGTTTCCTTATGACCGACGAAAGCCCGATCTACACCCGCATGGGGAAGGAGTTCGCCGCTCACGCGACCGTGAACCACAGCGCGGGCGAATACGTGTCCCTGAAGACGCTTCACAGCAACACGGTCGAAAACTTCTTCTCGATCTTCAAGCGCGGCGTCATTGGCACCTACCATCATATGAGCGAAGCGCACCTTGGCCGCTACTGTGCCGAGTTCGATCTGCGCTACAACACCCGTTCGCTGACGGACGGTGAGCGCGCTGACGCCATCCTGAAGGGCGGCATGGGTCGCCGCCTGACTTATCGGCGGACTGACAGGCTCGCCGCCTAAAACGGCCAAGACGCCCCGCCAGTTCGGCACGCCGCGAAAGCGCTACTTTGACTGACTCGACTCACGAGGGCGCTTGCCGATAGGCTCGCGCTTCTTGTGAGGCGTCGCGAGCATTCGACTTAGCGTCGATTTGGCACGCGCTTCCGTCTGCTCCGGGGGGTAAGTCTCGTGTTCTTGGAAATCTTCGGTCATGGCTAAACCTAAGGTGCGGTTCGGGGTGATCGCAGATAACGAAACTAGGGAAATTTTTGCTGTGAGGGAAGGCCCTGACGGGGGGCTTACGATTATCAGACGCACTCCCAAGGGGATTGTCGAAAACGAGCGCCTTTTGACAATCGACGAGCAGCACTTCTCCATTCATAGAAGCAAGCAGAGCAAGCTTGGTGCGACCACGATCACCCAGAAAACGATCCTGGGCGGGGACATTAGGTCTAGGATATTATTGATGGAAGATACCAACGAGTATCTTCTTGCCCATGTTTATACTGCGACATCCGGTTACGTTCGAAGTGGCAAAAACGCACTACGCCCGCGGAAGCGTGACGAATGGTATGTCTTGCCGTTTCACTATAACCAAGATGAGACAACGTTGATCTATTCGGTTTATGTCGGATTACGGAATATGGCAGCGCCAGAGCCTGATATCTCGACGTCAATAATAATGAGGGAGTTTCAATACTACAGTCTTTTTGTATGCGTATGCTTTATACCTATCCCGACACCTTCTCTCGGTGTTTCCTTATTTTCTGCGACGAGTTCGCAGAGAACAAACGGGATCGCAGACACTGCACTCAATTCAACACCCGCAAAGTCTCTTGCTTCTACCGATTTTGCAGCAGATCATCACCACTGGGTAACATTGGCATCCATACAGGCGTCTCTACATTTCCAAAAAGAGATTATGAAGTATTCAACTTCAGATAGTTTTAAACTCGATGCCATGAACTACGTAATTAATGCTCGGAACTTTGTGTCTTCAGTTCCTATTCGCGGCGAAGAGACAGAATAACTCAATAGCCAGCTCGTAATTCATTCGGTCCGCATCGTCCCAATCCCGGATTATTGCTATGCTGGAACGTAAAACTTCCCTGCTCATGTCAAGGGGCAAAGCTATAGTCCCCTCCGCCATCGGGAATTCTTCAATTTCAGCGCCGGCCTGTCCCGCATGCTGTACCATCGAATCTTCCCTACGTCACGTATATAATTGCCGAGATTCGGGTGGACCATCGCCTGTCAATGTTCGTGGGCCATGTCACCGAGCAGACGCTGTTCTTTCCCGGATAGCGCGGCATGCACGCCAGCTCGCATCGCGCTTGCTTACTGCCTCGACATTGCACCTTCTTGATCAATCCTGACACCGACTCTTGATCACGCGAGTCTCGATCAAGGATGTTCAGAATGGGTAAATTCAAAAACGCCATCGCTGTACTTTCGATCAGCGCACTTGGCGGTCTACTCTCTACCGTAAGCCCGGCCGTTGCTCAATCGGCGCCTTATGAGCAATGCGTGTTCAACAATTGCGTCGGTCAATATCCCGGTGACCAGCCCGACTATCAGCGGTGCGTTCGCGCATGCGCGGCGCTCTACCCTCCTCAATAAGCGAACCACGCGCGTCCGAGGTACACGCCCGGGCGCGCGCTGCTCTCGGCGAAGGGCGTGTGGTGCGTCGATTTCGTTCGATCCGCTTTCGCCCGGGTTGCTGCTGAGCTATGCGCCCGGGATGAACGATATACCGCATCCCGCGCTCTCCAAAGCCGAGACGCTCGTCGAGGCGCTGCCGTATCTCCAGCGTTACGCGGGCAAGACCTTCGTCGTGAAATACGGCGGGCACGCGATGGGCGACGCGCAGGCGCAGCGCGATTTCGCCGAGGACGTCGTGCTGTTGAAGGCGGTCGGGATCAATCCGGTCGTCGTCCACGGCGGCGGGCCGCAGATCGGATCGATGCTGAAGCGGCTCGGGGTCGAATCGCGGTTCGTCGATGGATTGCGCGTCACCGACGCGGAGACCGCGGGGATCGCCGAGATGGTTCTCGCCGGGAGCATCAACAAGGAAATCGTCGGCTGGATCGGGCAGGCGGGGGGCCGCGCGGTCGGGATCAGCGGCAAGGATGCAGGGTTGGTCCAGGCCGAGAAGGTGGGCGCGCGCGATCCCGATCCGTTGCAGGGGATCGAGCGGCACGTCGATCTCGGCTTTGTCGGCGAGCCCGTCGCGGTCGACCGGCGGATCGTCGATACGCTGTCGGCGAGCGGCATCATCCCGGTGATCGCGCCGGTCGCGATCGGCGCGGACGGACATACCTATAACATCAACGCTGACACGATGGCGGGGGCGATCGCGGCGGCGCTGGGGGCGGCGCGGTTTTTCCTGCTGACCGACGTCGCGGGGGTGATGGACAAGGGCGGAACGCTGCTGACCGATCTCGATCCGGCGGCGATCCGGGCGCTGCGCGCCGACGGGACGATTTCGGGCGGGATGATCCCGAAGCTCGAGACGTGCATCGCCGCGGTCGAGGCGGGGGTGGACGCGGCGGTCGTGCTCGACGGACGGGTGCGCCATGCGATGCTGCTGGAGATATTCACCCGGGAGGGTGCGGGTACGCTCATTCACATGTGAGACTCTGCGGCGCGACAGACGCCAGCCCTTTCGGCGAGCGAACCGCATGACTATAACGGTCACGAACCAATTGCGGAGATTCCCTTGATCGCCATCCTTCAGATCCTCCTGGTGCTGCTCAACATCATCTGGTGGATCATCGTCGTCCAGGCGATCCTGTCGTGGCTTATCGCGTTCAACGTGATCAACACGCACAGCGATTTCGTCCGCACCGTCTGGGGCGCGCTCCAGCGGATGACCGAGCCGATGTACCGGCCGATCCGGCGTGTCCTGCCCGATTTCGGCGCGCTCGACCTGTCGCCTTTGGTCGTCCTGCTGGTGATCTATATCCTCAGCAATATCGTGATCCCGAACATCGCGCAGAATTATATCGCCACGACGGTTTGAGGCGTTTCCCTCTCCCGCTTGCGGGAGAGGGAGGGGCCCGCGAAGCGGGAGGGTGAGGGTCTTCTTCTTTTTTTGCATCGAAAAGAAGAAGACCCTCACCCAACCCTCTCCCGCGAAGGGCGGGAGAGGGCTAACAGAAGCGATTGGCTGAGTGGGGCGCGCATGACTGCACGGATCATCGACGGAAAGGCGTTTGCCGCGGGCCTGCGCGAGCGCGTCGCGTTTGGCGCGGCGGCGGTGCTCGCCAAGGCGGGACGCAGGCCCGGGCTGGCGGTGGTGCTGGTTGGCGACGACCCCGCGTCGGCGGTCTATGTCCGGTCGAAGGGCAAGGCGACGGTCGCTGCGGGGATGGAGAGCTTCGAGCATCGCCTGCCCGCGGATACGCCCGAGGCCGATCTCGTCGCTTTGGTCGATCGGCTGAATGCAGACCCGGCGGTGGATGGCATCCTCGTCCAGCTGCCGCTGCCCGACCATATCGACGAGCGCGTCGTCATCACCCGGATTGACGCGAACAAGGACGTCGATGGGTTCACGCCCGAGAATGCGGGGCGGCTCGCGACGGGACTGCACGGGTTCGTGCCGTGCACGCCGCTCGGCTGCCTGATGCTGTTGAAGCACGTGCGCGGCGATCTCGCGGGGCTCGACGCGGTGGTGATCGGACGGTCGAACATCGTCGGCAAGCCGATGGCGCAATTGCTGATTCGCGAAAGCTGCACCGTAACGGTCGCGCATTCGCGGACGCGCGATCTGCCCGCGGTGGTGCGCCGCGCCGATATCCTGGTCGCGGCGGTCGGGCGCGCGGGGTTCGTCAAGCCCGATTGGGTGAAGCCCGGCGCGACGCTGATCGACGTCGGCATCAACCGCACCGAGGCGGGGCTGGTCGGCGATATCGCACCGGCCTGCGCCGACGTCGCGGGGGCGATGACGCCGGTGCCGGGCGGGGTCGGGCCGATGACGATCGCGGTGCTGCTGCGGAACGCGCTGGTCTCGGCGTGCCGGCGCGAGGGCGTTGCGTACGAGAAGGCGCTTTGATCGAGCTGTTCATCTCGTCGTTCATCACCTTTTTCGTGGTGATCGATCCGCCGGGCTGTGCGCCGATCTATGCGGGGCTTTCGGCGGGGGCGAGCCATGCCGAGAAGCGCGCGATGGCGATGCGCGCGGTCTGGGTCGCTTCGTTGATTCTGCTGGTGTTCGCACTGTTCGGCGAGGATCTGCTCAAGGGACTCGGCATCGAACTCGGCAGTTTCCGGATCGCGGGCGGGATCATGCTGTTCCTGATCGCGCTGGAGATGGTGTTCGAAAAACGGACGCAGCGCCGCGAGGATCGCGCCGCCAAGGTCACCGCCGATCCCGAACAGGACGACGTGTCGATCTTTCCGATGGCGATGCCGATGATCGCGGGGCCGGGATCGATCGCATCGGTGATGCTGCTGATGGCGCGCAACGACGGACTCGGGCGGTCGGCGATCGTGATGGCGGCGCTGGGCGCGAATTTGCTGTTGACGCTGATCGCGCTGCTCGCGGCGGGGCCGTTGATGCGGATGCTGGGGCAGAAGATCGAGGCGGTGATCACGCGGTTGCTCGGGGTGCTGCTCGCAGCGCTGGCGGTGCAGTTCGTGATCGATGGGTTGCAGAGCCAGTTGGGTTAATCGATCCGCCACGCCCGGAACGGGGATTTGGGATCGAGCGGGACGGGGGTCAGCCGGGCGAATTGCTCGCCGCGCGCGAGGCGACTGTAGAAACCGCGGGGCGTCTTGGCGCGGTAGACGGTCGCCTCGGCTATGTCGGGGCAGAGCAGCAATAAGGTCGCGCCGTGGCGCTTCATGATCGCGCGGGCGTTGTCCGGCGTCCCATTGAACGCGTGCTGCACGTCGAGGATCGCGTCGCCGTTGCGGTGGTACGGTCCGGCGATCGCGTTCATGTGCGTCGTCGTGATCAGGCGCGGACCGAGGTCGACGAGCGTGAACACGGTCTGCGCGGGGAGGCGGTTGAGGCGTTCGAGCCACGGCAGCGAGGCGCAACGCGCGCCGGCGCGGTTGACGCGTTTGGTGTAGGCGCTGGGGCGGTCGATCGGCAGCCATTTGATCGCGAGGCCCGCGAATAGGCCCGAGACGACCACGAATGCAGCCACGGTGCCGAAGACACGGACCAGCATCGCCTTCGAGCCAAGCAGCCGGGGGAACAGCACCCAGCCGAGCGCGGTGACGCCGGGGACCGCCATCAATTGCGCCGCGGGCCCGGCGCGCGCCTGCCACAGCAGCATCGCGCAGGCGAAGGTGGTGAAGAGCAGGACCGACGCCCAGCCGATGAGGTTGGGCGCCATGCGCGCGCGCCACGTTGCGACGGCGGCGCCGATCAGCCCCATCAGCGGTAGTGCGACGATTGGAAAGGCCATGCGAAACGGGTGTTTGTAGATCGGCTTGGCCTCGCGGACGTTGGCGAGCCAGTTGGCGTAGAGTTCGGGCGAGACCTGTTCGGGGCGGCCGAGGCATTGCGGGAAGACCAAAGCGAAGCCCGCAACGATCACGCCGCCCGCCGCGACCGTCAGCGCGAGGCGCAATGCGCGGCGTTCGGGCGAGAGCGAGGCGAGGATGAACAGGAGCGCGCCCGCGACGACCATCACGCTGAGCCACACGGGGGTGAGCGCGTCGCATCTGAGGACGCGGCTGGCGTTCGAGGCGAACAGTGTGAAGCCGAGTCCGGAGCCGCCCGCCAGGCTGAGCGCATAGACTTTCAGCCGGTCGGCCTCGGCGCGGTCCCACACCCAGCGTAGCGCGATGATCGCGCCCGCCATCGCGGCATAGGGGAGCAATTCGAGCCCGATCGTCAGCGACACCGCGCTCGCCACCCCGACGAGCATGCCGCCGCGCGCGCCCTTCGGGTCGCATAGCCCGGCGACCGTCAGGCTGAGCATCGCGAGTTGCCAGCCGTGGTGGTCGATCCGTTCGGGCATGAACATCAGCAGCGTGACGGACGATCCCATCAGGAACACGATCGCGAGCGGCCAGGCGACCGGGCTGACGAGACGGCGGACGGTCGCACCGAGGCCGATCATCGCGATCGACAGCGGCAGGAGCGGCGCGATGCCGACCGCGAGCCGCTCCGCCCAGACCGGCCCGGCGAACGGGCGCAGGATCAGGATCAGCGCGGCGATCGGCAGGTCGACGAGGCGTGACCAGTGGATGTCGAATCCGGCGGGCGGGTTGAGCCGGTAATTGCGCAGATCATACCAGCCCTGGCCGTCGAGCAGCGCGCGGACCTGCATCAGCCGCATGTTGTCGTCGGTGTCGCCCAATGCGAGGAAGGTGACGTTGGCCCAGCGGTCCCACAGGAAATAGACCGCGACGCACGCCCACGCGATCAGCGTGAGACGGATCCAGTGGCGGTCGAGTTCTTCGTGGAAGGTGACGGGCGCGCGCGCCGGATCGGTCAAAACGCTTTCCTCACCCTTTATGCGGCATTAGGGCCGCGCCACCGATACGACGTGGCTCGCGGCTGTAGAGTTGCGCACGCAAAGGGCAAGACGGGTGACGGCGATCCTCTCGAAAATGGACATGCGGCAGACGCGCGAAGTGGTGGCGCAGCTCGTCCGTTTCGGCGTGACGGGCCTCGCCGTGACCGTCTTCTATTCGGCGGTCTATTGGCCGATCGCGACCTATGGCCATCGCGTCTTTCATCTCGGCGAGGGGGCGGTGTGGCCGCTGATCGCGGTGGTGATCGCGTTCGTCTCGGCGACCGCGGTCGGCAATGTTGCGCACAGCCGGATCAGCTTCAAGGGCCACGGGTCGCGCGACGCGACGACCGCGCACCGGTTCTTCGTGGTGCAGTTGTTCGGGTTCGGGCTGAACGCGATCTTCACTTGGGTCGCGACGGGGCCGCTGCTCCACGGGCCGACGTGGTGGCCGCTGGTGCCCGCAGTGGCGGTGACGCCGCTCGTGACGTTCGGCCTGCATCGTTACTGGGTGTTCCGCTGAATGGACCGTCGCGTCTACGACCGGATGGCCGAGCACGATTCGACGCATTGGTGGTATCGCGCGCGGCGCGATATCCTGGCGGATTATATCGCGCGTTATGCCGGGCTGCCGAAGGATGCGCGCATTCTCGAGATCGGCTGCGGCACCGGGCATAACCTGCCGATGCTCGCACGGTTCGGGCGGGTCGAGGCGATCGAGATCGATCCCGCGGCGCGCGCTATCGCCTCGGCGCGGCTGGGCGAGCCGGTGGGCGAGGCGCCGTTGCCGACGCTCGCGGGGGTCGAGCGCGGCGCGTACGATCTGATCGCGGTGCTCGATGTCGTCGAGCATATCGCGGACGATGTCGGCGCGCTCAGCGCAATGGCGGCATGCCTGAAGCCGGGCGGCAAGATCCTGATCACCGTCCCCGCGCACCAATGGATGTGGAGCGCGCACGACGTGGTGAACCACCATCATCGGCGCTATTCGAAGGCGACGCTGAAGGCCGCTATCGCGACGGCGGGGCTGCAACCGGCCAAGCTCGGCTATTTCAATTCGCTGCTGTTCCCGCTCGCGGCGGCGGCGCGGGTGGTGGGGCGCTTGACCGGGCGCGACGACAGCGACGATTCGCCTCCCGCGAAGCCGCTCAACGCGGTATTCGAGGCGATCTTCCGGTTGGAGCGGCACTTGGTGGGCCGCGTCCCGATGACGCCGGGGGTGTCGATCGTGACTCTGGCGTCGCCGATCTGAGGGATCGGTCGTTCCCGGCTTGACCGCACTTCCATTTGGTGATGTTATCACATCGCTAAATGTAGGGAGAGTGCCGATGCGCCGTTTTGCTCCTGCCGGGCCGGCTTTTGCCGATCCGATCGCCGAGATGAACATCACGCCGCTGATCGACGTGCTGCTCGTCCTTCTCGTCATGCTGATCCTGACGATCCCGATGATGGCCAACGAAGTGCCGATGGACCTGCCGACCCCCGCGCCAATGCCCGCCGCCGAACGCGTGACGCATCGGCTCGAGGTGCTGGCGAGCGGGGCGACGCGGCTCGATGGGGCGACGCTCGGCGGGGCGGCGCTGGCCGGACGGCTGAAGGTGTTGGCCGACGATCCCAAGGCGGCGCTGGTGCTCGCGGCCGATCCGCGGGCGCGGTATGATCCCGTCGTGCAGACGCTCGCGGTCGTCAAGCGCGCGGGCGTGACGCGGCTGGGGTTCGCCGATACCGCCAGGACGTTCTGACCAGCGCCTAGCCGAACCCGCCCGCCGTATCACGCGCGGCGCAGCGGATGAGGCGCGAGGTGCGGACCGCGGCCTGGCGATGCTTGACCGCCTCGCGATAGGCGTCGTCGGTGACCATCTCCATGAAGGCGCCGGCGTTCGGATAGCGCGCGACGAAGGCGGTGTCCCATGCTTCGTCCAGCGGGCCGATCAGGACGGTCTCGGGCTTGCCCGACCATACCAATGTCCCGCCGACGCGCGCGAAGATCGGGCCGCTGGCCTTGCCGTAACGCGCATAGGCTTCGGCGCCGGTCAGGCCGAGCGCGGCGCATTCATGGCCTTCGGCGTAAACCGCGTGGTCGCGGAAGGCGACGAGGTTGATCATCTCTATGGGCGTATCGCGGGGCAGCGCCTTGAACGCGTCGAACTGTTCGCGTTCGGGGTCGATGTGGCTCATGCGCGTTTCTCCTGATGGTGGCGCAGCATGGCAGGGTGCGCGGCGTCGGGACAGGCCTCAGTTGGCGGCACGGTGCGAGTAGCTGAAGACGGGCGACGGTTTCCGGCTTCTGGAGTGCGTCACTTGCCGCCGAAGTTGGCGAAGTTGGTTTGTCCCCCTGCATTGCAGGCACGGCGGCGGCATCGAAAGTCACACTAAGGTCACACCAACGACCGGTGCGTCCGGCTCAGGCATGGACCTTGTGCGGCGGCTGGACGTGGTAATCGTCGCTTTCGAGCAGATCGGCCTTGATATCGCTGTCGCGCAACGCGGCGAGGCCGTCGGCGAAACGCGCCTGCGCCGCCCCGATCGCGGCGGCGCGCGTCCTGGCGTCGAATTCGGGAGCGAAGAATTCGGGATTGAGGTGACGCAGCAGGAACATCAGCAAGCGATCCGAGGCCATGCTGGTTTCCTGATGCGGTACGCCATTGCGCCAGACGGTGCGCGGCGTGCCCATGATCGCGCGCTCGAACGCGACCGCAGTGAGGCGGCGGGCCGCGGTCATCAGCGCGGCGTCCCAGGCGGCGGCGAAGGCCGCGCCCTTGGCGTGATTGCGGAAGCGATAGGCCGATCGCGGGGTGATCGAGGCGCTTTCGGCGGCGACCGCGACGCAGCCGGTGGCGGCGAGCGCGGTGATGAAGATATGCTGGCGCTCCGCGGTCCAGCCGTCGCGGCGGCGGTGGGTGTCGAGCTGCGAGAAGCTCTCGGCGAAGGTGGCGGAATCGGGCGCGGGCGGATCGGCGGGGGTTGCGGCAGGCGCGGGGTGGAAGGGGGCGGGGAGGGCAACGACTTCGCCCTTGGTGAGGCGCTGGGGTTTCATGGTTACGGCTCCTTTGGTTTTATGGAGCCTGGGTATATAACCATAAAGGTTCGTGTAGGACAGCGGTTACGTGAGCAGCGGCTACCTGAGCGGCCGTTCCTCGAGTGACGTTTCACCATCACAGTTGTGACAATGGGCGTGATCGAAGACGGTGCGCAGCACCCATTGCTGACTTGCTTCGTCCCAATCGCCCCATGCGTCCCGCGACACGTCTTTGCTGCCACAGGTAGCGCATACAATGGCGATGGGATTGCGGTCGTCGGGCATGGGGTTAGTCTGCCAAACAGAAACGGGGGGAGCAAGCGGTGCCGCCAACCCCGGACAGCAGCCCATCTAGCGTTTCGTCCCCGCTGAAGCGGCTACCAAAGCAAGATCGCCGACACCGATCGGGCCAGAAAGGCGGAATGCTTCCAATAGCAGGGCGTTTGCGCTATGATTTGGACGATGACGTCGCGCGCGCAACGGCAGGAAGACCCCAAGCGGGATGGCACGGCCGAGGACGACCAAAACACAGGTGAAGTGCGAAATGCGCACGGTGAGGGGTGGCAAGATCGAGCAGATTGAGAAACTCGGGCAGCGCTATTCGTACCCGTGAGATTCTGGCAAGCGTCAAGACGTGCTGTACGCGCGGCAGGCGCTGGGATGGCGCAGAGCTGGGGGAGTATCGGCGGCGAGGAAATCCAAGTGAATCACGTGTTCTATTGCGCACTTGTCATTCTAAGTCTGTTACCAAATCTGCTTTTCGGCCAACTTAGCGCGCTCCGATGAAACTGTCTCAACAAGTGATTTTAAAGACTGCGACAGTTCTAAATGTTCGTCCCTATCGGAGTATTTCAATATCTTTATGCTATAGTTTCTTTCAAACATGGCCGCCATATCATTGGACGGCCTATCCGACGTAACGAAGAAGTGAGGCGTCTGCGATCTGAAAAGCCGCGCATTATTCTCGAGCAACAGTTGGATATCGGGGTCGCTTAAGCCGTATCCAAGAAACAGGAACGTCTGAGTGACAACCAAGGCGGCTAAGGTCTCGAAGAACGGAGCGTTTTTATTCCGAGCGTCAGCATATTGCTCACGAGTAAAAATGGCCTGACCAGGGTTCTCTACCGATCCATGCGCCTTAAGCACGAGCCTAGTGCTAGGGTCGCCTTTGATATAACGTCCAACAGCGTCATCATGGTACGTTTTGGATATTGCCACTCCAGCGTATTTTGCAGCGAGAAACCTGTCATATATTTGATCAATATTTGTTGTTGCCACAATTGGGGCATCTAGCGCGAATATAAATTCGTGTATATCTGCGGGTTCGTAATGTGGTGTTGAGAATACGTTCTCAAGTAGGTCATTCCAGTCGTGTTCGCCAAGTCTAGACTTGATTAACTGGCAAGCAGTTAAGAAATCATTGTTTTTAAGATGACGCTTGATTTCGGCCTTCGGAGCGGCACACTTAGCTAACGCTAATTCTAAAAAGGACTTCCACAAAGGCGGTCGATCACCGCCAGCGCTGATGGATTGTCGCGATACGCCCGCGCCCAAGAAGACGACGCATTTGCGCCTAGCAAGCTCCTGAACGATGCGAGCCGGCCAGTCCATTACGACAGAGTCTCAATATTTTCCTCAAATCGCTCAGCGATGCTCCTGAAAATATCCCTCGCCTCACTTACCTTGGTAAAGTGGGCGCCGACAATGCCATCAGAGCTACGTAAAGCGAATATTGGCTTTCTGCTTGATTGAGACATTGGAATCAAACTGTGTAGGTTAGGTATCTCTCCAAGGCTATAATCAATATCCTCAGGATCGGGTTGGGATGGACGAACTATCCCTTTGCTTATAGCAGCGGGTATACTTCGCATGATACGCTCGTATGCCCGCACAGCACGCCTTTCACCCTTCGCGTTTCGCTTGGCGGTATACTGCTGATTAACGTGGCCAAGCAGTTTTAGCCGTAAGTCCAAGTCCTCTATATCTAAGTCATCGGGATCGTCAACAAACGCAATCTTCTGCTCAAGCACCCGACGCCATTTCGATAGCCACTCCGATATATTACCTATCGCTCGAACGCTGAAAATATCGATTGAAACAGGTATTACGAAAAAGTCACTGGCGATTAGAGCCGATCGATTTATCGAACCTAGGGTCAGGACTCGTTGATCAGAGCCAGAATATGATGGTGGCGGCGAGCGCAATGGCGGAGAAGAAGACCGTCGGGCATCGATCGTAGCGCGTGGCGACGCGGCGCCAGTCCTTGAGGCGTCCGAACATGATCTCG
>JBBSTE010000013.1:0-58975 GCA_038236185.1 Sphingomonadales bacterium | reverse complement strand
GAGATCATGTTCGGCAGGCTCAAGGACTGGCGGCGTATCCACACCCGATACGACCGGTGCGCCCACACCTTCATGTCCGCCATCGCAATCGCCGCCGCTATGCTCTTCTGGATGCCCAAACAATGAGTCCTGAGCCTAGGCCACCAACTCCAGCGCTACCGCGGTTGCCTCGCCGCCACCGATGCAGAGGCTCGCGACGCCCTTCTTCAACCCGCGGTTCTGCAAGGCGGCGATCAGCGTCGCCATGATCCGCGCGCCCGATGCGCCGATCGGGTGGCCGAGCGCGGTCGCGCCGCCGTTGACGTTGATCCTGGCGTGATCGATGCCGAGGTCGCGCATCGCGATCATCGAGACGCAGGCGAACGCCTCGTTGACCTCGAACAGATCGACATCGGCGACCGACCAACCCGCCTTCGCCAGCACCTTTTTCACCGCATCGACCGGCGCGGTTGTGAACTTGGCGGGTTCATGCGCGTGCGCGGCGGTGGCGACGACGCGGGCGACGGGCTTCAAACCCTTCGCCGCAGCGACGCTTTCGCGGGTCATCACGAGCGCGGCGGCGCCGTCGGAGATCGACGAGGCGTTGGCGGCGGTGATCGTGCCGTCCTTGGCGAAGGCGGGTTTCAGGTTCGGGATTTTCGAGGCGTCCCCCTTCAGCGGCTGTTCGTCCTTGTCGATCGTCTCGATGCCTTTGCGCGTCTTGACCTCGACCGCGACGATCTCGCGATCGAAGCCGCCCGAATCCTGCGCGCTCTTGGCGCGATTGAGCGAGGCGATCGCGTAATCGTCCTGTGCCTGCCGTGTGAACTGATACTCGCCCGCGGTTTCCTCCGCGAAGACGCCCATCGCTTTGCCCGGCTCATACGCATCCTCAAGGCCGTCGAGGAACATCGAATCCATGATCCGGTCGTGGCCGATCCGCGCGCCGCCGCGATGCTTGGCGAGAAGGTACGGCGCGTTGGTCATGCTCTCCATGCCGCCCGCGACGAGCATGTCGACCGACCCGGCGGCGAGCGCGTCGGCGCCCATGATCGCGGCCTGCATGCCGCTGCCGCACATCTTGTTGACCGTCGTCGCCTCGACGTGCGTGCCGAGGCCCGCCTTGATCGCCGCCTGCCGTGCGGGCGCCTGGCCGAGGCCGGCGGGAAGGACGCAGCCCATGTAGATGCGCTCGACGTCGCCCGCATCGACGCCCGCGCGCTCGACCGCGGCCTTCACCACGGTGGCGCCCAGATCGGTCGCCGAAGCGCCCGATAGGCTCCCCTGGAACGACCCCATCGGGGTGCGCGCGTAGGATAGGATGACGACGGGATCGGTGGACATTGTGGAGCTCCAATAGTTGGCGCTTACCTAGGCATCCGCGCGGCATTCGTCATCCCCGCGCAGGCGGGAACCCATCTCCTGACCGCGCCGCTTGGCAAAGCACAGGAGAAGGGGTCCCGCTTTCGCGAGAATGACGTTAGGGGGTTGGAGATGGACACCCTCACCACCGCGCTCAAATGGTTCGCGTCGGGCACCGGCATCGTCGCCGCGTTCATGATCGCGGCGGATTATGGGCGGAAGACGACGGGGTCGGGGTTCGTGATCTTCGTCGCCTCGTCGATAGCCTGGATCAGCGGAGCGGCATTGTCGAAGGACTGGGCATTGGGGACGCAGAACGCGGTGCTGTTCGCGATCAACCTGTTCGGGGTCTACCGCTACCTCATCCGCAAGACCGATGTCTGACGCGGTGTATTGGCCGATCGGACTCGCGTTGCTCGGCGCGATCATCGGCAGCTTTCTCGCAACGATCGTGATCCGCTGGCCGCAGGATCGTTCGGCGGTGCACGGGCGATCGGGTTGCGATGCATGCGGCCGGACGCTGCGCGCGCGCGATCTCGTCCCGCTGGCGAGCGCGCTGATGCTGCGGGGGCGTTGCCGCGATTGCGGTGCGGCGATCGATGCGCGGCATTGGCAGATCGAGTTTGGCTGCGCGGTGATTGGGGCCGTATCGGGCATTGCCGCGCCCGGGCTCGTCGGCGCGGCGGGCGCGGCATTCGGCTGGCTGCTGCTGACGCTCGCGGCGCTCGACGCGGCGGATTTGTGGTTGCCCGACGCGTTGACGGGCACGCTTGCGGTATTCGGACTTGCAGGCGGCCTCGCAAGGCTCGATCCGCCGCTGACGGATCGCCTGATCGGCGGCCTCGCCGGGTTCGCGAGCCTTTGGCTGATCTCGTTCCTCTACCGGCGTTTGCGCGGTCGCGAGGGGCTCGGCGGCGGTGATCCGAAATTGTTCGGCGCGATCGGATTGTGGCTCGGCTGGCGGCTGCTGCCGTCGGTGCTGCTGATCGCTGGACTCGTCGGGCTCGGCATCGTCCTGTTCGCGCGATTGCGTGGCCGGGCCGTTGCCGGGGACGAGCCATTGCCGTTCGGCGCGTTCCTCGCAATCGCGGCTTACCCGGCGTGGTTGGTCATGGTAGCGTTCGCGCGATGATCGCGTTGTTTCTCGCCCTGCTTGCAGTCGAACCGGCCAAGCCGCCGGTGTCGATCGACGGCCTGCCGATCGCTGGGCTGGAGAAGCAGGCGCTGCCCGTGACGGGATGTGCCGCCTATCTGTTCAGCACCGGCGCGACGCGGGTCCTGGTGGCGATGGCGAGCGCCGAACCGGCGACGCTCAGGATCGCGCTCGACGGGACGACCGCGGATTATGCGCGAACGACGCAGCAGGGAAACGGCAGCTTCGGCTTCGCGCATATGACCGAATATAAAGCAGGCGACGTGACCGCGACGCTCGACATGACGATCGTGACGCGGGGCGACCTGACCAAGGGCGCGGCGGTGCCCGAAGCGATTCTTCGGGTCGATCGCCCGGGCAAGGACGGGTTGGTGATACCGGTGGCGGGTCTGATCGGCTGCGCCTGAGACAACAGGGGAGAGGCAAATGCGGGAGATATTGGCGGCACAGCGCGCGGCGTTCATGGATTCGCTGCCCGAGCCGCTGTCGGTCCGCAAGGACCGGCTGAAGCGCGCGGCGGCGATGATCAAGGATCATGGCGAGCGCTTCTGCGACGCGCTGAGCGAAGATTTCGGCCACCGCAGCCGCGACCAGACGATGCTGACCGACGTCGCCGGCTCGATAGCGCCGTTGAAGCACGCGATGAAACAGCTCGATAGATGGGCGAAGCGCGACAAGCGCGGGGTGCAATTCCCGCTCGCGTTGCTCGGTGCGCGGGCTTGGGTGGAATATCAGCCCAAGGGCGTCGTCGGGGTGATCGCGCCGTGGAATTTCCCGGTGAACCTGGTGATGTCGCCGCTCGCTGGCATCTTCGCGGCGGGCAATCGCGCGATGGTCAAGACCAGCGAATATACCCCCGCGACCGCAGCGCTGTTCGAGGAGATCGTCGGCGCGTATTTCGCGTCGGACGAGTTGGCGTTCGTGTCGGGGGGGCCGGACGTCGGCAAGGCGTTCGCCGAACTGCCGTTCGATCACCTGATCTTCACCGGCGCGACGGGACTCGCGAAGCACATCCTTCACGCCGCCGCGGACAATCTGGTGCCTGTGACGCTGGAACTCGGCGGCAAATCGCCGGTGATCGTCGGCAAGGATGCGGATTTGAAACAGGCGACCGAGCGAGTCGCGCTCGGCAAGATGCTCAACGCCGGGCAGATCTGCCTCGCGCCAGACTATATGCTCGTGCCCTCGGCGGACGAGCCGCGCGTCGTCGAGGGGCTAAAGGCGGCGGCGACCGCGATGTACCCGACGCTGCTCGCCAATCCCGACTACACCAGCATCGTCAACGACCGGCATTTTCAGCGGCTCAACGACTGGCTCGACGACGCGCGCGCGAAGGGCGCGACGGTCGAGGTGGTCAATCCCGCGAACGAGGATTTCGGCAATACCAATTCGCGGAAGATGCCGCTCCATATCGTGCGCGACGTGACCGACGACATGACGCTGATGCAGGAGGAAATCTTCGGACCCGTATTGCCGGTGCGGCGCTATGACGGGGTCGATGATGCGATCGCGCAGGTGAATGGGCGCGAGCGACCGCTGGGCCTCTATTATTTCGGCAAGGACGAGGGCGAGCGGCGGCGCGTGCTCGACCGGACGATCTCGGGCGGCGTCACGCTCGACGATGTCGTCTTCCACGTTTCGATGGAAGATCTGCCGTTCGGTGGCGTTGGGCCGTCGGGGATGGGGTCGTATCACGGCCATGACGGCTTCAAGACGTTCAGCCACGCCAAAGCGGTGTACAAGCAGGCGAAGTTCGATGTCGCGAAACTGGCCGGGCTGAAGCCGCCTTATGGCGCGGCGACCGCCAAGTCCGTTGCAAGGCAGATCGGCTGATGCGCGGCGCGATCCTCCTCGCCGCCGCTTTGGTCGCGGGTTGCGCGACCCAGGGCGCGCCGGGGCCGACCGCCGCGATCCCCGCCGGTCCGGTGTTCGATGCCTCGACCGAAGCGAATGTCCGCTCCGCCGCGGGGCAAATCCTGTTCTGGAACCAGGCGCAACGCGACCAGAATTTCCCGAACATGGAGCATTTGTTTCCCGGCCATGTGATGAAGGCGGGCGGGCGCGTCCGCGCGCTGCCGCCGGGAAAACCGCTGCCGATCGCAGACGCCGAGATCGACCGTTTCATGGCGGAGATGAACGTCGCCGGGCTGCTCGTGCTCGATCACGAACGTGTCCGGCTCGAACGTTACGCCAGAGGCTATTCGCGCGCTGGGCGGTGGACGTCGTTCTCGGTCGCGAAGTCGTTCACCTCGACGCTGGTCGGCGCGGCGGTGAAGGATGGGTTCATTACCTCGCTCGACGATCCGGTGACGAAGTACATCCCGGAGCTCGCGGGGAGCGGGTACGACGGCGTCACGGTGCGGCAGATCCTGACGATGTCGTCGGGGGTGAAATGGAACGAGGATTACACCGATCCGCAATCCGACGTTGCGCAGATGTACGCCAAGCCGGTGCCACCTGGGATGGACCCGACCGTCGCGTATCTCCGAACGTTACCGCGCGAATCCGCGCCGGGGACGGTGTGGAAATACAAGACCGGCGAGACCAACCTGATCGGCGTGCTGGTCGAGAAGGCGACGGGCAAACCGCTCGCCAATTACGCCAGCGAAAAGATCGCGCGGCCCGCGGGATTCGAGCAGGACGGTTTCTGGATGGTCGACCAGACACGGCAGGAGATCGGCGGGTGCTGCCTGTCGCTCAGCCTTCGCGATTACGGGCGGATGGGCCTGTTCGCGCTCGAAGGCGGGAAGGGGCGGGTGCCCGCGGGCTGGTTCACGGCCGCGCTGTCGCAGCAACAGCCGACCGGGACGCCGGGCTACGGCTACGGCTATCAATGGTGGACCTATCCCGGCGGGCGCGCGGGTGCGCAGGGAATTTTCGGGCAAAGCATCTACCTCGATCCGGCGCGGCAGATTGTGATCGTCGCGTCGTCGGCGTGGAGCAAGGCGAGCGACCGCAGCTTGTGGGGCAGGCTGCAGGCTTTCGACGAGCAGGTCGTCGATTCGGTGGCGAAAGAAGGGCGGTAGGCGTTCGCCCGCCAGACCCGGCATGTCGGCTAAGGCATCTTCGAGGTGGCTTTGATCTACTGCTTCCCCGGCGAAGGCCGGGGTCCAGTCGCGCGACGAATATTGGCTGACGCTGCGCGCTTTTTCTTCCCGGCTCGCAACTGGGCCCCGGCCTTCGCCGGGGAAGCGATTCACGTCAGAGTGAAGCAATTCACGTCAGAGTAACGTCGCTCCAGCGATCAGTTCAGCTTCGGCACCACGACGCCGTTGACGACGTGCACGATGCCGTTCGACTGACGCACGTCCGGCGTCTGTATGTACCCCATGTGGCCATCGGCATCCATGATCGAGATCGCATTGCCCTCCTGCGTCACCGTCAGTGGATCGCCTTCGACGGTCTTGAGAACCGCCTTGCCGCCGCCCGCGGCGATCTGCGCGCGAAGCTGGTCGAGCGTGATCGCGCCCGCGACGACGTGATAGGTCAGTAGCTTGACCAGCGACGGCTTGTTGGCGGGCTTGAGGAGCTTGTCGACGGTGCCCGGCGCGAGGCGACCGAACGCCTCGTCGGTCGGCGCGAAGACAGTGAACGGGCCGGGGCCAGACAATGTCGCATCGAGCCCGGCGGCTTTTACCGCGGAGACCAAAATCGTCAGGTTCGGGGCGGTCGCGGCGTTGGCGACGATCGTCCTGGTCGCATCCATCGGCACGCCGCCGACCGGTGGGTTCGGTGTGGCCGTAGTTCGAGCGGGGCGGGCAGTCTGTGCCGGTGCCGTCATGGCGGTGGCCGCGGCAAGCGCCGCGAGCGCGAGGGAAAGGCGGTGCATAGTAATCTCCGGTTTGCGCGCATCGGATCTCGGCGCTTCGGGGAGGATACGACTTTTGTGCCAAATGGTTTCGTGGGTCCCTCCTACGCCGTCGCCAGAACCTCCGCCAATAGCTTGAAATCGCGCTCGCGCGGTGAGGCGGGGCGCCATGCCAGCGCGACGGTCCGACCCGGCGTCGCGGCGTCGAGCGGACGTGCTGCGATATCGGTATGATCGAGGATCCCCGCGGTGATCGCCATCTCCGGCAGGATCGTTACGCCGAGCCCGTTATCGACCATCTGGACGATCGTATGAAGCGAAGTCCCCATCATCGTCGCCTCGGCGCGCAATTCGGGGCGGTTGCACGCCGAGAGCGCGTGATCCTTCAGGCAATGTCCGTCCTCGAGAAGCAGCAGCCGCGTCTCGTCGATCTCCGATGGGCGGATCGGTGCGGTCGTGGCGCGGCCTTCGCTTCTGGGAAAGGCGAGGAACAACCGGTCGTCGAACAACGCCTGCGACGCGATCTCGCCACATGCGAAGGGCAGCGCCAGCAGGACGCAATCGGCGCGGCCGTTATGGAGCGCTTCGCACGCGCCGGCGCTAGGCTCCTCGCGAAGATAGAGTTTCAAATCGGGATAATCGCGACGTAGACGCGGCAGGATACGCGGCAGCAGGAACGGCGCGATCGTCGGGATGACGCTCATCCGCATCTCGCCCGACAGCGGGCGCCCGGCGGCGCGGGCGAGATCGCCGAGTTCCTCCGCCTCGCGCAGCACCTTGCGCGCTTTCGCCGCGATCGCATCGCCGAGCGGCGTGAAGCGCACAACGCGCCGCGTCCGCTCGACCAAGGTGACGCCGATCAGCGTCTCTAGTTCGCGGATACCCGCCGACAGCGTCGATTGCGTGACGAAGCACGCCTCGCCGGCGCGACCGAAATGGCCGTGGTCCTTCAACGCCACGAGATATTGCAGCTGCTTGAGCGTCGGCAGATAGGTCGCGGCCAGGACGTGCCTCCTTGTCGTGAGGCCGAGTCTTATAGCGAGCGAGATTATAAGGGAATCGTCATTGCGAGCGTAGCGAAGCAATCCATTGGCGCGCCGCTGAATCGCTTCGCTACGCTCGCAATGACGGAGGGTGCGGGCGCGACGCCAACACGCGCCACGACGGCGAGGACTACATGAGTACCGCGCGGACGAAGCCGTAGGTGCTGGTGATCGTCAGCACGATGCCGACGAGGATCAGCATCACCTTGGTCGGGATACGCTTAGCCATGACCGCCCCGAACGGCGCCGCCATGACCCCGCCGATCAGCAAACCGAGCGTCGCAACCGCGAAATCCTTCCAGCCGAGGTTGAAGATGAACGTCGCCGAGACGACCGCGGTCAGGAAGAATTCGACGCTGTTGACCGTGCCGACGACCTTGCGCGGCTCGACGCCTTGAACGAGCAGGTTTGAGGTCACGATCGGACCCCAGCCGCCGCCGCCCGCCGCATCGAGGAAACCGCCGATCAGCCCCAACGGTTCGACCACCTTGGGCTTGGCGTTCTTTGGCGGAAACAGGATTCCGCGGATCAGCAGATAGACACCTATCACGATTAGATAGCCGAGCACGTACGGCTTGACCGTCCCGCCATCGATATTGGTGAGGAGATAGGCGCCGCTGACGCCGCCGATGAGGCCGGGGATCAGCAGGCGGAAGAACAGTTTCCGGTCGATATTGCCCGAAATGAAGTGGCTGATCCCCGAGATCGCGGTGGTGAAGGTCTCGACGATATGCACGTTCGCCGAGGCGCGCGCGGGGGCCAGCCCGATCACCGCGACGAGCAACGTATTGCAGATCACACCGAACGCCATGCCGAGCGCGCCGTCGACGATCTGCGCGCCGAAGCCGACGCCGATGAACGGCAGCAACTCCCAGAAATTCAGGTTCGACAAATCCCCCATGCCGCAAGTGTCCTTCCGATTCGACGCCGTCAGAGTGTCCCAAATTTAGATACCATACAAGACCAATGGGAATTAAGCTTCGACGCGTTTCGACAAGGCGTCTGGAAATCGCGCCCACACGCTCCTATTTGCTGTCACCAGCGTGATCAGGGACCGCTTCGCATGCGATTGACTGGCTATCTCGATTCGATCCGTGCGCGCGATCCCGCGCCGCGATCGCGGCTGGAGGTCCTCACCTACCCCGGGGTCTGGGCGCTTGCATGGCACCGCGTCGCGCATCGGCTGTTCCGGGCGCGGCTGTATTTCCTTGCGCGCGTGGTCAACCATTGGGCGCGCTTCGCGACCGCGATCGACATCCATCCGGGCGCGAAGATCGGGCGCGATTTCTTCATCGATCACGGCTTCGTCGTCATCGGCGAGACAGCCGAGATCGGCGACAACGTGACGATCTATCAGGGCGCGACGCTGGGCGGGACCAATCCCGACAAGGGCGTCGCGGGCAAGCGGCATCCCACGATCGGCGACAATGTCATCGTCGGACTCGGCGCGGCGGTGCTCGGGCCGGTCACGGTCGGCGCGGGCGCGCGGGTCGGCGCCAACGCGGTCGTCACCAAGGACGTGCCCGAGGGCGCGACGATGGTCGGTATTCCGGCGCGCGCGACTACGGTTGCGGGCGGCGCCGCTGCCGAGCCACGTTTCGTCCCTTATGGGACGCCGTGCAGCGAGATGTTCGATCCGGCGACGCAGAAGGTCGAATTGCTGCGCTGCGAGTTGGAGACGATGAAGAAGCGGCTCGATGCCTTGCTCGACGAACATGATCGCGAGCGTGATCGCGCGTGAGAATTGACGCCTGATGGGGACCGTCACTCCGTTTCCCCAATTGCGGGGCGTTGCGCTCCAGATCGGGTTCGACAGGATCGAACTGACCCGCATCCTCGATCTCTACGGCCGGATGGTCGCGGCGGGGCATTGGCGCGATTATGCGATCGAACTCGGCCGCGACGCCGCGGTCTTCGCCGCCTTCCGCCGCGCCGCCGAACGCCCCGAATTCCGTATCGAGAAGCGTCCGGCGCTACGCAACAAGCAGGGGATGTGGGTGCTGGTCGGGGAAGCGGGCGCGGTCCTCAAGCGCGGGCACGAGCTTGGTCCCGTGCTCGCCCCGGTCGAGCGGCGCCTGCTGCGTTTGGTTCAGGATTGAGCTGGTTAAACCTTCTCCCGCTTTCGCGGGAGAAGGAGGGGCCCATGCGAAGCATGGGAGGATGAGGGTATTCTTTTTCTTTTGAGCGCCGAAAGAAGAAAGAAGAACCTCACCCAACCCTCTCCCGCGAAGGCGGGAGAGGGCTTTTGCGTATTCAAGCTGCGGCGCCTGCAACGGCGGTAGCCGTCGTCCGAGATCGCCGAGCGCGCCCACCGCGATCCGCCGCATCGGGTGCCAGAACGCCGATAGCGACAGCAGCGCCGATCCGATCACCAACGCGGTGATCGCCGCCGACAGCTCGATCGCACCCGCGGACTTGATCAGCGCGTACATCGCGTAAAGGACATAGACGAGGCTCGACACCAGCAGCGCGCGGCGGTCGACCGCGAGCGCGACGAACGCGAACAGCATATAGAGCGCCAGCACGACGATCGCGGTGCCGATCCCGACGGTTTCGTTGAACACGCCGAGCATCTGGAACAAAGGATGCGCGATCATCGGCGCGGCGGCGAGGTGCAGCCAGAAGGCGACGTCGGCGCGCCGCGTCCTGCGCTCGCGATCCGACAGGTCCCAGCGCATCGCCAGCGCGAACACGCAGATTCCGGCGACGAGCAGCAGCGGCCAGATCGCATCCTTCGCCGACGGCACGATCGCGAGCACGAGCCCGATCACAATCCCGACCGTCGCGGCGGCGCCCGCGGCGACGGTGATCGGCACCATGAAGCGGCGCCAGTGAATCCATGCGGCGCCCGCCCCGGCCAGCGCGATGCCCGCGCCGATCAATGCCGCGGTCCGGTCGCCCGCGTGCGGCGCCAGTTGCTCGGTCAGCGCGACGAGCGTCGCGACGATACCCCCAGCGAAGGCGAGGAGCAGCAGGATGCTCGGCAGCGCCATCCGACGCCGCGCGGTGAAATATTCGGCGAGACCCCAAGCCGCGGCGGCGACGAACGCCCCCGCGATCGGCCTGGCGATCGTCTCGCCGATCTGCGCGAGCGCGACGAGCAGCAGCGCGACCGCGATCGAGACGAAAATGTCGTTGAAGCCCGACAGCAGGCGGAAATGCTCTTCGTCGACCGCGGGCGTGCTCCGCCCCGTCGCCACATGGTCCCGGAACGCGGCGGCGACCGCCGGGGTGATCGCCCCCGCCGCTACCGCGCCGTCGATATCGCTCTCGCTGTACATCCGCATCCTCCCTGCCGAAGGGGACGCTATATCAGAGGTGTATTAAAGTGGCAATACACCACCTGAGCCGCTCCACCGCAGGCAGGGGTCTCGTGCGGCTCTTGGTCCGCAGAATTGCTTGAGACCCCAGCCTTCGCTGGGGTGACGAATAGGAGGGTCAGCCTCGCTGCAGCTTCGCTCCAATCAGCATCGATTGCGCCGCGCCGGATTCGGGGACGATTTCGCCGGTGCGATCGGTGATCTCGGCCCAATGCGCCGCAACGCCTTCGGGCGACAGGTCATCGCCCTTGAGGAGCACGCCCGGGGTCAGCGTCACGTACGACGCCTGGAACACCCCCGCGCCCGCGCCGACGATCTGGTTGGTCGGCGCATCCTCCGAAACCAGAAACAGCGCGGCGGGGACGACCTTGTCGGGGGAGAACGCCTTGAACGCCTGTTCGGGAAACAGATCCTCCGTCATCCGCGTCCCCGCGACGGGGGCGACCGTGTTGACCTTGATGTTGGTCTTGGCGCCTTCGAGGTAAAGCGTCTTGGTCAGGCCGGCGAGGCCGAGCTTGGCCGCGCCGTAATTGGCCTGGCCGAAATTGCCGAACAGGCCGGTCGACGAAGCGGTCATCAGGATGCGGCCGTAATTCTGCTCGCGCATCGTTTCCCAGCAGGCCTTGGTCGCCATCGCCGATCCGATCAGATGGACCTTGATGACGAATTCGAAATCGGCTGGCTCCATCTTGGCGAAGCTCTTGTCGCGCAGCACGCCGGCGTTGTTGATGAGGACGTGGACGCCGCCCCATTTCTCCTTCGCCTTCGCGACCATCTCGACCATCTGGTCGTAGTCGGTGACGCTCGCGCCGTTCGCCATCGCGGCGCCGCCCGCCGCCTCGATCTCCGCGACGACCTTCAGCGCCGCGTCGGAATGGCCGCTGCCGGTGCGATCGGCGCCGAGATCGTTGACGACGACCTTCGCGCCGCGCCGCGCGAGTTCGAGCGCATATTCGCGACCGAGACCGCCGCCGGCGCCGGTGACGATCGCGACTTTGTCGTCGAAACGGATGGACATGAGAAAAGGCGCTCCTTCGCGTGGAATGAGCGCCTTTCCCTAATCGTCAGCCGGTCAGATGCAACCTGCCGTTGAAGCCTCAGCGACCGCCGGGGTTCTTGCAATTGTCGTACTGGCCGCGCTTGCAGGGCGGATACGACTTCATCGGCGGCGGCGGCGGGAATGCCTGGTCCGGGGTGGGGGCGGGGCGGAACACGACGGTCGCGCCGGGGGCGGGGGTGCCCATCATCGCCGGTGCGCTGGGCTGATAGCCGCCCGCAGTCTCGGCCGCCTGAGCCATCGCCGGATCAGTCGGGGCGACCATCGGCTCGCTCTGCGCCATCGGAGCCTGCATGGGCTGAGCCATCGCCGGATCGGTGGCGGGCGCTTGCGGCGCCATCGCGTCGGGCATCGCCTGATCGGCGGGCATCATCTGATCGTCGGCCGGGGGTGGCGTATCTTGCGCCATGAGCGGCGTGGCGAACATTGCGGCCGCGGCGAGTAATGCGAATTTCATGCGAGCTTCTCCTGCTTTCTTGCACGATGTGCATTGATTGCGTGAGCCGAACGCATATCTCGCCTATTGGCTCCTTCGTTTCGCTAGCGATTCGACGATTCGCGCAAGATTTCCGCCGGACGCCCGGGAAAGCGCGATTTCGCAGGGACTCTCACGCAGAGAACTAGGTTCCAGAATCGAGCGCATACCCGGCCGAACGCACGGTCCGGATGATGTCGGGGCGGTCGCCCTCGTTGATCGCCTTGCGCAACCGCCGGATGTGGACATCGACGGTGCGCGCCTCGATATCGGCGTCATGCCCCCAGACCGCGTCGAGCAGACGTTCACGCGAGAACACCCAGCCGGGATGTTCGAGGAAATGCTTCAACAGCCGGAACTCGGTCGGGCCGAGCGGAACGACATCGCCCGAACGGCGGACCTTGTGGCCGACGGTGTCCATTTCGAGATCGCCATAGGTCAGCGTCTCGCCCGCCAGCCCCGGCCGCACCCGCCGCAGCACAGCACCGACACGGGCGACGAGCTCGCGCGGGGAGAAGGGTTTGGTCACGTAATCGTCCGCTCCCGTCTCCAGTCCGCGGACGCGATCCTCCTCCTCGCCGCGCGCGGTGAGCATGATGATCGGCACGTTCTGCGTTTCGGGCGTGCGCCGGAGCCGGCGACACACCTCGATTCCCGACAATCCCTCGACCATCCAATCGAGCAGGACGATGTCGGGGGTCGCCTCGCGGGCGAGCAGTAACGCCTCCTCGCCGTCGATCGTATGCGCGACCTCGAAATCCTCGCGCTTGAAGTGCCAGATCAAGAGTTCGGCGAGCGCGGCATCGTCTTCCACCAGAAGCATGCGTGCCTTGGCCATCATCCTTGCCCCTTGTCGCGTTCCGCCATCTGCGTGCCTGTCGCGGCGAAATAGACCATTTCGGCGACGTTGGTGGCGTGATCCCCGACGCGCTCGAGGTTCTTGGCGACGAACAGCAGATGCGCGACCTGACTGATCGTCTTGGGATTCTCGACCATGTAGGTGACGAGCGTGCGAAAGATGCTGTCGTAGAAATCGTCGAGGGCGGTGTCGCGCTCGCAAATCTCCACCGCGACCTCGGCGTCGCGCGCGGCGAAGGCGTCGAGTACGTCGTGGACCATTTCGGACGCCATCCTGGCCATCGCCTGCAGGATCGAGATCGGCTCGATCCGGTGCTGGCTTTCGAGCATGGGCACGCGCTTGGCGATATTCTTGGCGTAATCCCCGATTCGCTCCACCACCGCAGCGATCTTCAGCGCCGCGACGACTTCGCGCAGGTCGTTCGCCATCGGTGCGCGCAGCGCGATGATCCTGACCACCATGCGTTCGACGTCGGCCTCGATCGCGTCGATCTTCGCGTCATCGGCGCGCACCTCGCCCGCCAGTTCCAGATCGCCGCGTTGGAGCGCCTTCATCGCCTTGGCGATCGCTTGTTCGGCGAGCCCGCCCATCTGCGAGATGAGGCCGCGCAATTCCCCGATGTCGGTGTCGAACGCCTTGACGGTATGTTCCTGACCGGTCGCCATGTTCTGTCTCCTCAGCCGTAGCGGCCGGTGATGTAATCGGTCGTGCGCTGTTCGCGCGGGTTGGTGAAGATGTCGTTGGTCGCACCGTATTCGATCAGCCGCCCGAGGTGGAAGAACGCGGTCTTTTGGCTGACACGCGCCGCCTGCTGCATGTTGTGCGTGACGATGACGATCGCGTAACGGCCGCGCAGTTCGTGGATCAGTTCCTCGATCCTTGCGGTGGCGATCGGATCGAGCGCGGAACACGGCTCGTCCATCAGGATTACCTCGGGATCGACCGCGATCGCGCGCGCGATGCACAGCCGCTGCTGCTGGCCACCCGATAGCGCGGTGCCGCTGTCGGTCAGGCGGTCCTTGACCTCGTTCCACAGGCCGGCGCGCGTCAGCGATGTCTCGACCACTCGATCCATGTCGGCTTTCGAGGAGGCGAGGCCGTGGATGCGCGGGCCGTAAGCGACATTCTCGTAGATCGACTTGGGAAACGGATTGGGTTTCTGGAATACCATACCGACGCGGGCGCGGAGTTGCACCACGTCCATTTCGCGCGCGTATATGTCCTCGTCGTCGAGTCGGATATCGCCCGTCGTCCGCGCGCTGGCGACGGTGTCGTTCATCCGGTTCAGGGTCCGCAGGAAGGTCGATTTGCCGCAGCCCGACGGGCCGATGAACGCGGTCACGTCCTCCTGATGCACGTCGATCGACACGTCGTCGATCGCCTGTTTCGCGCCGTAGAACACGTTGACGTGGTCGGCGGTCATCTTCGGCGGATTGTTGCTCGTCACCAGCGGGTCTCGAATTTGTTGCGGAGGTAGATCGCGACGCCGTTCATCGCGAGCAGGACCACCAGGAGGACGATGATCGCGGCGCTGGTCTTTTCGACGAAGCCGCGGCTGACTTCGTCGGACCAGAGGAATATCTGCACCGGGAGCACCGTCGCGGGGTCGCGCAGACCGCTCGGCGGCGCGGCGATGAAAGCGCGCATGCCGATCATCAGGAGCGGCGCGGTCTCGCCGAGAGCGCGCGCCATGCCGATGATCGTGCCGGTCAAGATGCCGGGCAGCGCGAGCGGCAGGACATGGTGGAACACGACCTGCACCGGCGATGCGCCAATGCCGAGCGCGGCGTCGCGGATCGACGGCGGCACGCCCTTGATCGCGTTGCGCCCGGCGATGACGATCACCGGCATCGTCATCAGCGCCAGCGTCAACCCGCCGACGAGCGGCGCGGATCGCGGCAGACCGAAGGTGCCGAGGAAGACCGCGAGGCCGAGCAGGCCGAAGATGATCGACGGCACCGCCGCGAGATTGTTGATCGAGACCTCGATCAGGTCGGTCCAGCGATTCCTGGGCGCATATTCCTCGAGGTAGAGCGCGGCGAGGACGCCGACCGGAAAGGCGAGCGCGATCGTGACGAGCATCGTCAGCAGCGATCCCTTGAGCGCGCCCCAGATGCCGACGCGCGTCGGATCGGTCGAATCGGCCGCGCCGAAAAAATCCCAGTTGATGCCGGTGGAAAGCGCGCCGCGCTGGCGCAGGCCGGCGACGATCGCGTCGGCGTCGGGCGTGCCGTCGCCCTTGGCGGCGACGTCGATTTCGGTCGCGACCGGCACCGCGATCGTCGCGGCGCGGCTCAGTAACGTGGGATCGTCCTTCACCGCATCGCGAACCGATGTCCAGGCGCCGTCGGACAGCAGTTTCGCGCCGCCTTCCTTCGCGAAGGCGCGTCTCGCGGCGCTATCGACCGCGCCTCGCAAGCCGGCGTCGGCGAGCGCCAGATCGGCGTCGGGACCGCGCAAACGCGCGGGGTCGATCGCGATCTTCGCCGCGGAAAGGTCGATCGGCAACGCGATCTCGGTACGCGTGAAACCGCTCGCACCTTGCATCAGCATCGTGGTCAGGAGGAAAACAAGGAAGCCGACCGAAAGGACCACCGCCGCCAGCCCGGCCAGTCGAAAGCGCCGCTCGGCGCGATACCGTCCGCGGATACGGTTCTGCATCGCGCCCGTCGTCCAGTCGGTCGGCGCGCGCTCGGCGGGTTCCGCCGCGGACATCGGCAATTCGGGGACGAGCGAATTACTCATAGGCTTCGCGATACCGTTTCACGACGATCAGCGCGATGACGTTGAGAAGCAAGGTGATCACGAACAGCGTCAGCCCGAGCGCGAAGGCGGCGAGCGTCTTGGCGCTGTCGAACTCCGCCTCACCGGTCAGCAGGTCGACGATCTGCTTGGTGACGGTGGTCGCGCTGGCGAAGGGATTGAGCGTCAGGGTCGCGACGCCCGATGCCGCCATGACGACGATCATCGTCTCGCCGATCGCGCGACTGACCGCGAGCAATACGCCGCCGACGACACCGGGGAGCGCGGCGGGGACGAGCACCTTGCGGATCGTCTCGGAAGAGGTCGCGCCCATCGCGAGGCTGCCATCGCGCATCGACGACGGCACCGCCGCGATCGAATCGTCGGCCATCGACGATACGAACGGGATGATCATCACCCCCATCACGACGCCCGCCGCCAGCGCGCTTTCCGAAGACGCCCAGCGGATTCCGATCGCGACCGCGAAATCGCGCACCGCGGGCGCGACCGTCAGCGCCGCGAAATAGCCGTAGACGACGGTCGGCACGCCCGCGAGAATCTCGATGATCGGCTTCACCCAGCGCCGCACCCGCGGTTTGGCGTATTGCGTCAGATAGATCGCGCTCATCAGCCCGAGCGGGATCGCGACGATCATCGCGATCACCGCGCCGATGAAGAACGTGCCCCAGAACAACGGCACCGCGCCGAGCGATGCGCCGGGATCGCGATTGTCGATCACCTGCGGGCTCCAGTGCGTCCCGAACAGGAAATCGCCGATCGGCACGATCCGGAAGAACCGCGCGCTTTCAAACAGCAACGAGGCGACGATGCCGACCGTGGTCAGAATCGCGATCAGCGAGGCTGCAAGCAGCAGCAGCATCGTCACGCGCTCGAGCCGGCTGCGCGCCTGCAAACCCGGCTTGACGCGGGTGTAGGCATAGGCACCGGCGGCGAAGGACAGCAGCAGCGCCAGCGCGGTCCCGATCCAATCATACCGCGATTGCGCGTTCGCATAGGATGGCGCCAACGCTTGCCCAGCCGGAGTAAAGGCGCCGAACGCCGCCCCGCCCGCGATATTGCGCGCCTCGGACAGGATCGCGGCGCGCGCGAACCCAGGCGGTGGCAGCGACGCCGCGGCGGGCGATCGCAGCACCGCATCGGTCACCAGCGCAGGCGACACCGCCGCCCAGATCGCCAGGAACAGGAGCGGGGGAAGCGTCGCCCATAGCGCCACGTACCAGCCGTGATGCCCCGGTAAGGAACTGAACCGACGCGCCGACCCGCGTCGGAAGGCCGCGGCGCGCATCCGCGCCGACAGCCAGCCGATCAGGCCGAGTCCGAGGATCAGGAACAGGAGGGCGAGCGAGGACAGCGGATTTCTCCGGACTGTCGCGACTATTTCAGGACAAGCGGATCGAGCGTCGTCGCGTTTTTCAAAATCGCCGCGGATTTGGCGCGGACGTCATCCGGCGCCGCGATCAGCCCGCGCTTCACCAGCGTGCCGTCCGGCCCCCAGGAGGCGGCGTATTCGGCGAGCATCTGCCGCAGTCCGGGAATCGCGTCGAGGTTCGCCTTCTTGACATAGAGGAACAGCGGCCGCGCACCCGGATATTTGCCGCTGGCAATGGTTTCGTAGGTCGGTTCGACGCCATTCAGCGGAACGCCGTTGAGCACGTCGCGGTTCTCTTCGAGATAGCTGTAGCCGAAGATGCCAAGCGCGTGGGGGTTCGACTGCAGCTTCTGGACGATCAGATTGTCGTTTTCGCCGGCATCGACGTAGACGCCATCCTCACGCACCGCCTTGCAGCGCTTGTCGAAAGCGTCCGACGGGAGCGCCTTGGCACCGGGATCGGTCGCCTCGCAGCCCTTGACGAGGATCAGTTCGGCAAACGCATCACGCGTCCCGCTGGTCGACGGCGGGCCGTAAACCTGGATCGGCACCGCCGGGAGCGACGGGTTCACGTCACGCCATGTCCTGGTGGTGTTGGGCTTGCCGCCCGGATTGGCGGCGAGCGCCTTGTACAGATTGGTCGGCGTGAGGCGGAGCTTGGGCCCGTTGGTCGCTTCGGCGAAAGCTATACCGTCGATGCCGATCTGAGCCTCGATAATGTCGGTGACGCCGTTCGCTTTGCAATCGACATATTCGGACGCCTTCATCCGGCGTGAGGCATCCTCGATATCGGGATGCGCGGCGCCGGTCCCGGCGCAGAACAATTTCATGCCGCCGCCGGTGCCGGTCGATTCGATCACGGGGGCCTTCATGCCTGGGCTCTTGTTGACGAGCTGCTCGGCCACGAGCTGGGTGAACGGATAGACCGTCGATGAGCCGACAACCCGGATCTGGTCGCGCGATCCGCCGCCGCCATTGGCCTGATCCTGGCAACCGGCCAGTGCAAGCGCGGACGCGGTGAGTAGCGCAAGTGAGCGAAGCATCGAAGAGCCCTCCTGGGAACGGATGAGATCGTCCCGACGGCAGAGCGCTGCCCGGACAACGTCCCCATGTGACATTCGCGTTGCCCTTTTATGACAGAGGGCGCGGCGCCGCGGTCATCATCGGGAGCGTGACGGAAATCGTCGTTCCCGCGCCGAGCGTGCTGGCGATCTCGAGCCGGCCGCGATGACGCTCGACGATATGTTTAACGATGGCGAGGCCGAGGCCGGTGCCACCGAGCGCGCGGCTGCGCCCCGGATCGGCGCGGTAGAAGCGTTCGGTCAGCCGCGGCAGATGATCGGGGCCGATGCCGTCACCCCGATCGGCGACGATGAGCTTCAACATCCGCTCCCCCTCGCGCGCGATCGAGATGGTGACGGGGGTGCCGGCCGCGCCGTATTTCAGCGCGTTGCCGACCAGATTGTGAAGCATCTGCGACAATTGCGAACGATCACCCGCGACGGTTGGCAGGCCGGGCTCCGCCGCGATCACGATCTCGCGATCGCGCGCGCCGTGCCCGTCGGCGACCTCGCTCCGAACCTCTTCGATCAGCGCGGCGAGATCGACCTCGCTTGCGGGCAGCCGATACTTCTCGGCCTCGATTCGCGACAACGACATCAGATCCTCGACGAGGCGCTGCATCCGCTGCGCTTCGTCGAGCACGATCTTGAGGAAACGGACGCGCGTCTCGGGATCCTCGCCCGCCGCATCGCTCAAGGTCTCGACATAACCGAGGATCGAGGCGAGCGGCGTGCGCAGCTCGTGGCTCGCGTTGGCGACGAAATCGACCCGCATCCGCTCGGTGGCGGAGCTGCCGGTCTGGTCGATCAGATGGACGACCTTTGCGCCGTCGGCGAGCCGGCCGACGCGCATCTGCCAACGCTGGTCGAGCGTCCCCAGACCGACCAGCTCGATCGGTTGCGCCATCGTGTCGGCGTCGATATCGGCGACCAGCCGTTCGGCGGCGGCGGGGTGGCGGATCGCGGTGCGGACGTCCTCGCCGACAATATGATCGCCCAGCAGCGCGCGCGCCGCGCGGTTCGCCTGCACGACCCGCGCCCGGCGCAGCAATATGACGGGCTCGACGATCGCGTCGAGCAGCGCGGCGACGTCGATCGTGTCCGTGATTTCGGGGGCGGGCGTCTCGGCCGGACCGGTATCGTCCGACAGCGCGACGAGCACCGCGACGCCGCCGAACAGCGCGACGACGACCGCCGACACCGCCATTCCGGAATGAACGCCGACGATCAGCGCCGAAAGCGCGACGACAATGAGCGCGAGCCACGCGCGAAGCGGCATATCGAACGGCATCGCCCGATCGCTAACCAGTCCGCGCTCGCCGCGCCAGCCCGTCGCTCGCGAGATCTCATCGCGATGGTAAACGTCCCGCGACGATACGACGCGCGCGCCGCGCTTGCCCGACGCTTACGAATATGAAAGGGCAACGACGTGATAAGGGGCGCGATGAGCGACGATTCCGATCAGAACGACGATATCGCATCGGCCGGCGCAAGCCGCCGCCGGGTGTTGCGGCTCGGCGCGATCGGCGCCGCGGGCGTCGTGTCGATCCGGCCCGCGCTGGCGTCGACGGTCGGGTCGGTGCTGAACTGCGAGATTCCGGTCCCAGATCCGGGCAATTCGGGCAAATATGTCAAGTCCGACGGCACGCTCGTCGCGGCGGGCACATCGGGCGCCTATCCGCCCGCCTATCGTCCGCTCAAGGGCGAGGAGGTGCGTCGCGCGATGTCGGCGGGCGGGCCGCTGGTCGGCTATGACTACAGCCGAAGCCAAGCCTATCTCAATTACGTCCGCAAGCTCCAGCGCGGCCAGAGCGGGTTCACCTGCTACGCCTCGCTCCAGATGCCGCGCCGCTGACAGCCATGAACGCGACGCGCTATCGCGCGCCGCCCGCGGAGGCGCTCTGCACCGTCGTTCTCGACGATCTCGTCGCGATCCACCACCGCGCGTCGGGCATTACCCATCTCGTCGATGCGGCTACGCCCGAGCTGCTGACCGCGCTGGGCAAGGAATGGACGACGGTGGACGCGTTGCTCGCCCGGCTGGCCGAGACCTTCGACATGCCCGATTCGAACCCCGCCGCGCTCGCCGCGCGGCTTGACGATCTCACGCTGGCGGGGCTGATCGAGCGCGCGTGAGATATCAGACGGCGCTCAGGATCGGCCCGGTCGGCTTTCGCGTCGGATCGGACTGGCGCGCGCCGATCGCCGCGCTCGAAACATATTACGCCGATTACCCGAAGCCGCTCGACAATATCCCCGATTTCACCGTTCGCCTGCGCGCGGCGAGGCCGTGGCGGCGTTTCGTTCGGCCGTCGGTTCAGATCGACGGCGATTATACGCTGCCCGACGCCGCGCCGCTGCCGCTCGCACAGGGGCTGCTCGCCGCCGAAATGGGGATGAACCTCCAGATGGCGCTCGGCCAGCGGCGCTACCTGCTGCTCCATGCCGCGACGGTCGAGCGTGACGGCCGTGCGCTGGTGCTGACCGGCGAATCGGGCGCGGGTAAATCGACGCTGGCGACGTTGCTCGCTGCGAACGGCTGGCGGCTGATGGGCGACGAATTCGCGTTGCTCGATCCCGAGACCGGTCTCGTCCATGCCTTCCCGCGCCTCATCAGCCTGAAGAACGCCGCTATTCCGGTAGCGGAGGCGGCGTGGCCGAACGGGCGGTTCGGGCCGCTCCTCGCCGGCACGCCGAAGGGCGACATCCGCCACCTCGTCCCGGATGCGTTCGCGATCGCGATGATGGACACGCCCGCGACGCCCGCGCTGCTGGCGTTCCCCCGCTATGGCGTCGCCGCCGACGAGCGCCCGGTGCCGCCGAGCGAGGCCTTCGTTCGTCTGACGCAAGCCTCGACAAACTACGTGTCGCTCGGCGAACGCGGCTTCGCGGCGCTCACCGGTTTTGTGACGCGTGTTCCAGCGCTGGCGATCGACTATCCCGATACCGCATCGGCGCTTGCCGCGGTCGAAGCGATGTGGACACGCACGTGACCGACGCGCGTATCCTTGTCCGCGCGCTCGTCGATCCCGCATCGGTCGAGCGCCTCGATGCCGCCGAATGGACCGCGCTGCTGACGATTGCGCGCGCCGAGCAACTGATCGGTAGCCTCGCGTACCGCCTTGACGGTTTGCCGCTCCCGACAAAGGTGGCCACGATCCTCACCGAGGCGCGCGAAGGAGCCGACCAAGGTCGCACCCAGGCACTGTGGGAGGCCGAGATGGCGCGCCGAGCGCTCGCGCATCTCGATTGCCCGGTCGTGCCGCTAAAAGGCACCGCCTATTTCGCAGCGGGGCTGGCGGCGGGGCAGGGGCGGTCGATCGGCGACCTCGATATCCTCGTGCCGCGCGACCGGCTCGACGTGGTCGAGCGCGCGCTGCTCGACGCGGGCTGGGAATGGGTCAAGCCCGACCCTTATGACGACGCTTATTACCGTCGCTGGATGCATGAGCTTCCCCCGCTCATCCACCGCGACCGCGACCGGATGATCGACGTCCATCACACGATCCTGCCGCTTACGGCGCGGCCCGAGCCGGACGCACAGGCGCTGATCGCGGACGCGGTGCCGTTGGGGAACGGCCTGTCGGTGCTGTCGCCCGAGGACATGATCGTCCACGCCGCCGCGCATTTGTTCGCGGACGGCGATCTGGCGGGCGGCTTGCGTAATCTGTGGGATGTGGATCGGTTGTGCCGCGAATTCGCGGAGCAGCAGGACGATTTCTACTTGAGTCTTTTTGAACGCGCCTCGTTCCACGGTCTGTGGAATGCGGTCGGGCGCGCACTCCGCCTCGCCAACCAGATTTTCGGGACGCCCGCCGTGGGATACACCTCTCCGATAACGGTTAGCCTGGACGAGAGGCGATCCGACCGCTGGTTTCGCCGCCGCTTGCTCGCCCGCAACGAATGGGGTCTCCCGATCCGCCGCGCGACGCGTCTCGCCTTCTACATCCGATCGCACTGGCTGCGCATGCCACCCGCGATGCTCGCCAAGCACCTGTGGATCAAGGCGCGACGCGGCGCCGCCTGACGAGCGCGACCAGCGACAGCACCACGACGATCGCGAACGTATCCGCGATCCAGTCGCGGATGTCGCAATCGCGGTTGAGCGCAGGGATCGACTGCGCGATCTCGATCAGCGCGCCGAGGAAGGACAGCCGCTCGCCGATCCGCACCGGCGCGATTGCCGGATAGGCGAGCGCGGCAAGCAGCGCGAGCGTCGCGAACGCCAGCATATGTTCCCATTTGTCGCTCAGGCCGTCGATCGGCAGTTCGGGCGGCTTCGGCAGCAGCGCCATCGTGACCGCGAAGGCCACTGCGGCCCCCAGCGTCACACGCCAGAACGCCAGCCGCCGTTCGACTGTCACAATCGTTCCAGCGTTGGCAGCAATTCGTCGAAATGATCGATCACCGCGTCGGCGCCGAGTTCCGCGACCGGCCGGTCGAGAAAGCCGAAGCTGCACGCGATCACCGGCAGCCCCGCCGCGTGCGCCGCTTTGACGTCATAGATCGAATCGCCGACGAACGCCGCGCGCCCCCCGCCGCAGCGCGCGACCATCGCCTCGATCAGATCGGGCGCGGGCTTGCCCTTCCCCGCACCGAGCGCGTCGCCGCCGAGGACGCAAGCGAAGCGATCGATCAGCCCGATTTCGCGCAACAATGTCGTCGTGAACCGGTCTCGTTTGTTGGTCACGACCGCAACCTTCGCCCCGGCCGCGCTGATCGCGTCGAGCGCCGCGATCGCGCCCGGAAAGGGCACGGTTTGAACGCAGATATGCGCTTCGTAATAGTCGAGCAGGGTATCGTGCAGCCGGTCGAGCAGGGCGTCGTCATACTCGCCGCTCGTCGCCATCGCTTGCGCCAGCATGTGGCGCGCGCCGCCCCCGACCATCGGTGTGATCGATTCGACTGGCAGCGGCGCCCGCCCGTCGGCGGCGAGCGCGTGGTTCACCGCCGCGGCGAGATCGCCGCTGGTGTCGAGCAAGGTGCCGTCGAGATCGAACCCGACGATAGCGAAGGGAAAAGCGGTCATCTCGTGCCGCCTGACGCCCCGCTATGGAATTGGCAAGCATCCGGTGGCAGGGCATGCTGCATGGTGGACGACACGCACACGCACACGCGCCCGCTCGCGGCGATCATCCTGGCGGCGGGGCAGGGCACGCGGATGAAATCCGACCTGCACAAGGTGCTCCACCCGATCGCGGGGCGCCCGATGCTGCTTCACCTGATCGATTCGGTGAGCGCGCTGTCGCCCGCGCGCGCCCTCGTCGTCGTCGGCGCGCGGCGCGAGCAGGTCGAGGCGGCGGTCGCGCCGCACGGCATCGACGTGATCGTGCAAGCCGAACAACTCGGCACCGGCCACGCGGTGCGTCAGGCCGAAGAAGCGCTCGGCGGCTTCGCGGGCGATGTCCTGATCCTCTACGGCGATGTGCCGATGGTCACGCCCGCGACGATGCGGCGGATGCTCGACCGGCTCCATGCCGAGGACAAGCCCGCCACCGTCGTCCTCGGCTTCCGCCCGCCCGATCCCGGCGCCTATGGCCGCGTCATCGCCGATGCCGCCGGGCGAATCGACCAGATGGTCGAGTTCAAGGACGCGAACGATACCGAACGCGCCGAGACGCTCTGCAATTCCGGCCTGATGGCGGTGCGCGGCGAAGATCTGTTCGCGCTCCTCGCCCGCGTCGGCAACGACAATGCGGCGGGCGAATATTACCTGCCCGATATCGTGATGCATGCGGGCGCGGACGGTCGCTCGTCGGCGGTGATCGAAACCTCGGCGGAAGAAGTCGCGGGCGTGAACAGTAGGGGCGAACTCGCGAGCGTCGAGGCGGCGTGGCAGCAGGCCCGGCGCGCTCAGGCGATGACCGACGGGGCGACGCTGATCGCGCCGGAGACGGTTTGGTTTGCGCACGATACGGCGCTCGGTCGCGATGTCGTCGTAGAACCCAATGTCGTCTTCGGCCCCGGCGTGTCGATCGCTGACGGCGCGACGATTCATGCCTTCAGCCATCTCGAAGGCGCGACCGTGGGGCAGGGCGCCTCGGTCGGCCCGTATGCGCGCCTGCGCCCCGGCGCCGTGCTGATGCGCGGCGCGAAGGTCGGCAATTTCGTCGAGATGAAGAAGGCGGTGCTCGGCGAGGGCGCCAAGGCGAGCCACCTGACCTATCTCGGCGACGCCGATGTCGGCGCGGGCGCGAACATCGGCGCTGGCACGATCACCTGCAATTACGATGGCTATTTCAAATACAAGACGGTCATCGGCGAGGGCGCGTTCATCGGATCGAACACCGCGCTGGTCGCCCCGGTCACGATCGGCGCAGGCGCGATCGTCGGGGCGGGGGCGGTGGTTACGAAGGACGTCGAGGCCGACGCTCTCGCGCTGGTGCGTCCACCGCAACAGTCCAAACCTGGTTGGGCAAAGCGGTTTCGAGTTCTGATGCACGCCAAGAAGGATACTCGCTAAATGTGTGGCATCGTAGGTATCCTCGGCAAGGACAGTGTCGCCGATCGCCTGCTCGACGGTCTAAAGCGGCTCGAATATCGCGGCTACGATTCCTCGGGCATCTGCACGGTCCACGACGGCGATTTCGACCGCCGCCGGGCGCCGGGTAAGCTCGCCAATCTGGCGAAGCGCCTCGCCGAGGATCCGCTGCCCGGTCTCGCCGGCATCGCGCATACCCGCTGGGCGACGCACGGCGCGCCAACCGAGGACAATGCGCACCCGCATATCGTCGGCGACGTCGTCATCGTCCACAACGGCATCATCGAGAATTTCAAATCCTTGCGCGACGAACTTATCGCGCAAGGTCGCGAGTTTCGCAGTGAAACCGATACCGAAGTCGTCGCGCATCTGATCGCGCGCGAGATCGAACGCGGCGCCGAGCCCCGCGCCGCCGTGGCGATGGTGCTGCCGCAACTCCACGGCGCGTTCGCGCTCGGCGTCATGGTGCGGACGCATCCCGATCTGCTGATCGGCGCGCGGCTCGGCGCGCCGTTGACGGTCGGCTATGGCGACGGCGAAAACTACCTCGGCTCGGACGCGCTCGCACTCGCGCCGCTGACCCAGCGCATCGCCTATCTCGAGGAGGGCGATTGGGTCGCGATCACCCGCGACGCGGTCGAAATCTACGACCGCGACAACACGCCGGTCGAACGCCCGATCGTCAATTCGGGCGCGTCGGGGCAGTTGATCGACAAGGGCAACCACCGCCATTTCATGCAGAAGGAGATCTACGAGCAGCCCGTCGTCGTCGCGCAGACTTTGCGCTCGTATCTCCGCCCCTTGGAAGCGCAAGTCGCGCTGCCCGACATGGACTTCGACCTGTCGACCGTCGAGCGCGTCGCGATCGTCGCGTGCGGCACCGCGAGCTACGTCGGGATGATCGGCAAATACTGGATCGAACAACTCGCGCGGCTGCCGGTCGAGGTCGATGTCGCGAGCGAATATCGCTATCGCGACCCCGTCCTGCTGCCGAACACGCTCGGCGTCGTCATCTCGCAAAGCGGCGAGACGGCGGACACGCTCGCGGCGCTGCGCCACATGAAGGCGGCGGGGGTGACGACCGCAGGAATCATCAACGTGCCGACCAGCTCGATGGCGCGCGAGGTCGATCTGCTGCTCCCCACCCACGCCGGGCCAGAGATCGGCGTCGCCTCGACCAAGGCGTTCACCTGCCAGCTCGCGGTCATGGCGGCGCTCGCCACCAACCTCGCGCGCGTGAACGGCCGGCTCGCGGATGAAGCCGAGATCGTCGCGCAACTCCAGATGGTGCCCGAGGCGATGAGCGAGGCGCTGGCGCATGACGAAGAGATCGAGGCGATGGCGCCGAAGATCGCGGCGGCGCGCGACGTGCTCTATCTCGGGCGCGGGCCGGACTATCCGCTCGCGTTGGAGGGCGCGCTGAAACTCAAGGAAATCAGCTACATTCACGCGGAAGGTTATGCCTCGGGTGAAATGAAGCACGGGCCGATAGCGCTCATCGACGACAGCGTCCCGCTGATCGTCATCGCTCCCTCGGGACCGCTATTCGACAAGACCGTCAGCAACATGGCCGAAGCGCAGGCGCGCGGCGCGCAGGTCGTGCTGATCTCCGACGCCGAAGGCATCGCGCAGGCGGGCGAGAATACGATCGCAACGATCGAGATGCCGCGCGTCCACCCGCTCATCGCGCCCATGGTCTACGCGATTCCGGTGCAATTGCTCGCATACCATGTCGCAGTGTTCAAAGGCACCGACGTCGATCAGCCGCGCAACCTCGCCAAGTCGGTCACGGTCGAATAACTAGCTCGGCTGGAACACCCCGCACGCGATCCGCGCGCCGCTGTTGCCAGATGGATCGGTGGTCAGATCGTCGGGTCCGGCGTGGACGACCATCGCCGCGCCGTCGGGGTCGAGCAGTCCCGCCATCGTCGCGCCCGGCACGGTCGCGCCGATCGTGCCGCGTCCGCCGGTATCGACGATGAGATTGGGCAGGTCGCCCTCATGCGGCCCTTGCGGGTTCATCGATCCGTGCTTCATGGCCGTAGAGTTCCAGTGGCCACCCGCGCTTTCGAAGCCCGGCGGATCGCAGCGTCCAATGGTGTGGACATGCGTACCGTGCGTCCCCGCCGGCATACCCTTCGCATCCACCGTGAAGCGTATGCCGCCCGCAACTTCGGTCGCGGTCGCTCGGCCGACATCGACCCCCGTCGCGGTGCGGAGCGTCGCGATCGCCTTGGCGCCGCCCGCGAGCGGGGAACCGGTCGTCATCTTGTTGTTATCGCAGGCGGCGAGCGCCAGGGAGAGGCCGCCGATGGCGATGAAGGTTGTCGAGCGCATGTTTTCGGTCCCTTATTGCCTGTGACTCCGAACCCCGTGAGAGCGCTCGTGGTTCCCGCTACGTGCGCCCGCGCGCGATAAGCTCGGCCAGCCGCCGGCTTGTCCGTCGTTGCTGGACGATCGAGGCGATCAGTACGAGATTGAGGACCGTCGTCTCGATCACGAAGAACCACGCCGGCCCACCCGCGATCATGCTGAGCCCCAACAGGATCGTTCGCGGATTGGCGCCGAGCGCGATCTGCGCGGGGAGGGTGCGTCGCCCGGCCTGCCGCGCGAGCTCGGCGATGCGGTCGCGCTCGATGGGGTCGGCGGCGGCGGCGGCGGCCAGCCGATCGACGATTTCGGTTCCGCCGCTCAGTACGCGCGACAGCGAGAGGTAGAGGCCGGCGGGTCCGCGCGCGCCTTCGGTCCCGGTCGTCCGAAGCCAGGGCTTGCCGTACGCCCACCAGAGATACGTCCGCCGCTGGCTCTCGGCATAGATCGACTGCGCGATCCGCGACAGGCCCGCGGCGACCATCAGCAGCCATCCCCCCGCGCCGATGGTGCCGGACAGCATGGCACCGAGCATCAGATAGAGCACGACGTGGCCGCCATAGTCACACAGTCCATCGACGATCTCGCCGCGCGCCGAGGCCCGCCCCGTCATCCGCGCCAGATCGCCGTCCGCGCCATCGACGACATGCCACGCGAGGTGCAGCGCGAAGCCCAGCGCGATTCCGGCCGCGCCGCCGACGATCGTGTAGAAGACTCCCGCCGCGATCACCATTGCCGCGCCCGTCACCGATATCGCATTGGGCGTCACCGGCGTCGCCGCGAGCCATGTCGCCAGCCGCCGCGCCGCCGGATGATAGACGAAATGGTTGAGCGGTCCCTGCACCTCGCGCGGCTTGCCCGTGCCGGTCGTCGCCGCGCCAATCATCGTCGCCCCTGCCATCGTCGCCCTTGCCATCGTCGCGTGCGTCCCCTGAACCGGTGAGTGTCGCACCGCGCGGCGCGACCGGAAAGAGGAAATCGGCGAGGCGATACAGGTTTGCTTGACAGCCGTCGCGCATCTGTCACGACGATTTAACGGTTCTGTCACAAGGGCGCGGTCGCGTCGCAAGGGGTTCGATGTCGAAGATCAAGGTCGCGGTGATCGGAGTCGGCAATTGCGCCAGCTCGCTCGTCCAGGGCAAATACCATTATACGCGCAGCAACGCCTCGGCCGGGCTGATCCACGAGGATGTCGCCGGATACCGCGTATCGGACATCGATTTCGTCGTCGCGTTCGACGTCGATGAGCGCAAGGTCGGGCTCGATCTCGCCGACGCGATCTTCGCCAAGCCCAATTGCACCAAGGTGTTCCACGCCGACGTGCCGCACACCGGCGTGAAGGTGCGTATGGGCGCCGCGCTCGATGGCGTCGCGCCGCATATGCTGGAAGTCGCCAACGACCGCGGCTTCTCGCCCTCGGCCAAGACCGACGCGACACGCGCGGAAATCGTAGCCGCGCTGAAGGAAACCGACGCCGAAATCCTCGTCAATTTCCTGCCGGTCGGCAGCCAGGCGGCGACCGAATTCTACATGGAATGCGCGCTCGAGGCGGGCGTCGCGGTCGTCAATTGCATGCCCGTCTTCATCGCCAGCAAGCCCGAGTGGGAAAAGCGCTTCGAGGACGCCGGCATCCCGATCATCGGCGACGACATCAAGGCGCAGGTCGGCGCGACGATCGTCCACCGTGTGCTGTCGAACCTGTTCCGCCAGCGCGGCGTGACGATCGATCACACCTACCAGCTCAACACCGGCGGCAACACCGACTTCATGAACATGCTCGACCGCGGGCGGCTGTCGTCGAAGAAGGAATCGAAGACCGAGGCGGTTCAGGCGGTGCTCGCCGAGCGGCTCGCCGACGAGAATATCCACGTCGGGCCGTCGGACTACATCCCGTGGCTGCACGACAACAAGCTGTGCTTCCTCAGGCTCGAGGGCAATCTGTTCGGCGACGTGCCGATGAACCTCGAACTGCGCCTGTCGGTCGAGGACAGCCCGAATTCCGCGGCGGTCGTCGTCGATGCGATCCGCTGCTGCAAGGTCGCGCAGGATCGTGGGCTCGGCGGCGCGCTGATCGGGCCGTCGTCGTTCTTCTGCAAGCATCCGCCCGAACAATATACCGACGATATCGCCGCGCAGATGACCGACGATTTCATCTTCGAGTCGCGCGTCGCCGCCGAGTAAGACGTGAAGGCGCTGATCGTCGCGGCGGGCTTCGGTAGCCGGCTGCGCGAGGTCTCTCCATCGAAACCACTGACCCCGGTCGCGGGCGTGCCGCTGATCGAGCGCGTCATCGCGGCCGCTCGCGCGGGCGGAGCGACCGGCTTCGTCATCGTCACCGGGCACGAGGCCGAGCGTGTCGAGACGTTCCTCGCCGCGCTCGACCCGGCGATCGTCTGCCTGCGGACCCCCGACTGGTCGCTGGCCAATGGTCATTCGGTGCTGACCGGCGCGACGCATCTTCGCAGCGAGCCGCACCTCTTGATGATGGCGGATCATCTGTTCGATCCCGCGATCGTCGCGGCGTTGATCGCCGCGCCCGCGGCGCCGCTACGGCTCGCGGTCGATCGCCGTTTGGACAATCCGCGCGTCGATCTCGACGACGTGACGAGGGTACGCACCGATGGCGATGCGATCGTCGCGATCGGCAAGCATCTTAGGGAATACGATGCGTTCGACTGCGGCGTTTTCGTCGTCGATGGCGCTTTCCACGATGCGTTGCGCCGGTCGATCGCGGCGGGCGGGCAGGGGTCGATCTCGGCGGGGGTTGAGGCCTTGGCGAAGAGCGGTGGGGCGCAGACGCTGACGATCCGCGATCACTGGTGGATCGACGTCGATGATCCCGCGGCGTTGGCGATGGCGGAATCCGACATCGCCGACAAACCGATTGTTGCAAACGCGCTACACTAACTGTTTTTCGTATACCTGCGGCGCGATCACGCTTGGCGACTTCGCGGGGCGCTCCTAAGCCCGCCAATGTCGCCGACCCGTCGATAGAGCGGAAAGGACGGCCCAGGAGGGGTGCTTCCCGGCGGCGTGCCGGGGGGACGCGCGGCATTTGGCCGCGCTCCGCGCGCCGCCGCCATTTCCGCGATGATCGCGCTTTCCATCGGATCGGCCGCGCGTTACTCCGCGCCGTACCCGATCTTCGAAAGGCCGATCATGCGCGAAGCCGTCATCGTCTCCACCGCCAGGACCGCCATCGGCAAGGCGTATCGCGGCGCCTTCAACGCGACCGAGGCGCCGGTGCTCGCCGGGCATGTCATGAACGCGGTGGTCGATCGCGCCGGCATCGACGCGGCGCGGATCGACGACGTATTCTGGGGTGTCGGCAGCCAATGGGGAACGCAGGGCGGCAACGCTGGGCGGATGGCGATTTTCGCGGGCGCGCTGCCCAAATCGGTGCCCGCCTTCACGCTCGACCGCAAATGCGGGTCGGGGCTGACCGCGGTCGCGCTCGCCGCGCGCTCGATCGTCGCGGGCGATATCGACGTCGCGCTCGCGGGCGGGATGGAATCGATCAGTCTGACCGTGACGAAGGATGCACCGCGCTACGTTAACCGCAGCGTGACCGAAAAGGTGCCTGCCGCCTACATTCCGATGATCGAGACCGCCGAGATCGTCGCGGATCGCTATGGCATCACCCGCGCGGCGCAGGACGAATATGGCGCGCGGAGCCAGCAACGCGCTGCCGCGGGACTCGCCAGCGGCGCCTTCGCCGAGGAGATCGCGCCGATCACCGTCGAAAAGGCGCTGTTCGACAAGCAAGGCAACCGCACCGGCAGCGAAACCGTCACGCTTTCGCAGGACGAGGGTATTCGAACGGGGACGACGGCAGAGGCGCTCGGCGGCCTAAAGACGGTCTGGGCCGGCGGCGACTTCACCGGCCCCGGCAGCAACGTAACCGCGGGCAACGCCAGCCAACTGTCGGACGGCGCCTCCGCACAGATCCTGATGGATCGCGCGACCGCGGAAGCCGAGGGCAAACCGATCCTCGGCATCTATCGCGGCTTCCAGGCGGCGGGTTGCGAGCCCGATGAAATGGGCATCGGGCCGGTGTTCGCGATCCCCAAATTGCTCGATCGCGCCGGGCTGTCGGTCGGCGACATCGGCCTTTGGGAGTTGAACGAGGCGTTCGCGTCGCAATGCCTCTATTGCCGCGACCATCTCGGCATCGATCCGGAGAAATATAACGTCGACGGCGGCGCGATCGCGGTCGGCCATCCGTTCGGGATGACCGGCAGCCGCCTCGTCGGCCATGCGCTGATCGCGGGCCGGAAACGCGGCGTGCGCCATGTCGTGGTGTCGATGTGTACCGCGGGCGGCATGGGCGCGGCGGGATTGTTCGAGATCGTCTGAGGCTGGACTTGCGCCGCGCCGCCGCGCAACCCTCGCGTAATGCTCGACTGGCTACCCTCACGGACGAAAGCGCCCGAGCATAGGGGCGAGTCGACACTCGCCGACCCGGTCTCGCAGGCCTGCACCGCCGCGCAATTCGCCGAACCCGAATACGCGCGCTGGTGCGCCGCGATCGGCGAGCCGGTCCGCACCCACCGCAAGCAATGGGAATTCTGCTACATCCTCCAGGCGCTCGAAACCCGCGGGATGCTCACCCCCGGCAAGCGCGGCCTCGGTTTCGGGGTCGGGCGCGAACCGCTCGTCGCGGTGATGGCGAGCCGCGGCGTCGAAGTGACCGCGACCGACCTTGGTCTCGCCGACGCGCGCGCGCATTATTGGGCGGACAGCGCGCAACATGCATCGGGACTCGCGATGCTCAACGATCGCGGAATTTGCGATCAGGCGACGTTCGACCGGCTGGTCGGGTACGAGGACGCCGATATGCGCGCGATCCCGCCAAACCTGCGCGGCTACGATTTCGTCTGGTCGAGTTGCGCGTTCGAGCATCTCGGCTCGCTCGGCGCGGGGATCGATTTCGTGATTGCCGCACTGGCGACGCTGAAGCCGGGCGGCGTCGCGGTCCACACCACCGAATACAATACGACGGATAGCTGGAAGACCCGGCGCCACGGCGCGACGGTGCTCTACCGCCGCCGCGACCTGCAACGCCTGTTCGCGCGCGCCGCCGATGCCGGATTCGCGACCGTCGCCAACTGGACCTACGGCGACGGCGCGCTCGACACGCACGTCGATGCGCCGCCTTATCTGCCGGAGGGCCACGTCAAGATCAGCTATCGCGGCTACATCGTCACGTCGTTCGGGCTGGTGCTCGAGAACTGACACAGCCCGCTGTGGCGGCCTTGGACCGTCATGCCGGACTTGATCCGGCATCCAGAGTTACAAAGCGCATCGCCTGCGGCCCTGGATGCCGGGTCAAGCCCGGCATGACGATCAAAGCAAAGCTGGTCGCGGACGATTCTAGGTCCGCCCGATTCTATCAAGCAATGCTCCCGCGAAGGCGGGAGTCCAGGGTTACGAACGCTGCGCTCGGTTACGTTGAGTTCCCGCCTTCGCAAGAACGCGGAGCGTTGGACTTTAACCCGCCCCGCCGAACGTATCGCACTGCGCCGGATCGCCGCTCGTCAGCCCGCGATTGAGCCACTCCTGCCGCTGCGCCGACGTCCCGTGCGTGAAGCTATCGGGCACGACCCGCCCCTGCGTCTCGCGCTGCAACGTATCGTCGCCGATGGCGCGCGCGGCGGTCATGCCTTCCTCGACATCGCCTGGGTCCATCTTGGCGCGGTTCTGCGCCGCCCAGACCCCCGCGAAGCAATCCGCCTGCAACTCCAGCTTCACCGACATCGCATTGCCCGCCGCTTCGCTGCCGCGCCGCTGCGCCTGCATCACGCGGTCCGACGTGCCGAGCAGATACTGGATATGATGACCGAATTCATGCGCAATGACGTAATCCTGCGCGAAATCGCCCGATGCCCCGAACTTGTCCTGCAACTCGCGGAAGAAGCTCGTGTCGAGGTAGATGCCTTCGTCGGTCGGGCAATAGAATGGCCCCATCGCGGATTGCGCCGCGCCGCAGCCCGACTGGCCGTTGCCGCTGTAGAAGACGAGCTTGGGCTGTTCGAATTTCTTGCCGTTCTGCGCGAACAGGGAGTCCCAGGTCTTGTCGGCCGAGCTGAACGCATTGCACGCCGCGCGGCTCGACGCATCGACCGCGCAGGCCTGAGTCGCGCCACTGCCGTCAGCCGATCGCTCGGAGCGGGTCGGCGCCGACGTCTGCCCGCCGCCAAACATGCTGCCGATATTGCCGAGCCCGCCGAACACCGCGAGCAGGATCAGCGCGACGACGATGCCGCCGCAGCCGAACCGGCTCCCGATCAGCGGGAGCAGGCCGAACAGCAGGCCACCACCGCCACCGCCTCCGCCGAATCCGCCTGAACCGCGTTGATCCTCGACATTGATGTTGGGATCGAAATCGTCGAGCCGCATGGCGCGTCCCCCACTCGTTACTGATGCGGCATGAATGCGCGGAAGGCACGCGTGGTTGCAAGTGCGCGACTTGATCGCCGCCAACACGCGGCGCATGGACCCACTCGATGGCCGACGTTGAACCCAAAATCCGCCGCCGCGCCAAGGCGCTGCCGCTTCCCGAACAGGTTGCGCTCGTCCTCCAGGGTGGCGGCGCGCTCGGCAGTTATCAGGCCGGGGTGATCGAGGCGCTGTCCGCCGCGGGCATCGAACCCGATTGGGTCGCGGGCATCTCGATCGGCGCCGCCAACGCCGCGATCGTCGCGGGAAATCCGCCCGAAAGCCGCGTCGCGCGACTGCGCGAATTCTGGGATCTGGTGACGAGCTGGCTTCCGAGCTTCCCGATCCTGCCCGACGACCGCGTCCGCGAATTCCTCCACGAATGGTCGGCGGGCTGGGTCGCGGCGGCGGGGGTGCCGGGCTTCTTCGGCCCGCGTTTCATCGCGCCCATGTTCGCAGAGCCAGGGACGCCCGATGCGCTCAGCTTCTACGATTCGACTCCGCTGAAGGCGACGCTTGACGCGCTGATCGACTGGGATCTGCTCAACCATGGGAAGGTGCGGTTGTCGGTCGGCGCGGTCGATGTCGAGAGCGGCAATTTCCGCTATTTCGATACCACCGAGGAACGTCTCGACGCACGCCACGTCATGGCCTCGGGCGCGTTGCCGCCGGGGCTGCCGCCGATCGAGATCGACGGCAAATATTGGTGGGACGGGGGCCTCGTTTCCAACACCCCGCTTCAGCACGTCCTCGACAATCAGGACGCGGGGATGCTCGTCTTTCAGGTCGATCTGTTCGCCGCCGCTGCGGACAAGCCCCACACCATCATGGACGTCATGGCGCGCGCCAAGGAGATCACCTTCTCCAGCCGCACCCGCCAGGTCACCGATCAATTGATGCGCTTGCGTAACGAACGCGAACTGGTTCGCAAGGTTCTCGCCAAACTCCCCCCTCATATGCACGAAGATCGAGAAGTTACCGCCCTCGCCGCGATGGCCGCCGAACAGCCCGTCAGCCTCGTCCACCTGATCTACCGCGCCAACGCCTGGGAGGGCGGCGCGCGCGATTACGAATATTCGACCCGAACGATGCGCGAACATTGGCGCGCCGGCCGCGACGCGGTCGAGGCGACGATGGAGAATGCCGAACTCGTCGCCGAGAACGTCCTCACCGGCCGCACCGCGGCGTTCGACCTAGCACGATAAGGAGTTCGCATGTTTCTGAAGGGCAAGACCGCGATCGTCACCGGCTCCACCTCGGGGATCGGGCACGCCTGTGCCAAGGCGTTCGCCGCCGAGGGCGCCGCGGTGATGATCAACGGTTTCGGCGATGCGACCGCCATCGAAAACGAACGCGCCACGCTCGCCGCTACGAGCGGAGCAGGGGCGCTCTACGATTCCGCCGACATGACGAAGCCCGACGAGATCGCGGCGATGGTCGCGCGATGCCACGCCGAGCTCGGTGGGCCCGACATCATCGTCAACAACGCGGGTATCCAGCACGTCGCCCCGGTCGATCAATTCCCGATCGACAAATGGGATGCGATCATCGCGATCAACCTGACGAGCGCCTTCCACATGATGCGCGCCGCGGTGCCGCTGATGCGCGCGAAGAAATGGGGCCGGGTTATCTCGACAGCCTCGGCGCATTCGCTCGTCGCGAGCCCCAACAAATCCGCGTACGTCGCCGCCAAGCACGGCATCGCCGGGCTGACCAAGGCGGTCGCGCTGGAGACTGCAACCGACGGTATCACCGTCAACTGCATCTCGCCGAGCTATGTCTGGACCCAACTCGTAGAGGATCAGATCCCCGATACGATGAAGGCACGCGGGCTAACGAAGGAGCAGGTGTTGAACGACGTCCTCCTCGCCGCGCAGCCGACCAAGCAGTTCGTGACGCCCGAGCAGGTCGCCGCGTTCGCGCTATTCTTGTGCCGCGACGAGGCGGCGTCGATCACCGGCGCCAACCTGTCGATGGACGGGGGCTGGACCGCGGCCTGATCGGCGCGCACTATGCGCGGCACAAAATAAAGTGGTCGCGTATGAAAATGTTGCTGGTGGCGAGCCTGATCCTCGCCGGGTCGAGTGGTGTTGCAGTCGCCGAAAAGCCTGCGCAGACCGACTGGCGCAAGGTCGCCACGCCGCAGGATCGCGAACGGCTGAAGGGCTGGCGTGACGCCTGGATCGCGGCGCTCGACAAGGCGCGCGCGTCGGGGAACCGCGCCGTGATCGCCAGACAGGGCGCCTTGTTCGATGTCGATCGCTCGCTCGCGGGGCCGCGCCCACCCGCGGGTGATTACCGTTGCCGTGTCTTCAAGCTGGGCGGCAAAGATCGGACTTCTCCCGATTTCACCGCCTCTTCGGCTTTCGCGTGCCGCATCGACGACGAAGGCGATGTCGCGGGCTTCTACAAGATCGGCGGATCGCAGCGCCCGGTGGGATTGGTTTTCGACGATCGCAGCGGGCGCGGCGTGTTTCTCGGGACGATGATGCTCGGCGACGAGACGCGCCCGCTCGATTACGGCCGCGACGCGACCCGCGACATGGCGGGCTATGTCGAGCGCGTCGGCGAGAAGCGTTGGCGCATCGTATTGCCGTGGCCGAATTTCGAATCCCTGCTCGACGTCATCGAACTGGTTCCGGCGAGTTGACGGCGGGCCGCGCGTTCTCGCGCTTCTCCGGGCGGATATAGATCGACGCGAGCATCGGTTCGGTGGCCTTGAGTTCGGCCTCGATCCCCTCGATCAGCGTCTCCGCCTCGCCCATCGTCAGTGCATCGTCGAAGTCCGCGCTGACCGCGACGAAGATGCTGTCGGGGCCGGTGTGGATCGTACGGACGTGGTTGACCGCGGTGATCGCTGGGCTCGCCTCGACGACGGAACGAATGCGCGCGATGACCCCCAGGTCGGCGCGCTCCCCGATCAGCAGTCCCTTCGCCTCGCGCGCCAGGAACATCGCGACGACACCAAGCATCACGCCGATGATGATCGACGCGACGCCGTCGAAGCGACCGTCGCCCCAATGGTGGCTCGCCCAGACGCCGACACCGGCGACAACCAACCCGGCGAGCGCCGCCGAATCCTCGAACAGCACGACAAAGCCACCGGGGTCCTTCGACTCCCTCACCGCCTGCCACCAGGTCTCGTCGCCCTTGGTTCTGGCGAAAGCGCGCATCGCCAGCGTCCACGACGTGCCTTCGAGCAGGAACGCGACGACCAGAACGATATAATTGATCGTCGGATCGAGCAGATCCTCGGGTTCGACGATATGCCGCCAGCCCTCATAGACCGACACCACCGCACCGACCGCGAAAATCAGGATCGCGACGACGAAGCTCCAGAAATAGAGTTCGCGGGCATAGCCGAACGGATGGATTGCATCGGGCGGGCGCTTGGCGCGATGCTGGCCCCACAGCAGCAGAATCTGGTTGCCGCTGTCGACGACCGAATGAACCCCCTCGGTCAGCATCGCCGACGAGCCGGTGATGCCGGCGGCGACGAACTTGGCGACGGCGATGCCGAGGTTGGCGGCGAGCGCGGCAAGGATGACGATCGTCGATTCGCGTTCGGCGGGTTTGGGCATCATCGAGCGATATGCGTCGAAGAGCCTTGAACCAAGTCACGATCATGTTATTACATCTGTATGACCAAGGCGCTCAAGCTCATCAAGATCGGCAATTCCTATGGCCTCGTCCTGCCTCGCGATGTCCTCGCGAAATTGCGCATCGATCCGGGCGACGATGTTTTTCTGAGCGAGAACCAGCAGGGGTTCCAGATGAGCGGCAACGATCCGGCGTTCATCGAAGCGATGACGGCGGCTGAGACCGTCATGAAGGAGGATCGCGACATTCTCGCCGTGCTGGCGCGATGACCGCAACCCCGGTGCCGCGTTTCCTCAGCGCAGAACTCGCGCGCGCGATCCACGATCGGCAATTGGCCGAACACGGAGGCCTCTCGGGCGTGAAAGAAGATGGACTGCTCCAATCCGCGATCACCCGGCCGATCGACAAACACGGCTACGGCGAGACTGATCTCTGCGCACTGGCCGCCGCCTACGCCTTCGGGATCGCGCGCAATCATCCGTTTGCTGACGGCAACAAGCGGACAGCCTGGGTGATGGCGCGCGTGTTTCTAAAACTCAATTCGGTCGAAATCGCGTTCGACAAAGCCGATGCGACAAGGACTATGCTTGGGCTTGCGGCGGGGAAGTTGACCGAGGACAATCTCGCTGCGTGGTTCCGCGCGCACGTTGCCGCCTGACGCGAAAATGCCCGCCGATGGCGAACCACCGGCGAGCACCTTTCCTCCCCAGGAACTCTTTGGCCGGATCGCCGCGGCTAAGCGCGTCGTCGGACGAGGCCTAGGCCCCGCCGGCCGGGCTTGCGCGTCTCTGCGGCAGGTTCTGCCGCCGTGCGCGCTACGCCGCGAACTGATTCATCGTATTGTGTGCGCCGCCCGCCTTCAGTGCGGCTTCGCCCGCGAAATACCCCTTGTGATCGTCGCCGATGTCGCTGCCCGACATGTTCTGGTGTTTCACGCAGGCGATGCCTTCGCGGATTTCCTTGCGCTGGACACCCTTGACGTAGCCGAGCATCCCCGCCTCGCCGAAATACTCCTTGGCGAGATTGTCGGTCGACAGCGCGGCGGTGTGGTAGGTCGGCAACGTGATGAGGTGGTGGAAAATTCCCGCCCGCGCCGCGGCATCCTTCTGGAAGGTGCGGATTCGCTCGTCGGCCTCGTCGCCGAGGGGCGTATTGTCGTAATCGACCGACATCAGCCGTGCGCGATCATATTCGGACACGTCCTTACCCGCTTCGGCCCAGGCATCGAATACCTGCTGGCGGAAATTCAATGTCCAGTTGAAGCTGGGTGAATTGTTGTAGACCAGCTTGGCGTTGGGAACGACCTCGCGGATGCGATCGACCATGCCCGCGATCTGCGCGATGTGGGGCTTTTCAGTCTCGATCCACAGCAGATCGGCGCCGTTCCGCAGCGATGCGATGCAATCCATCACGCAGCGATCCTCGCCCGTCCCGGCGCGGAACTGGAACAGGTTCGAGGGCAGCCGCTTGGGCCGCAGCAATTTGCCGTCGCGGTTGAGGATAACGTCGCCGTTCCTTGCAGTCGTCGGATCGATCTCCTCGCAATCGAGGAAGCTGTTATATTGGTCGCCGAGATCGCCGGGTTCCTTCGAGACCGCGATCTGCTTTGTCAGGCCCGCGCCGAGCGAATCGGTGCGCGTCACGATGATCCCGTCCTCGACGCCGAGTTCGAGGAAGGCGTAGCGGCACGCGCGCACCTTCGCGAGGAAATCCTCTTGCGGCACCGTCACCTTGCCGTCCTGATGCCCGCATTGCTTCTCGTCGCTGACCTGATTCTCGATCTGGAGCGCGCAGGCGCCCGCCTCGATCATCTTCTTGGCGAGAAGATAGGTCGCTTCGGCATTGCCGAAGCCCGCGTCGATATCGGCGATGACGGGCACGACATGCGTCTCGTGGTTCTCGATCGCGTTCATCAGGCGCTGTTCGTTGACCTCGTCGCCCGCGTCGCGCGCCGCGTCGAGTTCGCGGAACCTCATGCCCAATTCGCGGGCATCTGCCTGACGCAGGAAGGTGTAGAGTTCCTCGATCAACGCGGGGACGCTGGTCTTTTCGTGCATCGATTGATCGGGCAGCGGGCCGAAATCGCTGCGCAGAGCCGCGACCATCCACCCAGACAGATAGAGGTATCGGCCCTTGGTGGTGGCGAAATGCTTCTTGATGCTGATCATCTTCTGTTGCGCGATGAAGCCGTGCCAGCAGCCGAGCGACTGCGTGTAATTCGCCGGATCGGCGTCGTAGGCGGCCATGTCGCAACGCATGATCGTCGCGGTGTAGCGCGCGATGTCGAGCCCGCTACGGAACCGGTTCTGCGCCCGCATCCGCGCGACGGCCTCGGGATCGATCCCGTTCCAGGTGCCGTTATAGCCACTGACGAGCTGACCGATTTGCGCGATGTCGTTCTGATAGGTCACGGAATTTCCCCCGAGGAATCATTGAAACCTTCAGCCGAGACGGCCGAGGCGGTGGTACAGGTTCGAAAATTTGGCGGAGCGGGGATCGTCGGCAATCTTCTTGATATAATCGCCGACCGCTTCCTTCATCAGCTCGAAGTCCTCGGTGGAGAAAACGGCGCGGCTACGCTGCGGGCTCGGGTCCATGTCAGTGTCCTGTCAACCAATCGACAATATGCAGTGGATAGAGCGTCCCGACGTGGGGTGCGCAACGCAATTGTCATCGCTTCTGGTGTGATCGCGTGTCAGGTGGCGTGGCTTTTGTTGTAATATTGTGATTAATTGACAAAGACCGTGCTCGCCCTAGGATGCGGTTTCGGAAGGGGGCGAATGGCGGATCGCAAATTGATGGCCGGCCATGCAGTGCGGCGGCTGCGGCGCCAGCAGGCATTGACCCAGGCGGCGATGGCGGAAATGCTTGGGATCAGCCCGAGCTATCTCAACCTGATCGAGCGCAACCAGCGGCCCTTGTCGGGGACGCTCGTCGTGCGGCTCGCCGAAACATTCGATTTCGATCCCCGCGCGCTTGCGGCGGGCGAGCCCGGCGGCGGCGCGGACGCGATGCGACGGCGGCTCGCCGATCCGCTATTCGCCGATCTCGAGATCGACCGAAACGAGGTCGAGGAATGGCTGGCGGCTGCGCCCGGTGGGGCAGAGGCGTTCGCGCGTGTGTTCGACCACGGCGGGGCGGGGGTGGCGACCGCAACCGTCGATGACCCCGTTGCCGCGGTCCGGCGCGAAATCGAGCGGTGGCGCAATCATTTCGCCGATCTCGACGCGGCGGCGGAGGCGCTCGCGGACGAATTGCGCCTCGGCGCGGGCGATCTTTATGGCGCGATCGCCGAACGCCTGCGGGTCAAGCATTCGCTGTCGATCCGGGTGCTGCCGGTCGAGGTCATGCCCGATGTGCTGCGGCGGCTCGATCTCCACGCGCGACAGCTCCAACTGTCCGAACTACTCGATCCCGCCAGCCGGACCTTCGCCGCCGCGTTCCAGCTCGCGCAGATCGAGGCGCGCGGCGAGATCGAGGCTTTGGCGCGGGGTTCCGGCTTTACCGACCTCGCGTCCGACCGGCTCTATCGCCGCCATCTCGCGAGCTATTTCGCGGCGGCGGTGATGATGCCCTACGCCCGGTTCCTCCGCGCGTGCGAGGCGACGGGTTACGACATCGAACTGCTCCAGCGGCGCTTCGGCGCGGGGTTCGAGCAGGTCGCGCATCGCCTGACGACGCTCCAACGCGTCGGCGCGCGCGGCCTGCCGTTCTTCATGATCCGGATCGACCGCGCCGGGCAGTCGTCGAAGCGTTACGCCGGGGCGAGCGGTGCCGCGCTGCTCGAGGCGGACGGGCGCTGTCCGCTGTGGCATCTGCATCGCGCGTTCGATCGGGCCGGGACGCTCGTCGTGCAGCTCGTCGAACTGGAGGATGCGACGCGTTTTCTGACGATGGCGCGGACGGTCAATCCGCAGGGTCGGCGTTACGGCGCGCTGTCGGCCGAATTCGCGATCGGCATCGGCGTCGAGGCGGGGCTTGCCGCACCGCTCGCGGCGGCGCGCGGTTTCGATTTGGCGGGGGTGGCAATGCCGATCGGGCTCGGTTGCCGCGCCTGCTTCCGCGCCGATTGTCCGCAGCGTTCGGCGGCCCCGGCGGGGCGTGCGCTGACGATCAACGAACGCGAACGTCGCGCGACCGCGCTGACGTTCGCGGGGGATTGAATGGCTGCGGGCGGGAGCGTCGAGCGTCGACCAGAACAGGATCGGATTAAGCGCTCGATGTTCTAGTTACGCCCCTTTTCCGCCGCCTTGAGCTGCGCGACGGCCGCGGCGAGGCGCGCCTTGATCTCCGGGTTGGTCGGCGCCGTGATGAGTGGCGCCACCTCGGCGTAAAGCGCGCGCGCGGTATCGAAGGAGACGCGCCGGTCTGCGCCAGCCTTGGTCAGCGCTGCCGCAACATGGAGCATGCCGAGGCGCGTCAGCGAATCCGCCTGTTGATCGGATTGCTGCGTCCCGGCGTAGAGATCGGCGGCCTCGCGAAGCGCGCCGATGGCCGCGGCGAACCTCTCGGGTGTCGGGTGCGTTCTCGCCTGGAGGCTGTAAGCCACGCCGCGATAAAACTGGATCTGGCGGAAGAAGCGCGGAAAATCCGCTCTCGTCAGAAACTGCGCGGCGAGATCGAGCGCGGTCAGGCCTTCGGTGAGCTTGGCCAGATCGACCGGTGCCTGATGGTCGGCCTCGATGATGCGCACACTGCCGAGGTTGAATTGGAGAAGATGCCAGTACAGGGGTATACGAACGCGGTCGGTGGTGGTTAGACCCGCTTTCGTGACCGCGATGCCTTTGTCGATGAGCGCCTGATCGTAGCGCGGCTCGACGAGAAGCAGGTAAACGGCGGCGAGGTTAAACTGGGTTTGCGCATAAAAACCGGGTCGTGCGTCGCGATCGGTACGCGCGAGCGCCTTGTCGAACATAGCGATCATCCGAAGCCCGGTCGCGATCGCCGCGTCACGGTCGCCGGTCTGCCCCTGCTGACCGCTCAGTGCACCCAGGACATTGGCGTAATCCGAATAGAAGTCGGCGGTGTCGGGATGATCCTCGGCTTCGGTCCTGGCCATCACCGCCACCGCCTCCTCGACCGCCTTGGCATCGTTGGCGAAGATGCCGAGATAGCCGAGCGCCGAACCGAGCCGCGATCGCCGGTTGACCCGATCCTGCGCGGACGTAGCGGGGGTGATCGTGGCTACCGAGAGGCGCAGTGCATCGACAGCTTCGCGCGCGCGCGCTTCATCCGCCGATTTGCTCGCGAGAGAGAGGAGATAGCTGCCGATCTTGAACTGCGTGGCGGAGAAATCCACGGGCCGCGTGTCACGTGGGGCGAGCGGCAGCGCCTTGTGGCGTAGTACCGCGATCGCGTCGGCGACGCCGTCCGCCTTGCCCTCCAGCCCGGCGTAGTAGAGTGCGGTGGCCTGTTCCGACCGAAAGCCCCAAGCGATTTCGGGGCGTGTTTTTTCCGACAGGTCCGCCGCCTTGGCATAAAGCGTCGCCGCGCCCGCGAAATCGGACAGCGAATTGCGGACTCCTCCCTGCTGCGCGAGCACGTCCGCCTCCTGCGCGCCGATCGAGTCGACCTGGCTCTGGAGGTTGCCCCGCACCTCCCCGAAGCGCGCCGCCGCCTGCGCCAGTTGCCCATCGGCGTCGGACAGCCGGCCCTCGTCGATTGCGACCTTCGCTGAATCGAGCAGCGGGCCGACCGCCTTGGCCAGTTTCATCGAATCGAGCTGATCGAGCTGGCCCTGCATCTCCTGGATGCGGCCGCGCGCCTTGACGAGTTCCTGCGCGCGATCATCGACGATCTTGAGGACTTGCTCGGGAGCGAGCGCGGTCAGCTTGCCGCCGAGCGCGCGCGCGATCGTGCGGAGCGCCGCGAACGAGGTATTGCGTTGCGCCGAGATGCGGCTGAACTGCGCCTCCAGCACCGTCATCCGCGTCCGTTCCGCCGCGCTCAGTGGTCTGTCCTGCAACGCGACGAGCTGCGCCGCCGCGGGCATGGAGAAGGCGATCGCGCAGGTGGCGATCAGGATGCGTACGTTTCGGTTCATGCGGCCCCCCTTGCCCCGGAGGCTACCGAAATCCGCCGCCTTTTCCAGCGTTTTCAGATCGCGGTGACGGCTTTCCCGACGCCGAGCGTCTCGCCGCGCGTCACGATCACCTTGTCGCCGAGCTTCACCACGCCGAACAGTTTCTTCGCGAACGGGATCGGCACGCCGATGCAGCCGTGCGTCATATAGCCGTCCTCGACGTCGCTGCCGTGGATCGAGACGCCGTCGTTGGTCAAACGCAGCATATAAGGCATCGGCGCGTTGCCATAGAGGCTCGAATGGTGATCCGGATCCTTCTGGGTGACGGGATAGACGCCGAGCGGGGTCGGCTTGGCGTCGGCGCCATAGAGAATCACCGCGGTGCCGATCTCATACCCGCCGCGGAACACCGACAGCACCTGCGCGGCGAGATCGACGGTGATGACGATCGGGCCGTCGGGAACGCCCGCCTCGTCCCAATAATTGTCGCCGTGACGCATCGGCCCGGCGATCGGGAGGACGCGCTTGATCGTATAGGCGGCGGGATCGAGCTTGGGCGTGACGGGCTCCGGCCGGGCCGCGGCCTTTGCCGGTGGAACGGCCTGTACGGTGAGCGGGGCGGGGGCCTGCGCGGTCGTCTTCAGCGCGACGATACCCGCGGTCGCTGCGACCACGCCGAAAGCGATCCGCCCGCCGATCTTTGCCAATGTGCTAGCCATGCGCGCGACTGTCGTCCCTGGCGGTAAAGATTTCCACCTCTTGCGGACGCGCGTCCCGCCACGGGACGGCGTTTCGCGACGTTAACCGCGGATCACGCCCCAGCGGCGGTCAGGCGATCCTGCTGGTCCTTCGACAGGTCGAGCGTCATCGCGGGGAGCAATTCGTCGAGCTGCTTCGGGCTCGTGGCGGAGGCGATCGGCGCGGTGACTCCGGGCTGCGCGATCAGCCAGGCGAGGGCGATCTGCGCCGGCGTCGCGCCGGTCTCCCCGGCCACCCCGTCGATCGCCGCGAGGACGGCCTTGCTCTTGCCTTCGAGCAAATCGCTCATCCGGCCGCCGCGAACGCTTTTGTCGAGATCGGCCTCCGAGCGATATTTGCCGGTCAGGAAGCCCGAGGCGAGACCGTAATAGGGCACGACGCCGATGTTGTTGTCGATGCAATAATCCTGAAGCTCGCCCTCGAACTTGTGGCGGCTGACGAGGTTATATTCGGGTTGCAGCACTTGATAATGCGGCAGCCCGGCCGCGCGCGCGGCTTCGTTGGCGGATTTGAGCCGCGCGGCACGAAAATTCGACGCGCCGAGAACGCGGACCTTCCCCGCATCGACGAGCTTGGCGAAGGCGTCGAGCGCGGCCTGCTGCGGCGTATCCTCGTCGTCGCGGTGCGCGAAATAGAGATCGATCCGGTCGGTGCCGAGGCGTTTCAGCGACGCCTCGCATGCGGCGGCGATATGCGCGGGCTGCAGCTTTTCGCCCGCCGCGCTCGGCAGCATACCGACTTTGGTCGCGATCAGCACCCGGTCGCGCTGGCCGCTCGCCTTCAGCCATTCGCCGATCATGCGTTCGGATTCGCCACCCTTGTTGCCCGGAACGCGCGCCATATAGACGTCGGCGGTGTCGATCATCGTCCCGCCCCCGGCGACGAACGCGTCGAGCACCGCGAAGCTCGCGTCGCGGTCGGCGGTCCAGCCGAAGACGTTGCCGCCGAGCACCAGCGGCGCGATCTTGAGGTCGGAGGCGCCGAGACGGCGGAGGTCGGTCATTCGGTCACCTCATTGTCGGCGTCGAGCGCATCGGCGTCGACGCTGTTGGCGTCGAGCATCGCCGCCGCTTCATTCAACTGACGCGCCTCGTCGGCGGTCACCGCGTGGGGGTCGTCGGCGTGCGACGAACAGGCGGCGAGCATCAGGAAGGGGAGCGCGCCCCGAACGAGGCGGAGGCGCGCCGCCATATCAACGATCCTCGATCTCGTTGCCCGCGTCCTTCAGCGCGTTGCCTGTTGTGTCGGCGGCGCGGTCCGCACTGTTCGACATCGCGGCGCCGGCATTGTCCATCGACGATTCGGCGGCACCGAAGGCTTGGTCGCTCGCGGCATCGACATCGTTGACCGCGTTCGACATCGTCGCGTTGGTGTCCGCCGCCATCGCGTTCGCGGCCTCGGCGGATTCGTTCTGCGCCTTGGGGCTGCACGCGGCGAGGCCGATTGCGGCGGCTAGCGCGAGGCCAGCGGTGAGGGTCTTCATCGAATGATACTCCTGGCAACTGCGGTTGTCGGCGGCACACGCCGACGACGGCCCCAACGCTATCGGGTGCGGTTCGGGTCCGCAACGATCGTGAAAATACCACCGTGGCGCCCGCGCGTCGTTGCGACCCCGGCCTTGAGCCGGGGGAGGCAATCCAGGGCCGCGAGCGTCGGACTGGATTGCTTCGTTGCTAGGCTCCTCGCAATGACGATGGTCGGCATCTCGTGGTCTCTGGACCAAAAGCCCGGTCCCGCGTTGACCTCATATAAAGATATCTTTATATGTTTTCCCAATATGACGACCGCGCTCGATATCTTCCGTGCCCTCGCCGATCCGACGCGGCTGCGCATCCTCGCGCTGCTGCGGTCGATGGAACTGTCGGTCGGCGAACTCGCGCAGGTGCTCGGGCAGAGCCAGCCGCGGGTCAGCCGACACGTGAAAATCCTGTGCGACGCGCGGCTTGCGGAGCGGCGCAAGGAGGGGAGCTGGGTGTTCCTCGCGCTGGGTGAAACCGACCGCGTCGCGCCCGTCGCCGCCGCGCTCGATGCGTGGAACGCGGCCGAGCCCGATCGCTGGGCGATCGCCGATGCGGCGCGGCTGGCGGCGGTGCGCGCGGATCGCGCCGCGGCGGCGGCGGCCTGGTTCGAGACGCACGCCGGTGAATGGGACGCGATCCGATCGCTTCATGTGGCCGAAAGCGAGGTCGAGGCGGCGATGGCGGCGGTGATCGGTGACACGCCGATCGCGCGACTGATCGATATCGGGACCGGCACCGGGCGGATGCTCGAATTGTTCGCCGACCGCGCCGAAACGGCGCTGGGGATCGATCGCAGTTCGGAAATGCTGCGGCTGGCGCGTGCCAAATTGAGCGAGGCGAGGCTGGCAAATACCGAATTGCGCCAAGCCGATCTTTACGCGCTGCCGCTCGCCGACGGCGTGGCGGACCTCGCGATCCTCCACCACGTCCTCCATTTCGCGCAGCAGCCCGGCGCCGCGATCGCCGAGGCGGCGCGGGTGCTCGGCGCCGGTGGGCGGTTGCTGATCGCCGATTTCGCGCCGCATGATCGCGAGGAATTGCGCGCCAAGGATGCGCACACCCGGCTCGGCTTCTCCGAAGCGCAGATCACCGGCTGGTTCGACGCGGCGGGGCTGCTCCCGGTGCGGACCGAGACGCTCGAAGGGGGCGAACTGACCGTGAAATTGTGGCTCGGACGGAAAGGCGCGGGCGAATTGCGCGCGGTGGCGGCATGATCGCGCCGATCGACGGGCGCGAGACGGCGCTGGCGCAGGGCGCACCGCTCTACGCCGATGTCGCGGGCGATATCGACGTGAGCTTCGAGTTCTTCCCCCCCAAGACCGAGAAGATGGAGGCGACCCTGTGGTCGTCGATCGAGACGCTGGCGCCGCTCGGTCCGCGCTTCTTCGCGGTCACTTATGGTGCGGGCGGTTCGACGCGCGAACGGACCCATGCAACGGTCGCGCGGATCGCCAGCGAGACGAGCACGCCCGCGGCGGCGCATCTGACCTGCGTCGATGCCAGCCGCGACGAGATCGACGCGATCGCGCGCGATTATTGGGCGGCAGGGGTGCGCCATATCGTCGCCTTGCGCGGCGATCCGCCGCGTGCGGGCGAGCGCTTCGCGGCGCGGGCCGACGGCTATGCCAACGCCGCCGCTTTGGTCGCCGGGTTGCAGCGGATCGCGCCGTTCGAGATTTCGGTCGCGGCGTTTCCAGAAATGCACCCAGATTCACCGACCCTGGCGGCCGATCTCGACAATCTCAAGGCCAAGGCGGATGCCGGCGCGACGCGCGCGACGACGCAATTCTTCTTCGAGCCGGACACCTTTTTCCGCTTCCGCGATCGCGCCGCCGCGGCGGGAATCGCGATGGAGATCCTGCCCGGCATCATGCCGGTCACCAATTTCGCGGCGGTCGTGCGGATGGCGGCGATGAACAACACCGCGGTGCCGCAATGGATGGGGCGGCTGTTCGAGGGCCTCGACGATCTGCCCGAGGCGCGCCAGCTGGTCGCTGCGACGCTGACTGCGGAATTGTGCCGGAAATTGTACGCCGGCGGGGTCAAGCAATTCCACTTCTACACGCTGAACCGCGCCGAGCTGAGCTACGCGATCTGCCATCTGCTCGGGGTGCGGGCGAGGGTGGTGTGAACATCGATCCTCCCCGCTTACGGGGAGGGGAACCGCGGCCGAAGGCCGGGGTGGAGGGGGCTCTCCACCCGCGAAATCGATTTGTGGAGAGCCCCCTCCACCAGCTTCGCTGGTCCCCCTCCCCGTAAACGGGGAGGATTTGGAGAATGGCATGACACCACGTGAACGGCTGAACGCCGAAGCCGCCAAGCGCATCCTGATCACCGACGGCGCGTTCGGCACCGAGATCCAGAACTGGAAGCTCACCGAGGACGCCTATGCCGGCGATCTCGGGCTGAGCCACGACCAGAAGGGCAACAACGATATCCTCGCGCTGACCAGGCCCGAGGTCCCCGAGAGCATCACCCGCGCCTATCTCGACGCGGGATCGGACATCGTTTCTACCAATACCTTTTCGGCGAACGTCATCAGCCAGGCCGATTACGGGGCAGAGGCGCTGGTCCGCGACATCAACCTCGCTTCGGCGAAGATCGCGCGGACGCTGGCGGATGAATATTCCGCGAAAGACGGCCGCGCGCGCTTCGTTGCCGGGGCGATTGGACCGACCAACAAGACGCTGTCGCTCAGCCCCGACGTCAACGATCCCGGCTTTCGCGAAATCGATTTCGACTATCTGAAAGGCGTTTACCGCGAACAGACCGACGCATTGCTCGAAGGTGGTGTGGATTTCATCCTGATCGAGACCGTCTTCGATACGCTCAACGCCAAGGCTGGCGTCATGGCGGCGATCGAGGCGAGTGAGGCGCTAGGACGCGACGTGCCGATCATGCTGTCGATGACGTTGACCGATCTGTCGGGGCGCAATCTGTCGGGGCACACCGTCGAGGCGTTCTGGCACGCGGTACGGCATGCGAAGCCGATGACCATCGGGCTGAATTGTTCGTTCGGCGCTCAACAGTTGCGTCCGCATGTTCGCACGCTGTCGCAGATCGCGGACACGCTGATCATGGTGTACCCGAACGCCGGACTGCCTAACGAACTCGGCGCGTACGACGAGATGCCTGAGACGACCGCGGCGCTGGTCGGCGAATGGGCCGAAGCGGGGCAGGTCAACATTCTTGGCGGCTGTTGCGGCTCGACCCCGGCCCACATCGCGGCGATCGCCGAAGCGGTTCGTGGCGTAGCGCCGCGGCGTCTGGCGACACCGGAGGTGCGGACACGGCTGGCCGGGCTGGAGCCGTTTACAATGGCGGCCTGAGCCGCCGATCCGTCATCCCGGCGAAAGCCGGGATCCAGAGCCACAAACGGCGACGCCCGGGACCCTGGATCCCGGCTTTCTCCGGGATGACGAGTAACATGACGCAACCCCAATCCACCGCCCAGTTCGTCAATATCGGCGAACGCACCAACATCACCGGCTCCGCCGCGTTCAAGAAGCTCATCATGGCGGGCGATTACGCGCGCGCGGTCGAGGTCGCGCGGCAGCAGGTCGAGAATGGCGCGCAGGTCGTCGACGTCAACATGGACGAGGGGCTGCTCGATTCCGAAGCCGCGATGGTCACTTTCCTCAAGCTGATCGCCGCCGAACCCGATATCGCGCGCGTGCCGTTCATGATCGACAGTTCGAAATGGACCGTGATCGAGGCCGGGCTGAAATGTGTCAGCGGCAAACCGATCGTCAATTCCATCAGCATGAAAGAGGGCGAAGCTCAGTTCCTGTCGCAGGCACGCAAGTGCATGGCTTACGGTGCAGCCGTGGTCGTAATGGCGTTCGACGAGACCGGGCAGGCCGACACGCTCGCCCGCAAAGTCGAGATATGCGAGCGCGCGTATAAACTGCTGACCGAGATCGGTTTCCCGCCCGAGGACATCATCTTCGATCCCAACATCTTCGCGATCGCGACGGGGATCGACGAGCATCGCCGCTACGCGATCGACTTCATCGAGGCGTGCAAGGAGATCAAGGCGCGGCTGCCGCACGTCCATATCTCGGGCGGGCTATCGAACCTGTCGTTCAGCTTCCGCGGCAACGAGCCCGTCCGCCGTGCGATGCACAGCGTGTTCCTGTATCACGCCATCCCCGCCGGGCTCGACATGGCGATCGTCAACGCCGGGCAACTCGACATCTACGACGACATCGACGCCGAGTTGCGCGAGGCGTGCGAGGATGTCGTCTACGATCGGCGCGACGATGCGACCGACCGGTTGATCGCGCTCGCCGAACGCTATCGCGGCACCGATGCGGTCGCCGAGAAGCAGGCGGCGGAATGGCGCGGCTGGGAGGTATCGAAGCGGCTCGAACACGCGCTCGTCAAGGGCATCGACGTGCACGTCGTCGAGGATACCGAGGAAGCGCGGCAGAATTACGCGCGGCCGATCGAGGTGATCGAAGGGCCGTTGATGGACGGGATGAACGTCGTCGGCGATCTCTTCGGATCGGGCAAGATGTTCCTGCCGCAAGTCGTTAAAAGTGCACGCGTTATGAAGAAGGCGGTGGCGCATCTGCTGCCCTTCATCGAAGCGTCGAAGGAGCCCGGCGCGAAGGGCAAGGGCAAGATCGTGATGGCGACCGTGAAGGGCGACGTCCACGATATCGGCAAGAACATCGTCGGCGTCGTGCTTCAGTGCAACGGCTTCGACGTCGTCGATCTCGGCGTCATGGTGCCGTGGTCGAAAATCCTCGAGGTCGCGACCGAGCAGGACGCCGACATGATCGGGTTGAGCGGTCTCATCACTCCGAGCCTCGACGAGATGGTGACGGTGGGCGAGGAGATGCAGCGCGCCGGCTTCACGATGCCGCTGCTTATCGGTGGCGCGACGACCTCCAAGGTCCACACCGCGATCCGAATCTCGCCGGCCTACAAGGGGCCGGTCGTCCACGTCCTCGACGCGAGCCGCGCGGTCGGCGTCGCGACGACATTGGTCAGCGATACCGGGCGCGACGCGTATGTCGCGGGGATCGCCGAGGATTACGAGAAAGTCCGCGTCTCGCGCGCCAACGCCGGGCAGAGCGCGCTGCTGTCGCTGGCGGAGGCGCGCCGCAATGCCTTCCCGGCCGACATGGTGCTGAAGCCTGGCGCGCCCGCGAAACCCGGCGTCCACCGCTTCAACGACTGGGATCTCGCCGATCTACGCGAGATCATCGACTGGACGCCGTTTTTCCGCGCCTGGGAGCTTGCGGGCAATTACCCCGCGATCCTCGACGATGCGGTGATCGGCGAAAGCGCGCGGTCGCTGTTCGCCGACGCGACCGCGATGCTCGAAAAGATCATCGCCGAGAAATGGCTCGTCGCGCGCGGCGTCGCGGGGCTGTGGCCATGCGTACGGCATGAAGACGATGTATTCGTCGACCCCGAAGGCGTGTGGTCGCCCGAGGAACTGAAGGGACTCGATCGCATTGGGCTGATCGAGAGCGACAATCTCGTCCGGCTGCCGTTCCTGCGCCAGCAGATCGCCAAGCGTGAGGGCCGCGCGAACATGTGCCTCGCCGATTTCATCGACCGCGACGGCGACTGGATCGGCGGTTTCGCGGTCTCGATCCACGGCATCGAGCCGCATCTCGCGCGGTTCAAGGCGGCGATCGACGATTACAGCGACATCCTGCTCAAGGCACTCGCCGACCGGCTGGCCGAGGCGTTCGCGGAGCGGCTCCACCAGCATGTCCGGCAGGAGTTATGGGGTTACGCCCCGGACGAGCAGCTGACCAACGAGGCGCTGATCCGCGAGAAATATCGCGGTATCCGCCCCGCGCCGGGCTATCCTGCGTGCCCCGAGCACAGCCAGAAGGCGCTGCTGTTCGGCATGCTCGACGCGCACCACGCGACGGGCATATCTCTGACCGAGAATTTCGCGATGATGCCGACCTCAGCGGTCAGCGGCTTCTATTTCGGGCATCCGCAGGCGGACTATTTCGGCGTCGCGCGGATCGGCCAGGATCAGGTCGCGGATTACGCAGCGCGGCGCGGGGTCAGCATGGAGCAGGCAACGCGTTGGTTGCGGCCGAATTTGGATTAATCTTCTTAGCCCTGTCCCGCTTGCGGGAGAGGGTCGGGTGAGGATCTTCTTCTTCTTTTTACGGTCGCAGAAAAAGAAGAAGATCCTCACCCTCCCATGCTTCGCATAGGCCCCTCCCTCTCCCGCAAGCGGGAGAGGGCTAAGAAGGCATCACTTCGCCCCGGGTAGCGGATTGTCCTTCAGCAATTTCGCAAGATGCGCCGCGTTGGTCGCACACATCGTCGCGGTCTCGGTGACGTTCTTCGGAATCGTCTTCAAATCCTTGAAGTCAATGGATCCCATCGCCTCGCCGACCCAGTAGCACGCCGCGACCGGAGGGATCGTCCAGCCGGTGTCGTTCAAGGATTGGAACACCTGCGCCGACAGGCAATGCGCGCCGTCCTCGTTGCCGACGATCGCCGCGACCGCGACCTTGCCGTAGCTCGGCATCCGGCCCTGATCGTCGGTCTCCTCGAGGAACGCGTCCATCCGTTCGAGAACGCGCTTTCCGACGCTGCCCAATTGCCCCATCCAGATAGGGCCGCCGAAGATCAGGATATCGTGAGCGAGGATCTTCGCGCGCAGTGCTGGCCACTCGTCGCCATCGCCTTCGTCAGAGGTCACGCCAGGCTTGATGTCGAGCGTCGCGATGCGGACCGTTTCGGTCACTTCGACATCGACCTTGGCGAAGGCCTTCGTCAGCACCGCGATCATCGCATCGGTCGAGGATTGCTTCGCCGGATCGGCTTTCAGCGTACAATTCAACGCGATGGCCTTGATCGTCATGTCCGTCTCCAAAGGTGCGTCGATACGACGCGTGGCGGGTGTGGTTGTTCCTCACGGAACCTCGCTACGCGCAGGTGAGTTCTGCCGGGATAGTATCGAGGAGTATCACCCATGCACGCGTTCATGCTGCTTATCGGCGCCGGCCTTGTCGCCGCCGCCATCCCGGTTACCGCGCAGACGCCGCCGCCCGCGCCCGCCGCCGGTTCGGAAAGTCCCGACGCGCCGCGGACGCCGCTGCCGTACGATCGCGGGTACGACAAGGACAGCCCGCGCACCGAGGCGATTGATGCTTCGGGTCGCGCCGGGGTGGCCGATGCGAACCGCCAGGTGCTCGACCAGTCATCCGCGCAGGCGAGCGCGGGCGGGGTCGATACCGCGCAATATTCCGCAGACATGGCGGCGTATCGCGAGGCGCTCCGCGCGCGGCGGCATGCGATCAACAGCGACGCGCGGGTCTACGACCATCAGCAGCGCGCCTATGCCGACGCGATGGCCGACTGGCGCGCGCAGGTTTACGCCTGCGAGCACGGCAATAACCGAGCGTGCAACGCGCCGACGCCGGACCCTGCCGCTTATTGGTGAGAGAAATTGAGGGCAGGCCGACTGACCGCCAATTTCGTCATTCCCGCGGAAGCGGGAATCCATATTCGGCGCACTAGCGATCGACCGGCGTTTATGGATTCCCGCCTGCGCGGGAATGACGATTGCTTTTACCTAAACGCGCCTCAGGCGCTGTAATACATGTCATACTCGACCGGCGACGGCGTCATCTCCCACCGCGCGACCTCTTCGAACTTCAGCTCGATATAGCTTTCGATCTGGTCCTTGGTGAACACATCGCCTTTCAGCAGATAGTCGTGGTCGGCGGCGAGCGCATCGAGCGCCTCGCGTAGCGACGCGCAGACCGTCGGGATGTCGGCGAGTTCGGCGGGGGGCAGATCGTAGAGGTTCTTGTCCATTGCCTCGCCGGGGTGGATCTTGTTCTGGATGCCGTCCATCCCCGCCATCATCAGCGCGGCATACGCGAGATACGGGTTCGCCATCGCGTCGGGGAAACGCACCTCGACGCGCTTCGATTTCGGGCCGGTGCCGTAAGGGATGCGGCACGACGCCGAGCGGTTGCGCGCCGAATAGGCGAGCAGCACCGGCGCTTCGTAGCCGGGTACGAGGCGCTTGTACGAATTGGTCGTCGGGTTGGTGAAGGCGTTGATCGCCTTGGCGTGCTTGATGACGCCGCCGATGAAGAACAGGCACATGTCGGAAAGGCCCGCATAGCCGTTTCCCGCGAACAGCGGCGTCTTGCCCTTCCAGATCGAGAAATGCGTGTGCATGCCCGAGCCGTTGTCTTCCTTGATCGGCTTGGGCATGAAGGTCGCGGTCTTGCCGTACGCATGCGCGACCTGGTGGACGACGTATTTATAGACTTGCATCCGGTCCGCGGTCTGCGTCAGCGTTCCGAAGGTCAGGCCGAGCTCGTGCTGCGCCGCCGCGACCTCATGGTGATGCTTGTCGCACGGCAGGCCCATTTCGATCATCGTCGAGACCATCTCGCCGCGGATATCCACAGCAGAATCCACAGGCGCGACCGGGAAATAGCCGCCCTTGGCGCGCGGCCGGTGCGCGAGGTTGCCGCCTTCGTACTCGCGGCCGGTGTTGGTCGGCAGCTCGATATCGTCGATCTTGAAATAGGATTGGGCGTAGCTCGTCTCGAACCGGACGTCGTCGAACATGAAGAATTCGGCCTCGGGGCCGACGTACACGGTGTCACCGACGCCGGTTTCCTTCAGATACGCCTCGGCGCGTTTCGCGGTGGTGCGCGGATCGCGGCTATAGCCTTCGCCGGTCGAGGGCTCGACGATGTCGCAGAACACGATCAGCATCGGCGTCGCCGAGAACGGATCGGTATAGACCGCGTCGAGATCGGGCATGAGCGTCATGTCGCTCTCGTTGATCGCCTTCCACCCCGCGATCGACGATCCGTCGAACATCAGCCCGTCGGTGAATTCATCCTCGGTCAGGATCGAGGCGACCATCGTCAGATGCTGCCATTTCCCCTTGGGATCGGTGAAGCGCAGATCGACCCATTCGATCTCCTCGTCCTTGATGCGCTTGATGATGTCCGCGGCCTTGTTCGCCATGTGCTTCGCTTTCCCTATCGTCACCCCAGCGCAGGCTGGGGTCATTCAGTTACAAGGAGACCCCAGCTTTCGCTGGGGTGACGGTATTGTATTCAGATCGCATCTTCGTCGCGCTCGCCGGTGCGGATGCGCAGCGCGGTTTCGACGGGGATCACGAAAATCTTACCGTCGCCGATCCGCCCGGTCTGCGCCGCTGCGGCGATCGCCTCGACGACGCGCTGCGCCAGGCCATCCTCGACGACGACCTCGAGCTTCACCTTGGGCAGGAAATCGACGACATATTCGGCGCCGCGATAGAGCTCGGTATGGCCTTTCTGGCGCCCGAAGCCCTTCGCCTCGGTGACGGTGATGCCCGAAACGCCGACCTCGTGGAGCGCCTCCTTCACCTCGTCGAGCTTGAAGGGTTTGATGATTGCCTCGATCTTCTTCACGCGTGCACCACCCCTCAAGAAAACCCTCGCCCTTGATGGGCGGCTTGCACCGAACGTGCCAGTCGCGCGCAACGAGAGCAAGACCGGGACTCGCGCGCCGAGGTCGCTGAACGAATGCCTAACGAACGGGCAGGGTTCCGGCGGGTGCCGGATTCGACGGCATTCATTTCGTCATTCCCGCGAAGGCGGGAACCCATCTCCCGAGCGTTGCACTTGGCGGCACGGATGCGAGATGGGTCCCCGCCTACGCGGGGATGACGTTGCAGGTTATTTCGCCGTTTTCTCGCGCGGCAAATTCTTCTGCGCCCAGTTCGCCTCGTCGATCACATACAGCCGCACCAGCTCCGCCTGGTCGGGCGTCAGTACCTTGGCGAAACTCACCATTCCGTTCTGCGCCAGTATCCCGTCGATCAGCACCGATTTCCAGATGCTCGCATCCCCGATCGTCGAGGAACGCTGGAGGTTCGGCAGCGGCCCGCCGCCGCCCGCGCTGGCGCCGTGGCAGACCTGGCAATAGCGGCCGAACAGCGCCTGTCCCTGCGCGATCTGCTGTGGTGTGCCGGTCGAGGCGGGGAGGGGGAGGTCGGCGATGTCGGGCGGCGGCGGGGGCGGGAGTTGCGCCTTGCCGCCGAGCTTGAACACCAACAGCCGCGGCACATTGGGCACGTCGCGCGCCTGGCCGATCGCATAGCCGATCGACAGCGGCAGCGCGCCACCGCGGCCCGTCAGCACCGCGACATATTGCTCGTTGTTCACCGCGAAGGTCGAGGCGCCCGCCATGATGCCGCTGCCCGCCGGATAGGCGAACAATTGCTTGCCGCTGTCCGCCGCATAAGCGCGGAATTCGCCGAGCGCGGTGCCCTGGAAGACGAGGTTCCCCGCGGTCGTCATCGTCCCGCCGTTCCACGGCGTCGGGTACTTCACCGTCCAGCGCGGTTTGTTCGCGACCGGATCCCACGCGACGAGCAACCCGGTGGCCCCTGCGGTCGCTGCCTTCACCACCGCCGGATCGCGCGGATACATCAGCGCGCCCAGATTCTCGCCGACGTTGAAGCCGATCGGCTTGGCCTGATCGAGCGGCGAATCGCCCGCGAGATAGCCCGCAGCGACCACCTGCGCCGGAATGTACGCCAGCCCCGTCTTCGGATTGAAGCTCATCGGCTGCCAGTTGTGCGCCGCGATCGCCGAGGGCAGCGCGAGGAACGGCTTGCCGGTCTTGTAGAATCGCGCCGCCGGGTTCTCGATCGGCCGCCCCGTCGCCATGTCGTACCCGGTCGCCCAATTGACCCCCGGAATGAACTGCCCCGCGTTGATCAGCTTCCCGTTGGTGCGATCGATCACGTAGAAGAAACCGTTCTTCGGCGCCTGCATCAGCACCTTGCGCGGCTGCCCGCCGATAGTGAGCGTCGCGAGGTTGATCGGCTGCGTCGCGGTGAAATCCCACGTCTCGCCGGGCGTCTCCTGATAATGCCAGAGATATTCGCCCGTCTCGGGCTTCAGCGCGACGATCGAGGACAGGAAGAGGTTGTCGCCCTGTCCCTCCGACCGCAGCCCGTGGTTCCAAGGGCTCCCGTTGCCGACCCCGAGATAGAGCTGGTCGAGCTCGGCATCGTAGACGATCGAATCCCACACCGTCCCGCCGCCGCCCGATTGCTTCCACTGGCCGTTCGCGGACCAGGTCGCGCCCGCCTTCGCCTTCAGCACCGCGTCGCTCGCCTCGCCGTCAGCCGCGCCGCTTGGGTTCGGCACGGTGTAGAACCGCCACTTCTTCGCGCCGGTCGCGGCGTCGTAAGCGGTGACATAGCCGCGCACGCCGAATTCGGCGCCGCCGTTGCCGATCACCACAAGTCCCTTGAACACGCGCGGCGCGCCGGTGATCGTATAGGGCTTGGCATTGTCGGTCGTCTGGACCGACCAGTCGGGCTTGCCGGTCGCGGCGTCGAGCGCGATCAGCCGCCCGTCGAGCGTGCCGACATACACGCGACCCTTCCACGCCGCGACGCCGCGGTTGACGACGTCGCAACACGCCTGGACGCCCTTCGCCTTGTCGACCTGCGGATCGTAATCCCACAATTTCTTGCCGCTGACCGCGTCGAAGGCGAACACCTTCGACCACGGACCCGTCACGAAGAGCTTGCCGTCGATGGCGATCGGGGTGGCTTCCTGCCCGCGCGCATCGGGCATGTCGGCGAACCAGGCGAGCCCGAGCTGCGCGACGTTGCCGGCGTTGATCTGGGTGAGCGGGGAGAAGCGGTCTTCGCTGTAATTGAAGCCGGTCATCGCCCAGTCGCTGCCGTCGCCGCCGGTGGTGAGGAGCGCGGCATCGACCTTGCCCGCCCCGGAGGTGGCGGTCTTGTCGTCGCCCGCGACCTTGACGGTGCATGCCGTGAGGAGCGCCGCCGCCAGTAACGCCAGACCTATCCGCATCGCTCTCTCCGTGAGTCCCGTGTGCGGGATCGGCAGGGATGATGGCGCGGGTTGGGGGAGGGGGCAAGGGGGTCGGAAGGTGCTACATTCACGCGTTCGACCGCGCCCTACAGCACAACGCCAGAGGTCTCAAAAATTCATTCTGTTGGTTCCACCGCTTCCGCCTTGGCTGTGACAGTCTCTTTCCCGAACGGGAGGACGCCCAAAATGCGTCGAGGAAGTTGTATCTGAAAATCTTTCGAAAGGTATTCCTTGAGATGATCGCGTAAAAGCTGCATCTTCAACTCAGTTCTAAATCGGTATACATCTTCATCGTTAAGAGAAAGATTATGTTCAGCTGAAGTCGACACATCTTTCGCAATAATGCCAATCTTAGTAAGATTAAGACGTTGGTTGTTTATCTTTATCATTTCTGATATAAAAACACGGGCGATCTTATAGCAGGCAGTAATAATAGCAACGGCTATAGCGACATACGGCGTCCTAGAAAGCATTAGTGCCTAAATATTCACCTCCGGATTATTGCTAATAACAACTGTAAGATCTGCTGCGCCCTTTACAAGTAAAACAAGCATTATAAGAATGATAGATATTGGGATAGATGATACAATCGCGTACTGTTGGATATTTTTACTACCTTGATTGACAAATGCGACAATTTCTGAAGGAAAGAGGTTGATATTTTCCTGAAGTGCCTTCAGTTCGCTTTTTGATTCTGCAATACCCGATGTCAACTCCGCGTATTGTTTCTGTAGTTCTTTAGTATCTATATCAACTTTGCTTAATTGTGAGCGCGAAAGCTTTAATGAATCTTCTGCAGCACTGTTTTCTGTAATTAACACATTCTTCTTATGAGCGAGATCGTCCACCGTCTTTTTATTACGAGAAACATTAGATTTTATCTGCGTAAGTTCTCTAAGGGTATTCGCTCGTTCGGCATCGGCGGATTTTGCAGCTAATATCCGCCGGTCTGCGGCGGCTACGCGATCGTTTGCAATTTTAATTATATTGTCTTTATAGCCCTCTATATCAGAAAGGTTATCAAGTGCGGCAGATATATTTCCCTTTTCCAAGCCCTGAACGAGTATTTGTAATATTGACGGACTTGAAAAGAATACCGATGGCGGTCGGAAAGAAAACCGACGACATATGTCGTTTACGACAACCAGCCACTTATCATCAGATAAATTCTTGAAAAACGATGACTCTTGTCCATTTGCATTAGTTAATTTGGATTCAAATTCATGAAATGAATTGTATCCCGTCGTATCTATCTCAATAGATGAGATCAGGACCGGTTCTGTGAACTTGTAGTCGAACCAGCGGTGCCGACCGTCGACCGGCTGCGTCTGGCCGGATGATGCCACAAGCTTAGTCGTGCGGTTTGACTGCTTATCGAAAAAACCGAACGGTATTTCGGTAATATGATCCGCCGGCACCGATTGAATCGATTCGACAAGATCCTCGACTTTCGTGTCACCAGCTTCAGGCACAATTTGCCTCCCCGGAAGAGAGATTAGGGTCCAGACTCATTCACAGCCAGAAGGCGATGGCGGTGGCGAGGGCGACGCCTGAGAGGAAGTTTGCGGCCAGCTTGTCATAGCGGTTGGCGACACGGCGGAAGTCCTTGAGACGGCAGAAGGCGTTCTCGATGAGGTGGCGGCCGCGATACCGGTCCTTGTCGTAGCGG
>JBBSTE010000012.1:0-64954 GCA_038236185.1 Sphingomonadales bacterium | reverse complement strand
GCGTCGCCGGTCTGCGCGGCGAGCTTGCCGTCGGCGGATGTCTTCGCCTTGGCTTCGAGCGGCGCCAGCGATCCTTCGGCCTTGATCGAACTGTTGGCCTTGGCCAGCAACGCGTTCGCCGTCGCCGAACTCGCCGGAATCTTGCCCTTGGCGCGGCCCTCGGTGATAATCGTCCGCGTTTCGTAGGGAAGCCCGATCTTGTTCGCGCGATCGGCGTAACTCTCATAATCATATTGGTCGGCGAGCGCATTCGTCGCGCGCATCAACCGGTACAGATCGAGCGCCTGAGAATCGGTCGGCGTGATGAACGATCCCTGCTGGAGCCCGTAGATCTTGATCATGTCGCGCCAGTTCTTCGGCGTCGGATAGGCGGCAAGATAGCGGCGCATCCATTTCAACGTCGCTGCCGAATCCTTCGACTGGACACCCCGGCTCACGGCGTAGCGGTAGAGCTGCTCATCGGCCTTGCCACCGTTCGCGCTCGCCTGGGTGATGATCTTGTCGATCTCGTTCATCCCGCCGGCGGTGTCGCCCGCGGCGACCTTCGCCATGACGAGTTGCGTCGCGAGCCGCGGGTCGGTCGAGCCGAGTTGCCGCGCGCGCTCGAAATAGGTCACCGCCTGCGGATATTGCTTCGACTTGTACGAGATCAGCCCGCGCTCGAAGGCGAAGCCCGGCAGGTCCGCGGCGGGGGTTTTCGGATTGGCGAGCAGCACGTCGTACGGCGCGGCGAGCGTCGTTTCGTTGGCGCGCTGTCCGGCGGCGCGCGCCGCCGCGATCTTCTGCGACTCGAGCACGAGCCGCAGCGTCGCCGCGAGATAGTGATCGTCGTCGGTCTTCGCCGCCGCCTCGACCTGCGCCACCGCGGGTTCGGCGGTCGCAAGATCCTTCGCCTCCAGCGCGGGCTTGGCGATTTGCGCGGGCTGCAGCACCTCGGGGCTGAACTTCAGGGCTGGCGCTCCCGTGTCCTGCGGCTTGTCCTTCGCGACCGCAGAGGCCGAAAGGACGAGCCCGCTCGCGCCCGAAACCAGCGCCGCGGCGAGCGCGAACCTTGAAATAGTCCTTGGCGAAATCCTCAACATCGAAAACCGTCTCCTCATGCGTCCGTAACGCCGTCGCGGCGCTCTAGTGTCCCAAAACCGGTGGTTCAAGCGACCAGCCGACCGGCGCGGCCTGCCGCCGAGGTGGTGAACCACGATTGAACGCGAACCTCGACGCCGGTAACCGACACCCATGATCGCGCTCCTCTCGCCCGCCAAGACGCTCGACTACGCCTCGGAGTTTCCTCCAATCGTATCGACGACGCCGCGTTTCGCCGCCGAGGCGACGACACTCGCCGCGGCGGCGAGCAAGCTCACCCGCCTGAAGTTGCGCAAATTGATGCACATTTCAGACAAGCTGGCGACGCTCAACGTGGCGCGCTTCCGCGGCTTCGATGCGCAGCCGGAGCGGCCCGCGCTCTACGCCTTCGCTGGCGACGTCTACATCGGGCTGGACGCAAAGTCGCTCGACGCCCCGGCGTTCGATTTCGCGCACGATCATCTGCGGATGCTGTCCGGCCTTTACGGTCTGCTGCGACCGAGCGATGCGATCCGTCCCTATCGGCTCGAAATGGGAACGCGCTGGGCGCCGCGTCGCAAAGCGCTGACCGACTGGTGGGGAAGCCGGATCGCCGACGCGCTCGCCGCGGATCTCGACGCGGAGGGTTCGGGCGTCGCTCTCAATTTGGCCAGCCAGGAATATTGGGCGGCGGTCGCCGGGCGTTTGCCGGGGAACGTCCGGGTGATCGACGTGGATTTCCGCGAGCCGGGACCCGACGGCCCGCGCTTCGTCAGCTTCAACGCGAAGCGCGCGCGCGGCATGATGGCGCGCTGGCTGGTTGAGCACCGTATCGACGACGTCGAGGCGATGAAGGCGTTCGACAGCGACGGCTATCGCTTCGACGCGAGCGAGAGCGAGGCGAACCGCTGGCGGTTCTCGCGAACGTGACATTGCGGGCTTCCCTCGTCATCCCGGGCTTGACCCGGGATCCAGAGTCACATGCGAGACCGTTCTCGGCGCTGGATGCCGGATCAAGTCCGGCATGACGAGTACCGCGGTCGTGATCGGCGCCTCGGGCGGTATCGGCACGGCGCTCGGCGATGCGCTGGACGAGGAAGACACGTTCGGTCGGGTCCACCGTCTGTCGCGATCACGGACCGGCTTGGACCTCACCGATGAAGCAAGCATTGCCGCCGCCGCCGCGACCGTTGGCACGCCGACGCTGGTGATCGTCGCGACAGGCCTGCTGCACGAGGAAGCGGCGGGTCCAGAAAGGGCGCTCCGCGACGTCGACCCGGTCTGGCTCGCGCGCAACTTCGCGATCAACGCGATCGGCCCCGCGCTCGTCGCCAAGCATTTCCTGCCGGTCATGCCCAAGACGGGGCGGTACGTGTTCGCCGCGCTATCGGCCCGCGTCGGCAGCATCACCGACAACCGCCTCGGCGGCTGGTACGGCTATCGCGCATCGAAGGCCGCGCTTAACCAGCTTATCCGCACGATTGCGATCGAAGAGGCGCGCCGCAACGCCCGTAGCATCGTCGTCGGCCTCCACCCGGGCACGGTCGATACGGCGCTGTCGAAGCCGTTCCGGAGCCCAAGCCGCGACCTGTTCAAACCCGATCGCGCCGCAGTTCAATTGCTCGACGTAATCGACGGACTGAAGCCGTCCGACAGCGGCAATGTCTTCGCCTGGGACGGCGCGAAAATCGCCCCTTGATCCCTCGCGCGTATACGTTCGCGCGCGTGACTTCTCCATGACAGTCGGCTAGACGGGTGGGGTAACGAATCCCAACCCGAAAGCCTGATCATTTGACCGACGAGACCATCCTCGGCGACACACCGGATATCGCCCCGATCTCCATCGTCGACGAGATGAAGACGAGCTATCTCGATTATGCGATGAGCGTCATCGTCGCGCGCGCGCTGCCCGATGTTCGCGATGGCTTGAAGCCGGTGCACCGCCGCATCCTGTTCTCCGCGTTCGAGAACGGTTTCGTCGCGGGCAAGGCGTATCGCAAATGCGCGCGCATCGTCGGCGACGTGATGGGCAAATACCATCCGCACGGCGACAGCTCGATCTACGAAGCGCTCGTCCGGATGAGCCAGGATTGGTCGATGCGCGTGCCGCTGGTCGACGGCCAGGGCAATTTCGGATCGATGGACCCGGATAAAGCCGCGGCGATGCGCTATACCGAGGCGCGGCTCGCCAAGGTTGCGAACGCGCTGCTCGGCGATCTCGACAAGGATACCGTCGATTTCACGCCGAACTACGACGGCTCGGAGAGCGAACCGTCGGTCCTCCCGGCTCGTTTCCCCAATCTGCTGGTCAACGGCGCGGGCGGCATCGCGGTCGGCATGGCGACCAACGTGCCGCCGCACAACCTCGGCGAAGTGATCGACGCTTGCCTCGCGTTCATGGACAACGGTGCGATCACGACCGAGGAACTGCTAGAGATCGTCCCCGGCCCCGATTTCCCGACCGGTGCGATCATCCTCGGCCGCGCCGGTGCGCGCTCGGCGTACGAAACCGGACGCGGATCGATCCTGCTGCGCTCGCGCCACATCGTCGAGGAAGGCCGCGGCGCCAGAAATGGTGAGGGGCGCCGTTCGATCGTCCTCACCGAAATCCCGTATCAGCAGGGCAAGAACGCGCTCGTCGAAAAGATCGCCGAGGCCGCCAAAGACAAGCGCGTCGAGGGCATCAGCGACATCCGCGACGAATCGAATCGCTTGGGCGTCCGCATCGTCATCGACCTGAAGCGCGACGCGACGGCAGACGTGGTGCTCAACCAATTGTGGCGGCACACGCCCGCGCAAGGCAGCTTCCCCGCCAACATGCTCGCGATCCGCGGCGGTCGGCCCGAACTGCTAAATCTCAAGGATATCATCGAAGCCTTCGTGAAGTTCCGCGAGGAAGTGATCACCCGGCGATCGAAGTTCGAGCTCGCCAAGGCACGCGACCGTGCCCACATCCTGCTCGGGCTCGTCATCGCGGTGACCAACCTCGACGAGGTCGTCCGCATCATCCGCGGGTCCGCAAATGCGACCGAGGCATGCAACGCGCTCCTCATGCGCGAATGGCCGATCGCCGAGATCGCGGCCTACATCCGGCTGGTCGAAGCGGTCGAAGCGGAGGTCACCGGTGACGTCTATCGCCTGTCCGACATCCAGGTCCGCGCGATCCTCGATCTGCGCCTCCATCGCCTCACCGCGCTGGGCCGTGACGAGATCGGCAACGAGCTCCAGGGCCTCGCCGATTCGATCACGGGGCTGCTCGAAATTCTCGCCGATCGCGTGAAGCTCTACGCAGTGCTGCGCGAGGAACTGATCGCGGTCCGCGACGAATTCGCCACCCCGCGCAAATCGGAGATCGTGAACGCGGTCGACGGCATCGACGACGAGGATCTGATCGAGCGCGAGGACATGGTCGTGACGGTCACCGTCGCGGGCTATATCAAGCGCACCAGCCTCGACACCTTCCGAGCGCAGGCCAAGGGCGGCAAGGGCCGCGCCGGCATGGCGACCAAGGATGAGGATGCGGTGACCGAATTGTTCGTCACCTCGACGCACACGCCGGTCCTGTTCTTCTCGACCGCGGGCAAGGTCTATCGGATGAAGGTTTGGCGGCTACCCGAAGGCGGCGCCAACACCCGCGGGCGCCCGATGGTCAACCTCCTCCCGCTCGGCCCCGGCGAGACGATCTCGACCGTCCTGCCGCTTCCCGAGGACGAGGCGGAATGGGGCAAGCTCCACGTCATGTTCGCGACCGCGCGCGGCAGCGTGCGCCGCAATTCGATGGACGCGTTCACCAACGTCCCCTCGAACGGCAAGATCGCGATGAAGTTCGAAGGCGAGGACGAGGGCGATCGGCTGATCGGCGTCGCGTTGCTCGACGAGGGCGACGACGTTCTGCTCGCCAGCCGCAAGGGAAAGGCGATCCGCTTCGCCGGCGACGACGTCCGCGAATTCCAGAGCCGCAATTCGACCGGCGTCCGCGGCATCGCGCTGCGCACCAAGGACGACGAGGTGATCTCGCTGTCGATCCTCCACCGCGTCGGCACGACGCAGGACGAGCGCGAGGATTATCTCCGCTTCGCACCCTGGAAGGCGGAGAAAGAGGACGACCCATCGATGGCGCCCGAGCGGTTCGCCGAACTGGTCGAACAGGAACAGTTCATCCTGACGGTCTGTCGCAACGGCTACGGCAAGATCTCGTCGGCGTACGAATATCGCCGCATCGGGCGCGGCGGCCAGGGCCTGACCAATATCGACAATCTCGAACGCAACGGCGATGTCGTCGCGAGCTTCCCTGCGCGCCACGGCGATCAGCTGATGCTCGTCACCGATCAGGCCAAGATGATCCGGATGAAGATCGAGCTGCGGCATTTGCTCGGCGACGAGGAAAAGGGCTTCCGCATCATCAGCCGCGGCTCGGCCGGGGTGCGGCTGTTCCACGTCGCCGACGACGAGCATGTCGTGTCGGCGGCGCGGATCGAGGAAAGCGAGGGCGAGGGCGAGGGCGAGGCGGAAGCCGCTCTGTCCGACGGCACGCAAGCGACGTCGCCCGACGACGGCGCGACGATCGGCGGCAACGCGGCGGCGGGTCCCGAGGACGGCGAATGAGCGGTCTCCCGACGATCGCCTACAAGGTGCTGACCGCCGATCAGATGGCGGCGCTCGCACGCGACGGCAGTTTCGCGGGCGCGCCCGTGGATGTGGCGGACGGGTACATTCACCTCTCGACCGCCGAACAGCTCACCGAGACGGTCGACAGGCATTTCACCGGGCAGAGCGACCTCCACGTCGCCGCGGTCGATCTCGGCAGCTTCGCCGCGTCGCTCAAATGGGAGAAATCGCGCGGCGGCGCGCTGTTCCCGCACCTCTACGCGCCGCTGCTGCTGGAAACGGTGATCGCTTATGGGCCGTTGGAGCGGGATGACGGGGGTGAGGTGAAACTGCCGGTCGCGGGGTGACCGACCACTTAAGCCCCTCCGCTAAAAGGGAGTGTGACTCTCCCTGCCCCTCCGCCGCGATGCGACGGATCGCTTTTTCGAACGCGGCGGGCGGCTGGCCGCCCTGGATGAGGTAGCGATCGTTGACGATCACCGTCGGCACCGAGGTGATCCCTTCTGCGCGCCACCGCGCCTCGTCCGCGCGAACTTCAACGGCGTAATCGTCCCCCGCGACGATCTCGCTCGCGCGCGCCGGGTCGAGCCCCGCCTGCCCCGCCGCCGCGACCAGCACATCGGGGTCCGAAGGATCAAGTCCAAGCGTGAAATAGGCGACGAATAGCGCGTGCTTGAGCGGTAGTTGCCGCCCCTCTTGTGCCGCCCAATGCAGCAGGCGATGCGCGTCGAATGTATTGTAGATGCGCGCGCCCCGCGCCTGCGCCATCGTAAAGCCGACATCCGCCGCCAGCGCCCTGATCCGCTCACGCACCTCGCCGCCACCGCCCGCCGAGGGGCCATATTTCTCGCGGATATGCTCGGCGATGTCCTGCCCGCCCGGCGGCATGTCGGGGTTAAGTTCGAACGGGTGCAGCCGGATCGTTGGCGCAACCGCATCGCCGATCGCGGCCAGCGCCTGCTCCAGCCCGCGGATGCCGATGACGCACCACGGGCAGACCACGTCGGATACGATGTCGAAGGTCATCGGCACGGTCATGCGTACAAATTCACCACCTCGGCGCCCTCGCCCTCCGCCGCCAACAGCAACGTCCGGTGGCAATGGCACGGATCGCGCTCGAAGCAGAGCAGCGCGGACGGCTTCTCCGCCGCCAGCCCGCGCATGATCGCCGCCTGCGCCTGCGCCTCCGGCAATTCGAGTTGCGCGGCGTAGACCGCGCGCAATGTCGCGACATCGCCCTTCTTCGCGGCATCGCGCCCCGGCTTGGGCGTGCCGAGCGCCTTCAGGTGGACGTAGTCGCTCCCCACCTCCCGCAGCGACGCGGCGAGCGACGTTTTCGAGAACCCGGGCCGCCGCGACAACGGCAACGCGCGCACGTCGATTACCCGCTCCACCCCCGCCGATCCGAGTGTGGCGAGGAATTCCGCCATCGTCGCGCCTTCATATCCGATCGTGAAAACTTTCATGGCGGATAGGTGGCGCGACGGACCTGACATCGCAAGCCGGGATCGCTATCGCGCCGCCATGACCCACGACATCCACGTGATCGGCGGTGGCTTCGCCGGTTCCGAAGCCGCATGGCAACTCGCCGAAACCGGATTCAAGGTGCGCCTCTCCGAAATGCGCGGCGGCGCGGACGCAACAGCGGCGCACCACACCGCCAATCTCGCCGAACTCGTCTGCTCGAACAGCTTCCGATCGGACGACGCGGACTCGAACGCGGTCGGGCTGCTCCATCAGGAAATGCGCGCTCTCGGCTCGTTGATCCTGCGCGAGGGCGATGTCCACAAGGTGCCCGCGGGCTCCGCGCTGGCGGTCGATCGCGACGGTTTCTCCGCCGGCGTCACCGCCGCAATCGAGGCGCATCCCAACATCACGATCGTTCGCGAACGGATCGATACGCTGCCCGACGGCCCCGCGATCGTCGCGACCGGACCGCTCACCGCGCCGCTCCTCGCTGAAGCCATCGCGAGCGAAACCGGCAAGGACGCGCTCGCCTTTTTCGACGCGCTCGCCCCGATCGTCCACCGCGAATCGATCGACATGGATGTCGCCTGGTTCCAGTCGCGCTGGGACAAGGGTGAAGGCCGGGATTACATCAACTGCCCGCTCGACAAGGCCGGGTACGACGCCTTCGTCGCGGGGCTGATCGCGGGCGAGAAGACCGAGTATAAGGACTGGGAGAACGTCCCCTATTTCGACGGCTGCCTGCCGATCGAGGTGATGGCGGAGCGCGGCGCGGAGACGCTGCGGTTCGGCCCGATGAAGCCGGTCGGGCTCGACGATCCGCGTACCGGGCGCTGGCCGCACGCGGTCATCCAGCTCCGGCAGGACAATGCGACCGGCACCTTGTGGAACATCGTCGGCTTCCAGACCAAGCTGAAGCACGCCGAGCAGGTTCGCCTGTTCCGCACGATCCCGGGGCTGGAGAATGCCGAGTTCGTACGGCTGGGCGGGCTCCACCGCAACACGTTCCTGCGCTCGCCCGAATTGCTCGATGCGACGCTGCGGCTGAGATCGCGCCCCAATATCCGCTTCGCGGGCCAGATCACCGGCTGCGAAGGCTATATCGAAAGCGCTGCGATCGGGCTGATCGCGGGGCGCTTCGCCGCCGCCGAATTGCGCGGAGGAACGCTGGCCCCGCCGCCGGTCGAGACCGCGCTCGGCGCGCTGCTCCATCATATCACCGGCGCGGCGGTGGCGGACACCTATCAGCCGATGAACGTCAACTTCGGCCTGTTCCCGCCGATCGAGGGCCGCACGAAGAAGGCCGACCGCAAACGGATGTACACCGACCGAGCCCGCGCCGCTCTGGCCGAATGGCTCGCCGCCTAACCAGGCGCCGAAGGCATCAATCTTCCTTTTTCTACTTCGTGGCTTTGTGTCTTCGTGTGAGATCCTTTTCTTTTTCTCACACAAAGCCACGAAGCCACGAAGAAAGAAGGGAAGAAGAGCTTTTCCGCTTCGCGGATTTCCCTACCCCGCGTCATCCTCCGCCGGCTGAGCGCGAGTCAGCGGCGGGCAGTTGGGACGCGGCCGCGTGCTCCGCTTGACCGCGGTCGTCGCGAATTCGGCGGCGTTCATCGTCCCCGATCTGTCGCGGTCGGCGCTCGCGAACTTGGTCGTCGCCTTGATCGCCCATTCGTCGAACGACAGCTTGCCGTCGCCGTCGGTATCGAGCTTCGCATAGGCCTTGCGCCGCGAAGCGAGATATTCGTCGCGGGTGATCGCGCCATTGCGATCCTTGTCGTACCGGCCGAAACGCTTTTCCTCGCGGGTCTTCGCGGACGCCTCGGGCACGGTGTCGGGAAGCGGCGCCGCGCCGTCGCTCCCGATCGCGACCGCCTGTTGCGGCTGCGCCGGAAGCGCCGCTTCGGTCCGCGCCTTGCCGTTGAAAAGCATCCAACCCGCCGCGATCATCAATACGCCCGCGACACCGCCCGCCAGATAGCGCCACATCCCCTGTCTCCTGTCCCCTGTTTGTTCCAACCGGAAGCTACGCGTTTTTCGCAACATCGCAAGTGTCATCGTCCGGTCAGTCGGTGAAACAGCAAACGGCCGACGCGGCGCGGTGATCCGGCGACTGACCCGGCCAGATCCATCCGCGCCAGATGCGCCAGCGCACCGAGGGCGCGACCATTCTTCGACCAGCGCGCCCGCAGCGCCGTGTCGAGACGCGGCCCGGCGAGATTTCGCGCGGCAGCCGCGATCGCGAGATCGCGCGCCGTCGATGCCAGGTCGGCGAGCGCCCATCCCTCCCCGGCTGCGAAGACCGGATCGGCCGCGGCGTCCAGCACCCGCGCCGCGATCACGAACAATCGCCCGCCGCGTTCGCGCGCGTGCCGTTCCACGACTTCGTCCTCGCCGAGCAACACCTCCCACCCGTCGATGATCGCCGCCAGTTCGGCGCCCCTAGTTCCGCGCGGCAGCACATCCCGCGCCAGCGCCTGCAGCACCGGCTGCGCGGGCGGCGGGAAATCGTCCAGCCGCGACAGCGCCTCGAACCACCACGTCAGCCGCATCTGTGCGACGATCGGATCGCGCGTCCCACGCGCGAGATGCGCCAGCGTCGCATCGAGCGCGAACAGCGCCTCCAGCGCGGAACGCGCCGCAGCTGGGGCATAGCCGAACGCCAAAGCACGTTCGGGGCGTCCATCGGCGGGATCGATCCCGAACCTTGCGCTCGCGTTAACCATATCTCTTCGCACCGGCTTAGCGCCCGCGAGCGCATGGCGCCACGTGGGACCAGCTATGCGCCGAAGGTATTCGATGGGGGATTCTGTCAAACAGCGGCGCGGCGAGCGCTCTTTCCTCGGGCGCCTGGCGCGGGACGTGCGCGGGAACACGCTCGCAATCATGGCGGCGAGCCTGATCCCGCTCGCCGGAATGATCGGCGGCGGCCTTGATCTCAGCCGAATGTATATCGTCAAGACCCGGCTTCAGCACGCCTGCGACGCCGGCGCGCTTGCCGGCCGCAAGGCCATGGGCGGCGGCACCTGGTCGCAATCGAACAACATGCCGAACGCGACCGCGGAGACGTTCTTCAAGGCCAATTACGCCGAGGGTTCCTACGGTTCGTCCGAATTGACCAAGGCCTTTTCGGAAAATGCTGGCAAGGTCACCGGCACTGCTTCGGCCAAGATTCCGCTGACGTTGACCAAGGTTTTGTTCGGCGCGATCTGGTCGCAGGCCAATTCGCTTCAGACGCTCGCGGTTACCTGCGCCACGGAAATGCGGCTGCCGAACACCGACGTGATGTTCGTCCTCGACACCACCGGATCGATGGGCGATCCACAACCGGGCGACACCGTGTCCAAGTTACAGGCTCTCAAGACTGCGGTGAAGTGCTTTTACGAGATCGTCGCGCGCCTTGACACCGATGCCGCATGCGTCACCGGCACGCCGGGCGGCGGGACCGGCAGTCAGGTGCAAATTCGTTTCGGCTTCGTCCCGTTTTCGACGAACGTCAATGTTGGATATCTCCTCAAGCCCGAATGGGTGGCGGATAGTTGGAAATATCAGTCCCGCGCAGCCGAATGGTGGGTACTGACCAAATCCACGGTCGGACCGGATACGCCATTTGTCGCCTCGACCGCGCAGGCTGACTGTACCTATCAGAACGGACAAGCCGCCGGTTACATTTACAAGAACGAAAAGATAACCGGGGACGGGCAGAAACGGACCGTCGATGGTCAGGACGCAAAGAACATCAAATGGTCTGGCGGCATCTGTTCTGCGATATTGTTCAAATTCAAACGTGAATATGACCGGAAAGAAAATATCTTTCCAACGGCCAACGATGAATTCATAGATTGGCATTACGGCCAAATAGATCAAAACATAGCGGGGCTTAAAAACAACGGTACGTGGAACTCCAGTCTCACGCTACCTATCAACACCAATGGCACAAATAAAACTATCCCTTGGGCTGGCTGTATCGAGGAGCGAAAGACGGTCAAGGCGACAAATTATTCGCCGATCCCGTCCGATTCCTACGATCTGAACATCGACCTCGTCCCGACTAGCGACGTCGATACGCAATGGGGGCCCGCGCTGGACAAGGTCATCTACACGCGAAACGGCGCCGCGATTGGCAGTTGGACGAGAAACGAAAGCTACACCACCGCCGAATATGGCAACGGCTCCAGCTTCATCTGCCCGACTGCGGCAAAGGCCATGCAGTCCTGGCCGGATGCAAGCGCGTTTTCAACGTACGTCGACAGCTTGGTCTCGAACGGCAACACCTATCACGATATCGGCCTGGCTTGGGGCGCGCGCCTGCTGTCGCCGACGGGATTGTTCGCGGCCAGCAACGCCTACACGCCCACTGGCGGGGAAATTCAGCGCAACCTAATCTTCATGACCGACGGTGACGCCTGCACAAGCGCAAGCAATTACCAGGCCTATGGCTTGGCATGGTTCGATCGCCGTGAGACCGATATCAACTCCGTACCGACCGAGGGCTGCACGACCAACGACAAGACCCTGACCGAGCAGGTCAATCTGAAAACCGAGGCCTTGTGCAGCGCGATCAAGAACAAGAACATCACCCTGTGGGTCGTGGCTTTCGGGACTCTCGCCCCCACCACCGAGACCAGGCTGAAGACCTGCGCCTCCGATGGCAAATATTTCGTGGCGACCAACGCGGCGACGCTCCAGTCGACGTTCAAATCGATCGCCGATCAGATCTCGCAGCTGAGACTGACGCAATGAGGCGGCTTGCGACCGACACACGCGGTTCGACGATCGTCGAGTTCGCGATCGTCGCGCCGGTGATGTGCCTCTTCATGGTGGGTGCGTTCGACATGGCGCACGGCCTGTACACGCGCGCGGTGCTGCAAGGCGTGGTCCAGAAGACCGCGCGCGATTCGGGGCTGGAAAGCTCCACCGACACCGCCGCTCAAACCGCGCTGGACAATAAGGTGAAAAAGAATGTGGCGGCGCTCGCGAACAACGCGACCGTCACGATCACACGGCGATTTTTTCGGACCTTCTCCGACGCGCAGGCGGCGAAAGCGGAGCCGTGGACCGACACGGACAAGGACGGCCGATGCGACAACGGCGAGCCTTATCAGGATGATAACCTGAACAACTCGTGGGACAAGGACGGCGGAGACGACGGTCAGGGCGCCGCGAAGGATCGCACGGTCTACACCGTCACGATGAGCTATCCCCGGCTCTTCCCGATCTACAGCTTCGTGCCGGGGTTGAGTCGTCAGCAGACCTTGGTCGCATCGACGGTGCTCGAAAACCAGCCGTATTCGGATCAGCAGAGCTATGGCGCGCCGGTCGTGAGGAATTGCGCGTGAAGTCGTTGCTGTCCGCGCTCCGCCGCGATGCCAGCGGCGTCGCCTTACTCGAATTCGGGTTCATCTTTCCGGTCGTGATTCTGCTGTCGTTGACCGGATCGGAACTCACCAATTACATCACCGTCCGCATGCGCATGAGTCAGTTGGCGCTGCAGATCGCGGACAACGCCGCGCGCATGGGGGCAGGTTCGCTACTGTCGGCCAAGACGATCAGCGAAACCGACATCAACGACGTCTTCATCGGCGCGCAGATCCAGTCTGGCGGACTCGACCTAAAGACCAACGGGCGGGTGATCCTTTCTGATCTCGAGCCGGAAGCGAGCCCGAACACCAACAACAAGTACAAGATCGGCTGGCAGCGCTGCTTCGGAAGCAAGGCTACGCACCTATCTACCTATGGTAACACGAACGATATCATGGTCGGCGGTATGGGTCCAACGGGTCAACTGGTTACCGCCACCGACGACAATGCCACGATGTTCGTCGAGGTCTATTACGTCTACAGGCCGTTGATCGGAATCACCAGCATCCTACCATCGACGACGATGACCGAAACCGCGTCGATGTCGGTTCGCGACCGCCGCGACTTGACCACCATCTACAATACCGAAAAGGCGACCAAGGCGACGTGCTGAGTATCAGCGATAGCACACCGTCTTCACCGCCGCGGCCACCTTGTCCGCGGTGATCAGCGCCAGCTTCTCCAAATTCGCCGCATAAGGCAGCGGGACGTCCTCGTCGCAGACGCGCAGGACCGGCGCGTCGAGGTCGTCGAAGCCTTCCTCCATACAGATCGCGATAATCTCGGAAGCAATCGAACAGGTCGGCCAGCCTTCCTCGACCACCACCATCCGATTGGTCTTGGCGAGCGACTTCAGCACCGCCGTTTTGTCGAGCGGACGCAGCGTGCGGAGATCGAGCACCTCGGCGTCGATCCCCTCCTCCGCCAGCGCATCGGCGGCTTCGAGCGCGAGGCCGACACCAATCGAGTAGCTGACGATCGTCACGTCGCGCCCCGCGCGCATCGTCCGCGCCTTGCCGATCGGCAGCACCCAATCGTCGATCTTTGGGACCTCGAACGTGCGTCCGTAGAGCAGCTCATTTTCGAGGAACACGACCGGATCCTCGGTGCGGATCGCCGCCTTCAGCAGCCCCTTCGCATCCGCCGCATCGTAGGGCGCGATCACAATCAGCCCCGGCACGCTCGCGTACCACGGCGCGTAATTCTGCGAATGCTGCGCGCCGACCCGGCTCGCCGCGCCGTTCGGCCCGCGGAACACGATCGGGCAGCGCATCTGCCCGCCCGACATGTAATTGGTCTTGGCCGCCGAATTGACGATATGATCGATCGCCTGCATCGCGAAGTTGAACGTCATGAACTCGACGATCGGGCGCAGCCCGCCCATCGCCGCGCCGGTGCCGACGCCCGCGAAGCCGTATTCGGTAATCGGCGTGTCGATGACGCGCGTCTCGCCGAATTCGTCGAGCAAGCCCTGCGTCACCTTGTACGCGCCCTGATATTGCGCGACTTCCTCGCCCATCACGAAGACGCGGTCGTCGGCGCGCATTTCCTCCGCCATCGCGTCGCGCAGCGCCTCGCGCAGCGTCATCTTGACCATCTCGGTCCCGGCCGGGATCGCCGGATCGGCGACCTCGGCGTCGTGCTTCGCCGCCTCGAACATCTGCCGCGCGCCGGTTTCGACCAGCTTCGGTTCGGGCGCATCGGACTCGGCGACCTGTTCCTTGACCTCGGGCTTTTCCGTTTTCTTTACAGGCTCGGGCTTCGCCGCCGCCGCTTCGCCACTCCCGTCGTCGAGCGTCATGATAACGGTGCCGACCCGCACATTGTCGCTACCCTCGGCGACCAAAATCTTGCTGACGACGCCCTCGTCGACCGCCTCGAATTCCATCGTCGCCTTGTCGGTCTCGATCTCGGCCATCAGGTCGCCCGACTTGACGCTATCGCCTTCCTTAACGAGCCATTTCGCGAGCGTCCCTTCCTCCATAGTCGGCGACAGCGCGGGCATCTTGATCTCGATCGCCATCTCAGTAGCTCTCCACGAGCACGTCGGTGTAGAGTTCGCCCGCCTCGGGTTCGGGCGTCTGTTCGGCAAAGTCCGCGGCCTCGTTAACCTGCTTCCTGATCTCCTGCTCGATCGCCTTGAGGTCGGCTTCCTTGACGCCCTCGCCCTCAAGCAGTTTCTTGCAATGCTCGATCGGGTCGGACTTGTCGCGGACCGACTGCACCTCCTCGCGGCTGCGGTATTTCGCGGGATCGCTCATCGAATGGCCGCGATAGCGATAAGTCTTCATCTCGAGGATCACCGGCCCCTTGCCCGCGCGCGTCCATTCGAGCGCGGTCTCGGCAGCGCCGCGCGCCGCGAGCACGTCCATCCCGTCGATCTGCAAGCCCGGAATGCGAAAACTCTCGCCGCGGCGATACAGCTGGTCCTCAGCGGACGAGCGGTTCACCGACGTCCCCATCGCATATTGGTTGTTCTCGATGACGTAGACGATCGGAAGCTTCCACAGCTCGGCCATGTTGAAGCTCTCGTACACCTGTCCCTGGTTCGCCGCGCCATCGCCGAAATAGGCGAGGCATACGCCGCCGTCCTTCTTGTATTTGTGGCTGAACCCCAGCCCCGTCCCGAGCGACACCTGCGCCCCGACGATGCCGTGCCCGCCGTAGAATTTATGCTCGACGCTGAACATGTGCATCGAGCCGCCCTTGCCCTTCGAAATCCCCGCCTGCCGGCCGGTCAGCTCGGCCATCACGTCCTTGGGCGGGATGCCGCACAACAGCATATGGCCGTGATCGCGGTAACCGGTGATGACGCTGTCCTTGTCGGAAAGCGCGGACTGCAAGCCGACCGCCACCGCCTCCTGCCCGATATAGAGATGGCAGAAACCGCCGATCAGCCCGAAGCCATAGAGCTGTCCCGCCTTCTCCTCGAAACGGCGGATCAGCAGCATGTCGTGATAGAACTGGAGCAGTTCGTCCTTCGCGGCCTTATATGGTTTTGGTTCGGCAGGCCGTTCGCGATTGGGCTTGGGGGGCTCGGCGGACGGACGAGCGGGGGCTTTGGCCACGAGAAACCTCGGAATGCGTAAGGAAACGCCGCCTATAGTCCGGGTGACGCGGCGCGCGCAATGTGGCGGCGATCTCCGTTCCGCCGCCCGGGCCAAATCTACGTCACCCCAGCGAAGGCTGGGGTCTCATGCGGTTCCTGTCCCGATACGCGCCTGAGACCCCAGCTTTCGCTGGGGTGACGATGGGGGTATGAGAGGGTAAGGGGCGACGCAGATGGACGCCCCCCACCCCTTACGCATCCCCGATTTCCGCGCCTACTGGCTCTCCCGCCTCGCCGGCACGATAGCCTCGACCGCGCTCGCGATCATCATCGGCTGGCAGGTCTATGGCATCGCCCGCCAGACGATGGACATCCGCGAATCCGCATTCCTGCTCGGCATGATCGGCGCGGCGCAATTCGTGCCGTTGTTCCTGCTGACCCCGATCGTCGGCCTCGTCGCCGATAGTATTGACCGCCGCTGGATCGTCCGCGCCACGACGGCCCTGCTGATCGCGACTGCGGCGACACTGGGCGTGCTGACCTGGCTCGACGACCTCACCTTACCCGCATTGTTCGGCGCCGCGATTGTCATCGGCATCGCGCGCGCCTTTTCCGGCCCGGCCTATTCCGCGCTCGCCCCCAATCTCGTCCCGCGCGAGGTTCTCCCTACCGCGATCGCGGTCAGCTCGATCGCCTGGCAAGTCGGCTCGATCGCCGGGCCGAGCTTGGGCGGCCTGCTCTACGCGATCCACCCCGATGTCGCCTACGCGACCGTCACCGCGCTGCTCGCCGTCGCCCTCGGCGCGATCTTCCTGATCGGCCATGTCCCGCAGCCCGCCGCGCATGCGGACCACCGCCCGCTCGCGCGCATCGTCGAGGGCTTCGCCTACGTCCGCCGCAACCGCCTCGTCCTCGCGACGATCACGCTCGACCTGTTCGTCGTCCTCCTCGCCGGCGCGACCGCATTGTTGCCGATCTACGCGCGCGACATCCTCCATGTTGGCGCAAGCGGCCTCGGTTTCCTCGCCGCCGCGATGGGAGTCGGCGCGGCGGCGACCGCGGTCTGGTTCTCGTTCCGGCCCATGAACAGCGATGTCGGGGTGAAGATGCTAGCCGCGGTGATCGTCTTCGCGCTCGCGATCCTGACCTTCGGCCTCTCGACCAGCTTCGCGCTCAGCTTCGTCGCGCTGATCATAGCAGGCGGCGCCGACATGGTCTCGGTCTACGTCCGCTCCTCTCTGATCCAGCTCCACACGCCTGACGAAATGCGCGGCCGCGTCAGCGCGGTGTCGCAGCTCACCATATCGGCCTCGAACGAACTCGGCGAAGCGGAGAGTGGTCTGCTCGCGTCGCTGCTCGGCCCGGTCGGCGCGGTCGTGTTCGGCGGTGCAAGCGCGATCGTCATCACGCTCGCCTGGTCGCGGCTGTTTCCCGAACTCAGGCTTGCAAAGACGTTCGACCCGCCCGAAATCCTCGAAACGCTACCGCAACACGGAGTAACCCAGCCATGAAGGCCAACACGATCCTCGAGACGATCGGCAACACCCCGCATATCCGCGTCCGGAAGCTGTTCCCCGGCGCCGAAGTGTGGATCAAGTCCGAACGCTCGAACCCCGGCGGCTCGATCAAGGACCGCATCGCGCTGTCGATGGTCGAGGCGGCGGAGGTCTCGGGCGACCTGAAACCCGGCGGCACGATCATCGAACCGACCTCGGGCAACACCGGCGTCGGCCTCGCGATGGTGGCCGCGGTCAAGGGCTACAAGCTCGTCCTTGTGATGCCCGAGAGCATGTCGATCGAGCGCCGCCGGCTGATGCTCGCCTATGGCGCGACATTCGATCTCACCCCGCGCGAGAAGGGCATGAAGGGCGCGATCGAACGCGCGCTCGAGCTGATCGACCAGACCCCGAACAGCTGGATGCCGCAGCAGTTCGAGAACCCCGCCAACATCGATATCCACGCGCACACGACCGCGCACGAAATTCTAGACGACTTCCGCGATTCGCCGATCGACGTCATCATCACCGGCGTCGGCACCGGCGGCCACATCACCGGGGTCGCCGAAACGCTCAAGAAGGAATGGCCGGGCCTGAAAGTGTTCGCGGTCGAGCCGACGCTCTCGCCGGTCATTTCGGGCGGCCAACCCGGCCCGCACCCGATTCAGGGGCTCGCGGCGGGGTTCATCCCCGCCAACCTCCACACCCGCATTCTCGACGGGGTGATCCAGGTCGAGGCCGACGCCGCCAAAGACATGGCGCGCCGCGCGGCCAGCGAGGAAGGCATGCTCGTCGGAATCAGCTCGGGCGCGACACTCGCCGCGATTCGCCAAAAGCTCCCGGATCTGCCCACCGGATCGCGCATCCTCGGTTTCAACTACGACACCGGCGAACGCTATCTCTCGGTCCCGGATTTCCTTCCGGAGAGCTAGGCGAACCTCATACCCACCACCCCACACCGTTCGGGCTGAGCCTGTCGAAGCCCTGTCCTTCTTCGTTCTTTCGTTGAAGAGAAGGGCAGCCCTTCGACAAGCTTAGCGCGAACGGTTTCGTAGGGACCGACCGATCAACACCCCCCGCCCCCTCCACCTGATTCTCGCCGTGATCGCGCTCGTCGCGATCGCGCTGCCGTTGCTCGTCATCCGCTATGCGCCCGCGCCGAAGCCGCCCGCAAAACCAATCGAGCACGCCCGCGTGGTCCCCGCCGCCGAACTTCCCCCGGTCGAGCCGCTACGCCTGCGCGACCTCAATCCGGAGGACGCCAAGGCCCTCAACGCCGAAGTGCCGATCGTCGATAGCCCCAATCCTGCCGCCAAGCCGTATCACATGCTCGGCGGCCCGGAGGATGTCGCGCGCGCCACCGATTGCCTCGCCGCGGCCGAATATTACGAGGCGGGCGACGACGCGGTCGGCGAACAGGCGGTCGCGCAGGTTGTCATCAACCGGCTACGCCACCCCGCCTTCCCGAAATCGGTTTGCGGCGTGGTCTTCCAGGGATCGGAGCGCAGCACCGGCTGCCAGTTCACCTTCGCCTGCGACGGCGCGCTGAACCGCCGCCCGTCCGATTCCGCCTGGACCCGCGCCCGCGGCATCGCCGCCGCGGCGCTGTCGGGCGAGGTCTACAAACCCGTCGGATACGCCACGCACTACCACGCCGATTACGTCGTCCCATACTGGTCCTCCAGCCTCGACAAGATCGCGGCGATCCACAGCCATTTGTTCTATCGCTGGACCGGCTGGTGGGGCACGCCGCGGGCCTTCACCCGTCAGCCGTCGACCGTCGAGCCACCGGTCGATGCGCTGGCCTTCCTGTCGGATTCACACCGGATGGGCGCCGCAATGGTCGATGCGAACGGCGCGGTGATCGCCGCGTCGCCGTTCTTCGGCCGCACCGCGATTCCGCTGCCGACCGATCAGAATACCTTCATCACCAGCCTGAACCCGGCGCAGGCGGCAACCTTCGCGGCGATGGCGCAGGCATCGTGCGGTGAACGTCAGAAATGCAAGTTCATGGGCTGGACCGACGTCGACATGCTGCCCTTCACCGCATTGATGTCGCCGCAACAGCTGGCGGCGATGTCGTTCAGCTATCTGCGTGATCGCGACAGCGGGCTGGAACGGACGCTGTGGAACTGCACCGAATTCAAGGCGAAGGGCCGCACCTGCATGAAGCGCCAGGCGATTCGCGTCGTTCCGCCGTCCGTCGTTCCGACCACCGAAGAAGCCGAAGCGCCGCGCGGCCCGGCGGACCTGGGCGGCGTGAGGCGCAAGCCGGCGCCCGCAGCGTCGCCATCGCCATCGCCAAGCGCGACGGCGGGCGCTTAACCCCGCTCCCGATCACATCCGCACGATGCGGGTCCCGAGCCGCTCCGCTTCCTCGGGATCGTGTGTCACGATTAGCATCGGCAGCCGCGTCTCGTCGCGCACGCGCTCGATGACCTGCATCGCCTCTTCGCGCCGCCCGCGATCGAGCGACGACAGCGGCTCGTCGAGGAGCAGGAACGCGGGATCGCTAAGCAACGCGCGGCCGATCGCCACACGTCGCGCCTCGCCGCCCGACAGCGTACGCGGCCAGCGATCGAACAAATGAGCGATGTCGAGCACCCGCGCCGCTTCTGCCAAACTCATCGGATCCTTCGCACCGAACACCAGGTTCGCACGAATCCGCATGTGCGGAAACAACCGCGCTTCCTGAAACACATAACCCGCCCGTCTGCGATCAACCGCCACGTCGATTCGCCGTTCGGAATCGAACAGCGTCTCACCTGCCACACGGATATGCCCGTGGTCGGGCCGCAACAGCCCCGCCACCATGTTCAGCACACTCGTCTTGCCGACTCCGGATGGCCCGAACAGCACCGTCGCTCCCCCCTCGGCGGTGAACGAGGTGGCGACGATCGCATCGCCGCGCTTCAGCGTCACATCGACGTCAAAGGACATGCATGCCCCGTCCCGCGCGTCGCGCGAGCATCTCCGACACGATCAGCGCGGCGAGCGACAGCGCGACCGAAATTGTCGCCAGCCGCAGCGCCATCGCGTCGCCGTCGGGCCGTTGCAGCACCGCGTAGATCGCCAGCGGCAGCGTTTGCGTCTCGCCCGGCACGTTCGACACGAAGGTGATCGTCGCGCCGAACTCACCGATCGAGCGCGCGAAGCCGAGCACCGCGCCCGCCAGCAGTCCCGGGAAACTGAGCGGCAGCGTGATCCGTGCGAAGGTCCGCCATCGTCCCGCGCCTAGCGTCCGCGCCGCCTGTTCGAGCCGCCGATCGACCGCCTCGATCGACAGCCGGATCGCGCGCACCATCAGCGGCAGCGCCATCACCCCCGCGGCGATCGCGGCGCCGGTCCAGCGGAACAGCACGGTCACCCCGAACCAGTCCTGCAGCCACGCGCCGATCGGCCCGCGCGGCCCGAACGCGAGCAGCAGGAACCAGCCCGTCACGACCGGCGGCAGGACGAGCGGCAAATGCACCAGCGCGTCGAGCAGCACCTTCCCCGGAAACCGTCCCCGCGCCAGCACCCAGGCGAGCGCGAACGCGATCGGCAACGCCCCAGCCATCGCCACTCCGCCGACAAGGAGCGACAGAGAGACGATGCCCCAGATCTCCCCCGCCTCCATCAGCGCGCGGTGAAGCCGAATTTCACGAAGATCGCCCGGCCCGCGGGTGAAATCAGGAATCGGCGGAACTCCTCCCCCTCAGGATTGGTCGAGGTCTTCAATCGCGCGAGCGGATAGACGATCGGCGGATGGCTCGCGGCCGGAAACACCCCCGCGACCCGCACCGCCTTCGAAGCCTTGGCATCGGTCGCATAGACGATTCCGAACGGCGCGGCGCCCCGCTCGACCAGCGCCAGCGCTGCCCTGACATTCTCGGCGCGGACGACCTTCGCCGCCAGCGCCCGCCACGCCCCGAGCTTCTCCAGCGCGGCCTTGCCGTACCGGCCTGCGGGCACCGAATCGGGATCGGCCATCGCCAGTGGTCCCGCGCCGAGCGTGGCGTAAAGCGCCGCAGCGGTCATCCCGATCCGCGCGCGGCTGCTCGCCGGCGTGACGATGACGAGGCTGTTGCCGAGCCACGCGGTGCGCGTACGGGGCGCGAGCAATGCCTTCTTCTCGAGCGCGTCCATCCAGGCGAGGTCGGCCGAGGCGAACAGATCTGCCCCCGCTTCCGCCTCCACCTGCCGCGCCAGCGCCGACGAGGCGGCGAACGAGATCACCGGCCTGGGATGCCCGCGCCGCGCCCAGGCGTCGGCCGCCACGGTCATCGATTCCTGCAGGCTCGCCGCCGCCAGTACCAGCGGAGGGCGTGGCCGCGCGGATGCCGGACCGGCGACCAGCATCGCGGCCAGCAGCAGCAGCGCACTCAGACATCGCCTCAACCAACCACTCCCTGTCTCCAGCCGTATAGGCTGGCCGCAAGCCGCCGTCTCATACCTTCAGCCCCGGACGTACTTGACCATTCCGACATGAAGTCAAAGGCGCGCGTCGCGCCGAATCTATCGCGGCGGCTGCGCCGTTGCGCCCTCAGTCCCGGCCTGCGCGTTGGCGAGCGATCCGGCGATGATCGCGAGCAGCAGCGCGATGTCCTTGCGATAGGACGCTTCCGGCGGACACAGCGACAGCGCCCGCCGCCACAAGGCGCGCGCGCGGACGAAGTCCCCTGAGCGCGCATAAGCCAAGCCGAGATAGAATGGCGGCGCGGGATGTTCGGGCGCCAGCCGCGCCGCCTGCTGGAACGCCAGCAGCGCCGCGGGCGAAACCTGATCGCCGTCGCGCGCGACGAGCATGCTGCCGAGGCCGGTCCATAGGATGAAGCTGCGCGGTAATGCCCGAACCCCTCCCAACATCACGCGCGCCGCCGAATCGGCATCGCCAGCGCGGATCAAGGCGTCGGCGGTCACGAAATAGGAGGCATCGGCGGTATAGCGGCCGAGCAGCCGTTCGCGCAGATCGACCATCGCGGGTTCGACCTCGCCGGGCACCGCGTCTGGCCGCGCCGGCGAACCCGCGAGAAACGGTCGCCCCTGCCAGCTGTAGCCGATCGCGCCGAGCATCAGCGCCGCCCCCGCGAGCGACCACAATGCCCGCCCGACCCCGAGCAGCCACAGCACTCCCGCCGCCGCGATGCCGATAACGAGGAGCCACACGAACCCCATCAGCGCCGCCTCCGCTTGAAGCTCGCGCGCGCGACGAGGACGCCGATCGCCAGCAGCAGGATCGGCGCCAGCCACAACGGCGTGGTCAGCGCCGAGACCGGCGGGTCGTAGGTCACGTAATCGCCGTAGCGGTCGATCAGCCATTTGCGCACGTCACGGGGGGATTCGCCCTTCGCGATCCGTTCGCGCACCAAGGCGCGCATCCCGCCCGCCATGTCCGCATCGCTGTCGGCGATCGACTGGCCCTGGCAGACGAGACAGCGCAGCTCGGTCATCAGCGCATGCGCCGCGGCTTCCTGCTGCGGGTCGCGAAGCTGGGTGTAGGCGAGCGGTGATTGTGGCAGGTGGGTATCCGCCACCGCAACCGCGGGAATCGCGAGCAACAGAGCCGCAAGATACCGCCGCATCATGCCTTCCTGAGCGCCGCGAGGATGTCGGGCACATCCTCCTGCCGGATACCACCGACATGCTGCAGCAAAATCCTGCCCTCGCCATCGATCACGAAGGATTCGGGGACCCCCGCCGACCCGATCGACAATTGAAACCGCCCCATGCGGTCGTCACCGATCGCGACGAACGGATTGCCGTAGCGATCGAGGAAACGCTGGAGATCGGCGGGCGAATCGCGCACCGCGATCCCCTCGATCGGCACGCCGATGCTCTTCATCGCCATCAGTTGCTCGGACTCGGCCGCGCACGGCACGCACCAGCTCGCGAAGACGTTGATGACGCGCGGTTTGCCTTTCACCGCGGTCGTGACCCCCGGCGTCCCGGCGACGGCGGGGGGCAGGCTGAGTGCCGGAAGCGGCCTGCCGACCATCGCCGATCGTACCGTCCTGTCCGCGGGCTTCCACAAGCCGACCGCGATCACCCCCAGCACCAGCGCGAAAGCGGCGAGCGGCAGCCAGATGCGCCACCGCGTCACGCCCATTGCTCCCGCAACGTCGCGCGCCGCTCACGCCGGACCCGCCCAAGCAAAGACAAGGCCCCACCGAACGCGATCAGCGCGCCGCCGAGCCAGATCAGCGTGACGAACGGTTTCCACCACAGCCGGAGCTGCCACCGCCCGCCGCCCACCTGTTGCCCGATCACGGTGTAGAGCTGTCCGTCGAGCCGCGTCGCGATCGCGCTCTCGCTCGTCGTCGTGACCGGCGAGGTAAAGTATCGCGATTGCGGGCGCAGGACGATCGTCGTGTCGCCGCGCGTCGCGACCAGCTTCGCCTCGAGCGCCGACCAATTGTCGCCGATCACCGGCGAAATGCCGACCAGGGTCACTTCCCACGGTCCGACGCGCTTCGGCTCGCCGACGCCCGCCGCAACCAACGTCTCTTTTGTGAAGGCGCTGTCCGAGGCCATACCGGCGAGGCTCACCGCGATGCCGAGATGCGCCATCACCATGCCGTAAGTGAACAGCGGCGTACGGCGCAGGTCGCGCTTCCACAATGGCGCGACGCTGGCGGCGGCCAGCCCGGCAGCGAACGACAGTCCGAGCAAAGGCAACAACCCGATGCCACCGCTCAACGCGAACAGTCCCGCTGCGGTAAACGCCGCGACCGCGATCGGCACGATCAGTTTGCCGGCCACATCCGGCGCATCGTCGCGCCGCCAGCGCAGCAGCGGCCCGATGCACATGATCGCGACGATGATCAACGCGATCGGCCCCGCGGTCTTGTCGAAAAACGGCGGCCCGACCGACAATTGCACCCCGAACCCCGCCGCGACGATCGGATAGAGCGTCCCGATCAACACGATCCCCCGCATCACCGACAGCAGCTGATTGTTCGCGACCAGCCCGCCCTCGCTACTCACCAGCTCGAAGGTGTTCCCCGCGCGCACCGCCCCCGCGCGCGCCGCGAACAGCGCCAGCGCCCCGCCGATATAGAGCGCGAGCAAAACGAGGATGAACGTCCCCCGGCTCGGATCGACCGCGAAGGCGTGGACGCTGGTCAGGATGCCCGACCGCACCAGAAACGTCCCGATCATCGACATCGAGAAGGCGACGACCGCCAGCATGATCGTCCACGCGCGCAGGCCGTCGCGCGTCGCCAGCACCGTGACCGAATGGAGCAAGGCGGTCGCCGCCAACCACGGCATCAGCGACGCATTCTCGACCGGGTCCCAGAACCACCAGCCGCCCCAGCCGAGTTCGTAATAGGCCCAATACGATCCCGCGGTGATGCCCAGCGTCAGGAATATCCACGCGCCGAGCACCCAAGGCCGCATCGCCCGCGCGAATGCCGGCCCGACCTCGCCGGTCACCAGCGCGCCGACCGCGAAGGAGAACGCGACCGAAAGCCCGACGTACCCGGTGTAGAGCGTCGGCGGATGGAACGCCAAGCCGGGGTCCTGCAACAACGGGTTCAGACCATTGCCGTCGATCGGCGCGGGCGACAATCGCGCGAACGGGTTCGACGCGAACAACAAGAACGCATAAAAGCCGAGCGCGATGAACGCCTGCGCACCGAGTGTCGCGCCGAACGTCCGCACGTCGAGCCGCCGCTCGAGCACCGCGACCGCAGCCCCTGAGATCCCAAGGATCGTCACCCACAGCAGCATCGATCCCTCGTGATTCCCCCACGCGCCCGAGAAACGGTAGATCAGCGGCTTGGCCGAATGGCTGTTCTCGGCGACGAGCAGCACGCTCATATCGGAGCGGACGAACACCGCGATCAACAGCGCCATCGCCAACGCGACAAGCAGCCCCTGCACGATCGCGACCGGTCGCAACGTCGCCAGCAGAGTCTCGCCCGTCTCGGTATCCCAGCGTCGCACCCCGACCACCGCCATCAGCAGTTGCAGCGCCGCCAGCGCCGCCGCGAGCCACAGCGCCGCGAGACCCGCCTCGGCGGTCATTGCGCGAGCGACTTCGTCTCGTGCATCTTCCCCGCAAGTTCGGGCGGCATGTATTTCTCGTCATGCTTGGCGAGCAGATTGCTCGCGAGAAAGCTGCCGTCGGGCCGGAAGCTGCCTTCCGCGACCACCCCCGATTTCTCGCGGAACAGGTCGGGGACGATCCCCGCGAAGGTCACCGGCGTCGTCGCCTGCCCGTCGGTGACGACGAAATGGACCGTCACGCCATCGCCCGCCTTCCTCACCGACCCCGCCTCGACCATCCCGCCGAGCCGAACCGCGCGCCCGAGCGGCAGGCCTTCGCGTTTCACGTCGGAAGGCGCATAGAAGAACGCCGCCTGATCCTTGAGCGCCGACAGCGCCAGCAACCCCGCCGCGACCACCGCGACGACCGCCAGCAACGCCAGCGTCAGCCGCTGATGCTTGGCCTTCATCGCTCGGCGCGCCGCATCGCGATATAGCTCGCCACCGCCAGCCCGACGATCGCGGCGAAGGTCACGCCATAAGCCGCGACGATGAATGGCCAGGGATTCATGCCGTCGCCATCCGCCGCAGCCGCGCCTCGGCCTTCGCCACCGCCAGCATCGCGCGCATCCGCATCAGCACGATCCCCGCGAACAGCAAGGTGAAGCCGAGCAGCATGATCGGCAGCGGCCACAGGATCGAAGAGTCGATCGTCGATTTCGTCAGCCCGATCGACGGCCCCTGATGCAACGTGTTCCACCACACCACCGAATAATGAATGATCGGCAGCAACACCGATCCCGCGATCCCGAAGATCGCCGGGATCCGCCCATCGCCGCCACGGTCGCCGTCGGCTCGCGCCAGCGCGATATAGCCGAGATAGACGAAGAACAGCAGCAACATCGACGTCAGCCGCCCGTCCCATTGCCACCACGTGCCCCACGTCGGGCGCCCCCAGATCGACCCGGTAACGAGACAGACGCCTGCGAACACCGCCCCCGGCATCGCGATCGCGCGCGCCGCGACATCGGCCAGCGGATGCCGCCAGACGAGCAAGGCGATGCTCGAAATCGCGACGCCGCTCCACCCCCCCATGCCGAGCCACGCAGAGGGGACGTGGATGTAGAGGATACGCACCGTCTCACCCTGGAGATAGTCGGGCGGCGTCTGCGCCAGCCCGGCCCATGTGCCGAACGCGACGAGAGCGACGCCCAGCCAGAACAGCACCGGCGTCAGCGGCCGGGCGATTTTCAGGAACCGGGCGGGATTGGCGAAGGCGTGGAGCGTGGGCACTGCATTGGCGTCATATTTGTAAAAGTCCGGCGCGTCACGTGCTCCTTCGCGATCGCGCGTGACACAACCTCGCGCACTCCCGTCACCCCGGACTTGTTCCGGGGTCCACCGTGCCGCGAGATCAGCAGACGAGGGATATTGCGGAACGGTGGATGCCGGAACAAGTCCAACATGACGGCGGTAAGCTCCTATCGCCCGATCAACCGCCGCGCGATCGAATCCGCCACTTCGGACGACGGCGCCCCCGTCCGTTCGCTCTCGTCCCACACCTCGTGAAGCCGATCGGGAATCTTGGCGATCCGCGCCTTCACCTCGGCCTCGTCGCCTTGGCCGAGATACTCGAGGCCGACGTTGATGATCCCACCCGCGTTGATGACATAATCGGGTGCGTACAGAATGCCGCGTTCGTGGATTCGTCGCCCATCGTCGCGCGTTTCGAGCTGGTTGTTCGCGCCGCCCGCGACGACCTTGGTTTTCAACGCCGCAATCGTCCGTTCGGTCAGGATCGCGCCGAGCGCATTCGGGCTGACGATGTCCGCGTCGATCCCGAGGATCGCGTCCGCCGGCACCGTATTCGCGCCGAGCGCCTTCGCCAGCGTTTCCGCCCGCGTCGCATCGACATCGGCGAGCGTCAGCCGCGCGCCATCCCCGGCGAGCAGCTTGGCTAGCCCGCCGCCGACACTGCCGACACCCTGGATCGCGACATGCACGCCCTTCATGTCGTCGCTGCCCAACGCGCGCTTCGCCGCCGCCCTAACGCCGAGATAGATGCCGAGCGCGGTATACGGCCCCGGGTCACCCCCCGCCGCTCCGCTAGACACCGGCAGGCCCGACACGTAGCGCGTCTCGCCCGCGATAACCTTCATTCGTTCCTCGGACATGCCGACATCCTCGGCGGTCACATAACGCCCGTCGAGCGATTCGACCGCGCGGCCGAATGCCTTCAACTGCTCGGTGGTGATCGCCTCGCCCGGCTTCGCCGCGAGCACGACGCCCTTGCCGCCCCCGAGTTCGAGGCCCGCCATCGCGTTCTTGAAGCTCATGCCCCGCGACAGCCGCAACGCATCGGTGATCGCGCGCGCGTCGTCGCCGTAATGCCAGAAGCGGACGCCCCCCGCCGCCGGCCCGAGCGTCGTCGAATGGACCGCGATCACGGCCTTGAGGCCCGAGGCGGGATCGGTGAACAGGTGAACGCCCTCATGGTCGTCGAAGTCCGGGAAGCCCCAGCCGGATGTCATGCGCGATCTCTGTATAAAATGGGGCGACCGACGGGACTTGAACCCGCAACATCCGGCATCACAAGCCGACGCTCTAACCAATTGAACTACGATCGCCGCGAAGCCCGCGCCCCTAGCGGGGGGGGAGCGCTGTCGTCAAGGTTCTGGTCGTTGGCATGGTCGAGTCTTGCCCGAAAAGAAACGTCATTCCCGCGAAGGCGGGAATCCATATATGCAGTCCATTGACCATTAGCGCTGGAAGTATGGATTCCCGCCTTCGCGGGAATGACGAACTCAAATCGGGTCTTAAAACCGCCCTTCGGCCGAAAGCTGCCAGCCCTGCTGCGTCTGGACGAAGCCCGCGATCTGAAGCGCCACCCCCGCCGCCGGCTCGCCGGGATTGAGCGTCAACTCCGCGCGATACCTGCCATCCTGCCATATCCGCAGGTTCGCGTTCTCCGCGCCCGATTGCCCCACGAGCGGCAGCAACAGCGCGCCACCCTCGCAGCGCACCGATCCGCTCATCTGCTCGGCGAGCGGCACGTTGGCGACGGTGCCGGAGAGCGTCGCAAGCACCCTCCCCTCGGCTTTCTCGCAATTGCCATCGGTGAAGCGGACGGACACATCGGTGAGGTCGAGCGCGGAAATCGGCAGCGGTGCGAAAGCGCGGCCGACCGGGATCGACGCGGTAGTATCGTCGATTCCGAGGCTGTGCCGCGAGAGGCTGACCGCGCCGGTGACGCGCGGCGCGGGCGGATCGTCGCGGCCCGCGACATCGAGCCGCGCGCGCCCGACCAGTAACTGGATCGGCGACAGCGCCGCGGAGAGATCGCCGAGCGCGACATCGCCGAACCGGACTTCGGTCAACGACGCCGACCAGATCGTCCCGCCGACCTTGCGCGCGGTCATCCCCTCCTCGCCGAGCCCGACCCAGCCGAGCATCAGCCGCATCGGCAGGAACACGACCAGCGCGACGAACAGCATCGCGATGAAGAGCGCGGTCCGCCCGGTCTCGAGGCGGATCCGTTTCATGCCGAGCGTCCCCTCAGCGTCATCTGCGCCGCGACGGTCTGGTCGCCATTGGGCGTCAGCGATGTCGACTCGACGAGGATCCCAGCCTGTTCAAGTCCGGCGATCCAGCCGAGCAAGGCACCCGGCCGGGCATTCGCGATCGAAATCTTGACGCGATCCGGCCCATCCTGATCGAGCGTCGCCAGCGCAAACCCCGCCTCGTCGGCCTTCGCGCGCACCGTGTCGGCCAGCGCTCCCGAAAGCGGCTGAATCCCCGCGCGCTGCGCCGATTTCACCGCCTCGACTTCGTTCAGCGTCTGGCCCAGTCGGATCACCGCGTCGGCATGCCGCTCACGCGCGCTCGACAAGCCGTCGCGCACCGGCCGGATCACGCCCGCCCAGACGATCGTGATCGCGAGCAGCGCGAGCATGACGAGGATCAACCGCTTCTCACGCAGCGCCCGCCCCGCGAACCAGGTCCGCAGCGCGCTCACGGCGCGTGCACCGTCAAATCGCCCGCCAGCCGCGTGCCATTCGCCTGGAATGCGCTCGACTCGACGGTTAAGCCCGCATCCTCGATCGCGCGCTTGACCGCATTGGCCTGTGCTTCGCCATCGGTAGCGAGGCCGAAGCGCAGGTCGCCGTTCGCGTCGAAATCGACCCGCGTGACCTCGCTGCCGTCGACCTTGCGGACCGCCGCGAAGACGACCGCCGCGGTCCGGCTAAACCCGAGGCCCGGACCGCGCAACCGCGACAACCGCTCGGCGAGCAACCGATCCGAATCGCCCTCGGCAGACCCGCGCGGCAGGCCGGTCCGTGCGACCGCGTCGGCGCGCGCTTCCAGATTGGTCGCGCCGAAATTGTATTTCGCGATTCTGACGAAATCGATCAGCAACGTCACCGCCAGTATCATACCGCCGAGCACCGCCAACCGCCGGATCAACCGCCAGTCGATCGCGCGCCTGCGGCGTCGTGCGAAGGGACCTTGCCGCAAATCGAGCGCGGGGGCCGCGACCGCCGCGACGATCGCCCGTTCCAGCGCCTCGCGCCCGATCGTATCGGGGACGATCCCGCCGGTCACCAATTCGGTCAGCCGGTCCTCATCGGCGAACCCGCTCGTCATCCCGCGCACCGCGCCGCCATTGCCGAGATCGGCGCGGACATAGCCCTCGTCGGGACGCGGCAGCAGCATCGGCGCGGGGACGATCGCGGCAGGATCGATTCCCACCCCCGCCAGCGATGCGAGCCATTCCGCCATCCGCCCGTTATCGACTACGCCGATCGGGCGTTCGACCAAATCACCCTCGCGCCCGACCGCGACATGCAGCCCGGTGATCGCGGTCGCGCTCGCCTCGCCCGCCAGAATCCGCGCCGCCGCGACCGACTGCGCCGCCGATCGGTCGGGCAGTTCGGCCCAGTGCAGCGCGACCGCGTCCGCCGGCGCCACTGCGGTAACGACATCCGCATCCGGATCGATCGTCGGCAATCCCTCGCCGCGATCCGCGACCGCCTCGTCGGCCAGTCGCAGCCAGCGCCATTCGTCGCCCTCGCGGGGCAGGAAGAGGATCGTCGCGCTCATGCCGGCTCGCCCCATTGCCGCGAAACGAGCCGCGCGGGAAGCTGCGTCGCGTCCATCACGCCACGTTCCTGAACGATATTGCCGCCAAGGTTCACATCAACCTTCAGCGCGAACCATTTCGTGGTCACCGCGGTCTGCGCCTGCGCCCCGGGATCGGCGGTGATCGCCGACAGCGCGGGCAGCTTCCAGAAATCGCTCGCCGCCTCGAAACCTAACGCCGGACGCTTGAGCAGCAACGATCGCGCGCCCGCGACGCTCAGCGTGTCGGGCAACAGCATCGCGATCAGCGGCGCCTGCTCCGGCGTCAACGTATTGACGTTGATCATCGACGGGGCCGCTTTGGGCAAGGCGCAAACCCAAGGCCGGATCGCGGCGTACACCTCAGACGTTACTCCCGAAACCGCGCGCAACTCGCTGGGATCCGCCATTAACGTACCACCAGTGCGATAGTCGAAATAACTCGAATCCTCCGCCCCGCCCGGCAACGGACTCGAATCTGTGTCGATCCAGTCGGCGGTCGCCGCGGCGATCGATTCGGCGGGGCCGCGCACGTTCACCAAGCGCATCAGCCGTGCGAATTGCGTGATCGCGGGGCTGTAAGCGGCGTATGCGGCCCCTCCATTGCTCTGGACCACCAACCCATTGAGGTTGAAGCAATTGCCGCCATCGGTGACGCGCGCCGTCGCCAGCCCGCCGGGGATCGGCAGCGCGAAGGGTTTGTCGCTCCACCCGCCCGCGAGCGAAATCCGGTCGGGGTTCTGCGCGAGCAAAGTCGAAACGCGCGACGTCGCCAGCACCTCGGCAGCGAGCGCAAAGCCACGCGCCTGATCGATCGCCCTGGCATTGGTCGCGAGCCGCGTCGAGACGTGGAGCTTCTCCAGCGCAGTCGCGGCTAGCGTCGCGATCACCGCGACGAGCAACAGGACGGTGAGCAGCGCCGCGCCGCGCTCGCGCTCACGCACCGGGCGGGACCTGCGTGACGCGGTAGGGCGCACGGATGTAGAAGAGTTCGCGGATTTCGACGCCGTCGTCGCGCACGACATTGAGCTCGACCGCCTGCGGCAACGGCACGTTCGCCGCGCCGTCCCAGCGGTCGCTCCAAGCCCCATCGACACGATACCGCAACGCCACCGCGCGGACATGATCGAGCATCGTCGCGGCGGGCAGCGGCGCGGCGCCGTCGAGCATCGCCCAACCCTGCCGCTCGATCACCCCGTCGTGAAAGCGCCATGCGACCTTTTGCAGCCCCGACCGCGCCTCGCCATCGAGATTGCTCCAGCCACCGCGCGTGAAATGCAGGAAATCGCGGCCGCTATTCCCGCCGCTCTCGCCGACGAAGGCCGGGCGCAAGGTCCCACGATCGTCGCGCGCGGGCCGGTCCATCGCCTGCGCGAGATCCGCCGACAACGCCGACGACAGCCGCGCGATCGACGCCACCTGATCGAGCCGGGCCGATGTCGCGGCCTGCGCGCGGACGCTGAACGATAGCAGCGCGACGCCTGCAGCGGCGATCATCCCGAAGATGAACAGCGCGATCATCACCTCGACAAGCGTGAAGCCGTGTTCGGCGGAACGCCTCGGAGGTTTGAGGCCAGCATCCCTCAACTCGTCGACGAAAATCACGACGTCACCGGCGCGACATTCGGCGGTCGGATCATCGTCAGCCGCCCGAGCGTGGCGCCCGACTGGTCCGCAACCGCGACGTCGATTCTCAGGATGCTCGCATCGCCGGTCGCGCGCACCCGCCGCGTCCACCGCCAGCTTCGTCCGCCGTTGCTCTCGACGCCGTTCGCCACGCCTGCGGCGGGAGGCTGCGCGTCGGTCATCGCCTCGATCGCGACATTGCGCGCGACGATCTGCGCCATCGTCGCCGAATCGACCAGCGCGGTCCCCCGGATCGTCGCGCCTTCGAGGCGGACGAGCGCCAGCGCGGCAAGGCTGAACACCGCCAGCGCGACCATGATCTCGATCAATGTGAAGCCGTGTTCGGCGGGACGCCACAAAAGCGTGAAACCGTTTTGGGGTCGCGCCCTACTCAACCCGCGCGCTCCCATCGGCACCGATCCGCGCAGTCACCGTCGCGCGGTCGCGTGCGAGCGTCAGCACCATCGGCCGGTCGGCCAGCCCCGTCGCATCGAACGTCAACCGCTCACGCACCGACCGCCCCGAAAATGTCGCGCGCGTGCCATCCCTCCAGCGTTCAACCCGGAACGGCTTGTCGCTCATCGGCGTCCAAGCGCCTGCCTGCCGCTCGTCGAAGCCATAGCCGCCCGCGGTCACCCACAGGCTCACCGGACGCGATTCGACGATCGCGACGTCATGTGCCGCCTTGGCGCGCGCCGCGAAGCGCGCCGCCTCATCGAACACCCGCCCGCGCGGATCGGGGATCGCCAGCACCGCCGCGGCCGAGGCCAGTCCGATGATCGTCACCACGATCATCAACTCGATGAGGGTAAAACCGCGTTGAGAGCCCAGCCTCAATTTTCCGTTCGTGTCGAGCGAAGTCGAGACACGTTTCGACCGGTCCACGTTTCTCGACTTCGCTCGAAACAAACGGGCTATCGTGCCGGTCCGAGACGATCGAAAACCGCTACATCCAGGAGCCGATGTCGGCATCGACACCTTCGCCCCCTTCCTTGGCATCGGCGCCGAGCGTCCAGATGTCGGCGCTCGAATGCCGTCCCGGGGCGGCGTAGAGATACGGCCTGCCCCAGGGATCGTTGGGCAGCTTCTTGATGTACCCGCCCGCCTGATAGCGCGACGCATCGACCCCCGCCGGCGCGCTCGTCAGCGCGGGCAAGCCTTGCGCGGTCGACGGATACGACCCGTTCTGGAGCTTGAACATCTCCAGCCCCTGTTCGATCGTCGCGATATCCGCCTTGGCCTTCTGGATCCGCGCGGTGTCGCCCGACGGCAGCACGTTCAGCGCGACGATCGTCGCGAGCAGCCCGATGATGACGATCACGACCATCAACTCGACGAGGGTAAAGCCGCGTTCGTTCTCTCTCCCGTCATTCCCGCGAAAGCGGGAACCCATCTCGTACGGGTTGCGCCCGGCGGATCGGTCGGGTGATGGGTCCCCGCTTTCGCGGGGATGACGAACGAGAAACATACGCAACCTCATGTTCATTGCCCCGCCAGCGTGTTGAGCTGGAGGATCGGCAGCAGGATCGATAGCACGATCGTCGCGACTATACCGCCCATCACGACGATGATCAGCGGTTCGAGCAGCGACAAGGCGGTCGCGGTGAAGCGGTCGAACTCCTTCTCGAGATAATCCGCCGCGCGCTCCAGCATCTCGTCGAGTCTTCCCGCCGCCTCGCCGCTCGCAGCAAGATACGTCAGCAGCGGCGGAAAGACGCCGGTCCGCCGCATCGCCGCCGACAGGCTGCCGCCACCGCGGATCGCATCGGTGATCTCGTCGGAGGCCAGCCGCAGCCGACGGTTGTGAATCGTCCCCGCGGTAAGGTTCAATCCTTCGAGCAACGGCAGCCGGCTCGCGACCATCGTCCCGAGCGTCCGCGCCATCCGCGCCGCGTGAAGATCGCGCAGCAACCGCCCGAGCAGCGGTATCCGCAGCAGCCAGCTGTCGAACGCCAGCCGGATTGCAGGCTCCTTCAGCACCCGCCACGCGCCGAACCCGACGATCGCGAAGACCAGCAGGAGCGCCCACCAATAGCCAACGAGAAACGCCGAAATCCCCATCACCATCCGCGTAAGCAATGGCAGCTTCTGCCCGACCGTATCGAACTGCTCGACGACCTTGGGCACCACGAAGGTCATCAGCGAAATCACGACCCCCATCGCCACGATCGCGAGCACCGCGGGATAGGCCATCGCGGTGATCAGCTTGCCGCGAATCTCCGCCTGCCGTTCGAGCAGAACCGAGAGGCGTTCGAGGATTTCGGGAAGCGACCCCGAGCTTTCGCCCGCGGACACCATCGCGCGATACAGCGGCGGAAAGCTTTTCGGCTCGCGCCCCATCGCGTCGGCGAGCCGCCGACCCTCGACGACCCCCGCGTGAACCGCGGCGACGATCGCGCGAACGCTCTCCTGTTCGGTCTGCCGCGTGATCGTCCGCAACGATTCCTCGAGCGGCGACACGCGGTTCAGCGTCGCGAGCTGCCGCGTGAACAGCGTCAATTGCTTGGCGCTCATCTTGGCGCGGCCGAGTTGCAGCCCGAACAGTGGCCGCCCTTTGGCGGCGGGCGCCGACCCCGGCTCGATCCGGACGACGTACAGCCGCTTCCGATCGAGCGTATCGCGCGCCGCATCGATCGTCTCGGCCGCGACGTGTCCGCGCGTCTCGTTCCCGCGCGTGTCGATCGCGAGATAATCGAAGTCAGCCATCACTCCTCCCCGGCACGGGGAGGGGGACCGCGCCCGAAAGGCGTGGTGGAGGGGGCTATCCCCGAAGCGCAGCGATCGTGGAGGCCCCCCTCCACCATGCTTCGCATGGTCCCCCTCCCCGTTCCGGGGAGGAACGATCGCCCGCTACCCATCGACCGTCACTACCTCGACCACATCCATCGCATCGCGCCGCGACACCCGCGCCGCCTCTTCCGCGGTCGTCACCCCCTGCTCGACCAGCGCGCGCGCCGCATCCGCCAGCGTCTCGCCCTTCTTGAACGCATGCGCCGCGATATCGCCCTCGGCGGCATCCTCGTTGATCATCCGCCGGATCGTGTCGTCGACCCGTACCGCCTCGAACACCCCGACACGCCCCTTGAATCCGGTCCGCCCGCACGCCTCGCAACCGACCGCCTCGTAGACGATTGTCTCGGGCGCGATGCCGAGCAACGTCGCCACCGTCCCCCCTGCCTTCACCGGCTTGCGGCACGTCGGGCACAGCCGCCGGACCAGCCGCTGCGCGATCACCGCGCGCAAGGTGGACGCGAGCAGGAACGGCTCGACCTTCATGTCGCGCATCCGCGTGATCGCGCCGACCGCGTCGTTGGTGTGGACCGTCGACAGGACGAGATGCCCGGTCAGCGACGCCTGCACCGCGATCTCGGCGGTCTCGCGGTCGCGGATTTCGCCGACCATCACGACGTCCGGGTCCTGCCGCAGGATCGCGCGCAGCCCCGCGGCGAAGGTCAGTCCGACCTTGGGATTGACCTGGGTCTGCCCGACCCCGTCGACCGCATATTCGACCGGGTCCTCGACCGTCAGCACGTTGCGCGTTCCGTCGTTAAGCAGCCGCAATGCCGCGTAGAGCGACGTCGTCTTGCCGCTGCCGGTCGGCCCGGTCACCAGCACGATCCCGTTGGGCTCGGCGATCGCGCCGCGCAGCAGCGCGAACATCGCGGGGTTCATGCCGAGCGCATCGAGATCGATCCCGGCATTCTCCTTGTCGAGGATACGCAGCACGACGCGCTCGCCCGCGCGGCTCGGCAACGTCGAAACGCGGACGTCGAGCAATTTGCCCCCCAGCGTCAGCCCCATCCGCCCGTCCTGTGGCACCCGCCGCTCGGCGATGTCGAGCCGCGCCATCACCTTGATCCGGCTGACCACGACCGGCGCGACGTGCGGCGGCATGCGCAGCGTCTCGCGCAGCACCCCGTCGATCCGCATCCGGACGACGAGCCCGGTCTCGTACGGCTCGATGTGAATATCCGACACGCCGTTGCGCGCGGCGTCGGCGATCACGCCGTTGATCAGCCGGATCGCGGGCGCGTCGTCGGCGGTGTCGAGCAGATCCTCGGCGGTCGGGATACCGTCGGCCAGCAGGTCGAGCTCGTCGCCCATCCCCACCGCCGCGAGCGCGTTGGCCTGCCCGTCCATCGCATAGGCATCGCCGAGCAGGCGATCGAACGCCGCGGGTTCGACGATCTCGATATCGAACGCGCGGCCAACGACCCGCCGCACCTCGATCAGCGCCTTGGGGTCCGCACCCTCTCGCATCGCAACGCGCCAGTCCGGTCCGGCGCCGTCGAGCACGACGCCGAACTTGCGCGCGAAGGCGTAGGGAAGCGTGATTAAACCTACGTCATCCCCGCGAAAGCGGGGACCCATCGCCGGCGACATCGGCAACTTCAACGGCGCGTCTGTCTCGACGGCAGGAGCTGGGTCCCCGCTTTCGGGCCCCATCAAAGTATTACTTTGATGGGAACCCTCGCGGGGATGACGAATAGGTTGGCTGGCGCCCTCATCGATCTCCGGCTGAGGACGGATCGGAAGCGTCACCGATCCTTCCTCGGCTTGATCGTCGATGTCGTGTTCCGCACCACCGGTACGCTCACCCGCGGGTCTTCGATGTTCCCCGGTACCGGCGCGGAGGGGATCGGCGCCGCGGCACCCATGTAGTCGCGCACCAGGCTGTCGATCGACGGCTCCCGGTCCGGGTCCTGAATCCCCTGCTGTAGCCGGAGATACCCGTAACGCTGCTCGGTCACCCTGCGCGTGTCCTCGGGCGTGCGCAGGATCGTCGGGCGGATGAAGATCATCAAATTGGTCTTGGCGCGCGATTTTGCCTTCGACCGAAACAGCGCGCCGATCGCGGGCAGATCGCCGAGAAACGGAATCTTTTCGATCGTCCGGCGCTCATTGTCGTCGAGCAAGCCGCCGATCACCGCGATCTGGCCGTCGTCGACCGTCAGCGTGGTCTCGACCTCGCGCTTGTTGAGGATCAGGTCGCTGTTGTCGTTCGACACCGGGCCCGCGATCGAGCTGACCTGCTGATGCAGGAACAGCTTGATCGTACCCGACGAATTGACCTGCGGTCGCACCTCGAGCTGGATGCCGACATTCTCGCGCTGGACGGTACGAAACGCATTGTCGAAATTCTGGCTCAGCGCCTGTCCCGTCGTAATCGGGATTTCCTGCCCCACCAGAATCCGCGCGACCTGATTGTCGAGCGTCGTGATGTGCGGCACTTGCAACAGGTTCGACGTCGTGTCGCTCTTCACCGCATTGATGATGCCGCCGAAGATCGTGTCGCCGCTGCGCCCGCCCGCCCCGAAGATGCCACCGCCCGCGCCGAGGATCGAGTTCACCGCGCTCTGCGCCAGCGAATCGCTGATCGCGTTGTTGTTGCTGGTCGTCACCACTTGACCATTGACGGTCGTCGTCGTGGTGTTGAGCTGCCGCGCGCCGATCGCGCCCGCGATCGTCAGCAGGTTCGGCGCGGAATTCGCGAAGCTCGTCGCCCCGAACGCGCCACCCGACAGGCTGCCGAGCAGGAACTGGAAGCCGAGCCGGTTGACCGTCGTATCCGAAATCTCCGCGACGATCGCCTCGACCAGCACCTGTTCGCGCCGCGTATCGAGCTGGCGCACCACCTCGGACAATTGCCGCTGGATGTCCGCGGGCGCGGCGATGACGATCGCGTTGGCGCCCGCGAAGCGCGTGACGACCGCGGCGGTCCGCCCGCCCTGCGTCGTGATCGCCACCTGCTGCGGCGTCCCGCCCGGCGCGGCGCCCGATTGCTGCTGTTGTTGCGGCTGGGCGAAGGCGGGCGCCTGGTTCGTCGGGCTGCCGGAGGCGCCGCTCTGCGATGTTCCGCCGAAGTTCGATTGCGACAGCGAATTCTCGGGCACTTGATCGGGGGTCTGGCCGACGAGTTGCTGGAGCACCGGCAGCAACTGCGCCGCATCGGCATTTTCGAGGAACACGACCTTGATCTCGGTGCCGTTCTTGGCCTTCTGGTCGAGATCGAGCGCAACCTGCGCCAGCCGCGACACCGTCGACGGGTCGCCGCGCAGCGCGATCGAATTCGCGCTCTCGATCGCGACGACCGAAGCGCTCGGCCCCGTCGCGCCCGCGCCTTGCCCGCCACCCGTCCCCGCGCCGATCAGCGCCTGCAACGCGGTCGCGATCTCGCGCGCGCCCGCGTTCTTCAGCGCGATCACCCGCGTCGAGGCGTTATCGGTATCGATCTGCCGCAACACCTCGCGGACGCGCCGAACATTGTCCGCGAAATCGACGATTACCAAGCTGTTGCCGCCGCGATTGGCGCTGACCGACCCCTGCGGACCGACCAGCGGACGGACCGTATCGACCGCCGTCGTCGCGTCGATCGACCGCAGCCGGACGATTTCGGTCACCAGGCTGTTGCGGTTCGCGCCTCGGCTCCCGACCCGACCCGGCTGCGACGCCGCGCCGTCGATCGGCTGGACTCGAAGCACGCCGTTCGCAGTCGGGATCGCGACAAGCCCGTTGGCGCGCAGCGTCGAAAGGAAGACCTCGAAATATTCGGAGCGGCTGAGCGGACGATCGGTGACGACGGTCACCTTCCCCTCGACTCGTGAATCGATGATGAAAGTCCGCCCCGTCACCTTCGCCGCATCGGCGATGAACGCGCGGATATCGGCGTCGCGGACGTTGAGCGTCGTTTGCGCGACGACCGGCGCCGCGCCCAGGAGCGCGGCGGCGAGTGTCACGCTGAAGCGGGTCCGCGTCATTGCGGCGCCACCGTCACCGACAGCGCCAGCGTCTGCCCGCCGCGCTCGACCGTGATCGGGATCGTTCCGCCACCGGCAAAGCTCCCCACCGCCGACCGGATATCGTCGGGACCGGTCACGGGCCGACCGGCTAGGGCGGTCACGACATCACCGTCGCGCAAGCCCGCGGCACGAAACGCATTGCCCGATCCCTGCGACCGCACCGTAAGGCCACTGACCCGGCCACCATCGATCCGGGGGATGAAGCCGATATCGGACTGGAATTGCTGCATCGTGATTCCCTTGCCGCCCACCGGCGCGCTGCCGGTCAGCGGAGCCGCCGTCTGCGTCGCGGGCGAAGCCCCGGCCAGCGGAGCGGCTATGGCGGGCGCGCCGCCGGATTGATCGAGAAACAGGTCTTCGGGCGCGCCGCCGCGCTCGATCGTGACATGATCAAAGGCGACCGCCTTCAGCACCGCGCCGGGCGCGATTTCCTCGCCAACCGACACGCTCTTTTGCAGGCCGTCGGGCCCGGCGATGATCGCCGATCCGCGCCCCATCGCTTCGTCGATCCGTATCCCGAACAATTTCAGGTTGAGCGCGGTCACCGCCGCCGGGCCTTGCGCGCCACTGATCCGGAAAAACGGGTCGAACCCGCGCAGGATTTCGCCGGGGGATCCCGGCACGGTCGGCTCGGCAGGGCGCCAGTCGCCGAGCGGCGCGACCGGCGTCGCGATCGCCCAGGCCAGCCGCGCGCATTGCGCCGCCAGCCCCGCCAGCAGCAGGAGTTCGGCAAAAGAATACACATTCACCACCGGCAACCGCCGGAGGATCGCCCGCGCCCGGGCGTCGAATTTCAGTCGCATTCGGCTCCCGCCAATCTGCATGCCTCGAAAGCGATGCCGTGTCGCATCCGCATTGCAGCGTTCTGCCGCAATTGGAAGCGCATACTGGGCTGGCCCCTAGCTGGCGATGATGGCATATTCGCGGCAATGTCGACCGACGAATCCCCACTCGGCTGCGGCCACCCTTCGGAATCGATCGTCGCAAGGCTTGCCGAACAGCCCGGTATCCAGCGCGTTCCCAGCCCCAAGCTCACACTCTTTCTCAAACGCGGCTTCGTCGACGCTGGACTCTGTGGGGAAATCATCGAGAGGATCGACTCGGTCCGACGCCCATCGACGATCTCCGATCCCAATGGCGACGCCGCGTTTCGGACCAGCGAAACCGGCGATCTCGATTCGAGCGACCCGATTGTCGCCGAAATCGAACGCCGCATCTCCACCTTCACCGGGCTAGATCCCAAATTCGGCGAGCCGATTCAGGGGCAGCGTTACGCCATCGGGCAGGAGTTCAAGGGCCACACCGATTATTTCGAGCCTAACGGCGTCGATTACGAGAAATATTGCGGCGTCGCGGGCAACCGCACCTGGACGGTGATGATCTACCTGAACGACCCCGAAGCGGGCGGCGCCACCCGCTTCAAAGCGATCGACAAGATCGTCCGGCCCGAAACCGGCAAGCTGCTCTGCTGGAACAACCGCCGCCCCGACGGCTCGCTGAATCCCGCGACCCTCCACCAGGGCATGAAGGTGCGCAGCGGCACCAAATACGTCGTGACGAAGTGGTTTCGCGAGCTCGCCTGGCGGTAGCGGAGATCGAGACCAAGCCATCCTCGTCCGATCGACGCTCAGTGTCATTTCTCAAACGTCATCCCGGACTTGATCCGGGATCCAGGGTAACAAGCGGTGTCGCTCTTGACTCTGGATCCCGGGCCAAGCCCGGGATGACGGGCAGAAGGATGTTAGAACTTCACGCCCAGCCCCAGCGAGAACGACGCACCGACATCGTACAGGTTGAAAAAGATCCGATTGCCGTTGAATTCCTGGAATTCCTGATATTTGGTCCGGGTGATGTTGCGCGCCTCGAACTTCAGTTCGCTTTCGACACCGCCGACCTTGATGCCTTGCCGCGCGACGAAATCGAGGCGCAACCCGGGCTGTTCCTGGACGTCGGGCTGTCCGGAGGGTCCGCGTGTCGTGACCCGGTTCGACGCATAGCTCAGCAGGAACGTCTGCTGCGACAGATGGCTGGTGTCCTCCATCCCGATCTGGACGTTGGCGAGGTGATCCGACTGCCCCGTGAGCGGGGTTCCGTCGCGGAAGAAGTTGCTCGAGGGTTGCGACACGTTGTTGATGATCGTCGTGTCGTTCGGACCGACTTTGATCTTCGAGTTGGTGTAGGTGTAGTTTCCGATCAGCGATAGCCGCCGGGTCGCGAAGAAGCCGGCGTTGGAAAAACTGTCGAGCGGGAAATATTTCTGCGCCTCGATCTCGGCACCATAGAGATCCGCCTCCGGAGCGTTCGCGAAACTCGTCGTGATGTCCGAACTCAGGATCGACGAGAAGGCCTCGATCGGTTTGTCGATCTTCTTGTAGAACACCGCCGCGGTGATGCGTTGATCGCGCGCGAAGAACCATTCGTACCGTGCCTCCGCATTGGTCAGGCGGCTGTCCACCAGAGAAGGGTTGCCCTGGAACGTGCGGTTGGAATCGGTGTCGATATAAACCTGCTGGATCAACTCGCGGAATTGCGGCCGCGCCAGCGTCTTCGATCCGTTGAGGCGGATTTGCATTTGCGGTGCGAGTTCGTAGGTCAACGTTACCGCGGGCAGGAAATAATCCTTGCGGATGTTGGTGTTGAACTGGCTGCCGAGACCCGTCCCGAACAGGTCGATCGCGGTGACGGTCTGCTTGCCCTTCTCATAGCGCACACCCGCCGAAAGATTGAGCGACGGGAATATCTGCGCGGTCAGTTGCCCGTAACCGGCATGAACCTTCAGCGCGGCATCGAACGCGGCGGTGCCGTCGCTCGCGGAGGTTTCCTGCAGGATGACGTCGAACAACCGAACCGTCGCATCGGACAACAGGGTATCGGGCCGCAACTGCTGCACCGGAATGGGAAGGTTCGCCGCACGGAACTGAAACGCCCGGCGCACCGAAGTCCGGCTGGTATCCTGATACGCGTATCCCGCGCCGAGTTTGATATCGGGCGTGATTGGGTACGACAAATCCACGCCGCCCGAATACAGATTTTCGTTCAGGTCGCTGAACGCGATCGTCGCGTCGCCCTTGTTGCCGCCGAGGTCGTTGACATAGACCGCGCCGGTCGGATCTGCCGCCTGGTTGGTCCGGACGTAGGTGAAGCTGCGCTCGTACGGTGCCTCGCGCTGCGAATTGGCGTAGCTGCCGCGCAGATCGACGCCGAGATCGCCGAACTTGAACTCGCCCGTCAGCTGCGTGTCGATTAACTGGCGTTCGTACCACGCGGTGTCCTGTTTCAGGATGTCGCGGCCCTGTTGGTTGAGATCGGTGCCGAGCCCGAGCCGCGCCTGTTTGAGCGTGTCGCGGATGTAAAGGTTCGTCCACCGCACCTTGTTTTCGCCGAATTCGGCGGAAAGGCCGAGCAGCCCGTTCACGACGACGCGATTGTCGGTGATGACCCGGTCGAAACTCGTCTGCGGCGTGCCCGAGAGATCGGCGTTGAGCGACAATTGTTGGAGCGTCTCACGGGTGCGCCATTTGTTGTCGATGCCGGCGGTGGCGATCAGTCCGATCCGGGTCGCGCCGACGTCCCAGGATTTTCCGCCAGTGATATTGCCCGAGAAGTTGACCGGCGCATCGCTCTTCTGGAGGATCGAGGTCCGTCCGTTGTTGAGCTGTACGGCGATATCCTGAAGGTCGGTACGCGAGAAGTCGGCGCCTTCGAGGATCGGCTTCCCGCTCTTCAACGCCGCGGCGAGCGCGAACGGCGCGTCGCGCGTGCCGTTGTCGAAACCGAACGAATCATACGGGCTGCCGTAGTAGAAATAGCCGAGTTGCCCGGTCGTCTCGGTATCGCCGCTGATCCCGCCGCTGATCGACAGAAAGGCGTCGGTCGGGGTCGCCTTGGTCGTCAAATTGATGACGCCACCGCCGAATTCGCCGGGAAAGTTCACCGAATAGCTCTTCTGCACGAGAGACGAGGCGATGATGTCTGTCGGGAAAATATCGAGTGGCACGACCCGCTTCAACGGCTCGGGACTCGGCAGCGGCGACCCGTTGAGCAGCGCCAGCGAATAGCGGTCGCCTAGTCCGCGGACGTAGACGAAGCCGTTGCCGACGACCGACAGGCCGGTCACGCGCTGCAGCGCGCCCGCGATGTCGCCCTCGCCGGTCCGCGCGATATCCTCGCTCGACAGGACCGAGACGACCTGCGCCGCGTTCTGTTGGATGTTCTGGCGGGCGCGTCCGACGACGACGATATCGTTATTGCCGCCCGGGATCGAGACATCGACCGGCGCATCCGGTTCCTGATCCGGGGTTTGCGTCGGCGGCGCGGGATTCGCGCCGGAGGCGGCTCCCGGTGCGCCCGTCTGCGCGAATGCGGCGGGCGCCAACAGGCAGGTGGATACGAGCAACAGGCTCGCAAAGGTAAGCGGCTTTGACATTATAGTCCCCCGGACAACGAATTTGGGCACGAGGGTCGCCGATGCGCGACCCCCGTCACCCGGCAATCACGACGTCGGCAGGGTCGTGCAGTCGGTCCCCGAGCCGCCGAAATTGGCGGTCGCGGAGTTGCAGGTCCAGTTCTGATACCAGGTGTCGGAAGGACCGCTGACCGCACCAACATAGTTCGTCTTGACCAGGAAGTTGCTCGAGTCGTTCAGTCGCGTGGGGTCGAACGTCTTGGCCGCGGTTTCGTTGGTGCCATTGATGAACAGGCTGGTCAGCGTCGGTGTGTAACCCACCTGGTTGTTTGCGTCCCGATTGAAGATGTTCTGCACCTGCGTCGTGTTCGCGCCGTCGGTTCCGCTGAATGCCGGGTTGCAACCCGTCAGGAGGACCGAATGGAACGTCGGCGCACCGGCTTCGTCCTTTGACGGGTCCTCCGCCTGCACCGTCGCGGCTCCGTTGAACCGCACGCAGGCGAGCGAGGCGGGCGTCGAGACGATCCCGTTGACCAACGTGTAATCGGCGCCGCCACGGATCAGGATCGATGCCAGGTCGGAACCCGCGGTCGAACGCTGAATGAAGGTGAAGTTCGCCAGCCGGACGAACTGGCGCGGAACCGCCTGCTCGTTACCGTTCGAGTCCGCCTCGATCATCGCATCGCCGACCGCGCCGCCGACGCGCTGCACCGCGATCACGAACTGGATGAAGCCCTTGTAACCGACGTCGGTGTCGAGATTGTCGTCCTCGTTCCCGGTCAGCACCAGATACTTATAGTTCGGGCGACCGCCGAAGGTCTCGATGCCGTCGTCCGAGCTGTTGTGGATCTGGATGTGGTCCATCCGGGTGGCGCTGCCGACACCCGACGGGGTCAGGCCCTGCAGTTCCTTGTCGGCGGACAGAACGAAGCCCGAATAGCGAATCTGGACATAGGCCAGCTTGCCCGAATTGTCGGTCGGCTGCGCGCCGCCGTAGAGCGCGTTCGATGTGCCCTCGGTATCGCGTTCGCACGACGCGGTCCCTTCCTTGGCGCCCGGCGCCAGGCAGTCGGTGATCGGCGCGCGGCCGAGGAGGACAACGCCGCCCCAGAGCTGCGATGACTGGTCGTTCACCGTACCGACGACGTTGCCGCGGCCGGTGAAAATGATCGGCTGCGTCTCGGTGCCGACCGCGTCGATCTGGTTGCCGCGGTTGACCGCGAGATACGACACGCCGGTCGCGCCGAAGATGACGACGCCGGGGTCGATGCCAAGCACGACTTTATAGCCGGTGCTCGACGCGCCCTGATCGGTGCCGACATCGACCCGGCCGTCGAGCGAATAGACGACGCCGGGAACCTTGGCGATCTGGGTGGTGGTGGTGAATCGAGCCGGGAAGGCGCAATTGCGATATTCCCCGGTGGGCCCGCTGATCGTGCCACGATCGACCAACGGGTTCGGACCCGCGATCGTCGGGCACTTGGCCGCAGGTGTCACCAGACCGGTGCCGGGGGTTGGGGTTGGCGTCGGGCCGGGCGTCGGCGTCGGGGCGGGCGTCGGCGCGGGAATGACGATCACGCCGTCGCCGGGCGAGGCGATGTCGCTCGCGCCGCAGCCCGAGAGAGCACCGGCTACGCCGGCAAGCAGAATCGTCGTGGTACGCGTGAACCTGGCCATTGAAAGTCTCCCGTTGAGTGGCTGCGGGCATTGTTCGCCCGGCCGAATCGGAAGGTCCCCCGCCCCGGCCTTGATTCAGGCCGTTAGGGAGGGTCGATGACAGCGATGTTGGGGTTTTGCGACTCCTGCGTGACGTTCGCATTGCGGTTTCGTGACGAGAACCCGCGACTCGCCGGAAATCCGCGGACTCTGGACGCCGACTCGCCGTTGGGTTACATCACGTTTAACCATGATGGCGGGGGCCATGCGCGTCGAACCCTGGTTTGTTCTTGCGGTAATCGCCAGCTTCGCGGGCTATGCCATCTATCTGGCGGGCCTGAAGAGTCGTCTGGTCGAGCCCAATCGCGCGTCGTGGCTGATCTGGGGCAGCGCGACCGGGGTCGAGGCCGTGACCTATGCCGCGGTCAACCCCGGGACGCCGCAGGCGATCGTATTCCTCCTCTCCGCCGCCGCCAGCCTCGCCGTCGCGCTCGCCTTGTGGCGCCAGTCGCGCTGGAGCGCGCCCGATCTCGTCGAGGGTATCTGCATGGGCGCCAGTCTCGCCGCGATCCTGCTGTGGCTCGTCTTCCGGGAAACCTTCTGGGCGCACATGCTGGTGGTCGCGGTGGTGCCCGTCAGCTTCTGGCCGACCTGGCGCAGCGTCTGGGCGAACCGCGCGCGCGAACGGTCGCCCGCCTGGGGCCTATGGAGTGTCGGCGATCTCGCGACGCTGCTCGTCGCGACCCGCACCGGCAGCCAGGATGTCGGCGAATATGCCTATATCGTCGTCGAACTCGCCTGCCACGCCAGCGTCTGGTTCCTGATCGGCCTGCCGACGATCAACCCGCTCAAGTCGTTCGGCTGGCGCGAAGGGCGGCTTCGCGTCCTCGACGCTTATGCCGGCGCAAATCCCTTCGTGGTGCGCGAAACGCACCTTGGCAAATCGGTGTTCGCGACCGACGGTTTCGCGGCGGGCGAGACTATCACCCGCTTCGCCGGCGCGCGCCTGCCCACGCGAAAACTGCCGCGGCGCAGGCTCGGCCGCGCCGACCGCTATCTTCAGATCGCGTCCGACACCTATCTCGGCCCATCGGGCGCGATCGACGATCTGATCAACCACAGTTGCGCGCCGAATGCGGGCCTCCGCTTCCTCGACGACGACGTGATCCTGATCGCGCTGCGCGACATCGCGCCGGGCGAGGAGGTCGCCTGGGATTATTCGACGACGCTCGGCGATCCAAGCTGGGCGATGACTTGCGCGTGCGGCGCCGCCTGTTGCCGTGGCATCATCCGCGCGTTCGAAACGCTGCCCACCGATCGTCAGGACTGGTACCGCGCGCGCAATCTCGTCGCGCCCTATCTGCGGACGCGAGAAGCACCCGACGGAACGATCCGCGCCGCCTGACTCGGGTCAGAACCCTAAGCCGCCTGCGCCTGTTCCTGCGTCGCGGGCGATTTGAGCGTCAGCACCGCGACCGCGCCCCTCCCCGGCCCCTCGCTTTCCATCCGCAGCGCGCCTTCCATCGCGTTCATCGAATTGGCGCACCAGTGCAGGCCGAGCCCGCCCGACTTGTGCGAGCGCGTCGAGAAACCTCGCTGGAACAGCGATGCGCCGACCTCGGGCGCGAACCCTTCGCCATCGTCGCAAATGCGAACGATCGTGGCTTCGTCGCCGCAATCGATCGTGACCGTGATCGCCCCGCTCGTCCGTCCCGCCGCGGTCACGGCTTCGGCCGCATTGGAGAACAAATTGCCGATTACCTGACTCAGGATCACGCGATTGGCGAGTACCGGATGCGGGTGCGCGGGAAAGCTGAACGCGATCGACGTTTCGCCCGAATAGCGCGCGATCGTCGCGTTCTGCGCGATGATGTCGGTCACGTCGCAAACCGCCAGCGCAGGCCGCTCGTGCGCGCCAGCCTGCTGCTGGCCTATGATTTCCAGGACATGCGCCATCGCCTCGCGCCCGATGCCGAGCTGGCGGATCTGTTCGGCGCGCGCCGCATCGCCCGCCTCGACCGCCGCCGCCACGAACCCCGCGAGCTTTTGCCGTCGCGCCGCGGGCAGGTCCTCGCGCGCGAGTTCGCCCACCGCGCGATCGAGCGTCGCGCGGTCGATCGGCGCGGGTTGGGCGATGCCCTGGCTCAGGATCGTCGAGACCGGGTTGAGCGCATTGCGCACGTTGTGCATGACCGCGACCGCGCTTTCCGAGCGGCCGAGCGCAAAGCTCTGCACCTCGATCTGCTCGCGCAAATCCTTCAGCTGGCGCAGCATCGCGTTGAAACTCTTGCCAAGCGAGCCGATCTCATCCTGTCTTTGCTCTTCGTCGAGCAACCCCAGCGACCCCGATGCGCGGACCACCTGCATATGCGTCTCAACGCGGTTGAGCGGCCGCAGCACCAGCCGCGTGATGATCCGGCGAAGCACCATCAGCACGATCAGCAACAGCACCGTCGATCCCGCGATCGCCAGCAGCAGCATCCGCCGCCCGAGCACCGAAATCTCGCGCGGCACCACGAAGCGCGCGCTCGCCACCGCCTTGCCGTCGGATCCGGCGATCGGCACCGCGATCGTCATCTTCGAGCTGGTGCGATCGACGATCTCGTGGTTCGGCGTCGCAAGGTCGATCCGTGCGTTCAACTGGAGAAGTTGGGAAACCTGCGCCGAGGTGATCGCGCGCGCCATCAGCACGTAGCCGCGCGGCCGCCCGGTGCCGTCGCTCCTGCGGACCTGCGCGACGCCCACCGCCGCGACGACATTGCCCAGCCGCGTATAGAAAGCGGTCGAGCTCCGCTTGCCCAGGGTCCGCGCCAGATCGGTGCCCGCGATCATTTCGATCAACCGCGCGCGCATCGCGGGCCGATCGGCATGCGCATCGTCGATCCACCGCGCGATCACGACGCGTCGGTAGTTGCCGACATAAGCCATGCCGTTGACGTCGAGATTGGTCATCGCCAGCGGCGAGAAGCTTTCACGCTCGAACGCCGCAGTCTGGCGCCCCATATAGTCGTAGCTGTCGTTCCAGTCGCCATAGTCGCGCACCGCGCTCTCGGCCTTGGAGGCATATTCGGCGAGCGCCGCGCGTGTCCGGTCGACGTGCGCCGCGACCGACCGCGTCTCGAGTTGGTTGAAGCTCGGCGTGATGATGCTCGCCAGCACCAAAGTGATCCCCAGCGCGCCCGCGATCCCGACACTCGTCAGGATCAGCACCAGCCTGGCGCCGAGGGATCGGGGATTGCGCAGCATTTCGAGCCAAGCGCCAGCCCGGCTTCCGCCGCCCGCGGCGCTGTGCATCAGCCGTCCGTCCCGGTGCCCTGCGCCTCGGTCGAAACGTCGTCGCTGTCGTCGGCGCCGACCAGGAAGCGAAGCTCGGCCATTTCGCGCGCGACATCCGCGCTTATCGGTCGCGAGAAGAAATAGCCCTGGAGGTGACTCGCCCCCGCCAGTCGCAACGCCTGCGCCTGCGCCTCGGTCTCGACTCCTTCCGCGATCACGCCCAGCCCCAGCGCGCGACCGAGGTGGATGATCGAATGGACGATCGCCGCGCTCTCGCGCTCCCGTCCCATGCCGTCGATGAAGCTGCGGTCGATCTTGAGCGCGTCGAGCGCGAACTTACGGATGTTGTAGAGCGACGAATAGCCCGTGCCGAAATCGTCGAGCGCGATGCGGAATCCCATCTGGCGCAGCTTGTACAGCGTGTCGGCGGCACGCTCGGCATCGTCGAAGATCGCGGTCTCGGTGATCTCGATCTGCAACCGCGCCGGTTCGATCCCCGCGCGCTGGACGCATTCCATGATGTAGCCGACGAAATTGTGCCGCCGGAACTGGCGCGGCGAGAAATTCACCGAAACGTACTGCCCCGGCCAATCCTTCAGCACCGCGAGCGATTCGGCGAGCACCCAGTCGCCGAGGTCGTGGATCAGGTTCGATTCCTCGGCGATCGGGATGAACGTCGCCGGGCTGATCGGGCCATATTCCTGCGTATTCCAACGCAGCAGCGCCTCGAAACCGATCACCTCGATCGCGTCGCGCGTCACGATCGGCTGATAGACCATCGCGAGTTCGCCCTTGGCGATCGCCTCGCTGAGCCCGGTCTCGATCCGGCGGCGGACGCGGATGCCCTCGTCCATGGTCTCGTCGAACAGCCGCGCGGTGTTGCGCCCCTGCCGCTTGGCATCGTTGAGCGCGAGATCGCTACGCCGCATCAGATCGACCGAATCACGATTGCCGTTGTCGCCGACGGTCACGACGCCGATCGACGCGGAACCCTGAACCGAATGGCCGAGCACCTTCATCGTCACCGCACAGGCGCTGACGATCCGGTCGCACGCCATGACGGCGGCTTCGTCGCCCGGAGTATCGAATAGGATCCCGAATTCATCGCCACCGAGCCGCGCGACGAGCCCGCCTTCGGGCGCGTTGCGCTGGAGAATCCCGCAGACGTCGCGGAGCAATTCATCCCCGGCGAGATGGCCGAGCGTGTCGTTGACCAGCTTGAACCGGTCGAGATCGACCATCGCCACCGCGAACATCCCCGGCACCTTGCCGCGTTCGGCGAGCGCGCGCTGGAAGGCGAGCCGGTTGGGCGCCTCGGTCAGCGAATCGTGATTGGCGATATGGATCGCGCGGCTCTCGTTCGCCGCAAGCTCGGCACCCTGTTCCTTGAGCTGGACGACCTGTTCGGCGAGCGTCGCGCGCGCCGCGGCGAGCGCGCGGTCGGTCCCCCAGCGTTTGCCGAGCGCGGTCGCGGTCTGGACGACCTCGGCGACTTCGAACGGCTTGGCGATGTAGAAGATCTTGTCGGCCGGCCCGGCGACCTTGCTGATCTCGATCGGCGAGAAATCGGAGAAACCGGTGACGATGCAGATGTTGATCTCGGGATCGAGCGCGCGGATGCGTTGCGCGGTTTCCTTGCCGTCGATCCCCGGAGGCATCCGCACGTCGATGAACGCGACCGGGAAAGGCGTGCCGGCGGCGAGCGCGACTTCGATCGCCGCGACCGCGTCGAGGCCCTGCATGCAATGAACCGTCTCAAAGGTTTCGGCATCGTCCGCCGCGGGGGCGTCGTCGTCCTCGAACAACTCCGCCGCCATTGCCGACAGGGCCTTGCCATCGGCGGTGCCGACCGGCGCAAAGCTGCGCCGATAGGAATCGTGCATCGCCGGTTCGTCGTCTACGATCAGGAGCCGCATCGCGTTCGCCTCTGCTCTCGGACGAACGAACGCCCGAATGGATTGCGCAGAGGTATCGAAGGAGGGTTAAGCGCCCGTAAACGATGATTGCGGGGGTTCGGCTCATCCCGGTCATCGATTCAGAGTCGTATTCGAACAGCTGGAAACCCCTCGTCATTCCGGCGAAAGCCGGAATCCAGGATCTCAGGCGGTGTCGCTCGTGACCCGGAATCCGGGCTTTCGCCGGGATGACGATTCCAGTGATCGAGTTCGATCCTAGATCAAGCTTCGCGTTCCAGCGCGTGCCGCCCGAGGACGATCGCGCCCAGCGGCCCCGCATTGTTGCCGAGCGCGGCGGGTACGACGAAGGTATCGACATCCTCGACCGTGGAAATCCCGACATAGCCATTGAGATTGGCCTTCAACGCCGCCCGAATGCGCGGGAACAGGAACTGGCAGCCGACCATCACCCCGCCGCCCATCACGATGCGACGCGGCACGCCCATCAGCACCAGCGTCATCAGCAGATGCCCGAGCGCATCGACGACCAGATCCCACGCCGGATCGTCGCCCGATAGCTCGTCCGCCTTTTTCCCGGTCCGCGCTGCGATCGCGGAACCCGCCGCCAGCCCTTCGACGCACGCGCCGTGGAACGGACACGACCCCGCCCAATCGTCGCCCGCGACGCGCGGCGGTTTGATATGGCCAAGTTCGGAATGCGATAGTCCGTCGACCGGCTTGCCCTGCGCGACCAGCCCGATCCCAACCCCGGTGCCGACGGTGACATAAGCGAGGTCGCCCAGCCCCTTCGCCGCGCCCCATTGCTCCTCGCCGAGCGCCGCGCCGACGACATCGGTATGAAAACCGACCGGCACCGAATAACGCGCCGCGATCCGCTTCGCGATGTCGGTATGCGACCAATGCGGTTTGGTCGTCACCAGGACGCTGCCGTAATCGCCCGAATCGCGATCGACCGATATGGGGCCGAAGCTCGCGATCCCGATCGCGGCAAACCCGCGCCACTTGTCGACCGCCGCCTCGATCGCGGCCATTGTCTCGGCAGGATCGGTCGTCGGAATCCGCACTTCCTCTTCGATCGCGTCCGGGCCACGCGCGAGAATGAGGTTGCACTTGGTGCCGCCGAGTTCGATCCCGGCGATCAATGGCGCGTCGGTCATGTGTCATCTCCCAACGCCGCAGCGTCGATCCGCCGCAACATAGCGACGAACGTGTCGAGTTCTTCGACGCTGAATCGCGAGAAGATACGCGCTTCGAGTTCCAGCGCTTTCGGCGCCACCGCGGCGTAGAGCGCCTGTCCCTCGGCGGAGAGCGACAACAGATGCGAGCGTTTGTCCGCCGCATTCGGCGCCCGCGCCAGCAACCCCCGCCCGACCAAAGCGATCGCGGCGCGGCTGACCGTCACCTTGTCCATCCGCGTCTGCTCGCCGATCGCCTGCTGCGTGATCTCACCCGCCTCGGCGATCACCGCGACCAGCCGCCACTCCGGGATCGTCAACCCGAACAGCGCCTCATACGCGCTGGCGATCCGGTCGCTCACCAGGTTCGACGTGATCGACAGGCGATACGGCAGGAACCGATCGAGCTGGAGGCGGTTGGCCATGTGCAAGCGGTAGCATTTGACACCGGGCGCTCAAACGCCGATATTGGTAACAATTGATACCAGATTGGAATGCGATCATGTCCGAAGACAACCCCCTCGGTCTCAACGGCTTCGAATTCGTCGAATTCACCTCGCCCGACCCGCTGGCGATGGCGCGGCAGTTCGAACAACTCGGCTTCGTCGCCAGCCACCGTCACCCGACCAAGAACATCACCCGCTACAAGCAGGGCCGCATCAATCTGATGCTGAACCGCGACGCCGACGGTCGCGTCGCGCAGTTTCGCAACGAGCACGGCGCGTCGGCGAGCGCGATGGCGTTCCGCGTGTCCGATCCCGCCAAGGCGATGGAATGGGCGCTCGCGCACGGCGCCGAACGCACCGACGAGGACGACACCGTCATCACCGGCATCGGTGGTTCGTACCTTTACTTCATCCAGGACGGGACCGACCTCTACGCCGATTGGGCGGCGGTGCCCGGCTGGGAAGCGGCCGAGGCGAAGAACAACGTCGGGCTCGACCTGCTCGACCACCTGACCCACAACGTCCGCCGCGGCCAGATGCGGGTGTGGAGCGAATTCTACAAGACGCTGTTCGGCTTCGAAGAGCAGAAGTATTTCGACATCAAGGGCAAGGCGACCGGGCTGTTCAGCCAGGCGATGATCGCCCCCGACAAGGCGATCCGCATCCCTCTGAACGAAAGCCAGGACGAGAACAGCCAAATCGAGGAATTCATCCGCGAATATCACGGCGAGGGCATCCAGCACCTCGCGCTGACCACCCCCGACATCTTCGACACCGTCGAACGCCTGCGCGCCCGCGGCGTGAAGCTGCAGGACACGATCGAGACCTACTATGAGTTGGTCGACAAGCGCGTCCCCGGCCACGGCGAGGACCTTGAGCGGCTCCGCGAGAACCGCATCCTGATCGACGGCGCGGTCGGCGACGAGGGATTGCTGCTCCAGATCTTCACCGAGAACATGTTCGGCCCGATCTTCTTCGAGATCATCCAGCGCAAGGGCAACGAGGGCTTCGGCAACGGCAATTTCCAGGCGCTGTTCGAGAGCATCGAACTGGATCAGATTCGGCGCGGCGTGATCAAGGTGGATGCATGACGACTGTTGCACATGAAATTCGAACCGCCCTCGTGACCTTGGGCGGTCATGGAAGCACTCAAGACGTTATCTCGGGCGTCAAACAGCTTCGTCGAAATCGCGGAATGTCCCCGCCCTCAGATGCAACAATCCGAAGTTCCTTTAATCAGCATTCAGTGACATCTGACGAATGGACGAAAAGAGGCCGCGATCCGGCTACTGGATGGTTTAGATCAGCCGGCCGAAAGTGGTCTGGGTTTTGGGCACTAGCAGCGTTTGAGCAGCAGGAGGTAGATGAGGCCGCCGCTCTCAGTGAGCAACGCTCGCAAGTCGTTGGCCATCCTGCCAAGCAAGATCATTTCTCTGACGTTTACATCCCCGGCTTCGCCAACCACGTCTCGACCGAGGCGATCCCCGGTGCCCTCCCGATCGGCCGCAACAGCCCGCAGAAACCGCCGTTCGGCCTCTACACCGAGCAATTCAGCGGCACCGCCTTCACCGCGCCGCGCCACGAGAACCGCCGCAGCTGGCTCTACCGCCTCCGCCCCAGCGCCGAGCATCCGCCGTTCATCCGCTACGAAGGCGCGAAACGCTTCGCCCCCGGCACCGTCGATGAGCCTTTGCCCCCCAACCGCCTGCGCTGGGACCCGATCGCGGACTCGCCACAAGGCACCGACCTGATCGACAGCATGACGACGATGCTCGCCAACCGCGATCCCGCCGATCTGGAAGGCGTCGCGCTCCACCTCTACGCCGCCGACAAGGATATGGAATCGCGCGTCTTCGTCGATGCCGATGGCGAACTGCTGTTCATTCCGCAGGATGGTCGCCTCACCCTCCTCACCGAACTCGGCCGCATCGATATCGCCCCCGGCCAGGTCGCGCTGATCCCGCGCGGCGTCCGCTTCCGCGCACTCCTCCCCGACGGCTCCGCACGGGGTTATGTCGCCGAAAACCACGGCGCGCTCTTCCGCCTGCCCGATCTCGGCCCGATCGGCGCCAACGGCCTCGCCAACCCGCGCGATTTCGAAACGCCCGTCGCCTGGTTCGAGGATCGCGACGAGACGATCGAACTCGTCCAGAAGTATCTCGGCAGCCTGTGGACGACGACGCTCGACCATTCGCCGCTCGACGTCGTCGCGTGGCATGGAAATCTCGCCCCCTGGCGCTACGACCTGTCGCGCTTCAACACGATCAACACGGTGAGCTTTGATCACCCCGACCCGTCGATTTTCACCGTCCTGATGTCCCCGAGCGACGTCCCCGGCCGCGCCAACGCCGACTTCGTGATCTTCCCAGTCCGCTGGATGGTCGCCGAGGGCACCTTCCGCCCGCCATGGTTCCACCGCAACGTCATGTCCGAGGCGATGGGGCTGATCGCCGGCGCGTACGACGCCAAGGCGGAAGGCTTCCAGCCCGGTGGCCTCTCGCTCCACAACCTCTTGAGCGGCCACGGCCCCGACAAGGCGACGTGGGACGCCGCGTCGAACGCCGATCTCAAGCCGCACAAGATCGACGGCACGATGGCGTTCATGCTCGAGAGCTGCTGGCCATACAAGCCGACGCGGTTCGCGCTGGAGCATTCGCAGCCCGATTACGACGAATGCTGGGCCGATTTCCCGAAGGCGAAGCTTCCGTGATACTTGACGCGTCATCCCCGCGAAAGCGGGGACCCATCTTCCGCGCGAGCCTCAATCACCACCGGCGTGGAGTGGCCAATCTAACGAGATGGGTCCCCGCGTTCGCGGGGATGACGTAGGAAGAGGGCAGCATGCCCGACCGCCTCAACACCACTCCCCCAAACGTCGCCCTCGGCCCGCTAACCCAGATCGCCGAGGGCGCCGCCCGCAACTTCGTCCTCGAAATGCGCGCCGGCCGCTTCCACGGCTTCGTCGTCCGCTCGGGCGAGACCGCGCACGGCTATGTCGATCGCTGCCCGCACATGGGGATGCCGCTTGCACAGACGCTCGACGATTACGTCCACGAAGGCCGCATCCTCTGCTCGTGGCACGGCGCGGTCTTCGACATCGCCAGCGGCGCCTGCATCGGCGGCCCATGCCAAGGCGGCCGCCTCACGCCATGGCCATTGGAAGTCCGCGGCGGAACGATCATGACAGTTTGATTGCAGCCAACCGACGATCCGTGCATTCTGTCGCGGTGAGCAAGACGACAGCCAACGGCATCCGGATCGAATACGAAAGCTACGGTCGCGACGGCGACCCCGCGATTCTGCTGATCATGGGACTCGGCGCGCAGTTGACGCTCTGGCCTTTGCCGCTGGTCGAGGCCCTGGTCGATCGCGGCTATCGCGTCATCCGGTTCGACAATCGCGACGTCGGCCTGTCGACCAAGTTCGACGATGCCCGCACCCCGAATCCCTATGCATTGGTCGTCGCCCGGATGCTGCGCTTCAATCCGCGCGTACCCTATACGCTCGGCGACATGGCCGCCGACGCCGCCGGCCTCCTCGATGCGCTCGGCATTCCCGGCGCGCATATCGTCGGCGCATCGATGGGCGGCATGATCGCGCAGCATTTCGCGCTGGCCTATCCGGCGCGGACGCTCTCGCTCACCTCGATCATGTCGACGACCGGCAACCCCGCCCTGCCCCGCGCGAGCAAGGATGCGATGCGCGTCCTCACCAAACGTCCCAGAACCGAAGACATCGACACGCTGGTCGCGCACGGTATCGTGATGGCGAAGACGATCGCGGGTCCGGGCTATCCGATCGACGACGCGCTGCTCGCCGAGCGCGTCCGCGAATCGATAGCGCGGATGAGCTACACGCCCGGCTTCACCCGCCAGCTCGCCGCGATCATCGCCGACGGCGACCGGCGCGAGCGGCTGAAGGCGATCACCGCACCGACCGTCGTCATCCACGGCACGACCGATCCGCTCGTCCCGGTCGAGGCCGGCCGCGATACCGCCGCGCACATTCGCGGCGCCCGCCTCGTCGAACTGCCAGACATGGGCCACAGCCTGCCGATCGAGCTGATTCCCGCGGTGGTCGATGCAATCGTCGGCGTTGCGGAGCAACGCCTCGCCGCTTAATCCTTCTGGTGTCGCGTCTTCCACTTGCGCGCGATCCAGGCGCGCCACCCCAGCGACGTCAGGAAATACCCCCCGATCGACAGCACCAGGGTCAGGATCAGCAGCCCCACCGCGATCGCAGGCGCCGCATCCGACATCAGCCATTGCACCCAGCTCGAACTGGCGGCGTCGCGCACCGGTTGCCCCGGTACGACATGGTCGAGCCGCAGAACGATCTTGCCGATCCAGTATCCCGCGGCCCAGATGAACGGCGTCGTGAAAGGGTTGGTGATGAATGTCGTCAGCGCCGCGGTCGGCACGTTGGCGCGGAACGGCAGCGCGAGCAGCGCCGACAGCGGGATTTGCGCCACCGGGAACAGGATGCCCGTCACCATCCCGAGCGCGACGCCGCGCGGCACCGATCGCCGCGTGAACCGCCACAATTCGGGCGCCAGCACGCGGTGCGCGACTGGCCGCAGCAGCCGACTTTTCTCCATCGACTCGCGCGTCGGCATGTGGCGTCTGCACCAGCTCGCGCTCCGCTGCCAGATATTGGGCGCCGCCGACGCCATCACCCGCGCTCGCGCATGATGCGGGCGGCGTCGCGTTTCCACTCGCGCTGCTTGATATGCTCGCGTTTGTCGTGGTCTTTCCTGCCCTTCGCCAGTGCCAGTTCCACCTTCGCGCGTCCCTGCCCGTTGAAATAGACGGTGAGCGGAACGAGCGTCATGCCATCCCGCGCCACCGCGCCGTGGAGCTTGTTTATCTCACGTTCGTGAAGCAGCAATTTACGCGGCCGTTTCGGTTCGTGGTTGAAGCGGTTGCCGTGGCTGAACTCGGGGATGTTCGAATTGACCAGCCAAACCTCCTCGCCCTTAACCTCGGCATAGCTTTCCGCGATCGAACCCTCGCCGAAGCGTAGCGACTTCACCTCGGTCCCGGTCAGCACGATTCCCGCTTCGTACTTCGTGTCGATCGCATAATCGAACCGCGCGCGCCGGTTCTCGGCGACGATCTTCTTCTTGTCGAAGGTGGCGGGCTTGGGACGCGGCATGAGCGTGGCGATGTAGGCGCTCGCAGCCTGAAACGAAACCGTAACCGGCTCGAACCGCCGCGCGCCTCAAGCGTACTGGCGGATTGCTTCCGGGCTGGGGACCGGCTCGCCCGCTGCGGCGGCGGCGTCGATCCAGCATTGCGCCGCGTCATAGACGTTACGCAACGCTTCGTCGGGGGTCGCTCCGTCGGAGATGCAGCCCTTGAGTTCGGGTGCATACGCCACATAGCCGCCGCCCAGAGAGAGCTTAAGCGGCTCGACGTAGACGCGATAGTGGTGGACGTCGGTGGTCAAGACAGTTCCTCGATCATGCCGATCAACAACCGAATATAGACCTGCTTGAGCGGCCGTCGCGCAGGGATGGTCAACCTTCCGCTTACACGCGATCAACCTGATAAGTCTTGCTCTTCTTGGCCCTCTCCCGTCTTCACGGGAGAGGGGTTGGGTGAGGGTCTTCTTTCTTCCTTCTCGCTTGCCGGAAGAAAGAAGAAGACCCTCACCTCCCATCGCAAATGGGCGATGGGGCCCTCCTCTCCCGCGAAAGCGGGAGAGGGTTAAGAAGCGAGTGCCAACCCGTCGTCCACCGCCGCCCGGCTCGCGTCGCCCGGCCACATCATCGGTAGCCGCAACCCTTCGGGAAACCCCGATCGCACCTTCGTCATCGCGTACTTCACCGGCCCCGGCGAGGCATCGCTGAACAGCGCCCCGTGCAGCGCGAATAGCCGGTCATGGAGATCACGCGCCTTCGTATAATCTCCCGCCGCACATGCCGCCTGGAACTCGGCGCACAACCGCGGCGCGACGTTGGCGGTCACCGAGATGCACCCCACGCCACCGACCGCGTTGAACGACAGCGCCAGATCGTCATTGCCCGACAGCTGGCAGAAATCCGCGCCAAGCGCCGCGCGATGCTGCGACACGCGCTGCATCACGCCGGTCGCATCTTTCACCGCGACGAACACCTTCGGAAACGTCTGAACGATCCGGATCAGCGTCTCCGCCTGGATGTCGGTCACCGTCCGCGCCGGCACGTTGTAGAGCACGATCGGCAGCGGCGCGTCTTTCGCCAGCGCCTCAAAATGCCGGAAGATGCCCTCCTGCGACGGGCGATTGTAGTAAGGCGGCACCATCAGCGCCGCATCCGCGCCCGCCTCTTTCGCCGCGCGCATGTTCGCCGCTGCGACGCGCGTGTCGTTCGATCCCGCGCCCGCGATCACCGGCACGCGACCCTTCGCTTGCTCCACGCAGATGCGGACGATCGCGAATTGTTCGTCGAAGGTGAGCGTCGCGGCCTCGCCAGTCGTCCCGCACGGCACCAGCGCCGACGATCCCTCAGCGATCTGCCATTCGATCAGGTTCCGATACGCGCGCTCGACGAACGCACCGTCCGCGTCGAACGGCGTGACGAGCGCCGGAATCGATCCTGAAAACATGAAAAGCGCTCCTGAAGCGACGAAACGGGGCATTCGTTCAGGACAGATACGAGTTCGATCGCTATCCTGTCCACATGGGGACGATAGTGAAGGCAGGGACATTGATCGGATTGTTGGTGAGTACAGCGGCGCTGGCGCTTGTCGCGCAGGATCAGGACGAGGCATATCGGACGCGCATGGCGAATCTGGGCGCGCAGCCGCAGACGCCGCAATCGCAGCCGCAGCAACCGATGGCATCGGCGGGCGCGATCGCTTCGACGATCGCGACGTGGCGCGCGCTCCAGCAAACCGACGCGCTGCCGTTCGACAGCTACGCCAGCTTCCTGATGGCGCACCCAGGCTGGCCCGGACAGGCCGCCAACCGCCGCGCCGCCGAGCGCCAGGCGAGCCTCGGATCGGGCAGCGCGTACGGCGTCGTCGCCTTCTTCCGCCGCTTCACCCCGCAATCCGCGGCGGGCGGCGTCGCCTATGCCCGCGCCCTTGCCGCGACCGGCGCGCGAGACGAGGCAGCACAGGCGGCGCGCGTCGCCTGGCGCACCGGCGCGCTCAGCCCGACCGACGAGGCCACGGTCCAGACCCAGTTCGGCAGCGCGCTCACCCCGGCGGATCAGGACGCGCGGATGGATGCGTTGCTGTGGCAGAACGCGACGAGTTCCGCCCAGCGCCAGCTCTACCTCACCACCCCGGCGAACCGCCTCCTGTTCGAGGCGCGGCTGGCCTTCCGGACCAAGGCGCAGAACGCCTCGCAGCTCGCCGCCGCCAACGACGCCGCGGGCCTTCGCGATGCGGGCTATATCGCCGACAAGGGCGCATGGCTCCGCAACAGCGGCGCTTCGCCCAGCGCGCGATCGTGGCTCGCCCGGACACGCGGCTCGGTCACCCGCCCCGGCGTCGTCGAGGATTTCTACGAAATCCTCCTCACCAACGCCCGCGCCGCCGCCGCCGATCGCCAATGGCAGACCGCCTACGACATCGCGCGTCAGGTCGACGGCGCCTATCCGCCCGACACCGATGTCTCGAAAAAGCCCTACGGCGAACGCGACGATTACACCTCGCTCGTCTGGCTCGCCGGCCAGACTGCGATGAAACAGCTCGGCCGCCCCGCCGATGCGATGACGATGTTCGACCGCTACGGTCGCGGCAGCCAGGCGCCGCAGACGCGCGCGAAGGGTTTTTACTGGGCGGGTCGCGCCGCCGAGGCCGCCGGGCGGACCGACGACGCCAACGCCTTCCTCAACCGCGCGGCGGGCTATCGCGACCAATATTACGGGCAGCTTGCCAACGAACGCCTCGGCCGCCGCCTTGTCCCGCCCCCCGCCATCGCGCCGACCCCGGTCGATCCGGGGCTCCGCTCCGCCTTCTTCGCCAAGGAGACCGTACGCGCCGCGCAATTCCTCGGCTCGATCGGCGACTGGCAGGACCAGACGCAATTCGTGAAACAGATCGCCAGCGACGCCACGACCGAAAGCGATCACGTCCTCGCCAACGAATTGTCGCGCACGCTCGGTCGCCCCGATCTCGGCGTCCTCGTCGGGCGTTCGGCGATGCAGAACGGGCTCAGCGATTACAGCGCGATCGCCTTCCCAACCGTGCCCGTGCCGCCGGGCTATCAGGATCAGTGGACCATGATCCACGCGATCAGCCGCCAGGAAAGCCAGTTCGACCGTGCGGCGATCAGTGGCGCCGGCGCGCGCGGGCTGATGCAGCTGATGCCCGGCACCGCGCGCGAACAGGCGGGCAAGATCGGGCTATCGTACAACCCCTCGTCGCTGACGACCGACACGAGCTACAACGTCCAGCTCGGCTCGAGCTATTTCCAGCGCATCTTCGGGATCTACGGCAGCTATCCGCTGGCGGTCGCCGCCTACAACGCCGGCCCCGGCAACGTGAACAAATGGCTCGCCGCCAACGGCGACCCGCGCTCGGGCGGCGTCGACTGGGTCGATTGGGTCGAGGCGATCCCGTATCTCGAGACGAAGAATTACGTCCAGCGCGTGCTGGAGAATGCGGTGGTGTACGATTTGATGAACCCGTCGCACGCCAAGAGCCACGGCCCGGCGAATTTGAGCTGGTATTTGGGGAAGAACCGGCCGGGGTGAACTCTCATCATCCCCGCGACAGCGGGGACCCATCTCCTGTACGGACCGCTTGGTGCAACGGTGGGAGATGGGTTCCCGCTTTTGCGGGAATGACCCTATGGGGTGGTGTGGACTGCCCCAATTACATCACCCCCGTCGGCTACGCCGCCCTCCGCGCCGAATATGACGCGCTCTTCGCGACCGAGCGCCCCGCGCTGGTCGAAACGATATTCTGGGCCGCGGGCAACGGCGACCGTTCCGAGAACGGCGACTACATCTACGGCCGCAAGCGGCTGCGCGAAATCGACCGCCGCCTCGGCTGGCTGTCGCGGCGGATGAAGGCGGCCAAGGTCGTCGATCCCGCCGCCGCGATCGACCGCACCCGCATCTTCTTCGGCGCAACGGTCACCATCGCCGACGAGCATGACGCGCACCGCATCCTCACCCTCGTCGGCGACGATGAAGCCGACGCCGGCGCGGGCCGCATCGGCTGGAACTCGCCGATCGCGCGCGCCTTGCGCGGCAGCGTGGTCGGCAACGTTCGCCGCGTCACCCTGCCGGCCGGCGAACGCGACTATGAGGTGGTCGCGATCGATTATCCCGCAGCGGATCGGTCCTCCGCCGTCGATTGACCACAGCGGCATTTTCGCAGACGTTGCGGAAACGAAACAACGAAGGGTCTTCCTCATGCCGATCCCCGCCACTTGGTCCCCGATTCTGCTGAGTGTCCTGCGGTTCGTCGCCGCGCTGGTGTTTTTCAGCCACGGCGTGTCGAAGTTCTTCGGCGTGCCGCCCTTCCCGATGGCGCTGAACCCGCTGTTGCAGATCGCCGGCGTGCTGGAACTGGTGGGCGGGGCGCTGCTGATGATCGGGCTGTTCACGCGCCCGGTCGCGTTCGTGCTGTCGGGAATGATGGCGGTCGCGTTTTTCATGGCGCACGCCAGCCAGGGCCCGTTCCCGATCGCCAATGGCGGCGAGGCGGCGGTGCTCTACACGTTCATCTTCCTGTATCTCGCGGCCGCGGGCGGCGGCAGTGTGAGCGTCGATGCGCGGCGCGGACGCGGGTGAATTTCGCACCAGAGGCGTTGCCCGTCTCCCGCTCGCGGCCTACGACGCGGCATGGCCTATGACGATATTTCTTCCAGGAACGTCGCGCTGCTGATCGACGCCGACAATGCCTCGTGGCATTTGATCGACCCGGTCCTGACCGTGCTGGCCGAGCTCGGCTCGGTCAACGTCCGGCGGGTCTACGGCAATTGGTCGAAGGCCGCGCTCAAGGGCTGGGAGAAGATGAGCCTGAAACACGGCATCGAACCGCAGCAGCAGTTCGATCTGACCAAGGGCAAGAACGCGACCGACATGAAGATGACGATCGACGCGATGGACCTGCTCTATCGCGGCCGCGTCCACGCGTTCGGGATCATGTCGTCGGACAGTGATTTCATGCCGCTCGCGATGCGTATCCGGCAGGACGGATACGAGGTGTACGGGTTCGGCAGCGCCAAGACGCCCGAAGCGTTCAAACAGGCGTGCACGCGGTTCATCGACGTCGACCAGCTCGGCAAGCTGGCGCCCGAACCGGCACCGGCGCCTGCGAGCACGACCGCGGCCGCATCGGCCCCCGCGACGAATGGCGATACCAAGAAGGCGGGGCTCGACGACGAGCTCGTGAAGCTGCTGATCGACGCGTACGACGCGGTGAAACGCGACGAGCGCGGCTATGTCAGCCTCTCGGCGATGGGCCAGCTCGCCGCGAACCGGTCGAGCTTCGACGTGCGGACTTACGGTTACAAGCGGCTGTCGGACCTGATCCTCGCGGTCCCGAATTTCGCGACCGAACGCCGCGAGGACGGACGGCTCTTCGTACGCCGATTGCGGTAGCCGCCGTATTCCCGCGAAAGCGGGAATCCAGAGTCGCAATCGTGCCGCCTGTGACTCTGGACTCCCGCTTTCGCGGGAGCACTGGCCCTGTCACACTCGCCGTCTATAACGACGCTAAATCAAAATATTGGAGCTTTCATGCGTCACGCCGTCGCCCTGCTCGCCCTAGTCGCCGGCGTCCCCGCCGCCGCACAGACCGACCCGCAGCATCTCTCCGAGACGGTAAAGATCCTCGCTTCCGACGACTTCGGCGGCCGCGCCCCCGGCACACCGGGCGAAAAGAAAACGATCGACTGGCTGATCGCCCAGTTCAAACAATTGGGCCTCGAACCCGGCGGCACCGACGGCAAATGGACGCAGCAGGTCCCGCTCGTCCACACCCGCATCGGCGACGGCACGATGAAAATCGGCACCACCCCCCTGACGCAAGGCAAGGAAATCGCGGTCACAACCGTCCGCTCCGACGCGCGCATCGCGATCGAGAACGCTCCTCTCGTATTCGTCGGCTACGGCACGAACGCGCCCGAGGCGAAATGGGACGATTACAAAGGTTTCGATCTCCACGGCAAGATCGCGGTCTTTCTGGTCAACGACCCCGATTTCGTCGCGACCGCGACCGACGACGCCAGGGGCCGCTTCGGCGACCGCCGGATGACCTATTACGGCCGCTGGACTTACCAGTTCGAGGAAGCCGCGCGGCGCGGCGCCGCGGGCGCGCTGATCGTCCACGACACCGACGCGGCAGGCTACCCGTGGTCGACGGTCAACGCCTCGAACGGCGAGAATTACGACATCGTCCGGGGGCCGAACGACACCCGCGTCCCGCTCCAGGGCTGGATCGAACACGACGCCGCCGACAAACTGTTCGCCGCCGCGGGCCTCGATCTCGCGAAACTGCGCATCGCGGCGCGATCCGCATCGTTCAAGCCGGTCGATATGACGACCGGCTTCTCCGCCGATCTGCCGGTGACGGTCGAACGAATCGAAAGCGCCAACGTCCTCGCCAAAATCCCCGGCGTGAAGAAGCCCGACGAGACGGTGATGTTCGCCGCGCACTGGGACGCGTACGGCGAAGGCCCCGCCGACGCGAGCGGTAAGACGCTCCGCCCCGGCGCCAACGACGACGCGCTCGGCACCGCCGGAATCCTCGAACTCGCCCGCCAGTTCAAGGCCGCGGCAAAGCCCGACCGCACACTCGTCTTCGCTTTATGGACCGCCGAGGAACGCGGCCTGCTCGGCTCCGAACATTACGCCACGCACCCGATCTATCCGCTCGCGAAAACCGCCGCGAACCTGACGCTCGACATCCTCCAGACCGCGGGCCCCGCAAACGACGTGATCGAGGTGGGCGTCGGCAACACCTCGCTCGACGCCCTCCTCGCCGACGCCGCGCAAAAGCAAGGACGAACGATAACCCCCGAAACCTTCAGCGAACGCGGCCTGTTCTACCGCGCCGACCATTTCTCGGTCGTCCGCAAGGGCGTCCCCTCGCTGCTGCTGATGGCCTTGGGCGGCGCGCCCGATCTGAAGGCGGGCGGGAAGGCTGCGGGGCAGGCGTGGCTCGACCAGTACATGACCTGCTACCACAAGACCTGCGACACCTGGAGCGCCGACTGGAACCTCGCCGGCGCGGCGCAGGACGTCGACCTGTTCCACGCGATGGGCGAAGGGCTAAGCCATGCCAGTGTGTGGCCGACGTGGAGCGCGGGGTCGGAGTTCGCAGGCATTCGTGCCAAGACCGCGGCGGAACGGAAATAGTGGCGGATTGGAGAGGGCAGACTTCCGTGATATTCTCCCGAGTATGACGATCCAGGAACGCCTCACGCCGGGCAAATACAAGCTCAGGGTCGAGGATTACGCCTGCCTTGGCGAGGCGGGCGTATTCGGTGACGCCATGACCGAACTCATCGGGGGAGAGATTATCGTCATGAGCCCCGAATGGCGTCCGCACATGCGGATCAAGGACGAACTCGCCTATCGTTTGCGCCGGGCGCTCGAAGAGATCGGCAGCAATTTGTTCGTGGGCACTGGCGGCAGCGTTGCGCTGGGCGAACACGAAATGCCGCGGCCGGACATCATCCTGACGAGTGACATTAAAGGCGAAGGAGCGGTCCCCGGCGCATCGGTTGCGTTGGCCGTCGAAATTTCCGCATCCACGCTCGACTATGACCTCGGCGAGAAGCAAGTGATCTACGCTGCGGGAGGCGTGCCGGAATATTGGGTCGTCGATGTCGAAGCGCGGCTGATCCAGCAGATGTGGGCGCCGGTAACCGATGGATATTCCGAACGGCGCGAGGTCGCCTTCGCCGAACCCTTTGCGGCTGCGAGCATCGCAGGATTGGCGATCGACACAGAAGGGCTTTGACGACCACTCAGGCCAGAAGCTCGGTCGCTCCGTTTTCATCGATACCGGCCAGCGCACCACCCTGAAACCGCACGTCGGGCGTGACTTCGCGGATCACCCATTCCGGACCTTGCACGGCGCGAAGCGTGGCGTCGTTGGCGCACTCGATCTCGGCCAGAACAAGACCGGTTTGAGCACCCGCGAACACATCAACGCCGCACCTCCCGGATGTCTTCGACGGCATGCCGCGTCTTGTTCAACGGACGCGCTTCCATCGCCGCGAACAGGGCGTATTCCGCCTCCGTCAGATACGCCGTCACCAGCGGTCGGGCGAGAACGTCGGCAACGTCGTATTTCTTTGACAGCTTCAGAACGACACGCCCCGACGCGAGATCGGTCATCCGCCGGAGCCGAAAGCACGTGCCGGCGATGTAGCGATCCTCAATCCGAATCGCGGGAGCATCACTTAGGTCCGGGCACCGCACTGGATCGCCTAGGCTCAGGACTCATTGTTTGGGCATCCAGAAGAGCATAGCGGCGGCGATTGCGATGGCGGACATGAAGGTGTGGGCGCACCGGTCGTATCGGGTGTGGATACGCCGCCAGTCCTTGAGCCTGCCGAACATGATCTC
>JBBSTE010000011.1:0-66455 GCA_038236185.1 Sphingomonadales bacterium | reverse complement strand
GTACCTAACTCTACCGGGGCCAGGGTGTAGACCTTTGCGGCGGTTGGGTTTGGACCCTACGGCGTCGCGCTCAACGGCTGAGGACAGACTATGGGTTTCCGCTGCGGCATCGTCGGCTTGCCGAATGTCGGCAAATCGACGCTTTTCAACGCGCTGACCGAGACCGCGGCGGCGCAGGCGGCGAATTATCCGTTCTGCACGATCGAGCCCAATGTCGGCAACGTCGCGGTGCCCGACGCGCGGCTGACCAGGCTCGCCGACATCGCGCATTCGGCGAAGATCATCGAGACGCAATTGGGCTTCGTCGATATCGCCGGGCTGGTCCGCGGCGCTAGCAAGGGCGAAGGCCTCGGCAACCAGTTCCTCGGCAATATCCGCGAGGTCGATGCGATCGTCCATGTCCTGCGCTGCTTCGAGGGCGGCGACGTGACGCATGTCGAGGGTAGGATCGATCCGATCGCGGACGCCGAGACGGTCGAGACCGAGCTGATGCTGAGCGATCTCGAAAGCCTCGAGAAGCGCGTGCCCAATCTTCAGAAGAAGGCGGCGCAGGGCGACAAGGAATCGAAGATCGCCGCGAGCGTGCTCGGGCAGGCGCTCGACCTGCTCCGCGAGGGGAAGCCGGCGCGGCTTGCCAAGCCGAAGGATGTCGAGGAGGAGCGCGTTTTCAAGGCCGCGCAATTGCTGACCGCCAAGCCCGTCCTCTATGTCTGCAACGTCGATGAGGGCGACGCCGCGAACGGCAATGCGCTGTCGGCGCGGGTGTTCGAGAAGGCGAAGGCGGAGGGCGCCGAAGCGGTCGTCGTCTCGGCCGCGATAGAGGCGGAGATCGCGACGATGCCCGCAGAGGATCGCGGGGAGTTCCTTGCCGAACTCGGGCTGGAGGAGACGGGCCTCGCGCGCGTCATCACCGCCGGGTACAAATTGCTCCACCTGCTCACCTTCTTCACCGTCGGGCCGAAGGAGGCGCGCGCCTGGACGGTCCACGTCGGCGCCACCGCGCCCGAGGCGGCGGGCGAGATCCACACCGATTTCGAAAAGGGCTTCATCCGCGCCGAAACGATCGCGTTCGACGATTTCGTCGCATTGGGCGGCGAGGCGCGCGCGCGTGAAGCGGGGAAACTTAGGGCCGAGGGCAAGACCTATGTCGTCCACGATGGCGACGTGATGCACTTCCTGCACAGCTGAGGCAGGTGGCGGTCGATGGCGTTGTTGGGGGATTGCGGTTATTCGGTTTGCCAAGCAAACTTGTTCAAATGATCCCGCCTTGGACAGCTCACCCCGACATACATGCAGGCTCCATCGGCTGGCGCATGGGGACGGGTGAAGACTATCTATACGAGTTTGATCAGTGGTTTGCACGGAAGCATGCCGACGCAAAGCGGCGCTACGGTGACGATAACCCGGAGCCAATTGGCTGGGAAGGCTTCTACTCCCGTCGTGGCGTAACTGTCACCTGACGGATGTTCGCTGGAGCGAAACTGGTCTTACTTGAATCACTTCCCCGGCGCAGGCCGGGGTCCAGTTACGAAACGGAACGAAGAATCGTGCCGTGCGAGCCAAGCTTCGCCGCACAAATGGACCCCGGCCTACGCCGGGGAAGCGGTGGGTCAACTCAGCCCGAAGATGCTCTAGGACTATGCTGCCCTTCCGGTGTGTCACCCCGGCCATGATATAGACCCAGCCGCCCTGTCGCTCGTCTGCCAAGAACAAGAGAAGCGGGACCCCGGGTCAGGGCCGGGGTGACGATGGGGAAGTCGGTTTCACCCCTCAAACTCCGCGAGGATCGGGCATGGCCCCGCTTTCCCACTGCCGCACTCGCGCGCGAGACGCGCCAGCCCGGTGCGCGCCGTCTGCAGTTCCGCGATCTTCGCATCGAGCGCGGCGATACGCGCCTCGGCCAGCGCGTGGGCGCGGGCACGATCTTGGCCGGCGTCGAGCGCGAGGAGTTCGCCGATCTCTTCCAGCGTGAAGCCCGCCGCCTGCGCCGAGCGAATGAATTTCAGGCGACGCAACGCCTCGGCATCGTAGCGGCGGATGCCGCCGTTTATGCCCTCGCCGTCGCGCGACGGCGTGTCGAGCAGGCCACGGCGTTGGTAGTAGCGCACCGTCTCGACCCCGACGCCGCCAGCGCGCGCCAATCCGCCGATCGGCGTTGCGGTCATCGCTTGACTCCGTACTATGGTACGGATGCTATATGGGACGCATGGCTGAGAAATCCAAACGCGCCGTGCTGCACCGCATGGTCATGCCCGAGCATGTCTGTCCGTACGGCCTGAAATCGAAATATCTGCTCGAAAGCCACGGCTATACGGTCGACGACTGTTGGCTGAAAACGCGCGAGGAGACCGACGCGTTCAAGGCCGAACATGGCGTGGCGACCACGCCGCAGACCTTCGTCGATGGCAAGCGGATCGGCGGCAACGACAATGTCCGACGGTTCTTCGGCAAGCACGTGCCCGAGGAAGGCGAGACGAGCTACACGCCGGTGATCGCCGTGTTCGCGATGACCGCGCTGATGGCGATGGCGGCGAGCTTCGCCGCTTATGGCTCGCCGTTTACATTGCGCGCGGGCGAGTGGTTCGTCGCCTTCAGCATGTGCGTGCTCGCGCTGCTGAAGTTGCAGGATGTCGAGCGATTTTCGACGATGTTCCTCAATTACGATCTGCTGGCGCGGCGGTGGGTGCCTTATGCCTATATCTACCCCTTCGCCGAAGGGCTGGCGGGGGTGCTGATGATCTGGGGAGCCCTGAGGTGGCTCTCGGTTCCGGTGGCGCTGTTTATCGGTTCGATCGGCGCGATCTCGGTACTCAAGGCGGTCTATATCGACCGGCGTGAATTGAAATGTGCGTGCGTCGGCGGATCGAGCAACGTGCCGCTCGGTTTCGTGTCGCTCACCGAGAACCTGATGATGGTGGCGATGGCGGTGTGGATGCTGGCGAAATGACCCATGCCATCGCATTTTCGAGGTCGGCGTTCGGTTTGTAGCCTTTTCCTTGTGCGACACCGCGCGTAGGGCGCGGCGCATGATCGCCCGTTCGCTCGCCCTTGCCTCGGCGCTGGCCGCATCCGGCTGCGCCTACCCCTATACCCCGCCCGCGCTGGCGCCTGTGACGCAGGCTGCGCCGATGGCGGGCAGCGCAGCGGTGGCCGAAACGCGCGCGCCGGTGACGATCCTCGTTTCGATCGACGGGTTCCGGCCCGACTATTTGACGCGCGGCGTGACGCCGAACCTTTCGCGGCTGGCGGCGGAGGGCGTGTCGGCGGCGATGCGGCCGTCGTTCCCGTCGAAGACCTTCCCCAATCACTGGGCGATCGTCACCGGATTGCGCCCCGACCGCAACGGCATCGTCGCCAACAGCATGGAGGATTCGGCGCGGCCGAAGGATCCCTTCACGATGGCGACCGACGATCCCTATTGGTGGAACGCGGCCGAGCCGGTGTGGGTGACCGCCGAGAACGCCGGAATTCGCACCGCGACGATGTTCTGGCCCGGCGCCGGCGTCGCCTGGGGCGGGACGCGCGCGAGCGAATGGCCCAACCCGGTGACCGGTGGCGTCCGGCCCGAGGACTGGTGGCAGTTCGCGCAGGCGATTTCGGGTGAGCAACGCGTACGCGGGGTGATCGACTGGATGCGGCGCCCGGCGGCGACGCGGCCGAGGTTCGTGACGCTCTATTTCGACACGGTCGATACCGCCGGCCACGAATATGGCCCGGACGATGCGCGAACGACGCAGGCGGTTGCCGATGTCGATGCGCGGATCGGCGAGCTGGTGACCGGACTGGCGGAACTGGGTCAGGCGACAAATCTGGTGATCGTCGCGGATCACGGGATGGCGGCGACGTCGAGCGGGCGGACGATCGCGCTCGACCGGATCGTGCCCGAAGTCGACGCGCGCGCGGTCGAGACCGGGCCTTACGCCACGTTCGTACCTTTGCCGGGGCGCGACGCCGCGGTCGCGGCGGAATTGCTGAAGCCGCACGCGCATATGAATTGCTGGCGGAAATCGGCGATCCCGGCGCGGTTTCATTACGGCACCAATCCGCGCATCCCGCAGTTCCTGTGCCTTGCCGAAGACGGTTGGTCGATCGTCAAGACCGCGCCCGACAAGCCGTGGACGGGGGGCAATCACGGCTACGACAACCACTTGCCCGACATGCGCGCGCTGTTCGTCGCCAATGGGCCGGCGTTCGCGGGCGGCAAGAAAATCGCGACGTTCGACAATGTCGACGTCGCGTCGCTATTGCGCGATCTATTGGGGCTTCCGAAGGGGACGGGGCTGGACGGCACCGACACTCCATTCCAGAGCGTCATGACGAAACGATAGGGCGGCGGATGCAATATTTCGAGGATCTGGAAGTCGGCGCGAAGCAATCGTTCGGCAGCTACGCGGTGACGCGCGAGGAGGTGATCGAATTCGCCGCGAAATACGATCCGCAGCCGTTTCATCTGTCCGACGAAGCCGCGGCGAAGACGCATTTCGGGCGGCTATCGGCGAGCGGCTGGCATACCTGCGCGATGGCGATGTCGATGGCGGTCGAGAATTTGAAGAATCACCGCCAGGCGGGACTCGGCTCGCCGGGGATCGATGAACTCAAGTGGCTGAAGCCGGTCTACCCGGGTGACACTTTGCGCGTCGAAACCGAAGTGCTGGAAAAGCGCGCATCGGCGAGCAGGCCCGAGATGGGCATCTTCAAGAGCCGGATGACGGTGTTCAACCAGCATGACGTCGCGGTGATGGCAATGGTCTCGAACGGGCTGATCGCGACGCGCCCGAAAGACTGACGGGTCCGGCCGAAACCGGACCCGATCGATCTATCGCGGATTGCGGGTATCGCGCCGGTTCTGCCGGTTGAGCTGGCGACGCTCCTGCCGATAGTCCTTGCGGTAATCCTGCCGCGCGTCCTGCTTCTGATCGCGGTATTGGCTGCGGTTGATGTCGCCTTGTCGATAGTCCTGACGCGCACCACGGACATCGCCGCGATAATCCTTACGATCGCTGCGGACGTCGCGATTGAAGTCCTGGAAGTTGCTGCGAATCGCGCCGCGATCCCTGCCGGTCACGTTAGGATTATTCAGATAGGCGCGCTGGCGACCCTGCCAATACCGCTGTTGCGTGCCGTTCCAACGGTGTGGCCGACGATCGCGATCGTAAACGTAGATGCCGGTGCCGGGATAATAGAAACCATTGTTCCAGCCGAAATATCCAGCGCCGTAGCTGCCATAACCATAACCCGCGCCGCCGTAGCCATAGCCGCCGCCATAACCGCCGCCATAGCCGTAGCCATCGTCATAGCCGCCGTAATAACCGTCGCTGGCATAGCCGACGCCACCATAACCATAGCCGTTGGTGCACGCGCCGAGGCCGAGCCCCAGCCCGAGGACCAGCCCGGCGATTCCGAGACGTTTCATCATGTCGAATTCTCCCGATACGTTGGGGATGGCCGTAACGCGCCACCTGTCATCGTAGAACCAACACGGACTGTAGCGGTTCCGTGATGAACCCAGCGTGAGCGGGAGTGGCTCAGTCCCCGGAAAAGGCGACGAGCGAATCGACCGTAATGCCGTCGCCGCGCAACGCCGCCGCGCCGCCGAGATCGGGCAGGTCGATGACGAACTGCGCCTGGGAGACTTCGGCGCCCGCCTTGCGCAGCAGCCGTACCGCGGCGCGGGCGGTGCCGCCGGTGGCGATGAGATCGTCGATCAGCAGGATGCGCGCGCCGGGCGCGCAGGCGTCGGCGTGCATCGCGATCCGGTCCTCGCCATATTCGAGCGCATAATCCTCGGCGATCGTCGCGCCGGGGAGCTTGCCGTCCTTGCGGATAAGCAGACAGCCCGCGTTCAGCGGCACCGCCAGCGCGGCGGCGAACAGGAAGCCGCGCGCCTCGATACCCGCGACGAGATCCACCGGGCCTCGCGTCGCCGCGGCCATGCGCTCGACGACCGCGGCGAGGCCGTTCGCGTCGAGCAGCAAGGTCGTGATGTCGCGGAACTGGATGCCGGGCCTGGGGAAGTCCGGGATCGTGCGGATCAGGGCTTTGAGGTCGTCGTTCACGTCAGACTTCCGAACCGACCGAGGATGCCACGGCGGGCGGCGGAGCCGCTGCGCGGCCCCGCCGCCCGCCGTGGCGTCTCTCGGATTGCTTACGCAATCCGAGTGCGCCCGCTCAATGCTTCACGTCGCGCCAGACGTTCTGATACGCGCCCCAGGCGAGGAAGCAGAAGATCGCGAGGAAGATCACCGCCGCGAGACCAGCCGCGTGGCGTGCCTCTAGGTTCGGCTCGGCGGTCCAGGTCAGGAACGCCGCAACGTCCTTCGCCATCTGATCCTTCGTCACTCTGGTCCCGTCGGTATAGGTCACCTGATCGTCGCTGGTCAGCGGTGGCGGCATTGCGATATTGAGGTTCGCGAAATACGGATTGAAGTACAGTCCCGCGGGTGTCTTGGCATCAGGGAACCTCTTCAGAAGTTCCTGGCCCTCGTCGTTCTTGTAACCGACTTGCTCGCGATAGCCCGTGACGAGCGCGTGAACGTAATTCGGACCGTCCTCGCGCGCCTTGGTGATTAGCGACAGATCGGGCGGAAGCGCGTTGTTGTTCGCCGCGCGCGCCGCGACTTCGTTCGCGAACGGCGAAGGGAACGGATCCGACGGCACGTTCTTGCGCGTCGCCGCCTCGCCCGTGTCGGGATTGGTCGACGGCTGTTCGATCACCCAGTCGTTGGCGATCGTCTTCACCTGCGCGGCGGAATAGCCGATCTTTTCGAGATCGCGGAAGTGGACGAACTTCAACGAATGGCAGGCCGAGCAGACTTCCTTGTAGACCTGGAAGCCGCGCTGGACCTGACGCAGATCGAATTTGCCGAACAGCCCCGCCGAGGAGAGTCCGATATCGGCGGGATGCTCGTGGAAGACCTGCTCGACGCGCTCGGGGGTGGGTTCGGTGATCGTGGTGGAGATCGTGCCAAACAGCGCGAGCGCGAGCACGAACACGAAAGCCGCGCCGATCAGGGATGCAATGAGACGAACCATGTTGCTTTAAATCCCTCTGTCCGTCGTCTCAGTGCGCCATCGCGGATTGCGTGGGAGCCGTGCCGCCGTGCTTCGCGAGCACCGCTTCGGTGATCGAGTTGGGCAGCGGCCGGGGCCGTTCGGAACGCGCGACGATCGGCAGGATGATCAGGAAATGCGCGAAATAATACATCGATGCGATCTGCCCCATGATGACGTTGCGCGCGCTTGGCTCCGCCCCGCCGACATAGCCCAGGATCACGATATCGACGAGCAGCACCACCAGGAAGATGCGGTATTTCGGGCGATAGTTCGCCGATCGCACCGGCGATCCGTCGAGCCACGGCAGGAAGAACAGCAGCAGGATCGACCCGAACATCGCGAGCACACCCCACAGCTTGGCATCAAGGATGAAGTTCGCGGTGAAGCTCTTCAGGATCGCGTAGAACGGCAGGAAATACCATTCGGGGACGATGTGCGCGGGCGTCGAGAGCGAATTCGCCTCGATGTAATTGTCGGGGTGGCCGAGCAGGTTCGGCGAGAAAAAGATCAGCGCGGCGAACAACAACAGGAACACGCCGACGCCGACGCCGTCCTTGGCGGTGTAATAGGGATGGAACGGGACGGTATCCTGTTCGCCCTTCACATCGACGCCGGTCGGGTTGCTCGATCCCGGAATGTGCAGCGCCCAGATATGCAGAATGATGACCGCCGCGATCACGAACGGCAGCAGATAATGAAGCGAGAAGAAGCGATTGAGCGTCGCATCGTCGGGGGCGAAGCCGCCGAGCAGCCAGACGCGGATCGATTCGCCGACGAGCGGGATCGCCGAGAAGAAACCGGTGATGACCTGCGCGCCCCAGAAGCTCATCTGCCCCCAGGGGAGGACGTAGCCCATGAACGCGGTCGCCATCATCAGCAGGAAGATGACGACGCCGAGCAGCCACACCATTTCGCGCGGCGCCTTATACGATCCGTAATAGAGGCCGCGACCGATATGGATGTAGACGACGAGCAGGAACATCGACGCGCCGTTGGCGTGGGCGTAGCGCAGGAACCAGCCGGCGTTGACGTCGCGCATGATGTATTCGACCGAGCCGAACGCCATCGACGAACTCGACGCGAAATGCATCGCCAGGACGACTCCGGTGACGATCTGGACTACCAGGAACAGGCCGGCGAGCACGCCGAAGTTCCACCAGTAATTGAGGTTGCGCGGCACCGGATAGCCCGCGCCGATCGCGCCATAGACGAGACGCGGCAACGGCAGCTTCTCGTCGAGCCACCGCATCAGCGGCTGCTTCGGCTCATAATGCTTGGCCCAGGGAAAGCTCATCTGCGTTGACCTCAGCCCACCGTGACGGCGGTATCGGAGTTGAAAGTGTATTCGGGAACGAACAGATTCAGGGGAGCCGGCCCTTGGCGGATACGCGCCGCGGTATCGTATTGTGACCCGTGGCACGGGCAGAAATACCCGCCGAACAAGCCGCGATTGTCGCCTTCGTGAATGCCGAGCGGGATACAGCCGAGGTGCGTGCAGACGCCGAGCGTGATCAGCCAGTTCTTGTGGCCGTCCTTGGTGCGCGTCTCCAGCGTCTCCGGATCGCGCAAAGTGCTGATATCGACCGCATCGGCCTCGGCGATTTCCTTGGGCGTCAGGTTGCGCACGAACAGCGGCTGCTTGCGGAACGTGGTGATGACGCCCTGGCCCGGCTCGATCTTCGAAAGATCGACCTCGGTGGTCGATTGCGCGAGAACGTCGGCGGAGGGGCTCATCTGGTTGATCAGCGGCAGGACGACGACGCCCGCGCCGACACCGATCCACGCGACCGCTGCGATATTGATGAAATCGCGGCGGCGGGGATCGTGGGCTTCTTCATGATAGGGGGCAGGATTTTCGCCCGGAGGCACGGTGGCATCGACAGTCGACATTCAATCAGGACCCTTGCACATCTGCGTGAACGTGATCGAGAAGATACGCCCCGCCTGCAGCCATCCGTCCCCACGGCGGCTGGCGGCCTGATAGCCGCGCATTCCACGCTTTGCCACAGGCTTTTTGCGGCGGTAGCGAAGGAAATGCGACTTGCCCTCTATCAGCCCGAGATTGCGTACAACGTCGGCGGGGTGCTGCGGCTCGGCGCGTGCATGGCGACCCCGGTCGATCTGATCGAGCCGATGGGATTCACCTGGGACGATCGCCGCGTCGCGCGCGCGGCGATGGACTATATCGATCATGTCGATGTGACGCGGCACGCCGACTGGGCGGCGTTCGAGCGCGCCATCGGGGGCCGACTGGTGTTGATGACCACCCGCGGTGCGACGCGACTCCACGATTTCGCGTTCTCGGAGGACGATGTGCTGCTGTTCGGTCGCGAGAGCGCGGGTGTGCCGGACATGGTGCATGCGCGGGCCGATGCGCGTGTCACAATCCCGATGGCGGCGGGTCTGCGTTCGCTCAATCTGGCGATGAGCGCGGCGATGACGCTGGCGGAGGCGCTGCGCCAGACCGGGGGCTTGCCGTGATTGGCATTGTTGGCAGCCCTTGTGCAGCGCTCGACTTGGCGGGCGCGCCGCCGCTAAGGGACGCGGCGATGCTCGACCTCGACGCCCAACAAAGCCAGGCCCGTGCCTGGTTCGAATCTCTACGCGACCTGATCTGCGCCGAATTCGAGGCGATCGAGCGCGAGGCCGGATCGGACGCGGCGTTCGCTTATACGCCTTGGGACCGCGTCGATCCGTCGGACGAGCCGGGTGGCGGAGGTGTCCGCGGCGTGATGAAAGGCAAGGTGTTCGAGAAGGTCGGGGTCAACGTATCGACCGTTGGCGGCGCGTTCGAAGGCGATTTCGCCAAATCGATCCACGGCGCGGGCGAGAACCCGCAATTCGTCGCGACCGGGATCAGCCTCGTCGCGCATATGGCGAACCCGTACGTTCCCGCAGTGCATATGAACTGCCGCTTCCTGACGACGACCAAGCGCTGGTTCGGCGGCGGTGCCGATCTCAACCCGCCGCTGCCGATCGAAGAAGATACCGCGGATTTCCACGCGGCGCTGAAACGCGCCTGCGACGCGCATGACCCGTCCTATTATCCGCGCTACAAGGCGTGGGCCGACGACTATTTCTACATCCCGCACCGCCATGTCCACCGGGGCGTCGGCGGCATCTTCTACGATCACCTCGAGGGCGAGTTCGCGGCGAACCTCGCCTTCACGCAGGATGTCGGGCGGGCGTTTCTCGACGCTTTCCCGCGAATCGTGCGGCGGCGGATGGGTATGCCGTTCGCCGAGGCGGATGTGGCGGTGCGCAATGCGTGGCGCGGGCGCTATGCCGAGTTCAACCTCGTCTGCGATCGCGGGACGCTGTTCGGCCTGAAGACCGGGGGCAATATCGACGCGATCCTGATGAGCCTGCCGCCGGTCGCGACATGGGATTGACGCCGTCCCTCAGTCCCTTTCGGGCTGAGCCTGTCGAAGCCCTGCCCTTTCTTCAGCCCGGTGAAGAAGGACGGCCCTTCGACAAGCTCAGGGCAAACGGAAGGTGTTGGCCGTGGCGCTGACTCCGGTCGCCGACGATCAGGTCGCGACGATCGTCACCACGCTGGAGATGACCGAGCGGCCACCGCTGAGACCGATGCCCGAATCGCGGTTGCGGCTGATCGCGTGGGACCGGCCTACGTCGGAGAAATACCGAACGCTGTTCGCCCGCGTCGGCATGCCGTGGCTCTGGTATTCGCGCCTCGCGATGGACGACGCGCGCCTGCTCGCGATCATCCAGGATCCCGGCACCGCGATCTTCGCGGTCGTCGATCCGGCGGGAATCGAGGTCGGGATGCTGGAACTCGACTTTCGTGTGCCGGATGCTTGCGAGATTTCCTATTTCGGGCTGGTCCCCGAACTCGCCGGCCAGGGTCATGGTCGCTGGCTGATGGCCGAGGCGACGCAGCGCGCGTGGCGGGCCGGCATCGCGCGGGTGTGGGTGCATACCTGCACGCTCGACCATCCGTCGGCGCTCAATTTCTACCGCGCGCAGGGGTTCGTCGCGATCTCGCGGACGATCGAGACCTTCGCCGATCCGCGCGTCGCCGGGCTGCTGCCGACCGACGCCGCGCCTCAGGTGCCTTTGCTCGCCAGTCGACGATAGGCGACCACGCCGAGCAGCAGGATCGCGACGTGATAGGACGCGGCGACGACCGCCAGTCCGGCGTCGATCAGGGCCAGCACGACCGGATTGAGATGCGCGGGCTTGCGCAACCAATCGTCGAGCGGCGCGAGCAGGCCGATCGCGAGCCATTGCAGCAGGAAGAAGGTGAGGACCGCGCCGAGTAGCGCCCAGCCGTGCCCGCGGGTGATCGCGAAGCTCCGCCCGAGCGAACGTGCCGCGCCGAGCGGCTGTTCGGCGGCGAGCGCGGGAAGAACCGCGACGAGCCGCGCCTGCGCGTACAGGCCGGGGAGGACGAACAGCCACAGGCCCATCCCGACGGGAATCGCGACCAGAAGGTTCGCCAGGATGAAGCGCGGGAGGAGGCGCGCGGCCCGGCCGAGCGCCGTACGGACTTCGGGACGTACAGGATCGACGAACAACACCGCCAGCGTAGCCAGGCCGAACAGCCCGATGACGTCGGCGAGGACGTACCAGCCGGCATTGCCCTGCCCCCAAATCGTCACCGCGTTCCACCAGCCCTCGATCACCACCTGATCGCGTGTCGCGGGGATCGGCGGTAACGGATCGGCCAGCAGTTGCACCGCGAGCGCGGGCAGGAAGACGAAGGGCGCGGCGACCCTGACGATCAGATCGGCGTCGCGGCGGAACGCCGCCCAAGTGTCCGCGAGCAACCGCGACAGGGTGATCATGCGCGCGGCGCTGCGCCGTCGTGAGCCTCTCGCGCGGCGATGTAAAGTTGCGCGGCGAAGACCGTCTGCAGGACCCCGAATATCGCGGTCACCAGCGCGCCGACGACGCCCGCGAGGAACTGGACGAGCGCGGGATTGTCGCCGCCGAGCGCGATCCGGAAGAGCAGCCCGCTCACCGAGGTTGCCGCGCCGAGCGCGACCAGCAGGACGATCGCATAGAGGATAAGGACGCCGATGATCTTCCAGACAAGGCCGCGCATGAGGTGAAACGATCGCGCGATCGAGCGCAGCCCGAGCCGTTCGTTGACCAGGACGGGATAAATAAGCGCCAGTCGCGCCGCCGCCCAGATCAGGAACACGACATAGACGATGGAATAGAGCGCGAACCCGCCCATCGCCCCCGACGACAGGTGCGGCTGAGCCTCGTCGCGTCCGACGGCGGCGAAATCGAAGCCCGACTGGGCGAGCAGGACGAAGCCCGGCACGAACAGCAAGGCGAAGATCACGAGCAAAACGAACACGACCAGGATCGCCGACGGCAATACCGCCGCGCCGATGCGCAGCGCGGCGGGCCGATCGGTCGCGGGATCGCTCGATACTGCGGTCAGCGCGAGCACGCCCCAGATTGTCACGATCAGTTGGATGACGCCGACCACACCCGACAGCATCCGTCCGCCGAAGCTGCCCGCGGCGGCGGCGACCGCATCGCGAATCACGCTGGGCAGGAACAAAGTAAGCGCGGCGATCGACGCGAGCATCGCGGTGCGGCCGTTGATGACCTCGACAGTGCGGTCCCAGACGGTTCCGATCCTGACCATGCGCGCTCCCCCCTTCCGGCTGTCGCTGCGCGTTAGCCGATCGCCCGGCAGCTTGCCAATCGCTTGCGCCGGACCGCGGTCGATCGCATCTCGTCGGGCGTGGACGAACGAATCGAATGGCGCGTGACGCCTGGATTGACCGACTATTCCGCGGCGCTGGCGGCGATGGAGGCGCGCGCGGCGGCGGTGGCGGCGGGCGAGGCGCGCGAACTCGTGTGGCTGCTCGAACATCCGCCGGTCTACACCGCGGGCACCAGCGCCGACCCGGCGGAACTGATCGACCCGCGCTTTCCGGTCGTCGCGGCGGGGCGCGGCGGGCGCTATACCTATCACGGGCCGGGGCAGCGGGTGGTGTATCTGGTGCTCGATCTCGGCCGGCGGGGCCGCGACGTGCGCCATTTCGTCGATTCGGTCGAGGGGTGGGCGATCGCCGCGCTCGCCGAAATCGGCATCGCGGCGTTTCGCGCGCCGGGGCGAATCGGCATCTGGACGATCGACGGCGACGGCCGCGAGGCCAAGATAGGCGCGATCGGGGTTCGCTTGCGGCGATGGGTGACCTTCCACGGCTTCGCGGTGAACCTGTCGCCCGACCTGACGCATTTCGGCGGAATCGTCCCGTGCGGCATCGCCGATTATTCTGTAACCAGCGCGGCGGCTCTCGGCGAACAGCACGATAATGCAACTTTTGACGCCGCCCTCGCGTTCACTTTCGACGCGTTTATTGAAAGCCTTTCCTCGTCTCGCGAAATCGAGGCTTGAGGGGCGGGCGTTCTGCGACTAATGTCTACCCCGGTTTGGGTATTAAAAGGCCGGTTCGCCAATTTTCCAAATCCATTATCTAGGGAGCTATCCATGCGTGCATTTTCCAAAATCCTGACCGGTACCGCGATCGCGGCGGCCGCGCTCGCCCTTTCGGCGTGCGGTACCAAGACCGACACCACCACCGAGAACACGATGATCACCGACATGAATGCCACCGAGGGCATGGACACGATGTCCGACAACATGACCGCCGTCGACGGCGCCATGAACGGCGGCATGATGGCCAACGATGCGATGATGGCCAACGATGCGATGATGTCCAACGATGCGATGATGTCGAATGACGCGATGATGTCGAATGACGCGATGATGTCGAACAAGATGTAATCCGCCTTCGGGCGATTATGATGAGGGCCGTCCGGGCGACCGGGCGGCCTTTTTCGTCGCACCAAAGGTTAACGCTTCGTCGGACCACAGACTCGCTTCGTCGTCGCTTCCGCGATTCGCGCGCCCGGCCCGCCAAAAAGGGGTTGGGGGTCGAATCCAAAAGGTATAGAAATCGAAGCCTTATCGTGGGGAGGTTCCGAACAATGACCGTGGCGCGCATCGCCGGAGTAGGGGCGGCGGCAATATTGTGGACCACAGCGATCCCTGCCTCGGCGCAATTTTTCCTTAAATCGAAGGACCTTTCGGGGAGCCCGGTGGTCGGCGACGAGCCCGGAATCGGCCAGCCGATGCCCGGCGCGACGCAGGCGGAACTACGCGCAGGCCTGGTCTGGAATATGCGCGCGGCGCTGAACGTCGCGGCGCTGCAATGCCAGTTCGAGTCAACGCTCGTCACCGTATCGAACTACAACGCGATCCTGGCCGACCACCGCGACGAACTGAAAGCGTCGTTCGACACGCTCACCAAATATTTCCTCCGCGTCAACAAGCCGGTAAAGGCAGGCCAGGCAGCGCTCGATTCGTTCGGTACGCGGACCTATTCGGGCTTCGCGACCGTCGCGGCGCAATATAATTTCTGCGAAACCGCCAATGCGATCGGCACCGAGGCGGCGTTCGAGCCGCGCGGCAAATTTTACGAGCTGGCGCAACGCCGGATGCGCGAGCTGCGCAACAGCCTGGTGCCGTGGGGCGACCAGGCGATGACCTACACCGTCCAGCCGCGGATCTCCGTCCCTCGGGTCGATGCGATCTGCTTGTCGAAACGGGGCGAGTGGGTCGAAAAGAAATGCGGCGTCCAGAACTGGCCACCCGCGGGCGTCGGGATCGCGCAGCGCTAACGTAACCCGAGCAGCTTGTGCGTCTGGAGCGACAGACGCCATTTCGGGCGTTCGAGCACCAGCGCGACCGCGGCGTCGCGGTTGGCGGCGGCGTCCGAATCGTCGAGCGGCTGGATGAGGAAATTCGCAAAGTCCCAGCGTTCCATCGCGTCGACATCGCTGTCGGGTTGCGGCCAGACCAGTTTCAGCTCGTCGCCCGATCGCTGGACCGTCTCGCTGCCCGCCTTGGGGCTGATGCAGACCCAGTCGATGCCGGGGTGGACCGGCAAGGTCCCATTGCTCTCGATCGCGACCTCGAAATCTGCGGCGTGGAGCGCATCAACGAGCGCGCCATCCACTTGAAGCATCGGCTCACCGCCGGTCAGGACCGTGAAGCGACGCTCGGACGATTCCCCCCAATGTTTCACCACCGCCGCAGCCAGTGCCGAAGCGTCGGCGAACTTTCCGCCGCCCGCCCCATCGGTGCCGACGAAGTCGGTATCGCAGAACCGGCAGACCGCGGTCGCGCGATCGGCCTCGCGGCCCGACCACAGGTTGCAGCCGGCGAAGCGGAGGAACACCGCCCGCCGACCTGCCTGGACGCCCTCGCCCTGGAGCGTCAGGAACATTTCCTTGACCGCGTAGCTCACGACCAGTCGGGTTTCGTCGCGTAGGCGGTCGGGTCCACGACTCCGGCTTCCTCGAAGCCTTTCGCGCGGAGGCGGCAGCTGTCGCAAAGCCCGCAATGCAGCCCACCGGGCGCCGGATCGTAGCACGACCAGCTCATCCCGAGATCAAGGCCGAGCCTCGTTCCTTCCGCCACGATTTCCGCTTTCGTCATATGCTGGAGCGGCGCGTGGATGCGGAACGGGTCGCCTTCGACCCCCGCCTTGGTGGCGAGTTCGGCCAGCGTCTCGAATCCGGCGATGAATTCGGGACGGCAATCGGGATAGCCCGAATAGTCGAGCGCGTTGACCCCGATATAGAGGTCGCGCGCGCCCGCGGCTTCGGCCCAGCCGAGCGCGAGACTCAGGAAGATCGTGTTGCGCGCGGGAACGTAGGTGACCGGAATCCCCTCCCCCACCCCGCTTTTCGGCACGGCGATATCGGCGGTCAGCGCCGAACCGCCGAACGCCGAGAGGTCGATCGGCAAGACGACATGGCGTTCGACGCCGAGCGCGATCGCGATCCGGCGCGCGGCGGCGAGTTCGACCTGATGGCGCTGGTTATAATCGACCGACAACGCCAGCAACATGTAGCCCGCTTCGCGCGCGCGCGCCCCGGCGACCATCGAATCGAGGCCGCCCGACACAAGGACGACCGCGGGAGGCTTCGCGGATGGCATGGTCCCGCGGTGCTACGCAGTTCACGCCGAACGAGCAATGGCGGACAAAAACGGGCCGCCTCTCGCGAGACGACCCAGGAGCTCGAATTTGCTTCGGGAGAAGCTTGCCCTTTAAAAAAAGGAAGCAAAGCCTTTCTAACAGCGGACGATTAACAAAGCGGAAAGGCTCACGCGCATCGGCCCTGCCAGCGCCCTTCGTAATCGAGGTCGAACGGCGCGCCGCGGAACAGCCCTTGCGTTTGCAACCGCACGACCGTTCCGCTTTCGACGGTGATCGTCGTCAGGCCGTGGCCGCGTCCCGGGCAGGTATAGCGGATCGTCGCGCTGTGCGGCGTCTCGTCGATGACGAAGCGCGCGCAGGCGGTCGAGCCGTGTTCGACCTGAAGCAGCTGGCGAGGATCCCGCACGCAGATCGATTTGGCGGCGCCCTGCGTACCGACTTCGTGAAGACGCCACTCGCCGGGCGCGACGGCGTTGAGCGCCGACATGCCCTGCGCCCCGGCCGCGGCGGCAATAACAAACACAATTCCGGCGAGCGCCGGGCGAAACGGATTCGGACCAAGCATCATCGACACCCTTGTCGTAAACCGACGGCTTGCGATCCCCTCAAGACTCACCGGACGACTCGGCGCATATCATATCGCGCGAGATTCGACCTCGATAATTTCCTTACGAGGAAAGGCCGGTGGCCCGGATCGGGAACACCGTCGAACAGAATTTGCAATCGACCGCGATCACGCCGTGCTCGTCCGCCATCGCGCGTTGCTCCTCGGCCGGGAATTTGGCGAGGACGCCGACAATATGCTCGGGGTTGCAGCGGCACCCTTGCGCGAGCGGCGTCGAGGCGAGGACGCGCACCTCGTCCTGTTCGTTGAACAGTCGCCACAGCAAGGTTTCGAGCGGCAGCGCGGCATCGACGAGTTCGTCGCGCGCGATCGTCTGGCCGAGCGCGGCGACATCCTCCCATTCGGGGTGATCGAGACGGGTGTGGAGGCGTTCGCGGCCGTCCTCGCCCTCGGGCAAATGCTGGAGGAACAGCCCGCCCGCGACGGTGCGGTCGTCACGCTTGTCGATACCGACGCGGACAAGGCTCGGGATCTGCTCGGACTGGGCGAAATAGCTTTCGGCCGCTTGCGCGAGGGTCGCGCCGTCGAGCGGAACGATGCCCTGATAGCGCTCGCCCGAGGTCGCCATGTCGAAGGTGATCGCGAGATGGCCCTTGCCGAACAGCGCGAACAATGTGGGATCGGCCGGGCCCGCGGCAAGCCGGTCGGCGTCGAAATCGACATAGCCGCGCAGCTCGCCGCCACGATAATCCACGACCAGCAGGCGGACGACGCCGGTCTCTGTCTGCGCCTGGAGCGTGAGTTGTCCGGCGGCGTTCTTCAGCGTCGATCCGATCAGCGCACCGAGCGTCAGCGCTTCGGCGAGGAGCGATTCGATCGCGGGGGGATAGGCATGCGCCGACAGGATGGTGTCGAGCACCTTCCCGACCCGCGCGATCCGCCCGCGGGCGTGACGCGAGGGAATCGTGAAACCGAGCGCGCGGTCGAGATCGGGGGCTTTCGGTTCGGTCATACGCTTGCCTTCGTCATCCCCGCGCAGGCGGGGATCCATACACTCTGGTCTCGCGAGACAAGGTGCGATCGGGATTATGGATTCCCGCCTCCGCGGGAATGACGAAAATGGGGGGAGCCAGCCGCCCGATCAACCGAGCTGCCCGAAACACCACCTCAGGATGGATTTCTGCGCGTGGAGCCGGTTCTCCGCCTCCGCCCAGATCAGCGATTGCGGTCCATCGATCACCTCCGCCGCGACCTCCTCGCCGCGATGCGCGGGAAGGCAGTGGAGGAACGCCGCGTCGGGCTTGGCGCAGGCCATCAGCATCGGCGTGACCTGATACGGCGCGAGCGCCTTCAGCCTGGTCGCGGTATGCTCCTGCCCCATCGAGATCCAGGTGTCGGTGACGACGACGTCGGCGCCCGCGATCGCCTCGGCCGGATCGGCGACGATCCGTGCGCGGCCCGACGCGGCGACGATCGCTTCTTCCTCGGGCTGAAAGCCTTGCGGGCACGCGGCGACGACGTCGAAATGCATCAGGCCCGCCGCTTCGACGAGCGACGCGAGGACGTTGTTGCCGTCGCCGAGCCACGCGACCTTGAGGCCGGGCAGCGCCTTGCCGCTTTCGAGGATGGTCAGCAGATCGGCGACGATCTGGCACGGGTGCGACGCATCGGTCAGGCCGTTGATGACGGGGACGCTGGCATATTCGGCCATCTCCGCGACCTTGGCATGATCGTCGGTGCGGATCATGATCGCATCGACATAGCCCGACAGGACGCGCGCGGTGTCGGCGACGGTCTCGCCGCGGCCGAGCTGCATCTGCCCCGCCTCCATTACGATCGCGCTGCCGCCCAATTGCCGGATCGCCATGTCGAAGCTGACGCGGGTGCGGGTCGAACTTTTCTCGAAGATCATCGCGAGGACGTGGCCCGCGAGCGGCGCGTCAGCATCGGGCTTGCCCTTGGGCCAGCCTGCGCGCGCCGATTTGCGATCGAGCGCGTCGGTGAGGATCGCTGCGATGCCATCGGGTCCGGCGTCGGAGAGGTTGACGAAGTGGCGCATCTAATTCCTCCCCGAGCTTGCTCGGGGAGGGGGACCATGCGGAGCATGGTGGAGGGGCCGCCGCGCCAGCGGCGGTTTCACCGCCGACCCCTCCACCGCGCTCTGCGAGCGCGGTCCCCCTCCCCGAGCAAGCTCGGGGAGGATCAGGACGTCACTCATCCGCCGCCGGCACATACACCCGCGCTGCCTCGCTCAGTTTCTCGATGCATTCGGCGATATGCGCTTCCTCGACCACCAGAGGCGGCAGGACACGGACGACGTTTTCACCCGCCGCCACCAACAACAGTCCGTGATTGTCGCGGCAATGCGCGACGAAACGACGGCTGTCGCTCTTGAGCTTCAGGCCGAGCATCAGGCCGTGGCCGCGGACGCTGTCGAACAGATGATCGTGGTTGGGAATCATCTGCTCCAGCCCCTGCCGCAGCCGCGCGCCCATTTGAGTCACGTTGTCGAGGAAGCCATCCTCGAGGATCACGTCGAGCACCGCCTCGCCCGCGGCGCAAGCCAGCGGGTTGCCGCCATAGGTCGAGCCGTGCGTGCCGATGACCATACCCTTGGCGGCTTCCTCGGTGGCGAGGCACGCGCCGAGCGGGAAGCCGCCGCCGATCCCCTTGGCCACCGCCATGATGTCGGGCGTGATGCCGTAGAGTTCGTGCGCGAACAACTTGCCGGTGCGGCCGTAGCCTGCCTGCACTTCGTCGAGCACCAGCAACAGCCCGTGTTTGTCGCAGGCCTTGCGCAGGCCCTTGATGAATTCGTCGGAGCCGGGACGGATACCGCCCTCGCCCTGGATCGGCTCGACGAGGAAACCGGCGGTGTTGTCGTCGATCAGCGCCAATGCGCCGTCGAGAACGTTGAACTCGGCGTATTTGAAGCCCGGCAACAGCGGATCGAAGCCGTCGCGCAACTTCGCCTGATTGGTCGCCGAGATCGTCCCGATCGTCCGCCCGTGGAACGCCATCGAGAAGGTGATGAGATCGTGACGTTCGGGATTGCCGTTGGCGAAATGATAGCGACGCGCGGTCTTGATCGCGCATTCGACCGCCTCGGCGCCCGAATTGGTGAAGAACACGGTGTCGGCGAAGGTGTTGTCGACGAGACGCTGCGCGAATTTCTCACCCTGCGGGCTGCCGTAGAGGTTCGACACGTGCATCAGCGTCGCGGCCTGATCGGCGATCGCCTTCACCAGTTTCGGATGACCGTGGCCGAGGCAATTGACCGCAATGCCGCTGGCGAAATCGAGGTATTTTTCACCACCTTCGCCAAAGAGATAGACCCCCTCGCCTCGCACCGGCCGGACTCCGCAACGCGGATAGACGGGCATGAGAGGCGTGATGGGCACGGGAACATCTCCTGAAAAACGAGAAGGGCGGCCCGCTACGGACCGCCCTCATGGCCGATACGGCCACGGCTCGATTAGCGCAACCGTCAGGCAATCCCCCAATCGCTCACGCGTCGATCGCCTCTTCGTCCATCCGCGCCGCATTTTCCTGGATGAACGCGAAGCGGTGGGCCGGATTCGTCCCCATCAGGCGATCGACCAAATCCTTGACGCCCGCGCGTTCCTCATACTCCTGCGGCAGGGTGATGCGGATCATGCTGCGGGTCTTGGGGTCCATCGTCGTTTCGCGGAGCTGCGACGGGTTCATCTCGCCGAGGCCCTTGAAGCGCGCGACATCGACCTTCTTGCCCTTGAACACGCCGTTTTCGAGTGCTGCGCGCGCGACCTCGTCCATCGCGTAGAGCGATTTCGCGCCAACCGTCAGGCGGTACAGCGGCGGCTGGGCGAGATAGAGATGCCCCTGTCGGACGATATCGGGCATTTCCTGGAAGAAGAACGTCATCAGCAGCGTCGCGATATGCGCGCCATCGACATCGGCGTCGGTCATGATGACGATGCGTTCGTAGCGGAGGTTATCGGGCAGGCAGTCCTTGCGCGTTCCGCACCCTAGCGCGAGCGTCAGGTCGGCGATTTCCTGGTTGGCGCCGATCTTGGCCATCGTCGCGCTTGCGACGTTAAGAATCTTGCCGCGGATCGGCAGGATCGCCTGGGTCTTGCGGTCGCGTGCCTGTTTGGCGCTGCCGCCGGCGCTGTCGCCCTCGACGATGAAGAGTTCGGTACCCTCGGGGGAATCGGCCGAGCAATCGGTGAGCTTACCGGGAAGGCGCAACTTCCGCCCGGAAGTGGCTGTTTTCCTTTTGACCTCGCGTTCCTGCTTTCGGCGTAGGCGATCGTCCATCCGCTCGAGGACGTAGCCGAGCAACGCCTTGCCGCGATCCATATTGTGGCTGAGGAAATGATCGAAATGATCGCGTACCGCTTTCTCGACGAGGCCGGCGGCTTCGGGCGAGGTCAGGCGGTCCTTGGTCTGCGACTGGAATTGCGGTTCGCGGATGAAGACCGAGAGCATCAATTCGCTGCCGACCATCACGTCGTCGGCGGTGAGGTCCTTGGCCTTCTTGTTGTTCACGAGATCGCCGAACGCGCGCAGCCCGCGAACCAAAGCCTGGCGCAGGCCCTGTTCGTGGGTGCCGCCGTCGGGGGTCGGGATGGTGTTGCAATACCAGCTGTAGCTGCCGTCGCTCCATAGCGGCCAGGCGACCGCCCATTCGACCTTTCCCCCCTCTCCTCCATTGGGCGCGTCGGGGAAATCCTGCGTGCCCGAGAAGAAATCGGCGGTGGCCGATTCGCGGGTGCCAAGCTGCTCGCGCAAATGATCGGCGAGACCGCCGGGAAACTGGAACACCGCTTCCGCTGGGGTCTCGTCGGAGATCAGTTCGGGGGTGCATTTCCAGCGGATTTCCACGCCCGCGAAGAGATACGCCTTCGAGCGGGCGAGCTTGTAGAGCCGCGCGGGTTTGAAATGCAGTTCGGGGCCGAAGATTTCCTCGTCGGGGGTGAAGGCGACCGAGGTGCCGCGGCGATTGGGGGTGCCGCCAATCGATTCGAGCGGGCCGAGTGTCAGGCCCTTCGAGAATCGCTGCCGATAGAGCTGCCGGTCGCGAGCGACCTCGACGACCGTGTCGGACGATAGCGCATTGACCACCGAAACGCCGACACCGTGGAGCCCGCCCGAGGTCGCATAGGCTTTCCCTGCGAACTTGCCGCCCGAATGGAGCATCGACATGATGACTTCGAGCGCCGATTTGTCGGGGAATTTGGGGTGCGGATCGACCGGCATGCCACGCCCGTTATCGACGATGGTCAGCCGGTTGCCCGGCTCCAGCGTGACCTCGATCCGCGTCGCGAACCCCGCGACCGCCTCGTCCATCGCATTGTCGAGCACTTCGGCGGCGAGATGGTGCAGCGCGCGTTCATCGGTGCCGCCGACGTACATGCCGGGGCGCCGCCGCACGGGTTCCAGGCCCTCAAGAACCTCGATCGAGGAAGCATCGTAATCGCCGGTGGGTTTGGGAGCGGACGCGAACAGATCATCGGACATGAATCATGCTCTAGTCGCCAATCGCCGGCTGGCAAACGTCAGCCAATCAGCGCGCCCTCGGCCCTCCGAACGGCAACGGCGCGGCACGGCGGTCGCGGCGGGGGAGCTGCGCCTGATAGGCGTGGCCGCAATGCGCGACGCAATAGGGGAAGCCGGGGTTCACCTTTTCTCCGCAGAAATGGAAATCGGGCTCGCCGGGATGGCCGAGCGGCCATTTACAGATCTTGTCGCTCAGATCGAGCAGCGACGTCTTGTCCGCCATTTCGGGCGACGGCTTGGCGGGGACGAGACGACGCGGCGGTGCGGGGGTAATCGGCGCCTGCTGCTCGCCGGGTGCCTGCCGCAGGAAGCCGCCGGGGCCGACCGAGCGCAGCACCGGCTGCGGATCGGTACGGGGGGCAGGCGTATCGTATGGCGGCGCGGCCGGAGCCGCGCGCACCGGCTCTGGCGCGCGCGCAACTGGAGGCGGCGGCGGCGGCGGCGGTGGCGGAGGAGGCGGCGGAGGCGCGACCGGCTCGGGCTTCGCCTCTTCCTTGGGCACGACCGGCGACGGGCGCGACTGGAGCCCCAACCGGTGCGCCTTCCCGATCACCGCGTTGCGGCTGACGCCGCCCAAGGCTTCGGCGATCTGGCTGGCGGTCTGGCCACCTTCCCACAGGGTCTTGAGCGTATCGATCCGCTCGTCGGTCCACGACATTCGTAGGTATTCCTCGTTCACAGCCGTTGCGGGGCGATGGCTGCGCGGTTACCGCACCAGGCGATGAGCAGCCAGCCCCCAATCGGCCAAATACAGTCGGCAATCCGGTCCGCCCCCGGTGTGCCCGTTATCCGGAACGTCAACTGGGGCGGCCTGAAGACTCTCTATGTGAAGGAGGTGCGCCGGTTCTTCAAGGTGCAGCTCCAGACCGTCTGGGCGCCGGCGATCACGACGCTCTTGTATCTGGTGATCTTCACGGTCGCGTTGGGTGGCCGGTCCGAGGTGAAGATCGGTGGCGGCGCGGTGGCCTTCGCCGATTTCGTCGCGCCCGGGCTGATCGTGATGGGGATGCTCAACAACGCGTTCGCCAACGCCAGTTTCTCGCTGCTGGTGGGCAAGATCCAGGGGACGATAGTCGATTATTTGATGCCGCCGCTGTCGACCGCGGAAGTGCTCGCCGCGCTGGTCGGCGGGGCGGTGACGCGGGCGGTGCTGGTCGGCATCACGGTATGGCTGGCGATGTTGCTGTGGCCGGGGGTGCATGTCATCCCGGTGCATCTATGGGCGGTCCTGTGGTTCGGGCTGCTCGGATCGGTGTTTCTCGCGCTGATCGGCCTGCTGACCTCGATCTGGGCGGAGAAATTCGATCATGCTGCGGCGGTGACCAATTTCGTCGTCGCGCCGCTGACCTTGCTGTCGGGCACCTTCTATTCGGTCGATCGGCTGGCGCCGACGTTCCGCGCGATCAGCCACCTCAACCCATTCTTCTACGTGATCTCGGGGTTCCGTTACGGCTTTCTCGGCATCGCCGATTCGCCGGTGATGGTCGGCAGCGTCGTGATCCTGGGGATCGACGTCGTGCTCGCGCTGACCTGCTACACGTTGCTCAGCCGGGGATGGCGGCTCAAGAACTGACGATGCGCTGGCTGCTCGCGCTTCTCGTTCTCGTCTGGACGGTTCCGGCGGCGGCGCAGGCTCCGCAAAGCGATCCGGCGCTGACCGAGCGGATCGACGGGCTGATCGCGATCCTCGATGGCGCGGGCGATTACGAAAGCTATTTCGCCCCGTCGTTCCGGATGGACGTCCCGAAGGCAAAACTTGGAGCCGTCGCGGCGCAGTTGAAGGCCGCGCTCGGCCTGCCCTTGCGGATCAGCGCCACCGTTCCGGTGACGCGAACGACCGCCAAGGTGACGGTCGATTATGAGCATGGCACTGCCCTGGTCGAGATCGCTATCGACGCGACGGGTACGGTCACCGGGCTGTTCGTGCGCGGGACGACGCTGACCGACGATAGTCTCGCCAAGGTCGAAGCCGATTTCCAAAAATTGCTCGGCGCCAGCGGTTTCGGCGTCTACGCGATCGATGGCGCGACGCCGAAGCCGATCGCGGAATTGAACGGGGACGTAGCCGCGCCGCTCGGCTCGGGCTTCAAATTGTGGGTTCTCGCCGAAGCGGCGCGGCAGGTGAAGACGGGCAAAAGGCGCTGGAGCGACGTCGTGCGGCTTGGCGAGCCCTCGCTCGCGTCCGGGATCACGCAGACCTGGCCGACCGGCACGCTGATGACGTTGCAGAGCCTCGCGACGCTGATGATCTCGATCAGCGATAACACCGCCGCCGACACGTTGCTCGGGTTGTTGGGGCGAAGCAGCGTCGAAGCGCTGGCGCGGGCGAATGGCGCACCGCCTGCGTCGCTGCCGGTCCTCACGACGCGCGAAGCGTTCATGCTCAAGGCCGATCCGGCACGCTCCGCTGCCTGGGCGGGCGCGGACCTCGTGGCGCGGCGGCGCATGCTCGCCGATCCGGCGCTGAGGAGCAAGAAACTCGACGCCGCGATGTTCGGCGACTCGCCCGTCGCGATCGAGGCAATCGAATGGTTCGCGAGTCCCGAGGCGATGGCGAAGGTGCTCGCAATGCTGAAAACCGCGGACACGACGACGCGCGCGATCCTCGCGGTCAATCCGGGGACCGACCCGGCCACCGCGGCACAGTTCGCCTATGTCGGTTACAAAGGCGGGGCGGAGCCGGGGGTAATCTCGGCGAACTTCCTCCTTCGTCGCAAGGACGGCGCATGGCGCGCGGTGACGGGGAACTGGCACCGCGCCGACGGCGAGACGCCCGAACTCACCTTCCTCGCGCTGATGAACCGCGCGCTCGTACTGGCGGCGCGCTGACTTCGCGCACCTGCCATTCGTCGCGCAGCAAGCCGAGCAGCAACGTGTCGCGCACCCCGATATGCGTCTCCCATTCCTGACGGAGTAGCCCTTCGCGCTTGAAGCCGAGACCCTCGAGCATCGCGATCGACGCGATATTGTCGGGGTCGGTATCCGCGAATACCCGGCGATGTCCTTCCGCCAACAACAGATCGATCAGCGCTGTGACCGCCTCGCGCGCATAGCCGTGGCCCCAATATTCGCGGACGAGCAGATAGCCTATCTCGGCCACGCCGGGCCGCCTCGTCGTCGCGGCGAGCGTGCCGATTGCTGTGTCGTCGTCCTTCAAGGTCATCGACCAGCCGCGCCAATCCTGATGATCCTCGCGTGGATCGAGATAGTCGCGCGTTTCCTCGACGCTCTTGTGCGGCGCGCTCGACCAGTAACGCATCAGCTCGACGTCGCGATACGCCTCGAACAATGCGGGCGCGTCGCCGACGCGCTGGCGCCGCATCTTCAGGCGAGCGGTCTCGAACGGCTCGGCGGCGATCATGCGCCGAGTGCGGCGACGAGCGCCTGCACCTTCTTCTGGCGCCATTGCGGCAGCGGCGCGACGAGCCAGTAGCCGAGGCGATAAGGCTTGGGTTCACCGATCACCGCGACGCGCCCTGCGGCGATGTCCGCGGTGGCGAGCAATTCTGGGACGGTCGCGCGCCCCAGCCCCTCCGCCGCGGCGTCGATCGCGAGACCCGCGTCGCCGACGCGGATGAGCGAGACCGCGGGTTCGTTGAGGCAGCCCGGCCAAGAGATACGCGTGTCGGCGCCGCCGCCGGGGCGCTCGATCGTGACCATGCCCTCGGATTCGATCGCCTCGCCTTCGAGATCGCCCGTCCCCTCGCCCCAGCGGATCGCGAGATCGAGGTTCGCCTCGGTGAAATCGGGCGGCTCGTCCGCCGCGACGAGCGCGAAGCGGAGTTCGCCGTCGGCGCGCGCGATTTCGGCGAGGCGCGGCATCAGCCATTTCTCGGTCAGGTCGCGCGGCGCGGCGATCGTCAGCGATTTGGACGATTGCCCCGCCTGCATCGCGCGCACCGCTTCCTCGAACTGGAGGAAACCGTCGCGTAGCGCGGCGAGGCCTGCGTCGCCCTCGGGGGTGAGTTCGAGGCCGCGGGTGGTGCGGCGGAACAGGACGACGCCAAGCGTTTCCTCGAGCGCGCGGACCTGCTGGCCGACCGCGGCGGGGGTGACCGCGAGTTCGTCGGCGGCGCGGGTAAACGACAGATGCCGCGCGGCGGCGTCGAGGACGCGCAGACCGTTCAGGGGAAGGTGGGTGCGCTTCATGCCGCCCTCTCAGTTTCGTCATTCCCGCGAAGGCGGGAATCCATATTGGCTGACCTTGGCGAAGGTGTCGAAGCGTTCGAGTTTATGGATCCCCGCCTTCGCGGGGATGACGGGGTTGAGGCGTACAACGGCGGGAAATTCACGCCCCCACCGCGGGCGCGAGGAGCGCGAATTTCGGAATCGTGACGTCGAAGGTCGCGCCGTCTTCGCCGATCATGCGATAGGTACCCTGCATCGATCCCGAGGGCGTCGCAAGCGGGCAGCCCGACACGTAATCGTAGCTGCCGCCCGGCGCAATCAGCGGCTTTTCGCCGACGACGCCTTCGCCCTCAACCGAATGGCGCGCGCCGCGGCCATCGGTGATGACCCAATGGCGGGTGAGGAGTTGGACCGATTGTTCGCCCTCGTTTTCGAGGCGGATGTGATAGGCCCAGAACCAGCGGCCACGCGCTGGCTCGGATTGCTCGGGAAGATAGCTGACCGACACGCGGACGACGACGCCCCGCGTCGTCTCCGAATTGAGAAACAGCGCCTTCACAGCCCGACCGCCGTCAGCGCCTGACCCAGATCGTCGATCACGTCGGCGGGGTCTTCGAGGCCGACGTTGAGACGCAGCATCCCTTCGGTCACGCCCATCTCCAGCCGCCGTTCCTCGGTAACCGAGGCGTGCGTCGTCGAGGCGGGGTGCGTCATCAGCGAGCGCGAGTCGCCGATGTTGTTCGAAATGTCGATCAAGGCGAGCGCGTCGAGCAGGCCGTGCGCCTGCGCGCGATCCGCGACCTCGAAGGCGAAGATCGGCCCGGCGGCATCCATCTGGCTCATCGCGAGATTGTGCTGCGGATGGCTCGGGAGACCGGGGTGGAGGACTTTCGGCACGCGCGGTTCGAGGAATTGGCCGACCATTATCGCATTCTCCGACTGACGGCGGATGCGCAGGTCGAGCGTTTCCAGTCCCTTCAAGACCACCCAGGCGTTGAACGGCGACAGCGTCGGCCCGGTATTGCGGGTGAAGGACAATAACGTGTTCTCGATGAAATCCTGCGTTCCGCACACCGCGCCGGCGAGTACCCTGCCCTGCCCGTCCATCATCTTGGTCGCGGAATAAGCGGTGACGTCCGCACCGAATTCCATCGGCCGCTGGAGCGCGGGCGTGGCGAAGGCGTTGTCGACGACCGAGGTGATGCCGCGCGCGCGCGCGATGTCGCAGACCGCTTTCATATCGACGATATCCATCGTCGGATTGGCGGGGGTTTCGAAGAAGAAAACCTTCGTCTCGGGGCGGATCGCGTCGGCGAACGCCTGCGGATCGCGCGCATCGACGACGGTCGTCGCGATCCCGAATTTCGGAAGCAACGTATCGACCAGCCAGCGGCACGACCCGAACGCGGCACGGCCCGCGACGACGTGATCGCCGGTTTCGAGCTGGCACAGCAGCACCGCGGTCATCGCCGCCATGCCCGTCGCCATCGTCCGGCACGCCTCGGCGCCTTCGAGCAGCGCGATGCGATGTTCGAGCATCTCGACGGTCGGGTTCTGGAGGCGACTGTAGGTCATGCCGGTCTGCTCGCCCGCGAAGCGCGCCGCCGCATCGCCTGCGCAATCGTAAGCGTAGCCCGAGGTCAGGAAGATCGCCTCGGAGGTCTCGCCCCATTCCGAGCGCGCGGTCCCGCCGCGGACCGCTTTGGTCGCGGGACGCCAGGCGTCGGTGATGCTGCGGTCTTGTCCGGTGCGGCGCTTCATGCGTCGGCCTTTGCGCCAACATTACCCTCCCTTTCAAGGGAGGCGGGTGTAAGAAAGCTCCCGATGCTGCGCCGGCCGATCTTCGTCGCGACCCTAATCGGGCTGGCTGCGGAACTGTTGTTCCTCGTGCGCCTCTCGGTGCCGCACAAGCCGGTGTTCGACGAGGTCCATTACCTCCCCGCGGCGCGCGCGCTGCTGGACCTGTCGGGGCCGGTCAACATCGAGCATCCCCTGCTCGGCAAGCTGCTGATCGCGAAGGGCATGTGGCTGGTCGGCGATACGCCGTTCGGGTGGCGAATCATGTCGACCTTCGCCGCGACGATCGTGGTCGTCGGCGTCTTCGCAATCCTCCAGCTGAGTTATGGCCGATTGCGGACGAGTGTGTTCGGGGCGTTGCTCGTCGTGCTCAATTTCACGGTCTATGTGCAGGCGCGGATCGCGATGCTTGACGGGTTCATGGCGGCGTTCGTCGTCGCGGGGATCGCGCTGTTCGTCTGGGCGCTGCGACGCGGCGGCTGGGGGCGGTGGATCGCGACCGGAGTGGCGTTAGGGCTGGCGGTCGCATGCAAATGGACGGCGCTACCTTACGTAGGGCTCGCGGGCGCCATTTTCCTTTACGTGAAATGGCGGGATCGCGATGCATTCCCGCGCATCGGCCTCATCCCCGGCGCGCTCGTCTTCGGAATGGTGTCAATCTCGGTCTATTTCGCGACCTTCGCGCCCGCGTTCTTCTATACAAGCGAGCCGATGACGCTGGCGCATCTACTACCGTTTCAGGCGGAGATGTACGCGCGGCAGACACAGATCCTGCCGCCGCACACCTATCAGTCGGCATGGTGGACGTGGCCGATCGACAAGCGACCCGTCTGGTATCTCTACGAAATGGCGGACGGCGCGCAGCGCGGCATCCTGATGATCGGCAATCCGGCGATCATGTGGGGCGGCCTCGTCGCGGTGGCGGCGTGCCAATGGGGCTGGATCAAATCGGGTGACGCACGCTTGCTGGCGGCGGCGATGCTGTGGGTGGCTTCGATCGCGATCTGGGCGCTGATCCCCAAGTCTCTCGGATTTTACTATTATTATTATCTGTCGAGCATCTTCCTCTGCCTCGCGATCGCCGCAGCGTTTCATCATTGGCGCGCGCGGTTGAGGAATTGGGACGCGGGCTTCGCGGCGCTGGCGTTCGGGATGTTCCTCTATTTTTTCCCAATCCTGTCGGCGCAGGCGCTGGACGGCCCCGATGCGTTCCACCATTGGACGTGGTTCGCGAGCTGGGTCTAATACCGTCCCCAGGTGAACCGCGACGACAAAGCGTAATTCCACACCGCGCCGATCAGCACCCCGATCAGCGCCGATGCCGCCCAATAGCCGTTTCGGACATCGTGGAGGAACGCCGCGACACCGACGTTGGCGACCGCGCCGACCGAACAGACGACGCAGAAGGAGACCCAGCCGTCGAGCAATTGCCGCCACCCTTGCAGCCGGCGGTCGCGATAGGTGAGCGTGTTGTTGAGGAAGAAGTTGAAAGTCATCGCGCTCGCGGTCGCGAGGATCGTGCCGAGCAGGAACGATGTGCCAAGGCCGACGTAGAACAGCGACAGCACCGCGAAATGCAGGCCGACGCCGATCGCGCCGATCGCAGAGAACATCGCGAAACGCACCGGCACGACCTTGCCAAATTTCCGGTCGTAGAGCGCGATCAGATATTCCATCGCGACGACGTGATCGAGCTTGCTCTCCCCCTCGGTGCGGACGCGGAAGGTGTAGGGGAGTTCGGCGAAATTGAGCCGCCGCGGGCTGGCGGTGATGATGTCGAGCAGGATCTTGAAGCCGATCCCGGCGAGATTGGGCACGAGGCTGCGGACGAGATCGCTGCGGACCATGAAGAAGCCGCTCATCGGATCGGTCAGATCGACGTTGAGCAGGCGTTGCGACAGTTTCGTCGCGAACGTCGATTTGGCGACGCGGTCGCGGTCCCACTCTCCCGTCCCGCCGCCATCGACGAAGCGCGAGCCGACGACGAGGTCGAGCGTATCGTTGCCGCGCAACGCCTCCGCCATCGCGGGCAGCAAGGCCTCGTCGTGCTGCATGTCGCCGTCGATCACCGCGACGAGCGGCGCGGCGGTCGCGCACATCCCCTCGATGCACGCGGAAGACAGGCCGCGCCGGCCGATTCGCTGGATCACCCGGACGCGGCGGTCGAGCCGCGCGATTTCGCGCACCGCGCCAGCGGTGCCGTCGGGGCTGTCGTCGTCGACGAACACCGCTTCCCAATTGAGGCCCGCCAGCGCCTGATCCAGCTTCGCGACCAGCACCGGCACGTTCGCCTTCTCGTTGAAGGTCGGCACCACGACCGCGAGGTCGAGCAGCTCGCTCATAATGCTGCGAGCACCGCGTCGCCCATTTCCGACGTGCGGCAATCGCCGCCGAGATCGGCGGTACGCTTGCCGCCCGCCAGCGTCCCCGCCACCGCGGCCTCGATCCGGTCGGCGGCGGCGGGCATGCGGAGCGAATGGCGCAGCAGCATCGCGGCGGAAAGGATCGCGGCGCAGGGATTGGCCTTGCCCTCGCCCGCGATATCGGGTGCGCTGCCGTGAATCGGCTCGTACAACCCCTTGCCGTCCTGATCGAGCGAGGCCGACGGCAGCATCCCGATCGATCCGACGCACATCGACGCCTGATCGGACAGGATGTCGCCAAACAAATTCCCCGTCACGATCGTATCGAAGGCCTGCGGCGCGCGGACGAGCTGCATCGCGGCATTGTCGCAATACATGTGCGCAAGTTCGATGTCGGGATAGTCGTGCGATACCTCCTCGACGATCTCGCGCCAGAGCTGCGAGGTTTCGAGGACGTTGGCCTTGTCGACCGATACGAGGCGCTTGCCGCGCGTCGCGGCGATCTCGAACCCGACGCGCGCGATGCGCGCCACTTCGACCTCGTCGTAGCGCATCAGATCGTGCCCTTCGCGCAACCCGGTCTTGGTGATGCTACGGCCCTTTTCCCCGAAATAGACGTCGCCGGTCAGCTCGCGGACGATGACGAGATCGATCGCGCGCGCGATCTCGGGGCGGAGCGCAGAGGCGTCTTCCAAACCGGGAAACATCTTGGCCGGGCGCAGATTGGCGAACAGCTTGAGTTCCTTGCGCAAGCCGAGGATCGCCTGTTCGGGACGCAGATTGCGCTCCAGTCCATCGAACGCGGAATCGCCGACCGCGCCGAACAGGATCGCATCGGCGCGCTTCGCCAGCGCGAGCGTCTCGATGGGCAAGGGATGGCCCGCCTTGCGATAGGCGGCGGCGCCGACGGGCGCTTCCTCGAACGTCACGCCAAGATCGAGCGCTTCGAGCACGCGGCGTCCTTCGGCGGTGACCTCCGGGCCGATGCCGTCGCCGGCCATGATCGCGATGAGGGGAGAAGACATCAGGAAGCCGTTCGGGAACGGAAAAGGTGTGGCGCTAATGCCGGGCGTGGTGCCCTCACGCAACCGCCCTTTTCAGCCGGTCGATCAGCCGCTCGCGCGCGGCCAGCGTCTCGCTGCGGCGATCGATGAGGATATCGCGTTCGAGGACATGGCCGGTGACCGCGAGCGCGGCGAGGATATCATCCCATCCCGCCGTCCCACCGTTGTGCAGGAAGGCGGGCAGCGGCAGCAATCTCGCCTCGTATCCGACCGCAGCGGCGCGGCTGACCGCCGCCCCGCTTTTGGGACTGACGAAGACGAGGTCGTCGCGTGCGCCGGTGACCGTGCAGCGCGTGAGATCGAGGCCGAAGCCGAGTTCCGCCAGCAGCAGCAATTCGTAGCGCGCGAGGCTGCCCGCCCAGCCCTTTGCGGCGGGTGCCGCCTCGATCGCGTCGAGCACGCCCGACAGCGCCGCGTGGAGACGGGGATAGGCCTGCGCCTCGGGAAGCGCGGTCGCGGTCAGCGCGGTGGTCCATTCGAGCGCGGCGGCGGCGAGCGGCTCGGCATATAGCGCGGCGCGGCTGTGGACGAGCTCGACGGTCAGCGCGGCGAGCTGCTGGTCGGTTCGCGCGCGCCATTCGCCGAGGACGAGGTTCGCGGGCTGCAGCACCGGGCGCAGCCGCCGCGAGCGCCCGCCGCGGACATAGCCCGCCTGCACCCCGTCGTCGGGGGTGAAGGCGCGGACGATCGCGCCGTTCTCGCCGTGTGCGCGGACCGCAAGGACGATGGCGGGAGCGGCGAGATGCATCCGGCGCCTCTACCCTTCCGTTCGCTTCGAGCGAAGTCGAGAAGCGTTTGACGTGGCGTTCGTGATTCGTTTCTCGACTTCGCTCGAAACGAACGGAGGAATTTCACCGACGGACCTTGTTCGCCAATCGCCGGAGCACCGGAACCTGCATCGCGCGCTTTCCCAGCGCCGTCGTGCGATCGAACACCGACAAAGCCGCCAGAGCGGACCGATTGGCGAGCGTCGGGCGCAGCAGCAGCAGATCGACGCACGCCGTCCCGTCGGACGCGAAGCCGCGCTTGTGCTGCCCTTCGCCCTCGGTGAAATCGAACCGTTCGAAGCGGTCGCCGAACAGGCTGCGCAGCGCGTGTTCCATCAACACCGTACCCGGCGAGAGATGGTTCCAGGCGGGATCGTGGCCGACATGATCATAGCGCAACGTGACACCATCGGCCGCGCACCAGAGATAGGCAATCGGGGTATCGCCGACGAACAACAGCCAGCCGCGCGCCGCGTCGCGGCTCGACTGCGCGTACATCTGCGCGACGAAGCCCGCATCGTCGGGGAGGCCCGATCCGAGCAACCGCTCCTGATACGTCGTCGCCGAGACGCGGTACGCCAGCGGCAGGAAGGTCGCGAGGTCGGCGGCGCTGCGATAGGCACGAATGTCGAGCGCACCGCCGTTTGCTTCGGCGAGCTTCTTCGCCTTGCGCCTCAGCCCCGAGCGCGACCGCGAGGACAACCGCGCCGCCCACGCCGTTTCCGCGCCCGCGAGATCGACGTAATATCGGGTATAGCGTTGCCGAACGAACCCGATCAGCCCGGCGCGGCGGAGCGCGGCTTCGCGGCGCGCGGGAAGCGAGGTGACGAGATAGCCGTCGGCGTCGGCGGCGAGCGGCGGGAGCGCGGGCGCCGCATCCGCCAGCACGTCGTCGAGCGACAGCGCGACGCGCACCAGACGCCGCGGGATCGCCGCCAGCGTCCGCGCGCCGACCTGGAACTTGAGCGGCAGCACGCTCGCGGTCACGCCGCGCGTTCTCCGACGAGGTTCGACCAGAGCTGTTCGGCCTGGCGCAGACGGCGGCGCAGCGGGCTTGGCCCGAGCGGGCGATCGTGGCGGTCGAGCGCGAGCGTCGGGCGGTCCTTGAAATGCACCGTCGGCGCGGCGCCGCGCCGGTCGGCGAGCATCGCGCACACGGCCTCGAACCGCGCGACATGGACGGTGTTGGCGCGGGTGCCGTCGCGGTTGGCAAGCTCGAAACTGTGCGCGACGATCGTCGTCGCGATATGGCCTTGCGTGATCGCATGGTCGATAACGGCGCGCATCTCGCCCGCCGACAGCGCGCAGATCTGGACGTTGCGGTAGCGGCCGGGCGTGTCCTCGATCAGCGAGACGGGGACTTCGACGATACCGCAATGCGCGACCGGCGCGATCCGGTCGCGCGGCAGGTCGATCGCGCTCGGCCAGGGGTGCTCGCCGCCGTTGTGGCTGCTGTCATAGGCGATGCCGAGCGCGGCGAGCGCCGCCAGCGTGTCGTCGTTCGCGCCATAACTGCCGCCGCGAAACGCGATCGGCTGCGGTGCCCCCGACGCGACCAGCAGATCGACCGCCTCGCCGATTACGTCGCGCTGTTCCTGTGGCGAATAATCGATCAGCTCGAACCGCTCGTGCGCCGATCGGTTGCGGACGTGCGCGCCCAGCCAATTGGGATGGCAATGGAGCTGCACCTCCTGTCCTGCATCGAGGATCGCGGCGACGATCCGGCGGAACGGGTCGAGCCCATAGACGCGCGCGGGCATCGGATCGACGAAGAACGTCGCCTTCAGCCCGTACCGCGCAAGCACCGCGATCTGATGCGCGACGCCCACCCCGGCGGGCTCGATCGACCGCGCGAAGATGCCGTCGCGCGGCTCGCCCGTCGCATGGTGACGCCAGACAAGCTCGGTGTCGATCGTGAGAAAGACCGCGGGCATCCGTCGCGGGTAGCGGTGGGGGGTGAACAATCCGCAAAGGCGTGAGATTCTGGACTGACGCGCGGACGGATCAGCGTGCGCCGCCGCATTTCGCCAGGGCCTTGCGGACCTGATTGCGCTCGTCATTCGCGTCGAAATCGCTGAGTTTGCGGTGCGCGGCGATCTTGGCCCATTCGCGGTCGGCCAGCGCCATCGTGTCGCAGGCCTGCGCCCTACGGCCCGCGCTCTCGTAGGTTTCGGCCAGCGGCCGCAGCCCGACCGGCACCGTTCGCAACGCGGCATAGCTGTTGGGCTGAAGCGCGGCCAGCGCGCGGCGACCGATGATGCTGCGCTGCGCCTGCGCGATCGCCGCGTCGTAACGCTTCAACCCCGCCAGGTTCGCGGCATAGGCCATGCGGACCATGTTCTCCATATTGCGCGTCGCGGGGTTGTCGTCAAAGTTCCGCAGCCGCTCGATCGCGGCGACGCCCGGTAGAATCGCGGCCAGCCCGGCGCGCTCGTCCCCCTGGTCGCTGTATCCGGCGGCAAGGTTGTACGCCGCATAGGCCTGGCGCGCAGCGACGCGGGCGTCGGTGGCGAAGGCGGGGTCGGCGAGCGCGCGCGCGGCTTTGCGGTACGTATCGAACGATTCGGGCAGATGGCCGGTGTACCATTCGGCGCTGGCGAGAAAACTCAGACCGCGATCGATCCTGAGGACGCGATCGGCGTCGCGCGGCAGCGGCAGCGCGGGGAAGCGCGCGACGACGGTGCGGAGCGCGGCGAGATTGGCGGCGAACTCGCCTTGATTGTCGAGCGCCGCCGCGCGCGCCAGCGCGGCGTCCCACCGCGCGTTGGCGACCGATATCGAGCGTGGATGGGCTTTCGCCAGAACCGCCAGCCCGCGATCCGCGCCATCGAGGTCGCGCAATGCCCCGGCTGGGTCGTTTTGCGCCTGAATACGGAACTCGGCGCGCCCGATCTGCGCGCGGGCGAGCGACAGCGCAAGATCGAACCCGCCCGGGGTCGCCGAATCGAGATCTTGCAACACGGCGATCGCGCGCGTCAGCGCCCGGTTCGCGTCGCGCGAGACCGCCGCTTCGTTGGCCACCGCACCCGTCAGGATCGTCCCGACCCGCGAATAAGCGGTCGCGCTTTCGCCGCGCAATTGGGGCGACGCGCCGGGGACGCGGCTCAGTTCCTCGAGCGTCCGGTTGGCGCGCTCGGCGATCTCGCGGCGGATTTTGCGGCTTCCCGGGAGCGGGGCCAGTGCCTGCGTGACATCCCCGATCAGGAATTGCGACAAGGACCGGGTCTGCTCGAAGCGACGTTCGGCGGCGTTCTGCGCGGCGGTGGCGCGGAAATAGAGCGTGGTCGTCGTCGCGGCGGTGGCGACCAGGACGACGAATGTGGCGAGGACGATCGAAAGGCCGAGGCGGTGGCGGCGCCAGTAGAGTCCGGCGCGGTGCAGCGGCTCGGCGGTGCGGGCCGATACCGGACGGCGCGCGCGCCACCGGACGATGTCGTCGAGCAATTCGCTGACCGCGCCGTAGCGCCGGGCGGGATCGTCCGCCGCGGCCTTTCGCGCGACCGCGGCGAGATCGTCATCGACGGTCTGCGCTTCCAGCAAAGTCCACAGCAGGACGCCGAGCGCATGCACATCGTCGGCGGGCGAAGGCGGCAGCCCGTCGCGCTGCGCCGGGCTCGCATAACCCGGCGTGTGCGCGCGCAGCCCCGGATCGTCGGCCTGATTGAGCAACCGGGCGATGCCGAAATCGAGCAGCTTGACCCCGAAGTCCGCTGTCACGAGGACGTTGCTGGGCTTGATATCCGAATGGACGACGAGGTTGCGGTGCGCGTGTTCGATCGCGCCGCACGCTTCGATGAACAGCGTCAGTCGCGCGTCGAGCCCCAGCGCCAGCGCATCGGCGTGATCGGTGATCGGCGCACCGTCGAGCAATTCCATGACGATGTAGGAGGTGCCGTCCTCGCCGACCCCGCCGTCGAGCAATTGCGCGATATGCGGGTGGTGGAGCCGCGCGAGGATGCGGCGTTCGACCGCGAACTGATCGAGCGCGGCGGGCGAGAACAGGCCGTGCCGGATCAGCTTGATCGCGACCTGCTGTTCGAACAGCCCGTCGTCGCGTTCGCCGAGGAACACCGTCCCCATGCCACCGCGACCGAGTTCCCCGACGATACGATAGACGCCGATGCGATCGGGGATCGTCTCGGGTCCGGCGTCGATCGGTTCGGACGAAATGGTCTGGAGCGTCGCGGTCGCGGCGTCGCCGCGGATCAGCGCGCGCACCGCATCGAGGATCACCGGATCGTCGCCCGCGAGCGAAACGAGACGCGATTCGCGCGTGGCGGCGGGCCAATCGACCACCGTCTCGTACACTTCGAACACGCGACGTTCGCGCGCGACGTCCATAGGCCTGTCCCCCGCCGCGGAGGATTATCGCGAATGCGACGCGGCGCAAGTCGTCATGTCCCCTGCGCGCGCTCCGGCCGGCGAAAGATGGCGAGCCGAGCTGATCGGGAGCGCCGAAAGTCATACTAAGGTCACACCAAGAACGCCCGTTCGCGGTCGGCCGGCGCACGCGAATGTCGAGAATGTGGAAAGTGACCTTGGGGTTCGTCGAGGCGTGAGCGAAAGGTCCGAAAGCTCGGGCAAAACGACATTCGGGGTGGCCGCCCGCGATCGGTGCCGCGGCGGCTGGACGAGGGGCTCAACGGTGGAAAGAGCGGTCGCGACTCTGGCATGGTTCCTTGGCTGTAGGAAAGCGAGAAAGCCGAGGGGCGTGAAATTTTCGCGAATGTGTGCCGCGACGCGGAGGTAACCGAGTGGTGGTCTCCGTCTTGCCTCGGAGGTTATGGAACGATCGCATAGCGACGATAGGTCGCGTCGATCTGCGGATCGATCGCGCGCGCAGCGGTCAGATCCGCTTCTGCCTCGCCCAGCTTGCCGGTGCGTCGATAAGTCACGCCGCGCAGAAAAAGACTGCTCGCGAGGTTCGGCGAGCTTTCCAAAGCGGCGTTGAGATCCGCGATTGCGTCATCGTAGCGCGCCAACCGGAAATAGATCAGCGCGCGACTGTCCAGTGGCGCGGCTGGATAATCGCTCAGTTCAATCGCCTTGGTGCAATCCTTGAGAGCGCTTTCCAACGCAACCGCGCCGATCCCCTTCACCCAGCAGCGGCTGTTCAGCAATTGCGGATCGCCTGGCCGCTCGACGATGGCGGCGTCGACCAACGCGACCCCGTCGGACGGTTTTCCGATTTGCGCGAGAATTTCCGCCTTCTCGCCGATCGCGCCATAGCGCTCGCGGTCGCCCACCGCGATGCGATCGTCGAGCAGCGCGATCGCTGCCTTGGTGTCGCCGCTGTACGCTTTTGCCATCGCAAGCGCATTGAGGGCAGTGTCGTCGGAGCCATCCAGAGCGCGCGCCTGTTCATAGTCGGCGATAGCGTGGGGAAGATCGCCCAGCGCCTCATACACCGATCCGCGCAGTCGATAGGTCGCGGCGTCAGCCTGCAACGCGATCGCCTTGGTGAGATCAGCAATGGCACCTTGCCGATCGTAGACGCCGATGCGGAAGCTGGCTCGGCTGGCATAACCGGTCACTTCCTCCGGATCGGCGGCAATCGCGGCGGCATAGGCCGCTTCGAGCGGTTTGAAGCGGCCATCCTTGCGCGCGGCAAGCACATTCTCCCAACGCGACGGCACGGCCGCGGGCGCAGACACGCGCAACAGCTTTGCCTTTGCCTGCGCATAGCGTCCGCGCTCCGCCGGCAGATCGACGGGCGCAATCTCGATGCCGATCGCGTCGATCCGGTCCTCGGCGACGACGGTACGCCCGTTCAGCGACGCGGTGCGACGCACCAGTCGGCCGGCAAGAACCGGCGGCATCGCCTGATCGCCTTCCAGCAAGAAGCCGGTCATATTTGCCGGCAATGTCACCCTGGTTCGGTAGACGACGCTGTCAGGTCCGTTGGTGGCGATCGGGATGTCGTGCCATGCCGCACGTCCGCGATCCGGCGAGAAATTGATCACCGCTACGGCGTGATCGAGCGGCATGCGGTACCGCTGGTTTTCGCGCCGCCACGGCGTCGTGACCAGCCCGGACGCGGTGACCGTGGCGAGCGCAGTGACGGGATCATATTGAATCGCATATTTCGAGATTTGCGGCTGACCGACCTCTTGCGCGACCATCGCGCGGACGAAATCGCGCTTCTGTTCAGCGTTGGTTTGCGCCGTCATCGAGTCGATCATCTGAGCGAAGCCGCCCCGCAAACTGATCTTCGCATCGAACGCCATCGGCATGTCGATGCCAGCCGATTGATCATAGGCGATATCGACGATCCGGCGCGGCCGCGCGTCGGCGCGGATCGGCATGGGCATCAGGCCCGCGCCCGCGGGCCGCAGCGGCAGAACGTAGCGGAATGGCGGCGTATCGCGGATATCGGCGAGGCGCGCGCCGCCGCCGGTGCCGTCGAGCCACAGCGACTCGCCGCCTATCGTCGCGCGGACGATGACATGGTCAAACGCGCCGATCGACGGCAAGCGCTCCGCAACGAAGCCTCCCGTCTGGATGCTTGCGGTCGTCGCCTCGGCCTCGATCCTAAGATCGTGGAGAATCGCTAGCAAAAGCAGCGTCTTCGCTTTGCAATCACCATAGCGCACCTCCCAAGTGCGTGCCGGTGTCTGTGGCTTGAGCCCACCGCCATTCATCGCCACCGCGAGATATCGGATCTTGTCCTGAACAAGTTCGAGCGCGCGCTCGGCGCGGTGCAGCGGGTCGGTCTCCGCTTTGGCGATCGCCGCAACCTCGGCCGCGAGCGGACTCCCCGGCGTGATTAGCCCGTGGGTCGCATAGAGCGGCGCCAGCGTGCGCGAGACATCCGCCCAGTCGGCAAAGGTCGTCGCCTCGAGGATCGGCAGACGATTATACTTTGCGGGCAGATCGCCCGGCATCTCGGCCTGCTTCACCAGCGGCAAGGCCACGGTTAATTCGTGGAATCCGCCGACGGTCTTCTCGACTGGCTTCAGGCCATCGGCATAGCCCTTCCATTTCATTACGTCATCTGCCGGCCAGAGCAACCTCGCGCGCGCGAACTGCGCGCGAAACGGCTCGGCAGGGGTCAGCGCCACCGCCTCGACGCGGCCCTTGAATGCCGGATCGGCCTGCGTGATCGAGATCGCGATGCGCAGGACGTCGCCGACGCGGAGCCCCTCGACCGACATCGTCGCGCTCAGGATGCCGGTGAGCGTGAGCTGCTCCATCAGCGCTTCGCGTCGCAGGACGGCGAACCGTTCGCCCGATTTGAGGAGGTCGATATGCTCCGATCCGCGGATGATCTCGGCCTTGTGGATCGTCAGGTCGCCGCGGTCGGGCATCCAGGGAACCGTGATCGTCCCCATCTCGTTGAGCGCCTGCGCGGTCGCCACACGCGATGCGGTATCGACGTACGACCATGCGACACCGTCCTTCAGACGTTGCTGATTGTCGAGGATCAGGATCGCCGGCGAATTGGCGTCGAGCTTCGTCGCGTCGATCGCCGGTGCCGCGACGACCCAATCCGGGGCGGGCGCATAGAGGATTTTGTCGCCAGCATGCGCGGCACTGCCGATCGCGGCGCATGCAAAGAAGATCGCCAACCGGCGCATGTTTGTAACCCCTCTGAAACCCCGCGACTATCCTAGCGTCATCGGGGCCTGCGGCAAGCGCCCGCATCACCGTGCATGGTAAAAATCATACACCTGTTGCGCCACGCTCGCCGACACCCCCGGCGCCTTCTGCAAATCCGCCAGACTCGCATTCCGCACCGCGCGGCCCGTCCCGAAATGCATCAGCAGCGCCTTCTTGCGCGCCGGGCCGATGCCGGGAACCTCGTCGAGCGGTGACGCGCCGATCGCTTTCGCGCGTTTGTCGCGGTGCGCGCCGATCGCGAAGCGGTGGACTTCGTCGCGCAGGCGCTGGAGGTAGAACAGGACGGGGGAGTTGACCGGGAGCTGAAAGTCGCGGCCGTCCATCAGGTGGAACACCTCGCGGCCGTCGCGGCCGTGGTGCGGGCCCTTGGCGATGCCGACGAGGCAGATGTCCTCGATGCCGAGGTCTTCGAGTACCGCCTTCACCGCGTTCAATTGGCCGCGGCCGCCGTCGATCAGGACGAGATCGGGCCACGCACCACCGTCGCGGTCGGGGTCTTCCTCCAGCGCGCGGGCGAAGCGGCGGGTGAAGACCTCGCGCATCATCGCGAAATCGTCGCCGGGGACGGTCGATTTGTCCTTGATGTTGAACTTGCGATACTGGCCCTTGCGGAAGCCCTCCGGCCCGGCGACGACCATCGCGCCGAGCGCGTTCGTCCCCTGGATGTGGCTGTTGTCGTAGATCTCGATGCGGTCGGGGGGCTCGGCGAGTTCGAAGAGTTCGGCGACCTCGCGGTTGAGCTTCGCCTGCGTCGTGCTTTCGGCGAGGCGGCGTTCGAGCGCCTCGCGCGCGTTGCGCTGGGCCTGTTCCATCAGGCGCTTGCGGGTGCCGCGCTGGGGGACGGAGATCGCGACCCGGTGCCCGGCGCGCTCGCCGAGCGCTTCCTCGACGAGCGCCTGTTCGCCGATCACGCGATCGAGCAGGATCGCGCGCGGCGGCGGCACCTCCTCGTAGAATTGGGTCATGAACGCGGTGAGCACTTCGTCCTCGGGGACGTCGTTGGTGTGCGCCGGAAAGAAGCTGCGGTGGCCCCAATTCTGCCCGCCGCGGATGAAGAACGCCTGGATGCCCATCACGCCTTCGTGGCAGGCGAGCGCGAAGATATCGGCGTCGCCCACCCCTTCCGCATTGATGAACTGGCTGCCCTGGATGAAGGTGAGCGCCTTCAGCCGGTCGCGGATGACCGCGGCCTGTTCGTAGTCCATTGCTTCGGACGCGGCCTCCATCTGCGCGCCGAGCCGGGACTGGACCTGCGTCGCCTTGCCGGCGAGGAAGCTCTTCGCTTCAGCGACGAGCGCCTTGTAGCCGTCCACGTCGATGCGCCCGACGCAGGGGGCCGAGCAGCGCTTGATCTGGTAGAGCAGGCACGGGCGGTCGCGGGTCTTGAAGAAGCCGTCGGTGCAGCTTCTGAGCAGGAACAGTTTCTGGAGCGCATTGAGGGTGTTGTTGACGCTGCCCGCGCTGGCGAACGGGCCGTAATAATCGCCCTTCGCCTTGCGCGCGCCACGGTGCTTGGTGATGCGCGGGAAATCGTGGTCGTGGCGGAGGAGGATGAACGGGAAGCTTTTGTCGTCGCGCAGCAGGACGTTGTAGGCGGGGCGGTAGCGTTTGATCAGCTGCGCTTCGAGCAGCAGCGCCTCGGCCTCGTTGTTGGTCGTGACGATCGTCATGCTGCGGGTCTGCGCGACCATGCGCTGAAGGCGCTTGGGGAGGCGTTCGACCTGCGTGTAGTTGGTGACGCGCGATTTCAGCGCGCGCGCCTTGCCGACGTAGAGGACGTCGCCGCGCGTATCCTGCATGCGGTAGACGCCGGGGCGTGACGGCAGCGTCTTGAGGACGTTGCGGATCGCGGCGACGCCGGCGTCGAGATCGGGCGCGTCGCTGCCGCGGACCGCGAAGGTCGCCTGTTCTTCGTTGAACCGATCGGGGGGGCCGTAGCTCGCCATGCCGCCGATCTAGGGGCGGTCCGCCGGAGAGGCCAGAGTCGAACGCGATCACCTTAAGCCGTCATCCCGGCGAAAGCCGGGATCCAGAGTCAAGAGCGACGTCGCCTGCAACCCTGAATTCCGGCTTTCGCCGGAATGACGAGGATTGTTCGATCCGTTGGAATCCGATCCTGGAGCTACCGGCCGGGCGGCAGGCGCGTTTCGGGCGGGAGGGCGGCGAGCTCCTTGCCGGTCTTCTCGAGCAGCGCGTCGGTCAGCTTGCCGCCCGAATGCGATTGCAGTGCGCGCAGGCTGAGGTTGCGGATCTTGTCGAGGTTCTTGTCGGTCGACAGCCCCGGCATGTTTCGATCTAGCACCGCCTTGCTGCGCGTGTTCGCCAGCAGTTGTTCGATCGGGGTGTCGATCGTGAATCGGCTGACCGCCTCGGACGTTTCCGGTGTGATGGCGGATTTCGGGGTTGGCGTGGCCGCAGTCGCCTCGGGGGTGGCTGCGGCGTCGTCGGCGGGCAGATCGAGCGAGAAATTGTCCGCCGCCTGGCTTGCCTGCGACTTGTCCTCGACGGGCGGAGTCGCTTGATCGGACTGCGCGAGCGCTGGCACGGCGAGCAACAGGGGAACGAGCGGGGACAGGTTGAACTTCACGGGCTTCGTCCTTTCGGGGCCGTCTCTCTTACGCCGCGGCGGCGCACCGCGCAAAGCGCGCCGTTGCGCCGCGACCGACTTCGGCCAATACTCGTCGCAAAGCTTGAAGGAGAATCGGAATGACACGCATCGTCTTGCCGTTGCTGGCGCTGATCGTCGCCGCGCCCCTGATCACCGCGGGCGCACCGCCCAAAGCGATCGTCGCCGCGGTCGCCGATCCCGCGCGCCCCGAGGCGGACCGGACGCGTGACGCGGCGCGCAAGCCCGCCGAACTCCTGGCCTTCGCGGGAATCAAGCCGGGCGACAAGGTGGCGGATTTCATCATGGGCGGCGGCTATCTGACGCGCATCCTGGCGAAGGCGGTCGGGCCGACGGGCAAGGTCTACGCCTATCAGCCCGAGGAGTTCATCAAGTTCCGCGCCGCTTATGCGACCGATCAGGACGCGGCGGTCGAGGGTTACGCCAACGTCGTGCCGAGTCGCGAGTCGCTCGGCGCGATCGCGTTTCCCGAGAAGCTCGACGCGATCGTGACGGTGCAGAACTGGCATGACCTCCACTTGAAACAGGCAACCCCCGATTTCGGGGGGAAGGTCGCGGCGATGCTGTTCGCGGCGCTGAAGCCGGGCGGGACGTTGCTGGTGGTCGATCATATCGGCGTCGCGGGCGATGCGCCGTTCGTTGTGGCCGACAGCCTGCATCGTGGTGACGCGACCGCGACGAAGGCGGAGATCGAGACGGCGGGCTTCAGGCTGGAGGCCGAGAGCCAGATGTACGCCAACCCCGCCGACCCGCACACCGCGGTCGTCTTCGATCCCGCGATCCGCGGCAAGACCGACCAGTTCGTCTACAAGTTCCGCAAGCCGAAATAATTGCGCGTCAGCCGCGCCTGAGCTTGGGCGCGAGCATGCCGACACGCTCGCGGTATTGCACGTAATCGTGACCGAACAGGTCGACGAGGTCGCGCTCCTCGATCCGGATCGCGATCAGGATGTACGTCGTCATTCCGATCGCGAACAGCAAATGGCCGATCGTCATCACCGGCGCCGCCCAGAAAGCGATGACGAAGCCGCTGTAGAGCGGGTGGCGCACTAATTTGTAGAAGAACGGCTGGCGGAATTGCGGCGCGGCGGCGGCGCGGCCGCGCAGATCGCGCCAGACCTGGCTGAGACCGAACAGCTCGAAATGGTTGAGCAGGAAGGTGCTGAGCAGCAGGATCGACCAGCCGATCGCGAACACCGCCCAGATCAGGCTGGCGCCGACCGGGTTCGTGACGCTCCACACGGTCGCCGGGATTGGCAGCCAGAACACGTAGAGCAGGATCAGCGCCAAGCTTGAAAAGACGACATAGGTGCTGCGTTCGATCGGCGCGGGCACGATCCGCGTCCACGCCGCCTTGAAGCCCTGACGCGCCATGATGCTGTGCTGAAGGCCGAAGATCGCGACCAGCGCGAGATCGATCGCGGCGGCGATGGTGGGTTCGGCGGAGGGGCCGGCATCGACGGTACTCGGCAGATCAGGCACATTGGCGAGGAAGGCGATGAGATAGAGGAACGTCGCGAAGAACACGACGTACGCGACGATTGCATAGAGAAGGTAGAGCCCGCGCGCCATGATGCGCCTCCCGATTACGGTATTCGGGCGAATGGTGCGCCTTGGTGCAACGCCGATATAGGCGAAAAACGACATCCGACCGCACGTCGCCGCACTCGACGCGCGCTCATGAGCTCGGGCCGCGGATCAGATCAGCGTCCACAGCCCGACGATGAGCGCAACCGCACCGATCGCGAAGACGATCGCGATCAACCGGAGGTTCATCGCCGGCAGCTCGGTTACCTGGTGCGCGCTTAATCGCGCCATCACGGCGCACGCGCGCCGTTCCGCCATCACGATGACCAGCACCCCGACCAGGATGAAGAGGGTGGCGATCGCACGCGGCACCCAAAAAGGTTCGATCTTCCCGAACAAGGCGTTGAACCCGAGCCCGACCCCGATCGCGGCGAGCGACGTCCGCGCCCAGCCGCTGAAGGTGCGCTCATTGGCGAGCAGGGTGCGATCCTCGGCCAGATCGGTCCGATCCTGCGCGAGTTCGGATTTGGAGGGATCGTCGGAAGAGCTCATGCCGACGGGCTTACAGCAAGATCGACACTGCACCACTAACCCTCGTCAATCGTCCGGCGATCGGGCATTGCGGCGGGATGTTCGATTTCACGACGTATGTCGGCGCCGCGACGAGCGCGATGGTCCTGGCCATTGCTGCGCTCGCCTGGATCATCGCGCTCGTGCGGATGCTCGGTCTCAGAACCTTGTCGAAGATGACCGCGTTCGATTTCGTCGTCACGCTCGCCACGGGCTCGTTGTTGGCGAGCGCGGCGACCGCGTCGGGTTGGCTGCCGTATCTGCGCGCGCTGACCGCGTTGACGACGTTGTTAATCGCTCAATATCTGCTCGCCCGCGCCCGCCGCAACGCAGCGGTTCGCCGCGTCATCGAGAACGAGCCCCTGCTGCTGGTCTATCGCGGGCGCTTCATCGAGCAGGCGATGCATCTCAGCCGCGTCACCCACGACGACGTGATCGCGAAGCTCCGGACCGCCAGCGTGAGCGATATGTCTGCCGTCGCCGCAGTCGTACTGGAGGCGACGGGCGACATCTCGGTGATCAAGCGCGATGCGCCCGCCTCCGCGATGCTCGCGGGGATCAGAAACCCGCCGAGCGAAAAAGCGCCCGATTAACGCCTAGTTCGGCCGCCCCAGCCCCGCGATGGTGCGATCGACCAGTGCCTTGTCCGCGGTTGCGCCGAGGCGTTCGGCGATGATCGCCGCGGCGGCGCGGGTGGCGGCGTCGGCGACCTTAGCGCGGATTTCGACGAGCGCGGCGCGTTCGGTCGAGGCGATCTTTGCCTGCGCGGCTTCCTCGTGGCGCGCGATCAGCGCGGTCGCGTCTAGCTTCGCCTTGGCGATGATATCCTCGGCCTGATGCGCGGCGGATTCACGCAGCGCCACCGCCTGTTCGTCGGCCTCGCGCGCCTTGACCTCATATTCGGACCGAAGCGCTTCGGCCTCGGCGCGAAGCTTCGCGGCGGTGTCGAGTTGCTCGCGAATCCCTGAGATCTTCGCGTCGAGCATGCCCGCGATGATCGACGGCACCTTCGCGGCCAAGGCAATCGCGAACACGACGAGCATCGCGATCGCGACCCAGCCGCCGGCGGAGATACCGAGCGCGGTGGGCTCTTCATGCTCGCCGACTTCGCCGGGAACGAGTGTATGGGCGACAGGATTCTCAGCCATGCGCGAGCGCCGCCTTTACTGCTTTGCCGGCGTCCGCCGCCGATATTTCGGCGCCGGACACCTTGGCGACAATATCCCGCACGGCATCAGCCGCGACATCGTCGATCGACGCGAGCGTCGCGTCGCGAGAGGCCGCTAGGCGGGCGTTAGCCTCGGCGACCTTGGCCGACAGAGCGGCGTCCGCCTCGGCCAGCCGCGCCGCGCCTTCCTCGCTCGCCTTGAAGCGCGCTTCCGCGGCCGCGGCCTGGGCGTCGGCCTGCACCTTGGCCATATCGGCCTGCCACTTCGCTTCGCTCGCATCTGCCTCCTGTCGCGCCTGTTCGGCCGCGGCAAGATCGGCGGCGATCTTCGCATCGCGCGAGTCCACCGTCGCCTCGACCTTGGGAACGATCCCGCGGCCGACGACGAAGAAGATCACGCCGAGCGTGATCAGCAGCCAGAACCACTGCGAGAGATAGACGAGATTAAGTTGGGCAATCTGTGGCATGCGTCACCTGATACGCGACGCCGGCGGGAGTCCCGCCGGCGGCACGGGATCAACGAGCGTAGAGGATGATCATGGCGACGGCGAACGCCATCAGCCCGAGCAGCTCGGCGGCGGCGAAGCCGATGTAGAGCGTGCCCTGCTGGCCCGCCGCAGCTGCCGGGTTGCGCATCGCGCCCTGGAGGAACGAGCCGAACACGAAGCCGACGCCCGCCGAGGCGGCGCCGACACCGATGGCGGCCAGACCGGCGCCGAGGACTTGTGCGGAAGCGAGATCCATTTTCAAAAACTCCATTGGATTTAAGCGTTGATTAGAAAGGGTTTAGTGCAGATTGACCGCATCGTTGATGTAGAGCGAGGTCAACAGCGCGAAGACATAGGCCTGGATCGCGCCGACCAGCAGCTCGAGCGCGTTGACGAACACGACGAACACGAACGCCAGCCCGGTCACTCCATAGCCCGCCACCCCGCCAGCGTTCAGGCCCTGAACGACGAAATTGCCAAACACATCGAGCAGGATATGCCCCGCGAACATCGCGATGAACGGCCGCAAGCCCAGCGAGAACGGGCGGACCAGGAACGAGACGAGCTCGATCGGGAAGATGAACAGCGCGAGCACGAACGGCGCATCCTTCGGCCAGAACAGGCCGAAGAAGCGCAGACCGTGCTTCCAGAAACCGACGCCAAGGACGATCGCGAAGCTGATGATCGACAGCGTTCCGGTGACCGAGAACTGGCTCGTCACGGTGAAGGGATGCGCGCCGGGGACGATCGCGAAGGGCATCGCGCCGATGACGTTGGCGAACAGCAGGAAGGTGAAGGCGGTGAACACCCAGGGAAGGTAGCGGCGACCTTCGGGGCCGATGCTCGAGCGGGTGATGCCTTCGACGAAGCCGGTCAAGCCTTCGACCGCGGCCTGCCACCGGCCCGGGACGAGCTGACGCCGGTTGCCGCCGACCATGAAGATCAGGATCACGGCGAGAACGACGACCATCCACAGCGAGGAATTGGTGAACGCGAAAGGCGAGCCGAGTTCGCCGACCATCGGGTGGATCGCGAACTGGCTCATCGGGTCGATCTTGGCTGGAGCGGCCACGCTTAAATCCCTGTCCCTATTCTCAAATTTAAAACGTCAATGCGGTCGAACGAACGGGCGGCGCCCTATTCGTTACCGTTCCTTGGAGATGCTGAAGACCTGAAAACACGCCCCCGCGAAGGCGAGGAACAGCAAGGTCAGCATGATCCACGGGCGAGTGTCGAACAGCCCGTCGAGGAACCAGCCGACGATGCCGCCGCCGAGCGGATAGCCGACGAGCGTCGACAGCACGCGCTGTCCGGTCCGCGCCCCCGTACTCGCCATCCCCATCGGCGGTTCGGGCGTCTTGGTCCGATCCGCCTCGGTGCGGCGCGCCGATTCCAGCCGGCCCTCCAGCGAGGCGAGGCGGGGGTCTTCGCCGCCGGGGGTCTGATCAGGTTCGTTCGCCACGAAACGAGGTCGTCCTTACGTCCGGTGATGTCGAAAATTCGATAACAAACCGGCGGAGAAGCACGCTTCCCCGCCGAACTGGGCCGCGTTTAGGAAAGGGGTCGGCGCGAGTCAACCGCCGGGGGGCGGGGGGGGCGCTCCCACTTCGTCATCCCCGCGAAAGCGGGGACCCATCTCCTGAGGATTTGTCCATCACGACCGTTGTGCGTGATCATCGCATCCAAGATGGGTCCCCGCTTTCGCGGGGATGACGGAAAAGAAGAACTGATCGGCTTGCAATACAAGCGCTTCTGGCCGTCTCCGGTCAAACGCAGCGCGAATCCCGTTCGGGCGCGCCCGCGCCGCGGGTCGCCCAGACGCCCGCCGGCGTCTTGTACTTCTCCCCCCGCGACGTCTGCGCGATCAGGTTGCAGCCGCTGGTGAAGGCGAGCTGTTCGATCGTCGCGCCGCTCGCATTCGCTTTTTGGGTATACGCCGACTTGCGCTGGATGTTGATGTCGCTGACGAGCGCGCGGAGCTGCGCCGACCCAGCCCCGACGACCCCCAAATATCCGTCAGGCTGCTCGCCGACCTGCCCGGCGGCGCGTGCCGCGGCATAGGCCGGATCGCGCTGTGCGATCGCGGGCGCGGCGAGCGCGATCAGCGTGCCAACGACTAGGGGGGTGAGGAGCAAGGGTTTCAGCATCATCAAAAAATTCCCGGGTTCTGCTTGATCAGCGACTTCGCCTCGTTGTCGAGCCGATAGACCACTTCCTGCGTGACGTTGATGTTGAGTTCGATCACGATCGGCTTGTCGGGCGCGGTGATGCTGACGCATCCGCCGGTGGCCAGCAAGGCGGTTGTGATGATCGTTCTCGTCACCCCAGCGAGGTTCGGTCTCCGTGGCGTCATCGTCAATCCTTGGGCTGTGATGGCGTGGTCGCGCTTGCGGGAGGCTGAACGGCGCGGTTCTGCTCTTCGATCAGCGCGGGGAGGTTGCGTTCGATCAGACGGTTGGGGTCGTAGAACGAGCGGACCGAATCGAGCAGTCCGCGGAAGGGCGCCTTGATCCGCACGTTGAAGACGAACGGCAGCTTCTGGAGCCGCCGGATCAGGAAGTTCGATTTCGCGCCCTTGCCCTGGCTGACGCCGGCGAATTTCACCTCTGTCACCATCTCGCCCGCTAGCGGGCCGTTCATCACGACGTTGAGGCGCTGATATTTGAGCGAGCGGAGCGACTGGAAGGCGAGATTGCCCCAGAAGCCCAAATCCTTCTGGGTGAGGTCGCCGACATAGGCGATCGTGCCGCCGCCGGGGCGGACGACGAGCGTGCCGTCCTCGATCCGTCCGCCCGACGCGTCGAACAGCATCGGGAGCGTGCCGTCGAAGGTGCCGGTGGCGGTCAAATTGTCGAAATTGAATTGCTGGAGGAACTTGCCCGCGTCCATTCCCGCGACCTGAAAGGTCAGCCGTCGGGTTTGTTCGGCGGAGAAGTCTAGCAAGGTCGGGTCGAGCGACAGCGTGCCGCCCGCAAACGGCCAGCGCGCGCCGGTTACCGACACGCGGTTGTTCGGCAACGTCTGGTAAACGATCCGGCCGTCCTCGACCGGGATACCGGGGTTGATCGCCGCGACGGTCGCGATCTGGCCGGGGGCGCTTTCGAGGTCGAGCAGATCGGTGAAGCGGATTTCGGTCGAGAGACCCCTGACCGGCCCGAAGGCGGCGGCGAGATCGGTTCCAGCGGTGCGGAAGGTGCCGGTGCTCGTCACGGCTTGCGGCGACCAGGCGATGTGCGCGTCGCCCGAAACCTTGCCCTTCACATCGGCGATGACGCCGTAGGTCAGCCGGGTCAGGTCGTCGGGCTGGAGCGTGTCGTCGAACGCGATTCCAGCGACCGTCAGGTCGGCGGCGCCCTCGCCCGTGGAGAGCGCATGGCGGATCGTAACGTCGGCGACCTTGGTTCCGGTCTTCGCCGCGACGAGCGCCCCTCGGGCTTGGATCGCGTTTCCGGCAAGAGTCAGCGCTACATTGTTCGCGGCGAGCGGGACGAAGCGCGGATTTTCCGCGGCGTCCGAGACGATCAGTTTGCCATCGACGGATAGGATTCCGCGCGACAATCGCCATCGGCCGGTCGCGTCCGACAGCAGCAACGGCACCTTGCCGATCTGTCCCGCGCCGCCGGAGAAATGCCCGGTGACATTGCCGTTCGCCAGCATGCCTTCGAGCCGTGCGACATCTAGCCGCGTCGCGCGATCGGGCTGGCCGAGCCGTGCCGAGAGCCCGTCTATCGCGAAGCCGCGATTGCCGATCGATACATTGGCGCCCGACATCGCCAGCGTCACCGGGTTCGACCCGAGCGTCCCGGCGAATTGGTCAGCGGCGATCCGCGCGCCACCGCTGACCGCGCCGTTCGCGACGCGGAGCAACGCGCCACCTGTGGGGCAGGCCGTCAACCGGGCCGGGCGCAAGGCGAGCCCCGATATCGCCAGCCGATCGAACGAGATGGGCGCACAACGCGGATTGACGGTCAATCGACCGCCTTGCCAGCGCGCGTCGAGCGGTATGGTGAGCGCCTCGATACGACCGTCGCCTAGCGGGCCGGAGACTGTCGCGACGGTCATGATCGTGGTGCCGCCGCTCGCCGCGGCGAATCGGACCGGTGTCAGCGCGAGCCGGGCGTTCTTCGCCTGATACGGCGCCATCACGACGGTCCCGGCAATCGGCTCGCCAACCGCCCGTTGCGCGAGCGCGATCCGCGCATCAGGCAACCCGCCGCCCGCGATACCAAGGCGACCGTTGAGGGTCACGCCATCGCTCGACGCAACGACCGCGCTGTCGAGCAGCGTGACGCGCGCGCCGCTGGCGGCGGTCATCGCGAGACGGTCGGCACGGGCGGAGATTGGCGCTGCGGCGACGATGCCGGACGCTTCGACGTCGAACCGCCCTGCCCCTCGCTCCGCGGCGACAGCAAGTTTGCGAAGGAGCGGCGCCACGGGCGATCCGTCCGCCGCCGCGCCGATCGCGGCGATGCGTCGGCGGATCGCCGGATCGATCGCCGCGCCGCGCGCCTTGAGCGCACCTTCGAAGGCGCTTTGCGCTCCGGCGCGCCATTGACCGTCGATCGCGACCGATGCCGCGCCGACACCGCTCGTGACGAATTGCGTCCCCTCCACCGCGATCGTGCCGGCGGTGCCGTTACTATCGCCCCTGAAACCGATCGCCCCGCCGAAGCGCGCGACGCGTGCCGACGGGTGGGTGAGCACGCCGCCGGCGATCCGCGCGCTGCCCGACCAGCGGTCGAGCGCGGGCGACAGCGATGCCGCGATACGCGCGGCGGGCCGCGTCGCGCGCACCTCGCCGCAGACGAGCGCGTCGGCGCGCACCGGGCCTTCGATGATCGGCGCCTGATCGGCGATCCGGATCGATAGCGCGGCGGTCATCTGCGTTGCCGAACACTCGCCGACCCTCAGCCGTGGGCCGACCGCGGCGAGCGCACCGCGAAAGCCGTCTCTGAGGTGGCCCGTGCCGGACAGCTTGAGGCCGACCGCCCCGTACGGCGTATCCAGTCGCATCCGCGCGTCGGCGACATCGAGATCGATCGCGGGGAGCGCGAAGTGTTTGCCCGACGGCGCGGGCAGCAGCCGGTCGATCGCACCGAGAGAGAGTTTCCCCTCCACCAAACGCCCGCGCAGCCGCACCCTGCCCGCACGGACGCCGACGAGCGTCGGCCCGGTCACGCCGATGTCGGTGCGCGTCTCCACCCAATCGGCGACGAGATCGGGGTACGCCGGATCGCCGAGGACGACGTTTTCGAGCCGCTGGCGGCCGAATCCGAGATCGGCGATCGTGTAGCGCGCGGGCACGTCGTTCGCCGCGAGCGTCCCGTCGACGAAATGGCTCGCGATCGGCACGCGCGCGAGCCAGGCGATCAGGGCGGCGAGGGCCAGCAGGATGACGGCCGCCAACGCTATGCGCCGCCATTTTCGCGGGGCTCCGGCGCGGGGAATGTGCGTTTCCTCCACTGTCGGTTGCCTCTCGCTACGCACTATCCTGCCCCCATAGCGACGCGACCGGCGCGGAGGCAATTGCGCGTCCGTTCTTCGCGCCTTAGCCTTCCGCCATGGCCGATGCCGAACCAAGCACCGATGCGCCGAACGACAGGCAGGGCCACCGCGCGCGCCTGCGCCAGCGTTTGCTCGGGCGCGGCGGCGAGGCGTTGCTCGACCACGAATTGATCGAATATCTCCTCGCGCTCGCCATCCCGCGCCGCGACACCAAGCCGCTGGCGAAGGCATTGCTCCGCGAGTTCGGCGGGATCGGCGGGCTTCTCACCGCCGATGCCGAGGCGCTGTCACGCGTCGCCGGCATGGGCGAAACCGCGGTCGCCGCGATCAAGATCGCGCATACATCGGCGTTGCGGCTGGTGCAGGCGGAGGTCGAGGCGCGACCGGTGCTGGCGAACTGGCAGGCGTTGCTCGATTATCTCCGCGCCGACATGGCGCATCACGCGATCGAGCGGGTCCGCGTACTCCACCTCAACACGCGCAACATGCTGATCCGCGACGAGGTTATGAGCGAGGGATCGATCGACCAGGCGACGGTCCACGTCCGCGAGGTGATCCGCCGCGCGATCGAGATCGGTTCGGCGTCGATCATCCTCGTCCACAACCACCCGAGCGGCGATCCCTCCCCCAGCCGCGCCGATATCGATATCACCCGCGCGATCATCGATGCGGGCAAGCGGCTCGGCATCACCGTGCACGACCATATCGTCGTCGGCACCAGCGGCCATGTCAGCCTGCGCGCGCGGGGGCTGATCTAACCACACACGAAAAACGGCCGCCGGAACGCTCCGGCGGCCGCAATCCTTTCGCTCGTCAATGTTACGAAGCGGACTTTGTGGCGGTGCCGAGGAAGCTGGCCAGTTCGACCTTCGACAGCGCCTTCGACTTGTCGGTATCCGCCTGCGCGAACGCCGCCTCGTTCCAGTTCGGATCAGCCGCCGCGGTCGCGCCACTGGGCGACTTCGCCTTGAGCGCATCCATCCACGCGCCGAACTCGGCCTTGCTCAGCGAGCCGTTCGAATCCTTGTCGTAGCTGGCAAACTCCCTGTCGATGACCGAGTTCACCGCATTCGCGTCCGCAGGCGCGGCCTGTGCCGTTTCCTGCGTCGGCGCGTTTGCGGTTTGCGCGGTGTCCTTGGGCGGGGTGGTCTCCAAGGCCGATTTGTTGGCTTTCGCCTGGTCGGCCGGGGAGGTCGGAGCCGTACCATCCGTCGCAGGTTCGGCCGTCGGAGACTGCGCCGTTGTGGCCGGAGGGGTGGCAGTCGGCGTCGACGCGGTCGGGTCCGGCCTCGCCTTCGCGGCCGAGCCGAGCGGCGCGTTGTTCATCGGATCATCTTTAACAACCGTAGTATCGGCCGGTTTCGGCGCTTCCTGCGCCAGTGCAGGCGCGGACAAGGTCATAGCGGTCGCAAGAAGAATATACTTCAGCATTGTCACTCTCCTGATAAGTGCTTATTGAGAGCCAGGTGCGGATACGCAACACCGGCAAGGGACTGTGCAAATAGAACCTTCGACTCGAAAACTTGGTTCCGCATTGACGGTTTGAAGGCACCGCTTCAGGCTGCTAGGGGCTGAAATGTGGCGATTCTCTCGCGGAGAACGCGACGAATCGTTCCACCGAAGCGACGAAGGATTCGCCATGGTTCCGCGCTATTCCCGCCCCGAAATGAGCGATTTGTGGACGCCGGAGGCGCGATTCCGCATCTGGTTCGAGATCGAGGCGCACGCCACCGACGCGCTCGCCGAGCTCGGCGTGGTGCCGAAAGAGGCCGCGACCGCGATCTGGGAAAAGGGGGCGTTCGAGGTCGAGCGGATCGACGCGATCGAACGCGAAACCAAGCACGACGTCATCGCGTTCCTGACCAACGTCGCCGAGCATGTCGGGCCGGAAGCGCGGTTCATGCACCAGGGAATGACCTCGTCGGACGTGCTCGATACTTGCCTTGCGGTGCAACTCGCGCGCGCGTCGGACATATTGATCGCGGATATCGACGCGTTGCTCGCGGTGCTCAAGCGCCGCGCGATCGAGCACAAGATGACGCCGACGATCGGCCGCAGCCACGGCATTCACGCCGAACCGGTGACGTTCGGGCTAAAACTCGCGCAGGCCTATGCCGAGTTCGACCGCAGCCGCGCGCGGCTGGTCGCGGCGCGATCCGATGTCGCGACCTGCGCGATCTCGGGCGCGGTCGGCACGTTCGCCAATATCGATCCGTTCGTGGAAGCTCATGTCGCCAAGAAGATGGGGCTCACCGTCGAACCCGTCTCGACGCAGATCATCCCGCGCGACCGCCACGCGATGTTCTTTGCGACACTCGGCGTAATCGCTTCGTCGATCGAACGCGTCGCGATCGAGATCCGCCATCTCCAGCGGACCGAGGTGCTGGAGGTGGAGGAGTATTTCGCGCCCGGCCAGAAGGGCTCGTCGGCGATGCCGCACAAACGCAACCCGGTGCTGACCGAGAATCTGACGGGCCTCGCGCGGATGGTGCGCGGTTACGTCACGCCCGCGCTGGAGAATGTCGCGCTGTGGCATGAGCGCGACATCAGCCATTCCTCGGTCGAACGCTACATTGGCCCCGACGCGACGATCACGCTCGATTTCGCGCTGGCGCGGCTGACCGGGGTGATCGACAAATTGCTGATCTATCCCGAGCGGATGGAGAAGAACCTCAACAAGATGGGCGGCCTCATCCATTCGCAGCGGGTGATGCTGGCAATGACCCAGGCGGGGATGAGCCGCGAGGATGCGTACCGGCTGGTCCAACACAACGCGATGAAGGTATGGGAGAGTGACGGCGACTTGTCGTTGGAGGCGTTGCTCAAGGCCGATCCGGAGGTGACCGCGGCGCTATCGCCCCACGAGATCGCCGACAAGTTCGACCTTGGCTATCATCTGAAGCACGTCGATACAATCTTCGCGCGGGTGTTCGGGACCACAGATTGACGAATCTAGTATTTGACACTAGATTGTCTGCATGGATCGGCTCATTACCGCGACAAGGGCCAACCAGCGTTTCTCGGAACTGCTTCGCGATGTGCGGAACGGAGAGTGTTTTGTCGTGACCTCACGCGGCGAACCGGTTGCGCGTGTCGTCCCGGTCGGGGCCGACCGGAAGGACCAGAAAAAACGCATCGAGGACCTTTTGGAGATTCTCAAACAGCAGCCGCACCGGATCATCGGGCCGTGGCAGCGCGAAGATCTCTACGATTGATGCGCATTGCGCTCGACAGCAATGTTCTCGTGTACATGTCCGACATTGGCAAGGCGGAGAGCGACTCACCGAAAATCGAATGCGCCCGTTACATTGTACCGTTCCTGTTGGAGCGGTTTGCCGTTGTGATCGCAACTCAAGCGCTCGGCGAGTTGTTCGTGGTTCTTCGCCGCGCCGGTGTCCATGCGGTCGATGCGCGCCGTATCGTCTTGGCTCTTCGCGAGACATGCTCCGTGATGGGGACCACGGAGCGGACATTAGTCGCGGCGCTCGATCTGGCGTTTGGCCATCGCTTGCAGTTCTGGGACTCGCTCATCCTCACCGCTTCGGCCGAAGCAGGGTGCGACCTATTTCTGAGCGAAGATTTGCAGGACGGTTTCGTCCTTCGCGGAATGACCGTGGCCAATCCGTTCGCCAGCGAAGTTCACCCTCAACTCGCCGGCTGAGGCGAACGAATGCATTTCCTGCAGTCGCGAATACGGCGTAATAATATTGCGTGATCACGCAACGATCACCACGTGATCCCGTGCCGGACCTTTCCGGCATCGGAGAAGACCCAATGCGCATGTTCGAAACCGTGAGCAACGCCGTTCTGGCGCTTGCGGCTCAGGCGCTGGTGGTCGGGGTGGTCGTTACCACCTTCTGATCGCCAGCTTCCAAGCTGCCACTTTCCGCCCTCTCGCGAGAGGGGGCGGCAAGGCCTGATCGCCCCGGCTCATTCGCCCGCGATCGCCTCCTTCAGTTTCGCGAAGAACCCCTTCGCCTGCGGGCATTCGTCGCCCGTCTCCAACTCGCGAAACTCCTCGAGCAACGCGCGCTGGCGGGTCGAGAGTTTGGTCGGTGTCTCGACTTCGATCTGGATCACCAGATCGCCATGTCCCCTGCCCTGCAGCACCGGCATCCCCGCGCCGCGCTGGCGGAGTTGCTTGCCCGACTGGATGCCGGGCGGGATGCGGATCTCGTGACTCTCGCCGTCGAGGCCGGGGATCGCGAGCGATCCGCCGAGCGCGGCGGTGGTGAAGCTGATCGGCGCGCGCGCGAACAGCGTCGTGCCCTCGCGCTCGAACAGCGCGTGGCGCTTCACGTGGAGGAAGATGTAGAGATCGCCCGCAGGCGCGCCGCGCGGCCCAGCCTCGCCTTCACCCGACATGCGGACGCGGGTGCCTTCGTCGACGCCGGCGGGGATGTCGACCTGGAGCGTCTTGGTTTTCTCGACGCGACCGTCGCCGCGGCAGTCGCGGCAGGGATCGTCGATCACCTGGCCCGATCCGTTGCAGACCGGACAAGCGCGCTCGACGACAAAGAAGCCCTGTTGCGCGCGGACCTTGCCGTGACCGCCGCAGGTGTTGCAGGCATGGGGGTGGCTGCCGGGGCGCGCGCCCGAGCCGTGGCAGGTGTCGCAGACCCCCGAGACGTCGATCGTCACTTCGGTCGCCTTGCCGTGCCAAGCTTCCTCGAGCGTGATCTCCATGTCGTAGCGCAGGTCGGCGCCGCGCCGGACCTGTTGCCGGCCACCGCCCTGCCGCCCGCCCATGAACTCCCCGAACACGCTTTCGAAAATATCGGAAAAGCCTGAGAAATCGGCGGTGTTGGGCCCGCCGCCGTTACCTTTGAACGCGGCGTGGCCGAAGCGGTCGTAAGCGGCGCGCTTCTGAGGGTCCTTCAGGACGTCATACGCTTCGCTGACCGCCTTGAACTTGGCTTCGCTGTCCTTGCACCCGGCGTTCTTGTCGGGGTGCCATTTCATCGCGAGCTTGCGGTACGACGACTTGATCGTCGTCGCATCGGCGGTGCGTTCGCATTCGAGCAATTCGTAATAATCGACTTCGGTCATGCCGGGCCCCCGCCCTGCCAAAAGTAACGAAAGTAACGCTCAGAGCGGCCCCAATTAAACGGTACGATCGCGTAACGATTGCGCATCCGTTTCGGCTGGGGCCGCTCCCGCGTCATCGTCTCAAGCCTTCTGGCTGTCGTCCACTTCCGAGAATTCGGCGTCGACGACGTCTTCCTTCGGCGCCTCTTCGGCCCCATCAGCGGAGGGAGAGGCTTCCGACGCGGCCTGCTGCTCGTAGATCGCCTGGCCCATCTTCATCGCGACCTGCGCCAGCGCCTGCGACTTTTCGTTCATCGCATCGGGATCGCCGCCCTCGACCGCGGTCTTGGCCTCGGCGACCGCCGCCTCGATCTCGCCCTTCAGCGGCGCATCGATCTTGTCGCCGTTATCGGCAAGCTGGCGTTCGGTGGTGTGGATCAGCGACTCGGCGTTGTTCTTCGCCTCGGCGCCCGCGCGACGCTTCTTGTCTTCTTCCGCGAACTGCTCGGCGTCGCGGACCATCTGTTCGATGTCGTTGTCGCTGAGGCCGCCCGAAGCCTGGATGCGGATCTGCTGTTCCTTGCCGGTGCCCTTGTCCTTGGCGGACACGTTCACCAGCCCGTTGGCGTCGATGTCGAAGGTCACCTCGATCTGCGGCACGCCGCGCGGCGCGGGCGGGATACCGACGAGATCGAACTGGCCGAGCATCTTGTTGTCCGCCGCCATCTCGCGCTCGCCCTGGAACACCCGGATCGTGACCGCGCCCTGATTGTCGTCGGCGGTCGAATAGGTCTGCGCCTTCTTGGTCGGGATCGTCGTGTTGCGATCGATCATCCGGGTGAAGACGCCGCCCAGCGTCTCGATGCCGAGCGACAGCGGGGTCACGTCGAGCAGCAGCACGTCCTTGACGTCGCCCTGCAACACGCCCGCCTGGATCGCGGCGCCCATCGCGACGACCTCGTCGGGGTTGACGCCGGTGTGCGGCTCCTTGCCGAAGAAGTCCTTCACGACCTCGCGGACGCGCGGCATCCGGGTCATACCGCCGACCATCACGACTTCGGCAACATCGCCCGCTTTGATGCCCGCGTCGGCGAGCGCCTTCTTGCAGGGTTCGAGCGTGCGCTTGATCAGATCCTCGACGAGCTTCTCGAGGTCCGAGCGCGTGATGTTCTTGACGAGATGTTTCGGGCCGTTCTGGTCGGCGGTGATGAAGGGTAGATTGACCTCGGTGCTCGCCGCAGACGACAGCTCGATCTTCGCCTTCTCGGCGGCTTCCTTCAGCCGCTGGAGTGCGAGCTTGTCTTTGGTGAGATCGATCCCCTCGTCCTTCTTGAACGCGTCGGCGAGATACTGGACGATCTTGGAATCGAAATCCTCGCCGCCGAGGAAAGTGTCGCCGTTGGTCGCCTTCACCTCGAACACGCCGTCGCCGATCTCGAGGATCGAGATGTCGAAGGTGCCGCCCCCGAGATCGTAGACCGCGATCGTCTTGCCGTCCTGCTTCTCCAGCCCATAAGCGAGCGCCGCCGCGGTCGGCTCGTTGATGATGCGCAGCACTTCGAGGCCCGCGATCTGCCCCGCGTCCTTGGTCGCCTGGCGCTGGGCGTCGTTGAAATAGGCGGGGACGGTGATGACCGCCTGCGTCACGGTCTCGCCGAGATACGATTCGGCGGTTTCCTTCATCTTCTGCAAGGTGAACGCGCTGATCTGCGAGGGGCTATAATCCTTGCCGCCCGCCTGTACCCAGGCGTCGCCGTTCTGCCCCTTCACGATCGTGTAGGGGACAAGTTCGGTGTCCTTCTTGGTGATCGGATCGTCGAAGCGCCTTCCGATCAGCCGCTTCACCGCGAAGATGGTGTTGTCGCCGTTGGTGACGGCCTGACGCTTGGCGGGCTGGCCGACCAGCCGCTCGCCATCCTTGGCGAAGGCGACGATCGACGGCGTGGTGCGCGCGCCTTCCGCATTCTCGATCACCTTGGGCTTGCCGCCCTCCATCACCGCAACGCAGCTGTTGGTCGTGCCGAGATCGATACCGATTACTTTAGCCATGTTCGCTCTTCAGTCCCTCTGAAACAAAAACCCGTGAGATCGCGTCCCGTTACGGCAGCGCAACCTCTCATGCTGAACGCGATATAGGCAGGGTTCGGCTTGTCGCAAGGCGGGCGGAGGCATAGGAATGCGGGCGATGTTCCGAACCGGGAGACTCCCTTTGCGCGCGCCTTTCGCCATCGTTGCCGCCACTTTAGCCATCGCCGGGTGCGCGCAGGAGAAGCAGCTTTACGTCTCGGGTGCCTGGGTCCGGCTGGCGGCGGTGCAGGGCCGCCCGGCGGCGGCGTATTTCACGATCCACGGCGGGCCGACCGACGCGGCGCTGATCAGCGTATCGACCGATGTCGCGATCAAGAGCGAGATGCATGAGACGAAGACGCTGCCCGGCGGCGCGATGACGATGGATGCGGTGAAGTCGGTCCCCGTCCCCGCGCTCAAGCCCGTCGCCTTCGCGCCGGGTGGCAAGCATGTGATGCTGTTCGACGTGAACCCCGGGATCAAGCCCGGCGCGGCGATCACCTTCATCTTCACCTTCGCCGACGGCTTACGCATCGAGAAAGACGCGCAGGTGATCGCGGCGGGCGATCCGGCGCCGAAGGCCTAGCGGGATTTGATCGCTACCAAACCCAATGTCGTCATCCCCGCGAAAGCGGGGACCCATCTCCCGGGGCTTCCGCAATTCCAACCGTCGTGGTTGTCGATCGGGTCCGAGATGGGTCCCCGCTTTCGCGGGGATGACGAGGAGGAGAATGGCGTTGCCTGACGAGCGCCCGCTAACCCCCGGCGAAATCGCCCTCGCGCGCTCGGTCTACGGCGACGCGATCGATTACGCGCCGGTGCGAATCCACCAGCGCAAATGGGCGTTCTTTCAGCCCCGCCACGTCGTCATGGCGCCGCGCGGCCACTTGCATTTCCACCCGCACGGCGATCTGTGGCGCGAGGATTTCGCGGCCGCGGCACTCTCCGATCAGGGGCTGTTCATTCACGAGATGTGCCACGTCTGGCAGCATCAGCGCGGCATCTTCCTGCCGATCGCGCGACATCCGTTCTGCCGCTATCACTATAGCGTCGTCCCCGGCTGGCCGCTCAAGAGCTACGGCATCGAGCAGCAGGCGGAAATCGTGCGGCACGCGTTTCTGCTGCGCGCGGGCGCAAAGGTGCCGGGGGCACCCGCCGCCGAGCGATACGACGCGATTCTGCCGTTCTGACTTCGCCGACCAAAAAAAACCCCGGCGGCGACGGCCACCGGGGTTCCTTTTCCACTCTTGCGAGCGGTCGTCGGAGCCGACACCCTTAGGGGGGCGGCACCGGCTCCGCCGATCCTTACTGGAGCAGTTTCAGCACGCTCTGCTGCGACTGGTTCGCCTGGGCGAGCATCGCGGTCGAGGCCTGCGACAGGATCTGCGCTTTCGCGAGGTTGGTCGTTTCCGCGGAGAAGTCCGCATCCTCGATCCGGCTGCGCGCATCGCTCAGGTTCGTCGCGTTCGACGTCAGGTTGTTGACCGCGCTCTCCAGACGGTTCTGCACCGCGCCGAGGCCCGAACGCACCGTCGAGACCTTGGTGATCGCAGCGTCATACTGAGCGAGCGTCGCGGTGGCGACCGAAGCGCCGCCGGTCACGACCGCCGCCAGATCGGTATCGGTCTTGAGGTTGGTCAGCGTGATGTTCAGCGAATCGACCGCATTCGCACCGGCCTGCACCGCAACCGTCGCGGCCGAGCCGTCGAACAGGTTCTTGCCGTTGAACGCGGTGTTGTCGACGACGCTGGTGATCTGCGCCGCCAGCGCATCCTGCTCCGCCTTGATGTTGGCGATGTCGCCGCTCGAATAGGTGCCGTTCTTCGACTGCACCGTCAGCTCGCGCATCCGCTGCAGCATGTTGCCGACTTCGTCGAGCGCGCCTTCGGCGGTCTGCGCCAGGCTGATACCGTCGTTGGCGTTGCGGACGCCCTGGTTCATGCCGCGGATCTGCGACGTCATCGACGCGGCGATGGCGAGGCCGGCGGCGTCGTCTTTGGCAGAATTGATGCGCTTGCCGGTCGACAGGCGCTCCATCGTCATCGACAGGCTCTTGTTCGCCATGGTCGAGGAGGTGGCGGCGCGGAGCGCCGAGACGTTGGTTGCGATAACGGACATGATGATATCTCCTTCAAACTGACGTTCCGCCCCGCCCCCCAAGGCGGAAGTTCGAGCCGTCAGCCCATCAAACGACCGCGTTGCGGCAAACTTTAGCCGCTGATCTTGCCGGTTCCGGCAACGCCTTGCCGCCTCGTATGCGCTCGCGCGCCGGGGCGCATGTGCGGCGGCGCACGCCCGGAAAAAAACTGCCGCCCGGCAACATCCTATACCGGTCGTTAACCATTCCCGACGCATTTCATGCAGCGACCGAAGGGGGATTTGAATGCGTGTCATCGTGCCGTCCACGACCGTCGCCGACAGCCGGATCGCGTTGATCTCGTCGTTGCGCGCACAGGGCTTCTCGGTCGAAAAGCCGACTGGTCGCGCGCAGCCCGGCGTCGCCTATCTCGTCGCCGAGGATGAGGCCGTGGCAGCGCCGGCGCGCACGCTCGTGCTCGCCGACGCCGGCGATGGTGGGCCAAGCGTCCAGCCGCACCGCGACGGCGCCCCTGCCCGCATCGCCTACGGCCCCACCGACGCCGCGGTCGGCAACGCCTTCGCCCGCGCGCTGATCGCCGGCCCCGAAATGCCGACCGCCGCAGATCCCGAGAGCCTGGCGCTGCTCGCGCTCGCCGAGCGCGTCGCCGAGGCCGACATCACCGTCCTGATCAACGGACCCACCGGCACCGGCAAGGAAGTCCTCGCCCGCACGATCCACAACAATTCCATCCGCCGCGACGGCCCGTTCGTCGCGATCAACTGCGCCGCGCTGCCCGAGACGATGCTCGAGGCGATGCTGTTCGGCCACCAGAAGGGCGCGTTCACCGGCGCTTCGTCGGGCGGCGAAGGCTTCTTTCGCGCCGCGCACGGCGGCACGCTGCTGTTGGACGAGATCGCCGAAATGCCGCTCCAGCTCCAGTCGAAGCTGCTCCGCGTCCTCCAGGAGCGCGAGGTCATCCCAATCGGCGCGACCACGCCGCAGCAAATCGACGTCCGCGTCATCGCCTGCGCCAACCGCGATCTCCAGACCGAGGTCGCCGAGGGCCGCTTCCGCGCCGATCTCTATTACCGCCTGTCGGTCTTCCCGCTTTCGACCAAGCCGCTCGCCGAACGTGTACAGGACATCCCCGCGCTCGCCGCGACGATGATCCTGCGCCACGCCGGTAATCGCCGCATCGTGCCGTGGCCGAGCGCGGGCGCGATCGAGATGCTGATGCGCCACGACTGGCCGGGCAACGTCCGCGAGCTCGAAAACGTGATCCAGCGCGCCTTGCTGTTCGCGGGTGGCGAGACGATCGAGGCGAGCCATATCGTGTTCGACCGTCCCGCCGCCCCGGCGCGCGGCTTCGACGAAACCCCCGCGACGCTGGGCCGCGTCGTGCTGCTGTCGGAATTCGCCGCGATCCGCGAGACGCTGAAAGCATGCGGCGGCAGCCGGATCGAGACCGCGAAACGCCTCGGCATTTCCGAGCGGACCTTGCGCTACCGCCTCGCCAAGGCGCGCGAGCAGGGCGACGACATCACCCAGTTCGATAACCGGAGGTTCGCGTGAGCACCATCGGAGGAATCGGCGGCATCGACCGCGTCATGGCGCTGCGCGCGCAAATTCTCGAGCGTAACGCCGCGCTCAGCCGCGCCAATGCCTCGGCGAGCGCCGCTGCGCCCGCCGCGGCGCCCGCCACGACCAGCTTCGCCAGCACGATGGAATCGGCGCTGAAGCAGGTCAACGACGGCCAGCAGAAGGCCGGGCAACTCTCCGAAGCCTATGAGCGCGGCGAGACGATCGACATCGCCAAGGTGATGCTCGCGCGTCAGGAGGCCTCGGTCGGTTTCGAGGCGACCTTGCAGGTCCGCAACAAGATTCTGTCCGCCTACAAGGACATCATGAGCATGCCGGTTTGATATGAACGCGCTCACCACCACCCCGCTCGTCCCCGAGCGGTTCGCCAATCCGTTGCGCCAAATCCAGGGCGTCATGGCCCAGCCCGCGGTCCGCCGCGCGGGGCCGATGGCGCTGATGGTCGGCCTGATCGGCGCCGCCGCGCTGGCGTGGGGCGCGCTGTCTACACCACCGCAGAAGACGCTGTTTTCGGGGCTTCCCGACACCGACAAGGCGGCGGTGACGTCGGCGCTCAGCGCGGCGAACATCGACAGCCATATCGACAATTCGACCGGATCGCTGACCGTCGCCGACGAGGATTATTCGAAGTCACGGATGCTGCTCGCGGGGCAAGGCCTGCCAAAGGCGGCGCCGGGCGGCTACGCGATCCTCGACCAGCTCCCGATGGGGGTTTCCCGCGCGGTGGAAGGCGAACGGCTGCGTCAGGCCCGTGAAACCGAACTCGCCCGATCGGTCGAGGAAATCGACGCGGTCGCCGAGGCGCGCGTCCATCTCGCGATGCCCGAGGCGAGCGTGTTCGTCCGCGACAATGCCCAACCCTCCGCATCCGTAATCCTGAAACTCCAGGGCGGACGCTCCTTGAGCGATGCGCAAGTGTCGTCGATCGTTAATCTCGTTGCCTCGTCTGTGCCGGGGATGAAGCCCGATGCGGTCACGCTCGTCGATCAGATGGGCGGCCTGCTCACCAAGGCCGGCGGCCAAAACGGCGCGGGCGGCGACCAGCGCATCGAGCTCCAGCGCCGCGTCGAGGACAAATACCGGACGCAATTGATCCAGTTGCTGACGCCGTTGGTCGGCAGCGGCAATTTCACCGCCGAGGTGCAGGCCGACATCAACCTCGACGAAACCTCGGCAACGCGCGAAAGCTTCGACAAGGCCGGAACGCTCCGTGCCGAGACCGGCCAGTGGACCGGCAACCAGACCGCTGCGCAGACTGCGGGCGGAATCCCCGGCGCGCTCAGCAACACCCCGCCCGCCTCCAGCACGCTCCAGCAGGCGCAGCCCGCGACGGGCGCGCCCGGCACCCCGCCCGTCCCCGGCGCACCCGCGACCGGCGGCGACCCGATGAAACAATCGGACCAGTTCCAGCGCGCTTACGATCTCGGCAAGGAAGTCTCGGTCACGCGCGCCGCGCCCGGCGCGATCAAGCGGCTGTCGGTCGCGGTGCTGCTGCGCGACCCCGAAAAGGGCCGCCGCACCGCGCTGGAAATCAACCAGATCAGCGATCTCGTGAAGAGCGCGGTCGGCTTCGACCAGTCGCGCAACGACAATGTCACCGTCATCAGCAAGAAATTCGTTGGCGCCGAGGCCGCCACCGACTCTGGACCGGCGTGGTACGACAACAGCTGGCTGCCGATGATCGCGCGCAATCTGACCGCGATCGTCATCGCGCTGCTCGTCCTGTTCCTCGGCGTGCGTCCGCTTGCCAAGGCGCTGATGAAGAAACGCGACGAGACCGCGCCGCGCGCCGCCTTCGGTGCGCCGATCGGCGGCGCGGACGGCACCGGCCCGGCAGTCGCCGCGCCCGTCAGCCTCGACCAGATCGACGCGACGCGCGGTTATGACGACCGCATCGGCGCGGTGCGCGGCTTCACTCGCGACAATCCCGCGCGCGCCGCGCTGGCAGTGCGCGACATGATCGGCGCGGATTCGAAATGACCGCACCGACTCAAGCGACCGCCCGCAGCTACACCGGCGTCGAACGCGCCGCGGTGCTGATGATGCTCGTCGGCGAGGAGGAGGCCGCGGCCATCCTCCAGAAGCTCGATCCCGACGAGGTCCGCCAGTTGGGCTCGGCGATGTTCAAGGTCGCCGACGTCAGCGAAACCGAGGTCGAAGGCGTCCTCGACGATTTCGTCGGCCGTGCCCGCGAGCGCACCGGGATCGCCTTCGATCCGCGCGCGAAAATCGAGGCGGTGATGCACCGCGCGCTCGGCACCGAAAAGGCCGAGAGCGTGCTCGCGCGGATCACCCCGCCCGAGGCGGCGTGCGAGATCGACCTGCTCGACTGGCTCGACGCGAGCGAAATCGCGGGCATGATCGAAAAGGAGCATCCGCAGATCGCCGCGGTGCTGATCGCCAACCTCGATCCCGCGGTCGGCGGGCAGGTGCTCGAGCTGCTTCCCGAGGCGGTTCAGCCCGACATCCTTCACCGCATCGCCAAGCTGGGCCCGATCACGCCCGAGGCGGTCGAGACCTTGAAGACGATGCTCGCGGGCCGCACCGGCGGGCAAGCGCAAGCAGCGGGCGTTCAATTGGGCGGCACGCGCGGCGCGGCGAAGATCCTGCAGGGCGCGCGCAAGGCGACCGAGCAGAAGGTCATGCCCAAATTGTTCAAGATCGACCGCGATACCGCCAAGGCGATCGAAGAGGCGATGTTCGTGTTCGACAACCTCCTCGAACTCGACGACAAGAACCTCGGCACCCTCATCCGCAACATCGACGGCGACATCCTCACCCGCGCGCTCAAGGGCCTCGACGAGACCGCTCGCGCGCGGTTCCTCGGCTGCATGTCGAGCCGCGCCGCCGACGGCATCCGCGACGAAATGGAGGCGCGTGGGCCGATGAAACTGACCGAAGTGCTGGAGGCGCAAAAGACGATCATCCAGATCGCGCGCGGCCTGGCCAAGGACGGCACGATCCAGATGGGTGGCGGCGAAGACGATTATGTCTAAGCCCCCCGGTTCCGTTCGGGCTGAGCTTGTCGAAGCCCTGCCCTCCCTCATTCCCGAGCAAGAGAAGGACAGCCCTTCGACAAGCTCAGGGCAAACGTCGTTCTGGGTGATGGTCGGATGACGGAGTTTACCGCCGGACTTTCCTCGCGCCACGATGCCGCTGCGGGCGCTTTGCGCCGCGCGTTCGCGGATCGGCCGATCGGGTTTTCGCCCGGCGATCTCCTTTCGCGGCTCGAGAAAGCGGATCTCAGACCGAAGCATTTCAGCCCCGCCGATCCGGCGAGCAACCCGACCGAAGGCTGGGATCCGCTCGATCCTTCGCCGCAGCCGAGCACTTTCATCGATCCGATCGCCGCCGCGCGCGACGCGGGCTACGCTGATGGAATCGCCGCCGCCAACGCCGCGATCACCGAAGCGGGACAGCGCGATCAGGCGCTGCTGACAGGGTTGATCGACCAGCTCAACGCCGGCGACCGGATCGATCGCGACCGGATCGCGCAACAGCTTCGCGAAACCGTGCTGCTGCTTGTCCGCCGCGTCGTCGGCGAGGTCGGCGTGTCGGCGGAGCTGCTGGCAGGCCGGATCGAAGCCGCCGCCGAACTCCTCGCCGACGCCGCCGAATCGGCGATCCTGCGTGTCCACCCCGAAGACGTAGCTCTGCTCGAAGGGCGGTTGCCAAAGACGATTTTCCCGGTCGGCGACATCGCCATCGCGCGCGGCAGCTTCGTCCTCGAAGCCGCCTCGACGATAGTCGAGGACGGACCCGCGCTGTGGCTCGAACAACTCGCGCAAGCAATCGAACGCGCGCCGGTCCCGAAATGCTGAACCGCTTTGCCAATTCGCTTCGGACTTGTTCAGCGCATCTCGTTTTGAGCCAAAGTATACGATTAGACCCGTGGGGCGGGGC